>NZ_SLXJ01000025.1 GCF_004345745.1 Nicoletella semolina | reverse complement strand
CAAAGCAAAAGATAACACCGTTGAAATCACCCTTAACCGTAATATCTCCCTTGATTCTGTCTCAACAGGTCAAACTCGACTTGATAATCACGGCTTAACCATTAAAAATGGACCAAGTGTCACTGACAAAGGAATTGACGCTGGTAATAAAAAAATTACCCTCGTCGCTAACGGGACTATCTCCGCTAACAGCAAAGACGCTATCAATGGTAGCCAATTGTATGCTGAAGTCCATCACCTCAACCAGCATATACAAGCCGCTAAAACCGAAGTCCACGCTGGCGAAAATGTTACCATCTCACCAGTCTCTCAAGGCAGCGCAGGACAAACTATCTATACCGTCAATGCCAGAGATACCTCCTCCACTGTCTCAACTACCTCTGCACTGACTGTCCATAAAGCTGTCCCTAAAAAACTAGACGGTACTCTCGTGACTGACTATCAAATTGATTTAGCCAGTACAACGAAAAATGATATCCAAAAAGGAGTCGATGCTCACACAACCGTCAATAATAAAGGCTTAACCTTCCATGCTGACAGTGGCTCTTCTCAATCCCAAAAACTTGGTAGCTCCATCACGATAAAAGGCGATGATAATATCTCTACCTCCGCACAAGCAGATTCACTCTCTATTGCACTCAAACAAGATATTAAAGTCAGTTCCATTGAAACCAACAAACTGACTATCGGCAGTGGCGACAAACAAGTCTCTCTCTCCTCTCAAGGATTGAATAACGGCGGTAACCGACTCTCCAATGTCGCTTATGCTCAACGAGACTATGACGCCGTCAATCTCAAGCAATTGAATAACGTTAATGAACAAATTCAGCAACGACTCAATAAGCTTAATGAACGACTGCTTCTCTCTCAACGTGAATACCGTGCAGGTATCGCCGGTAATAATGCCGCTATCGCATTACCTCAAGCTGCACTCGCCGGCAAATCTATGCTCGCCGCCTCTGTCGGACATTATGCGGACGAAGGCGCTATCGCTGTTGGTTATTCCACCGTCTCACACAGTGGCAAGGT
>NZ_SLXJ01000024.1 GCF_004345745.1 Nicoletella semolina | reverse complement strand
GTCAGTCAGTCAGTCAGTCAGTCAGTCAGTCAGTCAGTCAGTCAGTCAGTCAGTCAGTCAGTCAGTCAGTCAGTCAGTCAGTCAGTCAGTCAGTCCAGCATTCTCGCCTCGCCTGCTAAACTAATCAACCCTATTTCTCTGGCAATTATTGCTTCTGTTGGAATATTATCTAGTGCTAGTGCTCAGGCTAAAACTGTTCAGTGTAATGGTAATGGTTGGACACAAGGAAATGTATGCGGTCACGCTACGAGAGATGGTGATGTTGCTTTGGGTAAAGATTCTAAGGCAGAAGAAAATTCTACCGCACTTGGAGAAAATGCAATAGCTGGTCAAAGCGGAAATAGTAGTGGTTACAGTGGACGTAATTCTATCGCTATTGGTAACTATTCTTACTCTATTGGAAACCAATCTATTGCGGTTGGCTATAACTCTAGAGCACTAGCCCAGGATACTATTGCTTTTGGTAACTCCTCGATGGCAACTTTTCGCAATGCTATCGCAATAGGTAAAGGTGCTTTTTCTTATAGAAATTCTATAGCATTAGGTAGATTCACCCATTCCTATATAGATTCAATAGCTCTCGGTAACGAGGCTCGAGCAAAATCATATCGCTCAATGGTTTTCGGATACAATGCTTCTAACTCTTGGAACAGTAGCCATTCTGTTGTTATCGGTCCATTTGCAACTCTTCAAGGTAACAGCACAAATGGCACACTCTTAGGTACTAATACTTTTGGTCGTGGCATTGGTGTACTTGCTCTTGGCGGATGGTCAAGTGCTTATTCAAACTATGCTATGGCTCTTGGTTACAAAGCACTCGCAAACGAACAAAATGCTATTGCAATTGGTCGTAATGCGAAGTCATTAAATCACAACTCGATTGCTCTTGGTTATGATGCTTTAGCCTTAGAGCAGAATTCAATCGCAATTGGTCAAACTTCATTTGCACTTAGAAACGCAATCGCACTTGGTAGAAATTCCCTATCTTATCTAAATGCAATCGCATTCGGTCAAAATTCATTTGCTCACAGAAATGCCCTCTCATTTGGACAAAACACATTTTCTTATATTGATGCAATTGCCTTAGGGCGTCAGGCTCAAGCAAACGGATATCGTTCAATTGCCTTCGGGTATAACGCATACAATAGTTCAAGCAGTCTTAACTCTATCGCCATTGGACCGTTTGCAAATCTTCAAAATAATAGCACAGGTGGCGTACTCTTAGGCTCTCGCACTTCTGGCAATGGCATTGGCGTACTTGCTCTTGGAGGAAGAGCAACTGCTCAATCCGACTACGCCTCTGCGATTGGTTATAATGCTCAAGCAAC
>NZ_SLXJ01000023.1 GCF_004345745.1 Nicoletella semolina | reverse complement strand
CCACTTGCCGTTGCTCCGTCAGCTGTCGCTTTGGAATTAGCACCGCTTGCGGTGGCATTATTGCCTGTGGCTTGGGCGTTTTGTCCTGTGGCGGTAGACTGTTCCTCTGTGGCTTGTGAGTTTGCACCTATTGCGGTGCTATCGCTGCCTGAAGCTTTCGAATTAACACCTGTAGCGATAGCACCATTTGCACTAGCTGTTGCAGTAAAGCCCATTGCCATACTATTCGTACCTAAGGCAATTGAGTCTTTACCCAATGCTAACGCTCCTTCAACTTGCTTGCCTGTGCTATCTGTCGTGTTACCACCTACTACACCTGAATCCGTTCTAGCTTGTGCTGCTTTGAGCGTATCTAATACGGGGGTCGCCAAACCATAGGTAACTGTGCCGTTTGTTTGATCGACTGTCATCTCTTGGGTCGCATCAAAGGTGAGAACATCGCCCGATTTTATAGTGTGCGTCTCGCCGTCTTTCGCTTTGACTTTAAAGCCAGTGTTTTTTACCTCTTCAATAGCACGAGCTACTACTTCACCCGATACTGCCCTTGTCTCATGCTCTGCGACTTCCCCTGAACCTATACCTAAATCCACACCTTTTCTCGCCTCAATTTTTTCATTGACAGTAAGGTTTGAGATTTGGGCGGTAGCTGCTTCTAGGTTGTTGGCATTAACTGTACCTGTTGCGACCACATCATCCACATTCAACTCACCATAAACAGTCGCACCTGCTTCAAAATCCACATGGTCTTTAAATTTAGCTTCGCCACCAACTTCAAAATCTGTAGAATTCACTGTTGTGATGTTTTTCACCACTTTTCTGACCTCTACGCCGCCATCAAAAATCACCTTCCCTTTAAAGATACTCTCGCCTTCAACTTGCAAGCTACCCCCCAATACAGTTGGACCTGAGTTAACCGTAAGAGCATTTTCAAAAGTAGCTTCACTTGCTTCAATGTCTGAGGCAATGATACTGCCTGCATTTATTTCAGAGACGGTAATATCGCCTGTTGCGGTCAATGATTCTGTAACAATATCTTTGACCTTCAAATGGTCAGATAATTTAATTTCAATATCGGTCTGATTACCTTTTTCAGCAACACTCGCGGTAATATTAGGCGTACTGTCTTTGAAATTAACAATGTGGTTGTTATTGACCCGAGAAACGGGAGTGCCGTTTCTTTGGATATTAAAGCCAACATTTTGTGCCACATAATACAGCTGTGAGCCGTTAATCGCATCGGTACTGCTTTCAGAAATGATCCCAGCAGCTACATTTTGGATTTGGCGTTTAAGAGCATTATTACCCACAGAGAGAACATAGCGTTGATTATTACCATTATCTGAACCTGCAAATTTAAAACTACTCACTGAAATAGCTTGGTTTTGATGATCATTAAACATCAGAGTAGTTTTCGTCGAGTCTTTAGCATTAACATAATCGCCTGTTTGTGAGTCTGCCCCTAATGCAATCGCTTTTAAATGGGTAGCTCGTGCATTTTGACCAATTGCGACAGCACTTTCAGTTTGACTGTCTGTATAATATTTTGCATCACTATTTTGAGTACCTTTTGTCCCAGCTTGTGCCTGATCACCAATCGCAATCGAATAACCCGAATAGGTTTTTGTGTTCGAGCCAAAGGCAATACTGTTTCCTGAGCTAAGATTTTGAGCATCGCGTCCAATGGCAATAGTCGCCCCCGCAATCGCTTTGGCATTTGCACCAATTGCGATTGCACCCTTGCTTCCAACAGCGTAATTAGGTGCATCGGTATTTTTGTCCCACGTTGTTTTAGTCCACTCAATACCCGCCTTTGCCCCATGACCTAATGCAATCGCATCTTGGTTATAGCTGATTGCACTGTCTCCAATAGCAACGTCACTACCAACGGTGTTTCCTGCCCCCAAGGCTTGAGCTTTGTTACCGATAGCGACACTATTAGGCGACCAAGCATTGGCTTGATATCCAATGCCCACCACATTATTACCTGCAGATAGGGCTTCACGACCGATAATAATATTGTTCTTACCTTCCCCCATGCCAACTAATAGATGATTGATTTCCTTCGCCTTATAACCAATGACGACCGAACCTTCACCGTCATTAAATTCTTCTCGTGACGACTGAGCTTCTGCACCCAATACGATAGAATATTTGGTTTTCGTATTCGCATCTTTACCTAAAGCGATTGAGCCTTCACCAATAGCTGTGGCCTTATTACCGATAGCTACGGCATTGCTATGCCCATTATCATAATACCCTAAGGTATGTTTAGTTCCTGTTATGGGTATACCCGCCTGTGCTAGATTACCAATCGCAATCGAATAGCCTGAATAGGTGTGTGCATCTGAACCAAAGGCGATACTATTTCCTAAGCTTTGGTTCATTGCACCACGTCCAATAGCAATAGCAGCACCTGCAATCGCTTGTGCTTGTGCACCAATCGCAATGGCCCCCCAGCCCGCATTACCTGCCTCTGCTTTATGTCCCAAAGCAATAGCATATTCACCTAGACCGCTTGCACTATGTCCAATTGCAACCGTGCTTTCGTTAATAGCTCGAGCCTTTCTGCCGATAGCTATGGCATTCTCAATTATATTGCTTTTATAATACCCCACACTATCTAGGACACTCATTATTTTCCCTGCCTCTGCCTCATCACCAATCGAAATGGAATAGTTTGAGTAGGTTTTTGCTCCTGAACCAAAAGCGATACTGTTACCTGCACTTAAATTTTGTGCACCACGCCCAATCGCAATCGTTGCACCTGCAATGGCCTTGGAATCTTTACCAATTGCGATTGCTCCTTTTGATCCATTAGTACCTGCTTTTGAACCTTCGCCAATAGCAATTGAGTCTTCACCACTTGCTGTACCAGCCTTGATACCTCCATTACTACTCGTACTCGCTGCCGATACCACCGTATTACTAACAACGCTTACAACGAGCGTTGCCGCTACCACTCTCACTTTGCCTGCAGATAGATTGGCACGTTTATCTACTTTAGTAGAAGATTTGCCATTGGCTTTACTTAATTCTGAAACTGCTGTCCAAGTTTGGGTAGATTTATTGAAGATAACTTTAAAGATTTTATTCATACCGACCTCCCAGCGTCATCAATGCACAAGGGGAGATACTAAGTGTGGGTTTAGAAAGGGCGTCGATAGGAGGTGTCTGCGAAAAAATTAAACCGTCGGCGTGATAATGATGAATAATGCGAGTTGCAAAGCAAAAAACTAACGTGTTATCATTTTGCTTGATTGCTTGATTGCTTGATTGCTTGATTGCTTGATTGCTTGATTGCTTGATT
>NZ_SLXJ01000022.1 GCF_004345745.1 Nicoletella semolina | reverse complement strand
GCACCGCTTGCGGTGGCATTATTGCCTGTGGCTTGAGCGTTTTGTCCTGTAGCAGTGGACTGTTCGCCTGTCGCTTGTGAGCCTGCACCACTTGCCGTTGCTCCGTCAGCTGTCGCTTTGGAATTAGCACCGCTTGCGGTGGCATTATTGCCTGTGGCTTGGGCATTTTGTCCTGTAGCGGTGGACTGTTCGCCTGTTGCCTGTGAACCTGCACCACTTGCCGTTGCTCCATCAGCTGTTGCTTTGGAATTAGCACCGCTTGCGGTGGCATTATTGCCTGTGGCTTGAGCATTTTGTCCTGTAGCGGTGGACTGTTCACCTGTCGCCTGTGAACCTGCACCACTTGCCGTTGCTCCGTCAGCTGTCGCTTTGGAATTAGCACCGCTTGCGGTGGCATTATTGCCTGTGGCTTGAGCATTTTGTCCTGTAGCGGTGGACTGTTCGCCCGTCGCTTGTGAGCCTTTGCCATTGGCGGTCGCACCTTCAACTTCTTTGCCTGTTTGATCTTTATTGTTGCCGCCCACAACGCCTGAATTGGTGAGTTTTTGGGCAGCTTCAATCGCCTCTTTGATTTGCTTGGTTAAACCATAGGTTATCACCCCGTCTTTTTGTTCAACAGTCAACTCATTGCCTGCTTTAAATTCAACCGTCTCGCCCAGTTTTACTGTATGTTCTTGACCATTGGCTTTCACTTTAAAACCAGCCTCTTTTATTTCTTTGATTGTCCTCGCAACCACCTCACCTGAGACGGCTTTTTTCTCATTGTCTTTGATTTCACCTGAGCCTGTGCCTAAATCGATGCCTTTTTTAGCCTCGATTTTTTCATTGACTGTCAGCTGGGTGAGGTCGGCTGTCGCAGCTTTTATGCCGTTAGCATTAATCGTGCCTGTCGCCACCACATCATCAACATTTAGTTCGCCATCTACTGTCGCCCCTGCCTGCAAATCCACATGGTCTTTAAAGGTCGCCTCACCACTGGCTTCAAAGTTTTTGGTGGTGAGTTTTTCAGTGATATTAGCATTGGCTGTTGTGGTATCTTGCACCATTTTTTTAATCTCCACCTCGCCATCAAAGACTACCTTGCCCTTAAAGGTCGTGTCGCCCTCGACGGTTAAGCCTTTTTTGGCGGTTACTTCGCCTTTTAAGGTTGTCTTTTCTTGCACTTCCAGCGTTTTAGCGGTCAGTTTTTCGCTAATTTCTGCAGTGTTTGCTGTAAGATTACTAATATTGGCTTTTTCGTTCACCGTTAAGGTATTGATATCAGCATCGTCGATTTCAGCATTGCTAATTCGAGCCTCATCGGTCTCTAGCTGGCTGGTCGTGAGGCTGTCTGTAGTGATGTCTTTAAAGGCTGGGTTGTCCACAGTTTTAACTGTAATCCTGCTATTTTGACGCTCAACAACAATGTTGTTACCCTGTTTCACCGTGATTGACTCGCCGTTTTTGACACGTCCACCAGTGTTCTCTTCATTGGCTTTTAGAAAAATACTGGCGTTATTTACCGCTTCCACTACCTCAACGGCTTTGGCTACGCCTTTACTGTCTGCTCTATTGCCTTGCAACTGAGCCTTACCTTGGTTGTCTGAACCAATTTCTTGCGTTACTACGCTGTATTTAACCTCAGTTTTGCCATTATTTTGGGTAACAGAAACAGTAGTCAAATCGCCATCAACAAAGTTCACTACTTTGCCGCTGGTAATATCCGCTTTTTGTACGCCTTTTTCATCAATCTTAAAGCCAGCATTATTCACTTGCTGAGTCACAAAGTTATATACCTTATCCCCAGATACCGCCTTGTGGTCGTTAGCCGCCACATTGCCTGAAGCACCATTTAAGTTTACACCTTGTACAGCATCAATAGTGTTGTTGACGGTTAGGCTGTTAAAGCTACCCTCAACCGCCATCACTTTATTAGCCGATACTGTGCCATTTGCCGTTACATCTTTTCCAAACTCCACACGGTCTCTGAATTTTGACTGTCCTGATACATCAATGCCATTGGTAACTGTCATGCCTTCGTTAAAGAGTGCTCTGTTGCTAAATATTGCCACGCCATTAAAGAATGCATAACCATTCTTAGCTAAAGTAAAGATAGTTGTGCTTAGCTCTGGAGCATCTAGGTTGTTAATGGTGGATTGTTTATTTCCAGCCACCGTGATCTTATCAAGATTTAGGTCTTTGTTTAGCTTGATTTTTACTTTGACGCCATCGCTCTCTGCTAGTGCTTCGGTTGTCAGGTTGTTATCATTATCCTCACCGGTGATGGTCAGTTTTTTGTCCAGTTTTTGGGTTTGTTCAGTGCCGTTTTTGCCTTGGACTTTAAAGCCGGTATTTTTAAGCTCAATCTTAGCAGTTTCAATCGCGGTATGTACCTTACCGCCTGAGACGGCGTCTTTATTATTGGCTGCTACTGTGCCTTGAGCACTATCACCTAAGGTGATGCCGCCTGTGGCAGTTTGCTTAGCAAGCGTAGTCAAATTGGTAGCATTGAGCATGCCCACTACCTCTAAATTTCCTTGAAATTCTGCCTGAGCCTGAAAGGTGGCTTTTCTTTCAAAGGTGGCATCATCTTGTACTTCTAGTTGGACTAGCGTTGTTTTGCCATTATTAACTGTCAAGCCTTGCTTAAATGTCGCTGGTCGTTCCACCTCCAGCTTCTGCTTTACCGTCAGATTGTGAGTTTCTAACTGCTGGGTGGTAATCTTATCTAAGCCACCTAATTTCTGTGCTAGCTTTATTTCTAATGTGTTGTCATTGCCAGCTTTGGTAACAGTGATGTTGCTGAAATTGCCCTGACCAGTTGTGCCGCCTTTGATGGTGAGATTTGCTTTATTTTTGTTAATTGTAAATTGGTTTGTACCATTATCACCCTGCACTGTAATGTCATAACTGGCTCCCTGCTGGGCAAGTTTGGCAACGGCTTTTAATTGAGCGATATTGGCTGCATCAGAATCTGCTGAACCTGCTGCCACATTGATGATTTGCCGGGTTTTACCACTGCCTCCGACAGAGACAGCACCCAGTGTATTTTTTGCAGTGTTTGTGATGTTTGTCTGTTCAGTACCCGTTGTACCCTGTGGAGCGTAGACTTGAGTTGGGACTTGGCTAGTATTTACGGTGATTTGGGTGTGAGCGGTAGTTGGAATTCGAGTGAAAGCCTTTCTGTTAGCAACAGATTGTGAGCCTAGGGCAACAGCACCTTCTTGGCTCGCATTGGCTTGATGACCTAAAGCTAAGGCACTTTGAGCTGTACTTTGAGCACTAAAGCCAACAGCTATACCTTGTTGGGATTGCACCTTCGCCAAATGCCCTAATGCCACCCCCTCTTGTCTTAATACTTGAGCCTCTTGTCCAATGGCGATAGCACTACCTGCTTGAACCGTCGCTAAGTATCCAAATGCGATGGATTTTTGATGATTGGTTTTAACATGTGCCCCAGTACCAATGGCGATGGAGTGTTCACCTTCTGATTTGGTTTGCAGTCCATTACTTCTACTACCGATGACGATTGCACCACTTCTTTCGGCAGATGAATCATACCCAATAGCAATAGCTGCACTACCTAAAGCCCTAGATTTCCTACCGATTGATGTTGAATTTTCCAAACGACTAAGGGCTTCTGTACCAATAGCAATACCGTATTGATTCTCAGTTCGAGCTCTATGGCCAATCGCAACCCCTGCTTGTCCATTGACTTCGGCATTACTGCCCAACGCAAGCGAGTATTCGCTAATCGCTCTTGCACTATAACCAAATGCAGAGGCCTCGTTTCGCTTAGCTTGAGCATTATGTCCTATCGCCGTGCTAGACGCACCTAAAGCCTGTGCCCCCGCCCCCAAAGCGGCGGCACGAGTTGCAAAGGCTTGGGCATTATTCCCCACGGCAACGCCGGCTTCTCCGCTTTGGGCTTTTGCACCTGCACCTATTGCAACAGTGCTATCACCCAAGGCTTTGGCATTAACCCCTATACCCACGCCATTATCACCGTTTACTTCCGCACTTTGACCAATAGCTACTCCTCGAGATCCTAGTGCTTGCGAATCACCGCCAATGGAAACACTGCTTCGAGATGCACGAGCCCTAAACCCCAAGGCAACTGTACGATCTCCTTCTGCTCTGCTGTCTGCCCCCCATGCTACGCCATCGCCATTAGAACCAAGTACTCCAGCTTGGTTTAACGCCCCCCACGCCATACCAGCATATAGGCTAGACAGTACGAGGGTGCTGATTAGGGTTAGTTTGCCATAGCTGCTTAATGTGGTGGTTTTTGTGGTAGAGCTTTGTGATTTGACTTTGATGGCAGATTTGGCAAGCTCTGAGACCACAGTCCAAGTTTGGGTGGATTTGTTAAAGATGACTTTGAATATTTTATTCATACCGACCTCCCAGCGTCATCAATGCACAAGGAGAGATACTAAGTGTCGGTTTAGAAAGGGCGTAGATAGGAGGCGTTTGCGAAAAAATTAAACTGTCGGCGTGATCATGATGAATAGTGCGAGTTGCAAAGCAAAAAACTAACGTGTTATCATTTTGCTTGATTGCTTGATTGCTTGATTGCTTGATTGCTTGATTGCTTG
>NZ_SLXJ01000021.1:1707-5104 GCF_004345745.1 Nicoletella semolina | reverse complement strand
AATAAAGCTCTGGCGATGACCTACTCTCACATGGGGAGCCCCCACACTACCATCGGCGTTACTGCGTTTTACTTCTGAGTTCGGAATGGATTCAGGTAGAGCCACAGCACTATTGTCGCCAGAAAAATCTGTTTTGTTTTCGTTGTTTTCTATTCTTGTTGTTTTCTGTTTTCGTTCTTTTCTGTTACTTTTATTCGAAACAAGCTGATTATTGAGTGCTTTTTCTGAGTATTACCTAGTCTCTACTCGCTCTATCAAAAATACTTGAGCGTTGTATAGTTAAGCCTCTCGGGCAATTAGTATGTGTTAGCTCAATGTATCACTACACTTACACACCACACCTATCTACGTCGTAGTCTCCAACAACCCTTACAGTCTTATAGACTGGGAGAACTCATCTTAAGGCAAGTTTCGTGCTTAGATGCTTTCAGCACTTATCTCTTCCGCATGTAGCTACCCAGCAATGCCTCTGGCGAGACAACTGGCACACCAGTGATGCGTCCACTCCGGTCCTCTCGTACTAGGAGCAGCCCCTCTCAATTCTCCAACGCCCACGGCAGATAGGGACCGAACTGTCTCACGACGTTCTAAACCCAGCTCGCGTACCACTTTAAATGGCGAACAGCCATACCCTTGGGACCTACTTCAGCCCCAGGATGTGATGAGCCGACATCGAGGTGCCAAACACCGCCGTCGATATGAACTCTTGGGCGGTATCAGCCTGTTATCCCCGGAGTACCTTTTATCCGTTGAGCGATGGCCCTTCCATTCAGAACCACCGGATCACTATGACCTGCTTTCGCACCTGCTCGACATGTTGGTCTCGCAGTTAAGCTTGCTTCTACCATTGCACTAACCTGACGATGTCCGACCGTCATTAGCAAACCTTCGTGCTCCTCCGTTACTCTTTGGGAGGAGACCGCCCCAGTCAAACTACCCACCAGACACTGTCCGAGACCCTGTTTCAGGGTCTTCGTTAGAACATCAAACGTTAAAGGGTGGTATTTCAAGGTTGGCTCCATAAGGACTGGCGTCCCTACTTCAAAGCCTCCCACCTATCCTACACATCAAAATTCAATATTCAGTGTCAAGCTATAGTAAAGGTTCACGGGGTCTTTCCGTCTAGCCGCGGGTACACCGCATCTTCACGGCGATTTCAATTTCACTGAGTCTCGGGTGGAGACAGCCTGGCCATCATTATGCCATTCGTGCAGGTCGGAACTTACCCGACAAGGAATTTCGCTACCTTAGGACCGTTATAGTTACGGCCGCCGTTTACTGGGGCTTCGATCAGGAGCTTCTCTTGCGATAACACCATCAATTAACCTTCCAGCACCGGGCAGGCATCACACCCTATACGTCCACTTACGTGTTTGCAGAGTGCTGTGTTTTTAATAAACAGTTGCAGCCAGCTGGTATCTTCGACCGGTTCAACCTTCACTCGCGAGGAGTTACAATTTAATCCGGCGCACCTTCTCCCGAAGTTACGGTGCTATTTTGCCTAGTTCCTTCACCCGAGTTCTCTCAAGCGCCTGAGTATTCTCTACCTGACCACCTGTGTCGGTTTTCAGTACGGTTTATAATAGACTGAAGCTTAGTGGCTTTTCCTGGAAGCGTGGTATCAGTTACTTCCTCTCCGTAGAGAGTCGTCATCACTTCTCGGTGTTAAGGTAAACCGGATTTGCCTAGTTTACCCACCTACTGGCTTAAACAGACATCCAACAGTCTGCTAACCTAACCTTCTCCGTCCCCACATCGCATCTATTACAAGTACGGGAATATTAACCCGTTTCCCATCGACTACGCTTTTCAGCCTCGCCTTAGGGGCCGACTCACCCTGCCCCGATTAACGTTGGACAGGAACCCTTGGTCTTCCGGCGAACGGGTTTTTCACCCGTTTTATCGTTACTTATGTCAGCATTCGCACTCGTGATACGTCCAGCGAACCTCTCAGTTCACCTTCATCCGCTTACACGACGCTCCCCTACCCAACAGTATTACTACTGATGCCGCAGCTTCGGTGACTAGTTTTAGCCCCGTTACATCTTCCGCGCAGGCCGACTCGACTAGTGAGCTATTACGCTTTCTTTAAATGATGGCTGCTTCTAAGCCAACATCCTAGCTGTCTAAGCCTTCCCACTTCGTTTCCCACTTAACTAGTACTTGGGGACCTTAGCTGGCGGTCTGGGTTGTTTCCCTCTTCACGATGGACGTTAGCACCCACCGTGTGTCTCCTGAGTATCACTCTTCGGTATTCGCAGTTTGCATCGGGTTGGTAATCCGGGATGGACCCCTAGCCGAAACAGTGCTCTACCCCCGAAGGTGTCCGCTCAAGGCTCTACCTAAATAGATTTCGGGGAGAACCAGCTATCTCCCGGTTTGATTGGCCTTTCACCCCCAGCCACAGGTCATCCGCTAATTTTTCAACATTAGTCGGTTCGGTCCTCCAATTAGTGTTACCCAATCTTCAACCTGCCCATGGCTAGATCACCGGGTTTCGGGTCTATACCTTGCAACTATTCGCCCAGTTAAGACTCGGTTTCCCTACGGCTCCCTTATTCAGTTAACCTTGCTACAAAATATAAGTCGCTGACCCATTATACAAAAGGTACGCAGTCACAAGAAGTATCTTGCTCCCACTGCTTGTACGCACAAGGTTTCAGGTTCTATTTCACTCCCCTCACTGGGGTTCTTTTCGCCTTTCCTTCACAGTACTGGTTCACTATCGGTCAATCAGGAGTATTTAGCCTTGGAGGATGGTCCCCCCATCTTCAAACAGGATTTCTCGTGTCCCGCTCTACTTTTTGTTAGCTTAGTACCACTATAATGTTTTAAGATACGGGATTATCACCCTCTATGATTGAGTATCCCAACTCATTCTCCTAACAATATAGCTATCACTTACTGGCTCTTCCGCTTTCGCTCGCCGCTACTGACAGAATCTCGGTTGATTTCTTTTCCTCGGGGTACTTAGATGTTTCAGTTCTCCCGGTTTGCCTCAACAAGCTATGTATTCACTTATTGATAGTAGATTCTTCATCTACTGGGTTTCCCCATTCGGATATCTTGGGTTAAACGCTTCTTATCAACTCACCCAAGCTTTTCGCAGATTAGCACGTCCTTCTTCGCCTCTGATTGCCAAGGCATCCACCTTGTGCGCTTAGTCACTTAACTATACAACCTCAAGTATTCTTCACACCTCTCATACTTATTCTTGACATCATTCAATACAATGAATATCTATTAAGAATATATATTAGGAATATTTATTAATACTCTATGCTGTATACGACCACTTGACTGCTTTTGTTCAGTCAAGATTTTCATACTCAGACTTTAAACTTTAAAGTCTCGTTTCTTTCAGCTTGTTTCCTATTTTTTAAAGAACATTAAGACA
>NZ_SLXJ01000020.1 GCF_004345745.1 Nicoletella semolina | reverse complement strand
AACTGTATTTCATCTGCCCTATCCAGTAACACAATCGCTTCATGAGCCTCTGCAATATCCTCTCGCATTGTCGAGGTTGTGTATTCTACTTCTGACTGTAAGTCCGCTAAATCATAGCTTACTTCTGCAATTTGGTTACTGTTCCCTTCTACAGAAAGAATCGCATCTTCAAGACCAAATTGTAAAATATCAATCTCCTCACCCTGTCCCTTCACCACATCGTCCAAACGGCCAATGTCTAGCTTTAATTGTTTATGTGAACCAACTGTCAGTTCTTGTAGTTTCTGATTGATAATAAACTGGTTAGCGAGAGAAGCAATAAGAGCACCATCTTTAGTATCTATATTTAATCCTTTTGCAAAGCCTTCCATTAAATTTAATGCTCGTGAAGAGCTATCTCTTTGTTTTAATATTTCTATTGTTTTCTCAGCCAATTCCTTGGTATCGAATATATTGCCGTTTCTGATTTTTTCCATCACTTTAACTCCATTTGGAAGATCAGAAACAGTACCTTTATAGAAGAACTCAAAAAGTTTCTGTTGCGAAGCTCCTCTATAAATCCCATTCGCATGTACACCATTGTAAGCTATCTTGGATAAACTATTCAAAGTAAGGAGTTCAAGTTCTGTTTTCAGATTATCTAACACTTGATTATTTATAGCTTCACCATATTTTCCACTCTCTAAGGTAGTACCTACTTGTGAAACACTCAAATGAGAAGGAACTAGTGAAGAACTAGCATCCTGAGCCACCCCCACACCACTCACACTCAACACAGCCAAAGCCACAACAGACTTCTTTAAGCTAAACACAGATTTTTGCATAATATTATTCTCCAAGTTAAGTAATATTACGCTGTCTAATACAGACAGCGACTTAACCACGGATTATCCCCCCCCCCCCGCATATTTTGTCAAGCGACTACACTCAAAATAGGTAAAAATTTTATTTTTGTTTTAGATAAAGAGGGAAAGCAGTGCGAATAACGCAGTATAGGGAATATATGAAATTCAATAAAAAAGCCGAATATTTCTATTCAGCTTTTTTATCATCTAGTTAATAAATTATTTAATATCCGCTGGATTATCCGATATTGGACTTTCGTGGCTTGTTGGAGAATCTAAATCAAGCACACTCACTGTCGCATTATCATCAGTCTGCTTATTGCTTGATGAACCATTCTCATTTTTATCGTTCCAGCCATCAGGCTCCCCTACAGGGCGGCGGTTCATTAAATTATCTATCTGTTTGCGATCCAAGGTCTCATACTTCAACAAAGCATCTTTCATTGCGTGCAAAATATCCATATTATCTAGTAAAGTCTGCTTAGCTCGCTCATAGTTACGATCAATAATTTTCCGCATTTCCTGATCAATTAACTTCTGCGAGTCTTCCGAAACGCCCTTAATCGCCCCCATTCCATCTTCATTTTGATAGAAAATAGGTCCAAGTTCATTCGAAAAACCCCATTGCGTAACCATTGCTCGAGCAATACGAGTAGCTTGCTGAATATCTGAAGCTGCCCCTGTCGTAATTTTATCCTCACCAAAAATTAGCCCTTCAGCAATTCGCCCTGCAAATGCCATTGATAAACGGCTTTCGAGTTTAGTAAAACTTTCACTGACTCGATCCCCTTCTGGTAAGAACAAAGCAAATCCTAATGCTGGGCCTCTTGGCACAATAGTAACTTTACTAATTGGATCGTGTTCTGGCATTAAATACCCCACAATAACGTGTCCTGATTCATGATAAGCGGTGTTGATAATCTCTTTTTCCGTCATTGTGGTAGAACGGCGTTCTGGCCCCATATCAATCTTATCTCGAGCTTGCTCAAAGTTATCCATTGTGACCAAACGCTGATCTTTCCTCGCTGCAAAGAGTGCCGCTTCATTTACAAGATTAGCAAGTTGGGCCCCTGAATAACCTGGGGTACTTCTTGCAATTACCATTGGATCAACATCAGAGGCAAGCGGTACTTTTTTGAGGTGCACTTTCAGAATCTGCTCACGTCCTTTCACATTCGGTAATTCAACATTTACCTGACGGTCAAAACGCCCAGGGCGAGTTAAAGCATCATCGAGTACATCAGCACGGTTTGTTGCAGCAATAATAATAATGCCCTCACTTCCTTCAAAGCCGTCCATTTCAACCAGCATTTGGTTTAATGTTTGCTCTCTTTCATCGTGGCCACCACTAAACCCCGCACCACCACGCTTACGTCCAACCGCATCAATCTCATCAATGAAAATGATACAAGGCGCATTTTTTTTCGCTTGCTCAAAGAGATCTCTTACACGAGATGCCCCCACACCGACAAACATCTCAACAAAATCAGAGCCTGCCATCGTGAAAAATGGCACTTTAGCTTCACCTGCAATCGCTTTTGCTAACAAGGTTTTACCTGTTCCTGGAGGTCCTACCATCAAAATCCCTTTAGGAATTCGTCCGCCTAATTTTTGAAACTTACTTGGATCTCGCAAAAACTCCACAACTTCAGCAACTTCTTCTTTCGCTTCATCACAACCAGCAACATCACTAAAACTGGTTTTGATTTGTTCAGGTTCAATCATTTTCGCTTTGCTTTTACCAAAGCCCATGGCACCACGTCCACCACCACCTTGCATTTGACGCATATAAAAAAGCCAAAAACCAATCAGCAATATCATTGGAAACCAAGAAATCAGAATTTGCGATAACAAACTACGGCGTTCTGCTGGCTCTCCAGTTACCACCGCATTCGTCTTTGCCAAATCAAGTAGTAAATACTCATCATACATCGGCATAACCGTTTGATACTGCCCGCCATCATTGCGTGTAACAGAAATCACATCATCGTTACGTTTAAAATCCACTTCTTTTAAACGATTATTTTTAATGTCGTTTAGAAAAGTCGAATAGGCAACATTATCCGATGCAGTGAGTGTAGAATTAAAGCCTTGAAATGCTGCCATCAGTGTAATACCAATAACAGCCCAAAGCAGGATATTTTTAAATAAATCGTTCAAGGCACTTACCTCTTTTTAACAAGAAACACACAAAGATTACTATAAATCAGCAAGATATGCCACATTATACTTAATCCACTCTTATACTTATATCAACTATGATAACTTATCTCTAGGATATTTAATCTGCAACAGCTCTACCTATCGCTTAGTTCACCTGCGGCACGCCTTTATAACCTGTTGCCACAATGTAAACCTCCCTAGAACGATCTCTAGAAGCCTCGGGTTTACGAACTTTAACGGTGCTAAACATCGCTCTAATCTCACGCAAATATTCATCAAAACCTTCACCTTGGAAAACCTTGACAACAAAACTACCTTTCTTTGCAAGTACCTGACGACACATATCCAATGCAAGTTCCACCAAATACATCGCACGAGGAATATCTACAGAGGGCATTCCACTAAAATTGGGTGCCATATCTGACATAACAACATCAACTTTGTCATCGCCAACTTTATCCAATAACGCATTCAAAATCGCTTCATCTCGAAAATCCCCTTGCAAAAAATCAACCCCTGCAATTGGATTCATATCCAAAATATCACAAGCGATAATTCTTCCTCTTCCGCCAATTTGCGTTACCACATACTGCGACCAGCCCCCTGGTGCTGCCCCCAAATCTACAACAGTCATACCTGCTTTAAATAAGCGGTCTGTTTGTTGAATTTCATCTAGTTTAAAATAAGCTCTAGAACGTAGCTTTTGTTTATGTGCCTTTTGCACAAACTGATCTTTAAAATGTTCAGCAAGCCATCTTGATGAGCTTGCACTACGTTTTCTACCCATACCACTCTCTCAATAAAATTCAGTTAATTATAATAAGGCTGAAACAGCTAATTTCAAGGAGAAATTACGATTTTTTATTGAATAAATGAAAGAGTGATGGATAACAAGCTCTTGCAAAAAACTGCTCCAATCTGAGTGCTTGCATTTCCTGAAAAGAATTTTTTCGCTATAATCAAGCGGTTTTTGAAGATAAGAACAATGTTGTTCAAAAATAACAACAACCGATCATTTATAAAAGAGGAAACAATATGAGCTTTTTAGCTGGAAAACGTATTTTAATCACAGGGTTGGCAAGCAACCGTTCTATCGCATATGGCATTGCAAAAGCGATGAAAGCACAAGGTGCGGAATTAGCTTTTACCTATTTAAACGATAAGTTACAACCTCGTGTTGAGGAATTTGCTCAAGAATTTGGTTCAGATATCGTCTTACCATTAGATGTTGCAACCGATGAAAGCATTACTAATTGCTTTGCAGAATTAAGTAAAAAATGGGAAAAATTCGATGGTTTCGTACACGCTATCGCTTTCGCCCCAGGGGATCAACTAGATGGCGATTATGTCAATGCAGCAACTCGTGAAGGCTACCGCATTGCACACGATATTAGTGCATATAGCTTTGTTGCAATGGCACAGGCTGCACGCCCTTATTTAAACGAAAACGCCTCTCTTTTAACATTAAGCTATTTGGGGGCAGAGCGTGCCATTCCAAATTACAACGTGATGTGCTTGGCGAAAGCTTCTTTAGAGGCGGCTACTCGTGTAATGGCAGCCGATCTAGGCAAAGAAGGCATTCGTGTCAATGCAATTTCAGCAGGTCCAATCCGTACACTTGCCGCATCAGGCATTAAAAATTTCAAGAAAATGCTCTCTGCATTTGAAAAAACAGCAGCGTTACGACGTACCGTAACGATTGATGATGTGGGTAATTCAGCCGCATTTTTATGCTCTGATTTAGCTTCAGGAGTAACTGGAGAAGTCTTGCACGTTGATGCTGGTTTTAGTATCACAGCAATGGGCGAATTAGGCGAAGAATAATCTTAAATTTCCCTCCCTCCGTTTACGCAGCAAGGTGCCGAAAGCGGAGGGAGAGTAAAAGTAACATCGAAGAAATCATTTTCCTCTCCCTCAGTCCTACGGACAGCCGTGCTTGAACAGACTAGTTGTTTAAAGTATCTATTTTACCCCACAGAAAATCGCCACTAACTCTCATTATGTATTTCAAGATTTGTCGCCTGTTTTGCCAGCTTGCTTTTCGCTTTATCATTACGAAGTTTCGCAATATCATCAAGATACTCTCGACTAATATCACCTGTTATATAATCCCCTGTAAATACAGAGGCATCAAAATGCTCAATTGCTGGATTTTCCATTTGTATCGCTTGGAAAAGTGCAGAAAGATCTTGAAAGATTAAACGATCAACACCAATCATCTTAGCCACCTCCTCAACCGTACGATCATAAGCAACAAGTTCCTCACAAGTTGGCATATCAATACCATAAACATTTGGATAACGGATTTCTGGTGCCGCTGATGCAAAATAAACCTTTTTTGCTCCCGCCATTCGAGCCATTTCAACAATTTGTTCAGAGGTTGTACCTCTCACAATTGAGTCATCAACTAACAAGACATTCTTGCCTTTAAACTCCGATGAAATCGCATTTAATTTACGTCGCACAGAATTTCTCCGCTGCGTTTGCCCTGGCATAATAAAGGTGCGTGCCACATAGCGATTTTTAACAAAACCTTGGCGATACGGCTTGTCCAACACATTGGCAATTTGCAACGCAATATCAATTGATGTTTCAGGAATAGGAATCACAACATCAATATCCGATAGCTCATCACGCCATTGTTGTGCAATTTTTTCCCCCAGTAAACGCCCCATATGGCGACGAGCCGCATAAACCGATACGCCATCAATAACTGAATCAGGGCGAGCAAAATAAACATATTCAAAAATACAAGGATTGAGCTTTGGATTTTCTGCACAAATACAATGATGAAACTGCCCATCAAAAGTAATGTAGATCGCTTCCCCAGGTTGCACATCACGCATATATTCAAAGCCAACAACATCAAGTGCCACACTTTCTGAAGCAAACATATATTCCGTTTTTCCATCAACATCTCGCTTGCCTAACACCAGCGGACGAATGCCAAAAGGATCACGAAATGCCACCATTCCGTAACCAATGATCATCGCAATACATGCATAAGCTCCTCGAACCACACGATTAGTTTGGCGAATTGTTTCAAAAATATTCTCTGGCGAAAGCGACTCAGCAGGGAATTGATCAAGATAATGTGCAAAAATATTCAGCAGTGATTCTGAATCTGAATTAGTATTGACGTGGCGTTTTGCCAGCGAAAAAAGTAGCTGCTTTAATTCAGCATTATTTGTTAAATTGCCGTTATGTACCAGCGTTAAACCATAAGGGGAATTCACATAAAAAGGCTGAGCTTCTGACACACTTGAGCTGCCAGCTGTTGGATAACGAACGTGTCCAATTCCAACATTCCCCTGTAAACGTAACATATGCTCTTGGCGAAATACATCACTCACTAAACCATTCGCTTTACGCAGGCGAAATCGGTTTTCATCATCAATCGTAACAATGCCTGCGGCATCTTGCCCACGGTGTTGTAATAACGTCAATCCCTCATAAATTGCCTGATTTACAGGTGTACCACCAATAATGCCAACAATGCCGCACATAATAACCTCTTAAAAATTAACTTGATTTGAGAAAACTAGAACTTGCCTGTAATTGTTCAAAAAACCATTTTACAATCACATTAAAATGGGGAATAAGCGTTGATTCTTTCCATAACTCACTTTGGCTAAATTGAGTAAACGTATCCAAAAAGAACAATATTGCCGCAACAATCAATATCCCACGCAAGAGACCAAAACCCGCCCCCAGCACACGATCTGTCCCTGTCAGTCCTGTTTTATCAACTAGAGCCGTCAATAACGTATTAATAATGCCGCTGACAATTAATGTTGCAACAAACAAGATAGCAATAGCTACACCATTACGAATATAAAGCGAATTTTGCAAATAAACAGAGTCTATTTGCAACAGCAAATTACTTAAATAAGGGTAAAATTTACTCGAAACAACAAAAGCGACAATCCAGCCAACAATGGATAAAACTTCTCTAATAAAACCACGCCAAAGACTAACAAAAAGCGAAAAAATAACGATTCCAATGATTACAATATCAATCATAAATTCCTCAATCTGCCTAACGGCATTTAATGTTGCCTATTTTACAGAAAAAGAAAACGTTTGCGTAGAAAAATTCCCAAAAATGCGTCCATAACTTCTTCTCTCTCATTCAATTCCCCTCCCTCAGTCCTGCGGACAGCCCCCTCCGCTTGCAGAGGGAGCGAAATTTAGTCCTCTCTATAATGTGCCCCTAAACTCATTTTCCTTGCAAGCATCGCCTCAACAACAAGCTGTGCAGTTTTCAAACTATGATAAATCTCTATGCCTTGATGTAAGTGATGGACTAATGGCATAAACTTCGTTTCTAACAACACCAATTCCTCTAACAACATTATCAAATTCGCTTCACTTCGATACACATTTGCAAATGCCGCCATTAATTCACGCACGGTCTTTAACACCTCACTAGCACTCAACATTCTATCCCCATTTGGCTTATCCAATGAGGCAAAATATGTCTCCGCCTGTTTTATCATCTCAGAACAACAAACAAGCGGTCGTTCTTGCGATAAATTTTGCAAAATACGCCTAATCGCTCTTTTCGCAAAAACAAGACTTCCGCCCACCGAATTCCCACCTAAACGATTTGCCCCCTCAATACAAGAAGAAACCTCCCCCACAGCAAACAGCCCTTTTACCGCTGTTTGTGCAAATTCATCAATCACCACACCACCATTACAGCTATGTGCAAATGGTGCAATAGCGACACGATCTCGGCATAAATGAATGCCAATATCCTGTTCAAGCCAGCTCAAATACACACGATAAAATTCCTCTTTATCCTCATAAAGTGCAGGAGAATAATGTAGATACACGCCTTTTTCTTGTGGGTTTTCCAACAAATGTTGCATTATCCTTAAATCAAATCTCACGCAATCAAAATCCACACTAAAAGGTGCATAACTGCTTCGCTCTTGCATCATCTGCTTAAACGCCTGCTCTGACAATTCAGAGAATAAATTCTCACCTCGGATATCTGTCACTTTTATTACATATTTCAAGGTATGTTCACCAAAAAGCACTTTATATTTAGGCTTAACAAACGCAGGAATAAATTGAATAAATTCCAAATTAGTAAGTGCTGCTCCAGCTTGTTTTGCCAAAAAATGGCTAGAGCCAATCACATCTTGTGGATATAGATTATTTTTATACAACCCCGCAATGCCGCCTGTGGCTAAGATAAGCTGCGAAGTTTTGCAAAAAATATAACGAAACTCACCGCTAATATTTACAGCAAAAACCGCTCCTTGAACTTGATTTTCAGCACGAGCAATAAACAATAATGTCGCATTTTCATAGAAGGCAATTGCCTTTTCTTCAAGAATTTTTCTTGCCTGCTTAGCCGCATCTCGCCACTGATTAATCAAAAAGATAGGTCGTGAATATTTTGCAAAGCATGCAGGGCGCTCATCATTCCGCTTCCAAGGTTTAAAACCAATTCTTTTTAACAACGCAATCGCCTGTGCGGATTCCTCAACATAGGCTTTAATAATCTTAGGGTTAGCCATTCCTTGTGCCACCCTTTCAATATCTTGCTGAAAATAGGCATAATCAGCTACCCCACCACTCACCTGAATACCTAAAGTAGCCTTAAGCGGAAAATAGCTCGCCCCTGCTCCAACTTGACTTTTACTAATTAATAAAGGACTGAGCCCTTGCGATTTTGCCTCTATGGCACAAGACAAACCAGCAATCCCTGCCCCAACCACAAGTACATCAGTTTCAATCGTTTGACTAATTTCAATCATTTTTTTTCGTTTCTTATTGGATTTTATTACTTTATTTTGTCTATAATAGCAGCACCATTTTTACTTTCAGGAGAAACCACTATGGCACTTCGAGACATTCTTAACTGGGTGAAAGAGGATAAGCAAAATGAAGCTGAAAAGTTTCTAGCCCAATTTTCTCAAATTCACACCGATTTAGTCAGCGACCGCTACGTTCAACTTAACCAAACTGCAAAACCTCATCAAATCGTATTTTTAGGCGATTCCATTACAGAAGAATTTCCGATTAATGAAATGTTACCTACTCATACTATCTACAACCGAGGCATCAGCGGTAACACCAGCTATGATATTTTAGCACGTTTAGACACACACATACTCCCTCTAAAGCCAAGCAAACTCTTTCTACTTGTCGGTATTAACGATCTCGCTCGTCCACTTACGCCAAAAGAGCCAATCAGTGCCATTGTCGAACGAATTTCACGCATTCACCAGCAAATAATGCAACATACGCCAGAGTGCCAATTCCATTTTATTTCTGTTTATCCAACCAATAACAGCAACGATCCTAAAGTTGATAAAACGATGTTAGAGGGGCGAGAAAATCACAAAGTCATTGCGCTAAATCATCAACTTGAAGACTATGCCACACAGCACAATAGCCCTTTTATCAACATTTACCCTCTATTACTAGACTCACAAAAACAACTGGATTTACGCTACACTCGAGAAGGACTTCACCTCAATGTAACCGCCTACCGCAAAATCCTAACACAACTTTTACCTTATTTGTCATAACTCCCTAGCCCCCATTATTTCCCCTCCCTCCGTAAGCGGTGGGGGGAGGGAAATCCTTTCTTCGCTTTTATTCCCTTTCG
>NZ_SLXJ01000019.1:669-28338 GCF_004345745.1 Nicoletella semolina | reverse complement strand
AGTTAGACAGCTATTTGAAGGATTGAGTACGGTATTGCAACTCAATCCTTTTAATTTTGGCGTATTTTAGGCGTTGGGCGGTCATCGGTTTTCGTGGTGGGCGAAGTAAAATCGACCACCTCTTGATTGAAATGTTGAGGTATTTAGTCAAAAAAATCTGCACCTTACTCAGTTACATATTCAGTCTAACTTTTGGGGGCAGCTCATTGACAAAAGGCTTTAGTCTCGATTGTAGAAGTAGAAGGTGTTCACCGTTTACAGCATTGATTTATCTCTTACCGCTCCCTTATCTGCAGAGGTAGCGAAGTGTCCGAATACTTTTAACGCAAAGGAAACTTCTCGCTGGCGATTAATAGGTTTCCAGCCTCTCATATCTTGTTCAGAACGGCGTTGTGCAAGCTCGGACTCAGGTACCAGTAGTTCAATAGTGCGATTTGGAATATCAATCTCAATAGTATCGCCATCTTTCACTACACCAATCAATCCGCCAGCGGCAGCTTCTGGTGAAACGTGTCCGATT
Source organism: Nicoletella semolina (assembly GCF_004345745.1). Classification (GTDB taxonomy): domain Bacteria; phylum Pseudomonadota; class Gammaproteobacteria; order Enterobacterales; family Pasteurellaceae; genus Nicoletella; species Nicoletella semolina. The sequence goes on along the minus strand of NZ_SLXJ01000019.1, from coordinate 27,818 downwards.
GACAGCCCCGATGTACCGCCTGAAAAACGTCCGTCCGTTAATAAAGCACAGGCTTTGCCCAAACCCATTGATTTTAGATAACTAGTTGGATAGAGCATTTCTTGCATACCAGGTCCGCCTTTTGGTCCCTCGTAGCGGATTACGACAACGTGTCCTGCTTGGACTTTTCCGCCTAAAATCCCTGCCACAGCATCATCTTGGCTTTCAAAAACAATGGCTTTGCCTGTAAATTTTAGAATACTTTCATCTACACCTGCGGTTTTTACAATACAGCCATCAAGGGCGATATTGCCTGATAACATTGCCAAGCCACCATCTTGGCTGTAGGCAAATTCTTTCGAGCGGATACAGCCATTTTGGCGGTCATCATCAACACTATCCCAGCGGCAATCTTGAGAAAAGGCTTGCGTTGTGCGAATACCTGCTGGACCTGCTCGGAAGAATTGATGCACAGCCTTATCAGCGGTCAGTTTTATATCAAATTTTGCAATTTGTTCCGCAAGGCTTATTCCTAAAATCGTACGAGTTTGATTTTTCAATAATCCTGCCCGATCAAGTTCACCTAAAATCGCCATAATACCGCCTGCTCGGTGTACGTCTTCCATATGGTATTTACTTGTATTAGGGGCAACTTTAGATAAGCACGGAACATTGCGAGATAAGCGGTCAATATCCGCCATTGTGAAATCGACTTCTGCTTCTTGAGCGGCGGCGAGTAAGTGTAATACAGTATTAGTTGAGCCGCCCATTGCAATATCCAAGCTCATTGCGTTATCAAATGCGTCTTTTGTGGCAATAGCCCGTGGTAAAACAGAAGCATCATCTTGCTCATAATAGCGTTTACAAAGTGTTACAATTTGCGATCCCGCTTGTAAAAATAGCTGCTTGCGATCAGCGTGCGTGGCGAGCATTGATCCGTTACCTGGCAAGCTAAGCCCAAGTGCTTCGGTTAAACAGTTCATTGAATTGGCAGTGAACATACCTGAGCAAGAGCCACAAGTTGGGCAGGCAGAACGCTCAATGGCATCAACATCTTGGTCAGATACATTTTTATCCGCACTTTGTACCATTGCATCAACTAAGTCTAGCTTGATAATTTGATCAGACAGTTTCGTTTTTCCTGCTTCCATTGGACCGCCTGATACGAAAATGGTTGGGATATTTAAACGCAACGCTGCCATTAACATACCTGGGGTGATTTTGTCGCAGTTGGAGATGCAAACCATTGCATCAGCACAGTGTGCATTGACCATATATTCGACACTATCAGCAATTAAATCACGGCTTGGTAATGAGTAGAGCATACCGCCATGTCCCATTGCAATACCATCATCAACAGCAATGGTGTTAAACTCTTTTGCCACTCCACCTGCTTTTTCAATTTCTGCTGCGACTAGCTGTCCCATATCTTTTAGATGGACGTGTCCAGGTACAAATTGTGTAAAGGAATTGACTACTGCAATAATCGGTTTACCAAAGTCATTTTCTTTCATTCCAGTTGCTCGCCACAAGGCTCTTGCACCTGCCATATTGCGACCTTGTGTCGATGTCGCTGAGCGTAATTTAGGCATAAAATCTCCAAATATTTATATTGTTTAATTATCTTGTATCAGTGAGCCTTTTAATTGATGACTATTTTTAATTAGTGAGGCAGTTTGGCAAATGCTTGAAGTAAATCTGCTTTAAGATCGTCAATGTGTTCAATACCGACTGAAAAACGCAATAAATTGTTCGTAATGCCTCGAGCAATTCGTTCCACTTCTGGAATATCCATATGGGTTTGAGTTGAAGGATAAGTAATGAAACTTTCTGTACCACCTAAACTTTCGGCAAAAGTAATCAATTTAATGGCTTTTAAAAATATTGGCACCCATTCTTCTTTCTGCAAGCGGAAGGATAACATTCCACTTTTACCCGAATATAACACACTCTCGATCTCTGGTTGTTCATTTAAGAATTTGGCGAGTTCTGTTGCATTTGCTTGGTGGCGTTGCATTCGTAATGCCAGTGTTTTCAATCCTCGTACTGCAAGGTAAGAATCAAATGGCGAGAGTACCGCTCCTGCACAATTTTGGAAATAGAATAGGCGTTCAGAGAGCTTTTGTCCTGCTTCATTTTGAGTTGCTTCAGAATCTTTCGCCACAATTAAGCCTGCCAATACGTCATTATGTCCAGAAAGGTATTTTGTTGCACTATGAATCACAATATCAGCACCTTGTTCAATGGGACGGAATAAAACAGGGGTTAAGAATGTGTTATCTACAATTAACATTAAGTGGTGTTTTTTCGCAATTTTTGAGATTGCTGCAACATCACATTCTTCCATCAATGGGTTTGAGGGAGTTTCGATAAAAATGGCTTTTGTATTCGGCGTAATCGCCGTTTCGATTGCCTCTAAGTCTGCTGTATTGACATAAACAGGTTTTACCGTATTGTGGTTTTTATGGCTAAAATCAAACAAGCGGTACGATCCGCCATAGACATCACGAGAAATAATCCATTCATCAGGGGCTTTAAAAAGCGACATCACTAACTGAATTGCGGCCATTCCTGATGCCATCGCAAAACCTGCGTCCCCACCTTCTAAATCGGCAATGCCTTGTTCAAGCACGGCACGAGTTGGATTTTTTGTTCGAGTATAATCCCAGCCTGTTGATTCGCCTAATCCATCTCGCCCATAAGCGGTAGATAAAATGATGGGCGTTGCCACCGCTCCTGTGCGGGGATCCGTACGATTTCCCATTTGGACTAATGTTGTCTCAATATTGTTGTATTTAGTCATTTTGTTATACCTTTCAATTGGGAAAATTTTATAGACTATTCAAATCTAAAACATCGGTCATATCAAATAAACCGTGTTGTTTGCTGACAAGCCATTTTGTTGCACGGACAGCACCATTGGCGAACGTCATACGGCTTGAGGCTTTATGAGTGATTTCTACTCGTTCCCCTTCATCAGCAAACCAGACACTATGTTCCCCAACTACATCACCTGCACGAATAGTGGCAAAACCAATTTCATCAGCCTTACGCTCGCCAGTAATGCCATCACGAGTAAAAACACCATGCGTTTTTAAATCACGTCCAAGCGTTTTCGCAATATGCTCACCCATAGATAGTGCCGTACCAGAAGGCGCATCAACTTTGTGGCGATGATGAGCTTCGATCACCTCAATATCACAATAATCGCCCATAACCTTTGCTGCTTTTTCGAGCAGTTTAAAAACAAGGTTTACGCCTACGCTGTAATTGGAAGCAAAGACGATGGCAATTTGGGTGGACGCTGCTTTGATTGAGAGTTTGCCTGCTTCATCAAACCCTGTTGTGCCAATCACCATTTTTTTGTTGTTTTCAAGGCAAAATTTGAGATGTTCTAGCGTGCCGTCTGGACGAGTAAAATCAATTAATACATCAAAATTTGGATTTTGGCTTAATTCATCATTAATCTGAACGCCAATTAAACCAATACCTGCCATTTCCCCAGCATCTGCCCCAACAAGGCTTGATCCTTTACGCTCAAATGCAGCACCCAATTCTACACCTTGTGTATTCTGTACTGCCAAAATGAGGTTACGCCCCATTCGTCCACCAGCCCCTACAATACCCACTTTTAAATTCATATTTTCCTCTTTAAGTTTTTGCCATCACATATCAGCCATTTTGTAAAATTTTTGGCTAAACTCACCGCTTGCAGATCATTCTTCTAGGACAACTTTCGCAATGTAATCCAGATGGCGGTAGTGTTGGGCATAATCAATTCCATATCCCACCACAAATTCGTCAGGAATGGCAAAGCCAACCCATTCCACAGGCACTTCCACTTCACGGCGTGAAGGTTTATCTAATAATGTGCAAATTGAGATGGAACGAGGCTCTCGTAAATTCAAAATCTCACGCACCTTATTTAAGGTAAAGCCTGTATCAATGATGTCTTCAACAATTAACACATCTTTTCCATAAATTTCACCGTCAAGATCCTTTAAAATTTTAACGTCTCGGCTGGACTCTGTGTTTGAACCATAGCTAGAGGCGGTTAAAAAATCGATTTCTATCGGCAGGTCAAGCTGGCGAACTAAGTCTGCCATAAACATAAAAGAACCTCGTAATAAACCGATCACTACGAGCTTTGGGCTGCGATTATGTCGATAAAAATGGCAAATTTCTTTGGCTAATTCACCAATACGTTGTTGTACCTCTTGGCGAGGAATTAATATTTCAATATGATGTTTTTTCATATAAATCTCTTATCTGATTAGGTTAATTAATATTAAAAGCCTCTGTATACGGAATAATGCCACGTTTGAGCATTCGAGAAACACCATTGTTGTAATGCGTTCCAAAACGAAGTTCAAAATTAATACCAAAGTGGTTGTTGTAATAGATATCATTGATGGTATCGTGTTTGCCTTGTGGTGTGGAAGCCAAAGAGCGAGCTGTGTACAGCGAGACATTCCAGCAACAGCTGTTATAAGTAATGCCGAACTGACTCTCCACAGGCTTTTTTAATGCGATATCTTGGTAATATCCTACCATTAATGATACATTATCAGTCAGTTCCCAACCTGCCGTCATTCCAACTTGCTTAATATCTTGCCCATAGCGATTATGACTTAAGTTTTGATCGATATAATTTTTACTTGCATAACGATAATTAAGCTGAATAACTTTATCCATATTAAGTTTAAACTGCAACGACATATTGGCTAAGGCGGTTTCATTTAAGCGAGTGTCATATTGATAAGTACTATGCCAATTCCAATGTTGATGTAATTTCCAATTGGATTCAATCGCCCAAGAGGAGGAGCGTTTAGCGGTACTGTTTCCAGCTAAGCTATCCACTCTAGATGGGTTTAAATGGTAGATTTGTCCTGCACTTAAATTGAAAATTTCTGCACCTGTTTTTGAATTAAACAAACGTGTAGTACCGCCTAGCGTAATTTGGTTTGCTGAGGCAATACGATCTAGACCGCTATAGCGTCTGTCTTCAAACAGCGAGAAGTAATCCTGTTGTAATAATGCTGAATCATAACCTAACCCCAAATTATACCGACTGCTTGGACCAATCACTTTTTGATCGACATAAGGTCGGTAAAGATATTGTAATCTTGGTTCTAGCGTTTGATTGAAGGTATTAAATAACGGTTTGGTTGCCACAAGTGTTGTGCTTAAATCAACTTTTAGTTGTGGCAATACTCGAGTAACATTTTTTTTGATTTTTTCGACCGCTTGCTGTCCTGCTTGCTGAGCATACTGGGTTGCATAAAGTTTTGTTTCAACATTGACACTCCCCAAACGACTCACAAAAGGTATATCCAATGCAGGTTCTAAATGAAAGCGCCAAGCTCGAGGCATTTCGTGGCTGTTATTTTCAAAGCGAGCAATTTGAGCAAACAATGAAAAATTTGTACGATTAAGCACATTACGCTGGTAGAAATTAAAATCTATTTGAGGGAAAACACGGTAAGGTTTGCTTCCTGATTCATCAAACGTTTGAAATTTCTTTGCTGTGATTGAGATATTATAGCGAGGCTGATAATAACCCAATTTAAAATGCTGACTGGCATAGCCATCAGTGTTATGACCATATTGGGAATTAAAGTCGGAAAAATAGTGTCTGTCGCTGACACGAGTATAATCTGCCGTAAAACGCCAATTGGTTAAAAAATTGGCGTTGTGCTGCCAAAATAAAAGATGACGAGAGCGATCTTTATTTCTCCAACTTGGCAATTCATCATCATGCAGATATTCAGCAGCTATTTTTCCTTCACCAATTGGCATTAGGTAGCGATATTCTGGACTAATTTGCCAGCCTCTGCGTGAAAAATAGGTTGGTGTAATGGTCATATCTGCGTTAGAGGCAATATTCCAATAAAAGGGCTGCGAATAGATATAACCGTCTCGGCTTGAGTGTGAAATATTCGGAATTAATAATCCTGAACGGCGACGGTCTCCAATCGGAAATTGTAAATAGGGCGAATAGAAAATCGGTACGCCCATCACTTTAAAGCGTGCGTGCCACATTTCAGCGTATTCTTCCTCAATGTGTTGCACCATTTCACTTGCGTCAATTGCCCAAGCGTTGTCATCAGGTAAACAGGCTGTAAAAGTCGCATTTTTCATTCGGCGGCGAGTCTGATTAACCACAACATTATCTGCCTTTCCTCGCCCTTGCCGCCCAACGAGCTGGTAATCAACTTGTGCCAGTTCGCTCTCTAAATGGGTGAGATTGACACGAGCATCACGTCCTGTTGCGTGAATTAAGGCATCTTGATAAGAAAATGCACCTCGCAGATAAGCATTGCGTGAATGCTCACCGTTTTGCTCAACATTCACTTCCTCTGCATTCAATAAGCGATTACCTTGTTGAATATCGACATCACCAATGTAAGTCGCTTTATTAAGTTGGTGGATAATCGCACGATCAGCCTCAATATAAATAGGCAAATTAGTTTGATCGCCTTGAATCACTTCGCCTGTAAATTGCGGCACGCCTAATAGACACTGATGTTTTAAATCTGCGATTGCCAATTGGCTATAGCTGGCGGTGATGATCGTAAAAGTCAGCAAACTATAATGATGCAATCTCATAATTATCCCTTCTCTTTTACTCTATTAAATAATGCGTGAAAACTGCTGTCTTCTTGCTTGTTGTCTAGAATAAATATCAAAACACATACAAATGTTGCGAATCAGCAAACGCCCTTTTGGTGAAACCGTGATGGCAAAATCACTTAACAAGACTAAACCATCTTCAGCTAATGGCATCAATAACCTTAAATCTTCCGCAAAGTAGGTTTTAAATTCAATGTTGTAGAGCTGTTCTAAGCGGTCATATTCTAGCTTAAAATTGCAAATTAATGCTTTAATGACATCACGTCGAATACAATCATCTTTTGTCATACTCAAGCCTTTGTGTAAGGCAATGCCACGCATTTCAACTTCAGCGTAATAGTGTTTGAGTTCTTTGTGGTTTTGTGCATAGCTGTCGCCTAATAAGCTAATGGCAGAAACGCCCATTCCTAATAAGTCAGCATCTTCTTGTGTCGTATAGCCTTGGAAGTTTCGATGCAATTCCCCTTTCGATTGTGCAATAGCTAATTCATCACTTGGCTTTGCAAAATGATCCATACCGATAAATTTATAACCTGATTTTTCCAACATTTCGATGGTTTTTTGTAAAATACCCAACTTGGTTTCAGGCACTGGCAACATCTCATCTCTAATTTTAATTTGTGCGGCAAAACGACTAGGAAGATGAGCATAATTAAAGACACTCATTCTGTCGGGATTGAGTTCGACCACTTTTTCCAGTGTAAATAAAAAACTTTCCACTGTTTGTTTTGGCAATCCATAGATCAAGTCTATGTTTGTTGAAGTAAAACCTAATTGCTTTGCCCGTTGCATTAATGCGAAAATAAACTCTTCATCTTGCTCACGATTAACCAGTCTTTGCACCTCTTTGTTGAAATCTTGAATCCCCATACTCATTCGGTTAAAGCCAATTTCACGAAGGTGATCAAGCATATTTAACTCAATCTCACGAGGATCCATTTCAATGCTGATTTCTGCATCGTCATTGACATTAAAATGTTTACGCAACATTGCCATCAGACGCAAAGATTGTTCTTCATCAAGGTAAGTTGGTGTGCCACCGCCCCAATGAATTTGGGTAACTTGACGATTCTTAAATAATTCAGAACGATATTTAATCTCTTTTTCTAGGTAATCTAAATAAATATCCACTTTATGATGATGGCGTGTAATAATTTTGTTACACGCACAGAAATAGCAAAGTTTATGGCAAAACGGAATATGCACATAAAGCGACAGCGGCTTGTCAGGATATTTTGCCGCTGCCGCTTTAAAATCATCATTATTATAAGACTCGCTAAATTCTAACGCCGTTGGATAAGACGTATAACGAGGTCCAGATTGATTATATTTTTGGATAAGATGGTTATCCCAAATAATTTCTGACATCACTCACCTACTTAATCGGTCGCTAACTGTTGCTGATATTTTCCAATATCAACTAAAAGCCGTTGCAACTCTATTTTAATCTGATTATCTAGCTCTGCCTCTTTTGCTTGGCGGACTAGATCCAGCTTCATTCGCTCATTACGTTTTAAGTTTTTCCGTGCATCTAAAATTGGCATTGTTTCAACCAATTGATACAGTTCCCACATTGCTGCATAAGATTCTAAGCTCTTACCTACCACATTCAATAGCGGCTTTAAACGTAAAACACCTTCAGAAAAATCGCATTGCGTTGCAATCATCGCTCGAGTAATCACATCAATGCTTTCAATGACATTAAGATGACGCTCCTGCTGAGCCTGTTTTATCCGCTTCTTTTGCTGGTATAATTGCATAAATAACGAAACCATATAGCCAAACATTGCCAGCAGAATTAGCGTTGCAAGCACAATAAGAAAAAATTTAAACATAATATTGCAAATTACTTAAACTGATTAATATCAATGCGTTCAAATTGACGTAATAAATGATCCTCGTCTTCTTCTTCCGCCTCGATGCCCAATTCAACCATCAGTTCGTGAACCCGATCTAAACATTCGTCCACAAATGCTTGATCCCGTTTAGAAAGTGTTTTCCCTGCATCTAAATCATCAAGTAATTGATTGAGTGCTTCGTTATTTTCTAATTGTTCAAGTTCCAATTCTGGAGATAGACGAGGTGCCTCAATATTAGTTGGCACAATAGGTTTAATTACACGCCCTTTTTCTGGCTGATTAACAAACTCCACCATCAGAGGTACTTTTTTACGGCTGCCAAGTCTTGGATCGACGCTGCTTTTTATCGCCACTGTCTTATTATCTATTCCTTCGTTTGCTCGAGATCCCGATGGTAATCCTTTACGTTTACGTTTTTTCTTCTCTTCACGAGCTCGTAAATCAAGCTCATAGCGAGTGGGCTTACGCCCTTTGGACGAAGGGGCTATTGGTTTTTCAAAAGGCTTTTCCACCTTCCTCATTGGCATAATATCTGTGATACGGCGAGTTCTTTTTTTATGGCTCATAATCAATTCTTACCTAGCTGAAACGAGGCGAAATTGTACCACTAACTACACAGAATGAGAAATTGAGAATAAACAGAAGCTATTTTTTGGTGTTAATCGTGATTTGGCATTGTGGATAAGCAATCTTGCAGACAAACCTTTTTAGTTATTCTATTCTCGCCAAATTAATGTTGCCATTCGTCCTGTTTGCTTATCGCGGCGGTAAGAAAAAAAGCGTTGCTCATCACAATAGGTGCAGTAATCGCCCCCAGAAATCGCTTGAATACCGAGTTTAGATAAACGTTGTTGTGCCAGTTTGTAAAGATTGCCAAAAAACTTACCGCTTGTTGTTGGATCTGCGATGAATGCCGAGCTTGCCTGATTATCAAATGCACAAAATTGTTCCACGACTTCTTGCCCAACTTGAAATGCAGTCTCTCCAATGGCAGGTCCAAACCACGCTAAAATATCGGCTGATTCACAAGAAAATTGGCTTACTGTTGATTCTACTATCCCATCACATAAACCTCGCCAGCCTGCGTGAGCCGCAGCAACTTCTTTTCCATTTCGGCTACAAAATAAAACAGGCAAACAATCAGCGGTCATGACTAAACAGACTTGATTTGGCTTATCAGTATAAACCGCATCAGCATCAAGATTTTCACCCAAATAGGGTAAGCGAATTACCTTTGTGCTATGTACTTGGTTGAGATAAAGCGGAGACTGAGGCAATTTGGCAAAATCCTGCAATTTTTGACGGTTCACTCGCACAGCATTCGGATCATCGCCAACGTGTGAACCTAAATTGAGGCTATCAAATGGCACTTGGCTAACTCCGCCAACACGAGTAGTGCTGATTGCACGCACATTAGGTGGAGCTTGCCAAGTCGGTTGAATAAATTTCATCATTGCTTGGGTTCTCACTACGAACCTAACTATCTACGCACTGCAATGGCTTCAATCTCAATGCCAACATCTTTAGGCAAACGAGCCACTTCTACGCAAGATCGAGCAGGAAAACTGGAATGTTCATTTTCTTTAAAAAATGCCTCATATTCCGCATTCACGATGGAAAAATCATTTAAATCTTTGACAAATACAGTCGTTTTAACAATATCTGCAACATTTAATCCTGCTTGTTCAATAATGGCTTTAACGTTCTCTAAAGACTGGCGAGTTTGCAAACGAATATCTGTTGGAATTTCGCCTGTTTGTGGATTAACAGGAATTTGTCCTGAGGTTAGCACTAAATCGCATAAATCAACTGCCTGTACATAAGGTCCAATGGCTTGTGGTGCATTTTCAGTATGAATGACTTGTGGCATAATTTTTTCCTTCAACTTTTTGAACGATGAATTAAATGACATAAAAAAATAAAGGCTAAAGTTTGAAAGGTTTTTTGTCATTTGTAAATAGCTTATAATCAATCCTTCCTTTAAGGATAAAATTGGTTGCAAAAATTTTGTCCAAATTGACCGCTTGCGAGAACATTATGAGTATTACTGTTACTGAAATTATTTTACACCAATTCCAACATACTGACGCACAACCACCTAAGCTTAATACGCTCTTGCGTGAGAATGTATTGCCTATCAGCAATGATGTAGAACAGATGATGTTACAACTTCATCAAACCTACCAAGGCAAAGCCAAAGCCTATGGCGTTTTTCAAGAGCAGTCTATCTTTGCTCAACAACTGAACCGATTGTTGGAAAAAGAGAGTGATTTTCTGCCCTTTAGCCATAGTTGTGCCAAAATGCTGGCAAGCGAGCTAAGCAAGTATCCGTTTGCTACTGGCGGAACTTTCGTTCTCTGTCGTTATCAATTTTTGGCTACAGACTACCTGTTTATTGCGTTATTGGACAATCGAGCATCAATGCTCGTGAATGACGACTTAGAGGTGCAACGCACAGAATATCTTGATATTGCACAGTATGATATTGCTTGTCGGATTAATTTGACCGAATTGAATATGAATGCTCAATCAAACCGATATTTAACCTTTATTAAGGGGCGTGTTGGCAGAAAAATTGCAGATTTCTTTATGGATTTTTTAGGAGCAGAGGAGGGGTTCAATCCTCAATTACAAAACCAAACATTACTTCAAGCTGTCAGTGATTATTGTGAACAGGGTGAATTAGATAGCAATCAAACTCAAGCAGTGAAAAAACAAGTATTTGATTACTGCAAAGAGCAAATAAATAGCGGAGAAGAAATTACGCTAAATGCACTTTCTGCGACTCTTCCTGCCTTAAATGAACAAAATTTTTCGCAGTTTACACAGCAACAAGAATATGGGCTAGAAGAGAGTATCCCTCCCATTCGTAATACCTTAAAAACATTAACCAAATATTCAGGTTCAGGAAAAGGGGTGACGCTCAGTTTTGACGCTGAATTATTAGGCGAGCGAATTATTTGGGAGGAACTAAATGACCAATTAATCATCAAAGGACTACCTGCTAATCTGCGAGATCAGCTACTACGCAACAAGTAGGCTGAATAAATAATAGATTTCAGCACTCGCTTTCGGTATGATTGTATCAATTTTTAGATAAAGGTTATCTCAATGAAAATAAAATCTCTTGTGGCAATTTTGCTTCTTTCGCTTGGCATCACTGCCTGCTCTACGGTCAAAAAAGTGGTTTATCGTATTGATGTTCCACAAGGTAATTATTTAGAAAAAGAAAAAGTTGAGCAGCTTCAAATTGGAATGAATCAAGAACAGGTTATCTATCTGCTTGGTACGCCTGTACTTCGTAATACATTTGAATCCGACCGCTGGGACTACGTTTTTATCAAACGACACGGACACGAAGAGCCGATACAGCACACTTTGTTTGTTCACTTTGATAAGCAAGGTCTTGTAAGCAAAATCGATCTTGATAAACCTATTGAAAGTAAAGAATAACTGAATTAGTTACCAAACAAGCGGTGAGTTCATTGGCAAATTTTGCAAACTTTAGTCTTTTGCAAATTTTCATACAATATGCACCGCTTGCTTTTAATATTTCGATGACTTAATGCGTTCTGCTAAACTTTATTGTTACAATCTGCCGATGCAAAGCGGATTGGTTTTGCGTTGTCAAAAATTGACTAAGCGAAAAGGGTTTCTGCTTCATTTGTGTGAAAAGAACCAGCACGGCTGGGGAGAAATCGCTCCACTTCCAACATTCAGTAAAGAATCACTCGACATAGCTGAGCAGCAACTTCGTTCTTGGATTGCCAATTGGCTAAAAGGTCAAAATAACAGCAATAAGCTAGATGACTATGCTCCTTCCGTTGCATTCGGTATCAGTTGTGCGTTAGCAGAAGTCCACCAACAAATCGGAGAAATCGCAAACTATCAAACCGCTTCGTTATGTGATCTGACTTCCCCCTTGATAGCGCAAAAACTGACTGGGAACCTAGTCAAAATAAAAGTAGGCAGAGGATCGTCAAAAGAAGAGGGCAAAAAAATTAATGCTATTTTAGCTTCAACGCCTAATTTGACTTTGCGTTTAGATGCGAACCGTGCGTGGTCTAGAGAAGCGGCTGCTCAATTTGCTGAGCAAATCTCACTAAAATACAGAGAGAACATTCAATTTATTGAAGAGCCTTGCCAAACCCCGATATTATCGCAGCAATTTTCTGAACAGTTTAACTTTAATCTGGCGTGGGACGAGACGGTTCAAGAAAATCCATTTTTATTTCCGTACACACCTAAGCTAAAGGCAATCATCATCAAACCGACATTGATTGGCTCGCTGAAAAAATGCCTAAATTTAATGAAGCTGGCACAACAACGGGGGCTAATGACAATAATCAGCTCCAGTCTTGAATCCAGCTTTGCTTTGACACAACTGGCTCGAATTGCTCAACAATACGCCCCTAACACGATTTTAGGATTAGATACATTAAATCTTATGCAGCACCAACTCTTACGCCATTGGCATTGTTCTGATTTGCCCGTTGTTGATCTAACTAGCTCATTTATCTCACAAGTTCAACTGGATTAGTTATATAAGAATAAGTTGAAACCAGCATTAAATTTACCAACGGCTAATCTGGCAAAAATAGCGGACCTAGACGATTTTTGGGTAAATTAAATTTTTCTGGATAACTGACATCAACTAAATAAAGTCCCTCAGCCTTTGCCGTCGGAGCCGCAAGTTTCCGATCTTTTTGATCCAACAACCACTTTATCCATTCTACAGGTTGTTTACCTTGCCCAACTTCAATTAAGCTTCCCACAATATTACGCACCATATGATGAACAAATGCATTGGCTTGAATATCGACAATAATATAATCATTGTGGCGAGAAACGTGCAGACGATGAATATTCCGCCAAGGTGTGCGTGATTGACATTGTGCAGCACGAAACGCAGAAAAGTCATTCTCGCCTAATAAATATTGCCCTGCTTGGTGCATTATTTCGTGATCCAGCGAACAGTAATAGTGTGATACCCCTGAAGCTAAAATGGCTGGACGTAGTGGGTGGCTATAAATGATATAACGATAACGGCGAGCTGTCGCACTAAAACGTGCGTGAAAATCCTCATTGACTTCTACTGCCCATTTTACCGCAATATCAGGCGGCAATAGTGTATTTGTTCCCAAATACCAGCTTGAAATTGGACGGAGTGTGTTGGTTTCAAAATGCACAACCTGCCCTGTGCTATGTACACCAGCATCAGTTCGCCCTGCACAAAATAGCTCACAAGGCGAATTAGCAATTTTAGATAATGCCTCTTCTATTGCCTGCTGTACAGACGGCACGTTTTGTTGGCGTTGCCAGCCAGAATAACGGCTACCATCATATTCAATGCCGAGTGCTATTTTCATAACTTATTAATCAGCGAAAGAAATTCTTTACGAGTATCACGGTCTTGTAAAAATACCCCACCGAATGCGGAGGTAATCGTTTTACTATTCGTATCTTTTACACCACGGCATTTTACGCAAAAATGGGTTGCCTTGACATAAATTGCCACATCTTCAGTCTCTAAAATAGTCTGAAAAGCAGTTAAAATTTGCTCAGTGAAACGCTCTTGTACTTGGGGACGTTGGGCAAAAAATTGCACAATACGATTGATTTTTGACAATCCTATCACCCAATCTTTGGGGTAATATGCTACCGACACATTGCCATCAATGGTTACAAAATGATGTTCACAAGTGCTTGTCAGCGTAATTTCATCAACAAGTACCATCTCACTGACTTTCATCTGATTCTTAATTTTGGTGATTTTAGGAAAAGTTGAATAATCCAAACCACTAAAAATCTCATCAACATACATCTTCGCCAAACGATGAGGGGTTTCTTCTAAGCTATCATCTCGTAAATCAAGCCCTAACAACTCCAATACAGCACGCAAATGCTGCTGAATTTCTGCTCGGCGTGAATTTTTATCTTTCGACAATGTAACCGTCGGCGTTTCAATACCTTTTGCCAATAAAGCAGTCCGCACATTTTGTGCTTCAGGAGAAATAATACTCATTAAATATCCTCTAAAATTTTAAGCGACGGATTCTATCAAATTACCCTTAAAAACCCAATCCCTTTGAAAAAATAACCGATCGGAGTATATAAAATCGTGTAAAATCAGTAAATATTCTATCTATCAATGAATGAAAATGTATTATCAATTCAACTCAACACTGGTTCCGCTCTCAAAACAAAACTGGATTAAACAACTGTTATCGTGTAAAAATTTTGAACAATCTGACCGCTTGCTCGGCACATCAACAGGAAGGGGAACAACTTGGTTTTTAAATACAATGCCAGAATTGGGTGTCAATAGCGTGCTACGCCATTATTACCGTGGCGGTCTGTTTGGAAAGGTTGTCAAAGATCGTTATTTTTTCACAGGGTATGGCTCAACCAGAGCTATAAAGGAATTTGCATTGCTTTATCAATTACAAGAATGGCAAATGCCAACACCTCGCCCAATAGCCATACAAATTAAACGCCGCTTTTTCTGCTATCAAGCGGACATTTTGCTTGAAAAAATTGCAAATACTCAAGATTTAAGTCAATACCTACAGCAAAAAACACTATCAACCGCACAATGCCTTCAACTTGGAAAACTCATTCGGAAACTGCACGATCGCCAAGTTCACCACAGTGATCTAAATATTCACAATATTTTGCTCGACAATACAGGAAAATTTTGGCTGATTGATTTTGACAAATGTCAAATACAACGGGGTAGCAATTGGAAAGAACGAAATCTACACCGACTACAACGCTCTTTCCAAAAAGAAAAAAGTAGACTAAATATTCAATTTTCCCCCTCAGATTGGCAAAGCCTGCTTGAAGGGTATTTACAAAAATAATGAGATGGTCAGCATACGCAGTATGTTTATTAATTGATCCATTTGTGTGATTACTTACCTTCCTCTCATAGTTTGAAATTAAAAGCTGTTTGTAAAGGGATATAGCATTGCAAGCAGTGTGGCGAGTGTCCAAGCGGTTAGATTTTTGATATTTTTTGTAAGTAGTATCCACGCCAGTAGCCCTAGAATAAAAAATTGCATAGCAAAGAAAATAATATAAGCATTGATTGCCATTTCAGGCATTATTTGCAGGTGCTGATAAAGGACGATGATAGTCCAAACGTAATTCAAAATGATCGCAAATAATGCAGATAATGCTAATAGTTTTAAAAATCCTTCCAATCGGCTTTTTGCCAATACCAGATACCACCCTGCAAGCAAGATGCCTAAAAGAAGTTGGGCAAAGTTATTGGCTCGAATGCCATTGAATAGAGAAGGGAGTTCAAACCAATAAATAAGCAGATATTGAATAGTCCCAACTGAAGCAATCCCTAAACCACAATAGATGAAAATTCGAGCAAAATGTTCATCATCAGGCAATTTCCAGTAAAGCAGTGGAAGCAGAAGAGAGGCTGCACAAGCAAGGAGCATTGGCGAATGTTTTGGTGTGAAGCCAAGTGTATAGGCAAAATTACCTAAAGCGAAAAAACTGAGTAAAGGCAAAATAGCCAGTAGGCGATTGCGTTGCCCTAGGCAAATTTGTCCTTTTAACAAGACAATAAAAAGAATGATGCAGGTAATAAAAAATGCGAGTAAGTAGGGTGAAATAAAAATGGTGTTTGGTATGCTAGAAAAATGATTAAGAAACATTTCTGCAAACAGCATTAAGCTTAAAGGCAAAATAGAGTGGGTGGCGATTTCTAATTTTGATGGCGAGTGGTGATGTTCTAGCATAAGTATAATTCCCCAAATGATTTTAAGGCGAGATTATGCCATAATATGGCGTTATTTTTCTAATTGATGGAGAGGATTTATGCGAATTTTACACACTATGTTGCGAGTTGGAGATTTGGAGCGTTCTATTAAATTTTATACTGAAGTGTTGGGTATGCGTTTGTTACGCCAAAGAGAAAATGAGCAATATAAATATACGCTGGCATTTTTAGGCTATTCAGATGAAAGCGAGGGTGCCGTCCTTGAATTGACCTATAACTGGGGGGTGAAAGAGTATGAGCTTGGCACGGCTTATGGTCATATTGCATTAGGTGTTGATGATATTTACGCAACAGTTGAAGCAGTTAGGCAAGCTGGAGGCAAGGTAACTCGTGAAGCTGGACCTGTGTTGGGGGGTAAAACGGTGATCGCTTTTGTAGAAGATCCAGATGGCTATAAAATCGAATTTATTGAAAATAAAGACGCAAAGAAAGACTTAGGTTAATAATGGAAGATACATCGAAAGAAACAATTGACTATAACTTGATTAAACATCGCTTTCGAGGCTATTTACCTATTGTCATTGATATTGAAAGTGGCGGACTCAATGCGAATACAGATGCCTTGCTCGAGATTGCTGCTATAAGTCTGAAGATGGACGAGAGTGGTTATTTATGTATTGATCAAGCATATCACCGCCATATTCAGCCGTTTGAGGGAGCAAATATCAATCCTGACTCGTTAAAGGTAAATCGAATTGATATTCATAATCCAGCACGAGGGGCTGTGCCTGAGGCGTTAGCGGTGAGTGAGTTGTTTAAGTGGGTTCGTCCTTTATTAAAACAAAGCGGCTGCCATCGAGCGGTAATTGTGGCACATAATGCCACTTTTGATCAGGCATTTCTACACGCTGCCATAAAACGAACTGGTGTCAAGCGAGATCCTTTTCACCCTTTTGCAATGCTAGATACCGCTACACTGGCGGGCTTTATGTATGGACAAACGGTATTGGTTAAAGCGTGTCAGCTTGCGAATATTCCGTTTGATAGTAAGCAGGCACATTCTGCTTTATATGACACAAAATGTACGGCGGAATTATTTTGTACAATGGTCAATCGTTTGAAAAATTTAGGTGGATTTCCACCGCTTGTAGAGAAAATAACGCAATGACACGCATTAACGTTGTGTCAGTGAGTGAACTTACGGAGTCTGCATTAGCGATTAATCGTCAATGAATTGAAGAGTGTATACCCAAGAAACCTCGGTTTACACCACACCAATCTTAATCAAATTATCTGCAATCTTTTTATTAGAGAGGGAAAGCAAAAACTGATTTTTTGCTTTCATTCCCCCCTTATTCACTATATGATTGCAGATTGTTTTGTAATGTATGAATTCTACGCATATAAGCTGAATGTTTATTCAGATTTTTTTGCATTTTCTCAACAATAGCTAAAGGGAAAACAAAAATAAATGGAAAAGTTAGATCAAAAACCAATTATTGAATTGCGTGCTATAACCAAAAGTTATGGTGAAAAGACAATTATTGATAACTTAGATCTCACCATTAATGATGGTGAGTTTTTAACCATTCTTGGGCCGTCAGGTTGCGGTAAAACGACTGTGTTACGCCTAATTGCAGGTTTTGAAGAATTAACTAATGGTTCAATTCTTCTTGATGGACAAGAAGTATCGGAAACACCTGCTGAACAACGCCCTGTTAATACGGTGTTCCAAAGCTATGCACTTTTCCCACATATGACCATTTTTGATAACGTTGCATTTGGTATGCGTATGCAAAAAGTGCCTGAATCAGAGATTAAGCCTCGAGTAATGGAAGCATTACGAATGGTACGTTTGGAGGAAATGGCAAGTCGTAAGCCTTCGCAGCTTTCTGGAGGGCAGCAACAGCGTATTGCGATTGCTCGAGCGGTCGTGAATAAACCTAAAGTATTATTATTAGATGAATCACTTTCCGCATTGGATTATAAATTGCGTAAAGAGATGCAACACGAATTAAAACAGCTTCAGCGTCAGTTGGGCATTACATTTATTTTTGTTACGCACGATCAAGAAGAAGCATTAACAATGTCAGATCGTATTATTGTGATGAATGCGGGTAATATTGAGCAAGATGGTTCGCCTCGTGAAATTTACGAAGAGCCAAAAAATTTATTTGTTGCACGTTTTATTGGTGAGATCAATGTGTTTGATGCGACTGTGGTTGAACGTGTTACTGAAAAAACGGTAAAAGCGAATGTGGAAGGACGTATTTGTGAAATTTATACAGATTTAGCGGTACAACCAAATCAAAAGCTGAAAGTGTTGCTGCGTCCAGAAGATATTTTGATTGAAGAACTTGATGAAAATGAAAGTGCTAAGGCAGTGATTGGACATATTGTGGATAGAACTTATAAGGGAATGACCCTAGAATCCAACGTTGTGTTAGATCACAATAAAATGAATGTGCTGGTAAGCGAGTTCTTTAATGAAGATGATCCTCATATGGATCACTCAGTTGGACAAAAAGTGGCTTTAACTTGGCATGAAGGCTGGGAGGTTGTTCTCAACGATGAAAATGACAAATAATAAATTCCAAACTATTACCATCGCGGTTATCTTTGGTTGGCTGATTTTCTTTGTATTAATTCCAAATCTGCTCGTGTTTCTCACAAGTTTTATGACCAAAGACAGCAGTGATTTAATTGAATTTACTTTTTCATTCGACAGCTATAAGCGTTTATTTGATCCACTTTACTCTCATGTATTGTGGAACTCGTTATATATGTCAGGGATCGCAACATTTATTTGTTTAATTGTTGGTTATCCTTTTGCGTTTATGATTGCCAAGCTACCTACTAAATACCGCCCATTCTTGCTTTTTTTGGTGGTTTTACCATTTTGGACAAACTCTTTAATTCGCATCTATGGAATGAAAATTTTCCTAGGCGTGAAAGGTGTTTTGAATACGACATTACTTTCATTAGGAATGATTGATCAGCCTATGCGTATTTTGAATACGGAAGTGGCGGTAGTGATTGGATTGGTTTATCTACTTTTGCCTTTTATGATTTTGCCATTGTACTCATCAATTGAAAAAATTGATGGTCGTTTATTAGAAGCGGCTAAAGATCTTGGGGCTAATGCCTTCCAGCGTTTTATTAAGATTATTATTCCATTAACAATGCCAGGCATTGTAGCAGGTTGTTTGCTTGTTCTTTTACCTGCGATGGGAATGTTCTACGTTGCGGATTTATTGGGTGGGGCAAAAGTCTTATTGGTTGGTAACATCATTAAGAGTGAATTTTTAATTACACGCAACTGGCCGTTTGGCTCTGCGATTAGTATTGCACTTACTATTTTGATGGCGTTAATGCTCTATATTTATTACCGTGCAAACAAGTTAATGAATAAAAAGGTGGAATTAGAATAATGAAACGTATATTTAAAAGTTCCTTTATGCTTGTAGTGTATGCTTATTTATACATTCCAATTATTATTTTAGTCATTAATTCGTTTAATTCCGATCGCTATGGACTTACTTGGAAAGGATTTAGTTGGAACTGGTATGAACGCCTACTTGCAAATGACACGTTGATTAGTGCGGCATTAAATTCAGTTACTATTGCATTTGTTTCCGCAACTTTTGCAACAATTATTGGGGCATTGACCGCTATTGCATTATATCGTTATCGTTTTCGTGGTAAGCAATTCGTCGGCGGAATGTTATTTATTGTAATGATGTCGCCTGATATTGTAATGGCGGTTTCGTTGTTGGCATTATTTATGTTGGTGGGGGTATCACTTGGCTTTTGGTCGCTACTTTTTGCTCATATTACATTCTGTTTGCCGTATGTGGTAATTACCGTTTCATCACGTCTCAATGATTTTGATTCAAAAATGCTTGAGGCAGCTAAAGATCTTGGTGCAAGTGAATTCACTATCTTACGCAAAATCCTGTTGCCATTGCTCTTACCTGCAATTATTTCAGGTTGGTTATTAAGTTTTACTATCTCATTAGATGATGTTGTCGTTTCCTCTTTTGTTACTAGTGCAAACTATGAGGTGCTACCGCTGAAAATCTTCTCATTGGTGAAGACAGGTGTAACGCCTGAGGTGAACGCATTGGCTACTATCTTGATCATTTTTTCCATCAGTTTAGTCATTTTAAGCCAACTAGTACTACGGAAAAAGGATTAATCTCTAAGTATGAAATAACCTACCAAATGGTAGGTTATTTTTTTGATCAAAATTTTGCAAAATATTCACCAAAACGAACCGCTTATAAAATTAAATTTTTACTTTATGTCCATAACTTTCAATAATCGCTTTAATCCGATCTAAATCTTCTTTAGGCGGCGGTAAGAGCCCCTCCAATTCGTATTTATAGCCAAGCGTCTTCCACTTATGTGCACCTAAACGATGATAAGGAAGTAGCTCGACCTGCTCAATATTGCTCATACCCTCAATAAATTTACCTAGTCTATGGGCCGAATCATCATCATCGGTATAAGTTGGCACAACGACATAACGAATCCAAGTTCGTTTATCCAATTTTTGTAGATAACGTGCAAAATCCAGCGTACGTTTATTAGATACCCCTATCAAATCTTGATGAATTTTATCATTCAGCTGCTTCAAATCGAGCATAACAAGATCCGTTACTTCTAGCATTTCATCAACAACAGGCGTATAAGTACGCACAAAACCATTAGTATCAAGACAAGTATGAATTCCCTGTGCCTTACACGCTCGAAACCAATCTCGGACAAACTCCATTTGCAACACAGCCTCACCGCCAGAAGCAGTAACCCCTCCTCCTGTTGCTCGCATAAAATGCTTATAAGTCGTTACCTCTTTCATCAGCTCTTCCACACTAATTTCCTTACCGCCTTGCAAATCCCAAGTATCACGATTGTGGCAATATTTACAACGCATCAAACAGCCTTGTAAAAAAAGAATAAAACGAATCCCAGGACCATCAACCGTACCGCAAGATTCATAAGAATGGTAGCGAGCAAGCACTGACATTATTTCTCCCTTAAGTAATTCTCTATCTAATCTGTTTATGCTTTCAGCAAAAAAGCCGCCCCTAATTAAAACATTTTATGCCAACTAAAGCATCTCATTTCAAACGTTTTTTGCTCATTTTTCCAACTGTAAATGAAGGGGGAAATTGGAAATTGATTTTAAATTTAGAATTTAGTATGATCGTCTACGTTTGTATTTTAAATCTAGACAAAGAGGAGCTGTAGAATATGCAATCAAGCAATCAAGCAATCAAGCAATCAAGCAATCAAGCAATCAAGCAATCAAGCAATCAAGCAAAATGATAACACGTTAGTTTTTTGCTTTGCAACTCGCACTATTCATCATTACCATGCCGACGGTTTAATTTTTCTCAAACGCCCTCTATACGCCCTTTCTAAACCGACACTTAGTATCTCTCCTTGTGCATTGATGACACTGGGAGGTGGGTATGAATAAAATATTCAAAGTCATCTTCAACCAATCCACCCAAACTTGGACTGTGGTCTCAGAGCTTGCCAAATCTGCCACCAAAGTCAAATCACAAAGCTTATCTGCCCCAGTCGTATCTCAAACGACTAACGCCTCAAATAGCCATCTAAGCAAATACGGCAAACTCTCTATCATCAGTGTCTTAGCACTTTCTAGCTTATATGCTGATGTGGCATGGGGAGCGTTGAATGTAAAAGGAGCAGGAGGAGGTAATGGCGATGGTGTGGCATGGGGGACAAATAGTAGAGCAGATGCAGACCGTACAATTGCCTTAGGCTTTGCTGCTGAGGCACAGCAGACAGGCAGTATCGCTATTGGTGGGGATACAAGGGCAACAGGTAACCAATCAATAGCCATTGGTGGGAGTGCCCAAGCAAATGCTGGTGCTGTCGCTTTGGGGAATAATGCCAAGGCCTTGCATAATAACACTGTCGCAGTAGGTGCAAGTGCAGAAGCCAAGAATGGCGAAGCCGCCGTTGCCGTGGGGAATAATGCCCAAGCCTTTGCAACTCGTGCCGCCGCTTTGGGGGCGGGGGCACAGGCTTTAGGTGCGTCTAGCACGGCGATAGGACATAATGCCAAAGCACAACGTGAAAGTGCCACGGCTGTCGGCAGACAGGCTCAGGCTACACAAGAAGCTTCTGCATTGGGTTATAACGCAAAAGCGACTGCTCAAAACTCGCTTGCGTTAGGCAGTAACACTCAAGCCACTGGAGCAAATAGCGTAGCAATTGGTAACAAAGCCGAGACTCAGAATGCTACAGCAGTAGCTGTCGGGTATTTGGCTAAAGCTCTTGCCGACAGAGCCATTGCTATTGGTGGAAAGGGTGCAAAAAGCACTGAAGCTGCAAAAGAAGACAGCATCGCCATCGGATCGAACGCCAAAGCAAACACCAAGTACTCCATCGTATTTGGTGCAGGGGCTTTAAGTGCAAAAGGCATAACAACTCAGGACGGAGAAGGCTCCGTGATCATAGGTTATAAAGCTCAGGAAGTACAAAGCCAAATTGGCGGCTATGGCTTGGGTAAAAATAATGTCCTGATTGGTCGTGAGGCTTATGCCATGGGTGATACCGTCGTGGGGATTGGTTATCGAGCGAGTGCCTTTGCCCAAGGGTCTGTTGCAATTGGTCATCAAGCTCAAGCACTCGGATCTGGCCCATCTAGTAATGGTTCTGGTCCTTGGGGCAGCGATATCGCAATTGGAAACAAGGCTGCCAGTTATAACCAAAACGCCATTGCGTTAGGTAGTGGAGCCAAAGCAGGGGTTGAATGGAATCATAATAGAGGAAATCAAACTACTGACGGTACTGCTGCATTTCAGGGACTAGGCGTTATCGCCATCGGTGCGAATGCAAGAGCTATCTTAGGCGGTGCTATTGCGATTGGGCGTGATGCACAAAACCTGAGTACAGGAAACAGCATCGCCTTTGGAACAAGTGCCAAAACCTATACAGGATATTCTATTGCGATAGGCGATAATGCACAGGCAGGTACTGCAGGTACAGAAAATAAACAAAACAAATCAAAAGATGACAAACAATCCTCAGTCGCTACCGCAGTAGGCTATAAAGCAAAAGCCACCAAAGCCTATGCGTCTGCCTTTGGCGGGCAGGCAGAGGCCTTAGGGAAATACAGCATTGCCATTGGTCATGGCTCAAAAGCCAATGCTGACGGAGCGATTGTGATTGGACACACGGCTCAAGCCAGTCAAGCCGACGCCATCGCACTGGGATCAGGATCTGTGGCTGACCGTCAAGCCTTCGCAAAGAACAGTGTAAGTGCTGTGCCTAATTCTAATGGTACTGCCGCCCAAAATAAAGTTTATGCCCCTACTGATGCAGCTTCCGCTGAGAACACCGCCATTACCAATACGGCTAAATCCACAAGAGGAGCCGTCTCGGTGGGTAAATCATCGGGCAACGGAGCGTTTACTCGCCAAATCACCAACGTCGCCGCAGGTTCAGCAGATTCTGATGCAGCCAATATCGCTCAATTAAAAGCCGTTGCCAAACTTGCCCAGCAAAGTGGTGGTTATGAGATTACGGTAAAAGATGATAATAATACCAGCATTACCATTAACAAAAACAACGCAACCCTGACCATCAAAGGCGGCACAACTGTTACTAATAGCAAAAATATTACTGTCACCAAAGCAGCTAATGGCAACACACTAGAGATAAAACTGGCAGAGCAATTAAGTGGCTTGACTAGTATTACTACTCAAACTCTGATTTCAACTGGCGACGCTACCTTTCATCAAGGAATAATTCTTGGTAGCCAAGGACCAAAGATTACAAATGATAATGATGCCATCAAAATAATGGCTAAAAATGGTCAAGACACAGCCAAAATCACTCATTTAGCGGACGGTGATTTAACCGATAATAGTACAGACGCAGTAACAGGTAAACAATTGCATCAGGTAAAACAAACCGCCGATGCTGCACTAAGTAGCCTTGATATTTTAGATGACAACAGCGGTAAAATTAGCCTTGATAAGCAGAATAAGCAGTTAAAGCTCATAGGTAAACAGGACGTGGCTAACAATAACCACAAAAATCTTAAGGTAACTAAACAAGGTACTGATACCTTAGCATTTGAGTTAAATCAAGAACTCAAAGGCTTAACTGGTATTACCACTAACACTCTGACGGTTAGTCAGCAAGCGACATTTAAGAACGGCTTGACAGTTGAGAGTGGTAAAACGACGTTAGCCAAACTAGAGGTACAAGATAATGCCACCTTTAAAAATCAGGCAGAATTTCAACAGGGTTTAAAGGTAACTGGCATGCTCAATGCTGACAAACTTACGGTAACCGATTCATCTACCATCAGTAACCTAACCGCTACAATACTCAATTCAACCACTGCGACGATTGATACTCTGACTGCCAAAAATACTATTACTGCCCAGCAAGGTGTAAATTTAAATGGCGGCTCAGGCGAGATTCAAGCAAATGAAAATAAAGCTGTGTCTGGCGATAAGGTGCATAAATTTGTGACCGAGCAGGTAAATAGTGCTGGCTTTAAGATTGAAGAAAAGGGTGTACAAAAAGCGAATATTACCAGTGGCAAAGTAGTGAACTTTGTTGATGGCGATCTGACTACCGTTTCTGTGACTGACAATCAGGGTAAAACTGAAGTTAAATACAGCGTAGTAACGCAAGAAATTGGTTCGGACAACCAAGGTAATGCTCAGTTGCAGGGAGGGCAAACTGGTAGCAAGGGAGTGGCAAAATCAAGTGAGGTTATTGCTGCGATTAACAACTCTGGCTTTTTCCTACAAGTCAATGATGGTAACGCACAGCGAATTAAAAATGCAGAAACTGTTACCTTAAAACAAGGCGAGAATATTGAGGTGAAAACGACAGCAGACAAGCAGATTACGATTAGTCTTAATAAAACCTTAAAAGGCTTAGACAGCATTCATACCAAAGGGCTTAAGGCAACGGGTTTTGCACAGCTTGACAGTGTCGTTGCCAATACAGTACTGGTCAGACATGGGGCGACGTTTCAAGGGATTGCACGATTTAATAATCAAGCCATCTTTAGCCGTAATGCTCAATTTAATCGAGATATTGATGTACGAGGTACGGTCAGTGCCAATACCGCCAAAATTGCCAATCTGGAGACCACCCAAGCAACAATAAGTAAGCTGACTGCACAACTTGCAGAAATTCAGGCAAAACTGACCGCTAAAGAGCTTGAAGTTACTGATAACGCCACAGTCAAGCAAACCCTAACCGTTGAAGGCAGCACTGAACTCAAAGACAACGCAACGATGCACAAGAATCTCATCGTCAAGGGGCAAACCGACCTAAAAGGTTTAAGTGCTGACAGTGCCACTTTTAACGACAATATAAGGGCACAGAAAAACCTAACGATCGGTGAACAATTAACGGTCACAGGCAAAACTGAACTAAAAGACGAGGTAACCGCCAAAAAAGGCTTAACCGTCGAGGGCGAAACGACCTTTAAAGGCAAGGTAATCTTTGATGATGAGGTGGTCATTAACAAAGTAGTGCAAGATACCACAACAGCCAATGCTAATATCACTGAAAAACTCACTACCAAAAACTTTGAAGCCAGTGGTGAGGCGACCTTTAAAGACCATGTGGATTTGCAGGCAGGGGCGATAGTAGATGGCGAACTAAATGTTGATGATGTGGTGGCAACAGGCACGATTAATGCTAACGGCATAGAAGCTGCCGCCGCTGAGATTACCCAGCTGACAGTCAATGAAAAAATCGAGGCCAAAAAAGGCATCGATTTAGGCACAGGCTCAGGTGAAATCAAAGACAATGAGAAAAAAGCCGTCTCAGGTGAGGTGGTGGCTAAGACAATTGATAACCTTAAAAACACTGGCTTTAAAATCAAAGTATCCGATAAAGAACATACAGTAAAACTGGGTGAGACCGTTGAATTTAAAGCAGGCAATGAGTTGACTGTTGAACAAAAAGACGGGGTGATAACCTATGGTTTAACCAAGCAAATCAAAGAGGCGATTGAAGCTGCCCAAAAACTCACCAATTCAGGCGTTGTGGGCGGCAACAATAAAGATCAAACAGGCAAAGAAGTTGAAGGTGCGACCGCCAATGGCAAAGGCTCACAAGCCACAGGCAAAGACAGCACAGCGACAGGAACCAATGCTCAAGCGACAGCTGACGGAGCAACGGCAAGTGGTGCAGGCTCACAAGCGACAGGCGAACAGTCCACCGCTACAGGACAAAACGCCCAAGCCACAGGCAATAATGCCACCGCAAGCGGTGCTAATTCCAAAGCGACAGCTGACGGAGCAACGGCAAATGGTGCAGGTTCACAGGCGACAGGCACACAATCTACGGCAAATGGTGCTGGTGCCAAAGCTACTAAATCAAATAGCACAGCCACAGGTGCTGATGCTAAAGCCTTAGGTGATAACAGTACCGCTAATGGTCAAGGTGCAATTGCTTCAGGCAATGACAGTACTGCCACAGGACAAAATGCTCAAGCGACAGCTGACGGAGCAACGGCAAGTGGTGCAGGCTCACAAGCGACAGGCGAACAGTCCACCGCTACAGGACAAAACGCCCAAGCCACAGGCAATAATGCCACCGCAAGCGGTGCTAATTCCAAAGCGACAGCTGACGGAGCAACCGCAAGCGGTGCAGGCTCACAAGCGACAGGCGAACAGTCTACCGCTACAGGACAAAATGCCCAAGCCACAGGCAATAATGCCACCGCAAGCGGTGCTAATTCCAAAGCGACAGCTGATGGAGCAACGGCAAGTGGTGCAGGCTCACAAGCGACAGGCGAACAGTCCACCGCTACAGGACAAAATGCTCAAGCCACAGGCAATAATGCCACCGCAAGCGGTGCTAATTCCAAAGCGACAGCTGATGGAGCAACGGCAAGTGGTGCAGGCTCACAAGCGACAGGC
>NZ_SLXJ01000019.1:0-571 GCF_004345745.1 Nicoletella semolina | reverse complement strand
GCGAACAGTCCACCGCTACAGGACAAAATGCTCAAGCAACAGCTGACGGAGCAACCGCAAGCGGTGCAGGTTCACAGGCAACAGGCGAACAGTCCACCGCTACAGGACAAAACGCCCAAGCCACAGGCAATAATGCCACCGCAAGCGGTGCTAATTCCAAAGCAACAGCTGATGGAGCAACGGCAAGTGGTGCAGGCTCACAGGCGACAGGCGAACAGTCCACTGCTACAGGACAAAACGCCCAAGCCACAGGCAATAATGCCACCGCAAGCGGTGCTAATTCCAAAGCGACAGCTGACGGAGCAACCGCAAGTGGTGCAGGCTCACAAGCGACAGGCGAACAGTCCACTGCTACAGGACAAAACGCTCAAGCCACAGGCAATAATGCCACCGCAAGCGGTGCTAATTCCAAAGCAACAGCTGACGGAGCAACGGCAAGTGGTGCAGGCTCACAGGCGACAGGCGAACAGTCCACCGCTACAGGTATGAATGCAAAAGCCACTGCTAAAGGAGCAACTGCCAACGGTGCTGATTCTCAAGCCACAGGTGAAAATTCGACAGTAGTCGGACA
>NZ_SLXJ01000018.1 GCF_004345745.1 Nicoletella semolina | reverse complement strand
ATTTCTTCTATCTAATGAGTAAAGCTAGATGAAGTATCCCTTTATATTTCCTGTCCTTATCCGTATAATATGAAAAAATTTCCCTTAAAAAATAATCAGATGCAGCTAATTCGTGGATTTTATAATATTGCCAATACACTAGACTTAAAAGATGGTTGTGTGCTGTCTATTGGAAATTTTGACGGTGTGCATCGAGGGCATCAGGCAATTTTGGAGCGTCTTTGTGATAAATCGGCAGAAGTCGGTCTGCCGTCTGTAGTGTTGCTATTTGAACCACAACCCAAAGAATTCTTTGCTCGGAAAATAGCAAAATCCCAGCAAGTTATAAAAAGTCCTGAGGAATTGACCGCTTTTATCCCCGCTCGCTTAATGCTTCTGCGAGATAAATTTTTTGCTCTTGAACAGGCTGGGGTGGATTTTGTGCTATGCGTACGCTTTAATGAGAAATTTGCTTCTCTTTCAGCGAGTGAATTTATTAGCGATTTATTAGTAAGACAACTGAGGGTACGTTATTTGAGTGTTGGTGATGACTTCCGTTTTGGAGCAGGGCGTGCTGGCAATTTTGAATTGCTTCGTAATGCAGGACTAAAATATCGCTTTGCAGTAGAAGATAGTCAAACTTTGAGTTATGCCAGCCAACGAGTGAGTAGTTCTTTGATTCGTGAAGCTTTACAAAATGATGAATTGCATCTTGCCAAACAGCTACTTGGTAGAGCTTATTCAATTTGTGGACGAGTCGTTCACGGCAATAAATTAGGTAGAACAATCGGTTTTCCAACAGCGAATATTATGTTGAACCGTCTTGTTATACCGTTACAAGGTGTGTATGCAGTTCAAGTGAAAACAACTTATGGGCTATTTAATGGCATTGCTAATGTAGGCAACCGTCCTACAATTAATGGCATAAAACCGCTACTAGAAGTGCATATTTTTGATTTTAATCAGGCTATTTATGGTACAGCGATTGAGGTCATTTTTCATCATAAAATCCGTTCGGAAATTAGATTTCCCAGTTTTGAAGATTTAAAATGCCAAATTGAAAAGGATTGTGAACAAGCGGTGAGATTCTTTAACAGTTTTACAAAAATTAGTGGGATTTGACAGCTTATTATTTGGAAGAAGTAAAATGAAAAATTTGTCTAAAGCAGAAAAAATAGTACTTTTCCTAAAGAATAATTTGGGTAAAAAATTTACCACTCGGCAAATTGTTGATCATTTAATTTCAACTTATCCTGAAGATTATACAGAAAAAAGAAAGCTATATAAAGATGAGAAAATATTTATTAGCCAATTAAATGCAGAAAATGGTTGGGCTCATTTAAAACCTATTCATCATCTTATTTCTCATGAAAAAGATCCAATTACTAAAAAATTTGTTTATTGGTATCGTGAAAATATGCAACAAATGATAGTAGAAAATACGGAGAATTTTGCAAAGGAATACTTTAAAATTAAAGAGCAAGAACTTTATCCTGTACTAATTAAGTATTTAAGTAAGAAATTGGATCTTTATTGCTTGAGAATTGATGAAAAAACATCATCAAACACGAATGGGCGGGGAGCAAATAAATGGTTACACCCTGACGTGGTCGCAATGAAAGCGATTGATCAGCATTGGGAAAGTTCTGTTAAAGATTGTATGAAACAGAGTTCTAGCCAAAATGTGAAACTATTTTCTTTTGAAGTGAAAAAAGAATTAGTTGCAGGAAATTTACGAGAAAGTTTTTTCCAAACCGTGAGTAACTCAAGTTGGGCAAATGAAGGCTATTTAGTTGCGGTCAATATTTCAAAAAATTGTTACAATGAATTACAAGTTTTATCTTCTTTACATGGTATCGGCGTTATTTTATTAGACCTAAATAGTGCATTAGAAAGTAAAATTCTATTCCCCGCTAGACATAAATTTGATGTGGATTGGCAATCAGTAAACCGAATTGTAAATATAAATAAAGATTTCAGAGAGTATATTGATTACGTTTCAATTTATTATCGTACTGGTAAAATTATTGAACAGAATTGGAATAAATAAAAATATTAAATTTAATAATGGAAAATAAAATGACAGACTACAAGAACACTTTAAACTTGCCTGAAACGGGCTTTCCTATGCGAGGGGATTTGGCAAAACGGGAGCCAACAATGTTAAAAAATTGGTATGAGAAAAATCTCTATCAAAAAGTGCGGGAAGCATCAAAGGGGAAGAAATCCTTTATTTTGCACGACGGTCCTCCTTATGCGAATGGTAATTTACATTTAGGGCATGCAGTTAATAAGATTTTGAAAGATATTATTATGAAATCTAAAACGGCATTAGGATTTGATACGCCGTATGTA
Source organism: Nicoletella semolina (assembly GCF_004345745.1). Lineage (GTDB taxonomy): Bacteria > Pseudomonadota > Gammaproteobacteria > Enterobacterales > Pasteurellaceae > Nicoletella > Nicoletella semolina. The sequence continues at coordinate 30,593 of NZ_SLXJ01000018.1, read as the reverse complement.
CCAGGGTGGGATTGCCACGGTTTACCGATAGAATTAAAAGTTGAAAGTATTGTGGGGAAGCCAAATGAGAAAATATCTGCTGCAGCGTTTCGCCAAGCCTGCCGTGATTATGCAAAGGAGCAGGTTGAAGGGCAGAAAACGGATTTCATTCGTATGGGGATCTTAGGGGACTGGGATAATCCTTATCTGACGATGAACTTTGAAACAGAAGCTCATATTATTCGTACTCTGGGCAAAGTTATTGCAAATGGACATCTTTACAAAGGCTCAAAACCAGTTCATTGGTGTTTAGATTGTGCTTCTTCTTTGGCTGAAGCGGAGGTGGAATATGAAGATAAGGTTTCACCATCAATCTATGTGCGTTTTAAGGCGGTTGATCAAGCGGTTGTTGAAGAGAAATTTAAGGCAGTTGCTCTGGGAAATGGTGAAATTTCTGCAGTGATTTGGACAACGACACCTTGGACCCTACCTTCCAATAAAGCCATTTCAATTAACCCTGATTTTGACTATCAATTAATCCAATTTGGTGAAGAACGTCTTATTTTAGCGAAAGATCTGGTTGAAAGCGTGCAGAACGCGGTTGAAATCGAAAATATTGAGGTGTTAGGTGAGGTGAATGGTGCAGATTTGGAGTTCATTCAATTCCAACACCCATTCTATGATTATAGTGTGCCGTTGATCTTAGGTGATCACGTTACTGCTGATGGTGGCACAGGGCTCGTTCATACTGCACCAGATCACGGTCAAGACGACTTTATCGTATCGAAAAAATACAATATCGAAATGGCAGGGCTTGTGGCAAATGATGGCAGATTTAAGGCTGATGTGCCGTTTTTCGCAGGGAAAGGTGTATTTGAAGCAAATGATCTAGTGCTTGAAAAATTAAAAGAGACAGGGACGTTGCTCAAACTGGCTCGGATTAAGCATAGCTATCCACACTGCTGGCGTCATAAAACACCTATCATTTTCCGAGCTACGCCACAGTGGTTTATTGGTATGGATACACAAGGTTTGCGTCAGCAAGCACTTAGGGAAATTAAATCAGTGCGTTGGATTCCAAATTGGGGTGAGGCTCGTATTGATACGATGGTTGAAAACCGTCCAGATTGGTGTATTTCTCGCCAGCGTACTTGGGGGGTACCAATGGCGATGTTTGTACATAAGGATACAGAAGAACTACACCCACGCACCCTTGAGATTTTAGAAGACGTTGCAAAACGTGTTGAAAAAGCAGGCATTCAAGCGTGGTGGGATCTTGATCCTAGTGATCTGCTTGGTGAGGACGCAGCGTTTTATCGCAAAGTACCAGATACCTTAGATGTATGGTTTGACTCGGGGTCCACTTATGCTTCAGTGGTAGAAGCTCGTCCTGAATTTAATGGGCAATCTGCCGATATGTATCTTGAAGGTTCAGATCAGCATCGTGGTTGGTTTATGTCGTCGTTAATGCTTTCCACTGCGACTCATGGAAAAGCTCCTTATAGGCAAGTCTTGACACACGGTTTTACTGTTGATGAGAAAGGACGAAAAATGTCTAAATCCATTGGTAATGTGATTTTGCCAAATGAAGTATGGAATAGAAACGGTGCAGATATTTTACGTTTATGGGTGGCTTCAACGGATTACACAGGGGAAATTGCGGTATCGCACAATATTTTAAATAGTGCTGGCGATACCTATCGCCGTATTCGTAATACCTCTCGCTTTTTGCTAGCGAATTTGAATGGTTTTGATCCAAAACGTGATACAGTGAAACCTGAAGAGATGATTGCTCTTGATCGCTGGGCAGTAAGTTGTGCTTTAGAAGCACAGAATGAAATTAAAGAAGCTTACGACAATTATCAATTCCATTCAGTAGTACAGCGTTTAATGCGTTTCTGCTCAATTGAGATGGGATCGTTTTACCTTGATATTATCAAAGATCGTCAATATACCACCAAAGCAGATAGTCTCGCTCGCCGTAGTTGTCAGACGGCATTATGGCACATTAGTGAAGCACTGGTACGTTGGATTGCACCAATTCTTTCTTTCACTGCAGATGAAATTTGGGGGCATTTACCACAGTTGGAAAATCGTGCAGAGTTTGTTTTTACTGAAGAATTTTACACAGGATTATTCAGCTTGAATGCAGGTGATAAACTTGATGATAGTTACTGGCAACAGTTGCTAAAAGTGCGTTCGGAAGTAAATCGTGTATTAGAGCAAGCTCGTAACGATAAGTTGATTGGATCGGCTTTGGAGGCAAAAGTAACGGTTTATGCAAATGATACACTTCGACCGCTGTTAGAGCAGCTTGGTAATGAGCTTCGCTTTGTGTTGATTACATCGTCTGTGCAAGTTAAACCACTGGCTGATGCAGACCTTGCTGAAGGTGAATTAGCTGGCTTAGCGGTAAAAGTTGAGCGTGCTGAAGGTGAAAAATGCCCTCGCTGTTGGCATTTCTCAACCGATATTGGTTCTCACTCAGTACATAACACCATTTGTGGGCGTTGTGTTGAAAATGTGGCTGGTGAAGGTGAACAACGTTCATTTGCGTAATAAATATTTGCAGGCGTATTAGTTTGTCAATATTCTTGCTCAATCCTAGTTGATTAAGCGGTGTGGTTTTGCAAAAATTTTACAAAATCACACCGCTTGTTTGACAAAGGGGAGGGGCGTGGTATTTTGTGAATATAAATAACCTTCCTCTGAAAATCTGCGGAAGCCTGCATTTGCAGAAACTCCCCACTCCTTCTTTTCTAAGAGCGTTAAGAGGAGGCAATAATGAGGCAACAAAATGCTAATTTTAGGTAAACAACATCGAGCGAAAAAATATTTAAAAAAGCTATGCTATATCCCGCAAGAAGCGGAAAAAATTAACTTCTTAAGTAATAGTCGAGCGTTTAAAGATCGCATTTTACAGCTCATAGAAAATGCAAAAAAACGCATTTATTTGACGGCTTTATATTTTGAAAAAGATGAAGCAGGTCAAGAGATTTTAGATGCACTTTACAAGGTAAAACAAGAAAAACCGAATCTTGAGATTGCTATTTTAGTTGATTGGCATAGAGCTCAACGTGGACGAATAGGAGAGAAATCTTCACTTTCAAATGCGGATTGGTACACGCAATTTCGCCAACAATATGCCTTACCAACAGATAATGATATTGCTGTGTATGGTGTTCCCATTAATGGGCGTGAGCTATTTGGTGTATTGCACCTCAAAGGGTTTATATTTGATGATACAGTCCTTTATAGTGGAGCAAGTATCAATAATATCTATCTGCAGCAGTTTGATCGTTATCGCTACGACCGCTATCAGGAGATAGAAAACCCAGTGATGGCAGAGAGTATGGTTCAGTTATTGAAACAAATTGTTATAGCCAATCCTGCTGTCAATCGTTTAGACCAACCAAAACCCAAAACATCAGATATTCGATTGTTCATTAGGGCTTTCCGCAGGCAGCTGATGCAAGAGACTTATCGTTTTCAAGGACAAGAGCAGAGTGAGAGTTTGAGTTTACTGCCTATCTTGGGGCTTGGACGTAAAAATCGTCTAAACAAAACAATTGAGGCACTTTTTTACCAAGTTCATAATAAACTAACGATTTGCACTCCCTATTTTAATTTTCCTCGTTCGCTACAAAAACGCCTAATATGGCTACTAGCGAATGGTAAAAATATTGAAATTATTGTGGGTGATAAAACTGCAAACGATTTCTACGCACCACCAGAAGAACATTTTACATTAGCATCTGCTCTACCCTATCTTTATGAGAAAAATTTACGTCGCTTTGCTAAATATTTTGATCATTATTTACAAAATGGTCAATTGAAAATCAGGATTTGGAAAGATGGCAGCAATAGTTACCATTTAAAAGGCGTGTGGGTAGATAACCGTTATATTTTATTAACGGGCAATAACCTAAACCCTAGGGCTTGGGGATTAGATGCAGAAAATGCCATACTTATTTCCGATCCCAAAGCCGATTTATCAGAAAAAGTAAACAAAGAACTCAATCAAATTCGTGTACATACTCAGCTGCTAACGCATTACAGCGATTTAGAACAATTAAAAGACTACCCAGATAAGGTTAAGAGATTACTAAAGAAATTTGGACGAGTAAAATTAGATAAAATTGTGAAGATGTTGTTATAACTAAGAGGAAAATGACGGTATAAATAATAATTTTAAAATTATATCTTACCCAAGTGATAAAAAGCCAGCTTCCGCTGGCTTTCTTGTGCGATGGATAATATGGTGCGATTAAACAAATTCTGAACGTAACTTTTTAGTCACATTCATCATCGCTTTAAGTTGTGCGATGGTTTCTGTCCAGCCACGTGTTTTTAAACCACAGTCTGGGTTTACCCATAAACGTTCTTTTGGTACCACGTTTAACGCTTTGCGAAGAAGATGTTCAATTTCCTCTTCGGTAGGTACACGTGGGCTATGAATATCATACACACCTGGTCCAATATCGTTTGGATATTTGAAATCACCAAAGGCGGTTAGTAGCTCCATATCTGAACGAGAGGTTTCAATAGTAATCACGTCAGCATCAAGTGCTGCAATCGCTGGCAGAATATCGTTGAACTCCGAATAACACATATGAGTGTGAATTTGGGTATCATCTTGACAGCCCATTGAGCTTAAACGGAATGCTTCGCCTGCCCATTGTAAATAAGCGTCCCAGTCTGCACGTTTAAGTGGCAAGCCTTCACGAATTGCAGGTTCATCAATTTGAATCACTTTAATACCTGCTTTTTCAAGATCGAGTACTTCATCAGAAAGTGCAACGGCAATTTGTTTACATACTGTTGAACGTGGAATATCGTTACGCACGAATGACCATTGTAGAATGGTAACTGGGCCTGTGAGCATTCCTTTCATCACACGGTTAGTTAAACTTGCCGCATATTGCGACCAGCGTACGGTCATTGGTTCTGGGCGTGTAACATCACCATAAATGACAGGTGGTTTCACACAACGTGAACCGTAGCTTTGTACCCAACCAAATTTGGTAAACGCAAAACCGTCTAGTAATTCGCCAAAATATTCCACCATATCGTTACGTTCTGCTTCACCGTGAACTAATACGTCAAGGTCAAGTTCTTCTTGGCGACGAACCACATATTCAATCTCTTTTTTCATTGCTGCTTCATAGTCCGCAAGGCTTAAGTCGCCTTTTTTGAATGCAGCACGAGCTTGGCGGATTTCGCTGGTTTGAGGGAATGAACCAATATTTGTGGTCGGTAGAAGCGGTAAGTTGAGCCACGCATTTTGCAATTTAATACGCTCTGCAAATGGGGATTTACGTTGATCTGCACCTGCTGGTAAGTTAGCTAGGCGATCTGCAACTTCCGCTTTATGGATAACGGTAGATTCTGCACGAGTTTTTGCTGCTCGTTCACTTTCAGAGAGTTGGGCTGCGACCGCATCACGTCCGTTATTCAATGCTTGTTTTAAGACACTAAGCTCTTTAACTTTTTGTAAGGTAAAGGCTAACCAACTATAAAGATCAGGATTTTTCGCTTGTAACTGCGTTTCAACAGATAAATCATAAGGTGTATGGAGTAATGAGCAGCTTGGTGCAATCCATAAATTTTCACCTAATTTCGCTTTGAGCGGCTCGACCACATCAAGTACGTTATTTAAATTTGCACGCCAAATATTACGACCTTCAATGACGCCAGCTGAAAGCACTTTGCTATAATTTTCAAATGCAGCGAGTTGTTCTGGTGCACGCACTAAATCAAGGTGTAAACCATCTACAGGGAGTGCCTTTAATAGCTCTGCGTGTTCAGCCACTGATCCAAAGTAAGTGGCTAATAAGAGTTTCGCATTCACTTTTGCAAGCTCTGCATACACTGTTTTATAGGCTTCAAGCCATTCTGCTGGTAAATCTAAGGTTAGAGCTGGCTCATCAATTTGAATCCACTCAGCACCTTCTGCTGCCAATGCATTAAGAATATCAACATAAACAGGTACAAGTTTATTGAGTAGGTCAAAACGATTAAACGCTTCGCCCTTTTCTTTTCCTAACCATAGGAATGTTAATGGGCCAACAACCACAGGTTTGACGGTGTGTCCTGCGGCTTTCGCTTCACGAATTTGATTCACATAATGTGCTGGATTGGCTTTAAATTCAGTATTTTTTTGGAATTCTGGCACGAGGTAGTGGTAATTGGTATCGAACCATTTAGTCATTTCGATCGCAAATTGTTCTTTATTACCACGAGCCAGTTGGAAATATTGATCTAACGTGAGATTTTGGCTATCAAAGCCGAAACGAGCAGGGATTGCACCTGTAGCTACTTGGAGATCTAAAATGTGATCGTAGAAAGTGAAATCACCGACTGCCACAAAGTCAGCATTTGCTTCTGCTTGATGCTTCCAATTTTTTTCACGCAATGCTTTGGCTAAATCTAACAAATCTTGTTCAGCAATTTCTTTACGCCAATAACGCTCTTGGGCAAATTTTAATTCACGCTTTGCCCCTACTCGTGGAAAACCTAAAATATGTAATGTTGTCATAGCTTGCTCCTAATTTTGCAAAATTTTCTCTATTTTTGACCGCTTATATTTGTTATTTAGATGTATAGACGTCTAAAACTACACAAACCACATAATGCAAGAGTTTTAAATATGATGCAACTTCATAATTTTCAACTTGGCTATGAAAATTATTCATAACCCTTTCTCTCTACCTTCCTTCTATTTTGAAAGCTCAAAACAATGGGTAGAAATTTAAGAGAAAAGGAAAATTTACAATCTAAACAACTATTTTTTAATAAGAAATAAGACCGTATCTATATAACGCTGAACGAATTCTTGAGTAGATTTAGAATCTGAAAACCCTTCAACATTTAACTGGTACTGCTCATTTACAAAGAAAGAAGGCACACCACGCACTTTAAACGCTTCAGCAGCTTGGTGTTGTTTATTTACAAGTGCATTAACGGCAAAGCTGTGAATTCCGCTGTCAAATTGTTCAGCTGATACGCCATTGGCAAGGAAAATTGTTCGAATGTCATCAATAGATTGAATGTGATTATTTCTAGCATTCTCAAACAAAGGTACTTTAACGTTATCTTCTACCCCTAATGCCATCGCCAATGCCCACGCTCGAGTCAGCTCTTTTGATTGTCGCCCCAAAAAATCAACGTGATATTGTTTTAACACAGCCCCTTGAGGGAGTGCTTTTTTCACTTGATTTGGAATTTGGTGAACCAGTTCAAAATCATAACAATGTGGACAATAGAATGAAAAAAACTCCAACACTTCTTTTTGAGTCGAAGGAACTTGGCGGATTTCTAAGTATTCTTTGCCTAAAGCAGGCGTGTGTGCGGTGGCAGTAGCATTAAATGTAAACAGTGTAGAAAGTGCGACGAAAGTGGTTTTTAATACCAATTTTTTCATAGATTTCTCCAAAAAATAAAAATCAAAAATAAAATAGTCGGTGAAAAGCGGAAATCGCCATTAGGACAGCATTAATCAGTTAAAATTCCACGAGCTTTTAGCAATGCTGTCTTGAAGTCGTCCTCATAATCTTTTTTAATGCCTGGTATTACTTCATCTTTTGCTTTCCCACGCATTTTAAGTTGGTAAATTAAGGCTTCATCACGCAAGGCGTCAAGGTTATTGGGTTCACCTACTTCAGCGGCAATTTTGTACAGCAAATCCAGTAAATGGAGGTCAGGTTCTTTACGCCAATGCTCACCGAGCAGCTCCAAAACTTCTTCTAAACGTTTGCATTTCATTGTAAATCCTAAAAAATTTGTAGATAAAGTGCGAGAAATCATATACTTTCTAATCACTATTTGCAAAGCAAGTAAATCAAAAGTGGGACGGAAAAAATGATAAAAATGAATGCAGTGATTTTAGCAGGCGGATTGGCTCGACGATTAAATGGGCTTGAGAAAGGGTTGCAGCCCATTGCAGGTCAGCCACTGCTCTCTCATATCATCACTCGCCTTTCACCACAAGTGAGTGAAATTTTATTGAATATCAACCGCTCTCAAGCGGAATATGAACGACTTTATCCAAATTTAACTCACTATGCTGATGAACTGACTGGTTTTCAAGGTCCATTAAGCGGTATGCTAACAGGGCTGCGTGTTGCCAAAAGTGAGTATGTGTTATTTGTGCCGTGTGATAGTCCATTTTTACCTCATAATTTAGCCGAAAAATTGTATCGTGCATTAAACATTAATCAAACCGCCATCGCCTATGCTCACGATGGCGAGCGTCCCCACCCTACATTTGCACTTATTCATCGTGATGTTGCTCAAGCATTAGACGCTTATTTGAACTGTGGCGAACGGCGTTTATTGGCATTTTTTCAATCGCAAAAAAGTATTGCTGTGGATTTTTCTGACCAACCTGAGGCTTTCCAAAATCTAAATACGCCAGCAGATTTTCAGTCAAATTTGCAAAGATTGAAAAGAACGGCACCGCTTGTTCTCGCTATCACTGGATACAGCGGCGCTGGCAAAACTACGCTGTTGGAAAAACTTATTCCGCTTTTGGTTAAAGCAGGATTGAAAGTCGGATTAATCAAGCATTCTCACCACAATTTGGATATTGATAAGGCGGGTAAAGACAGTTATCGATTACGAATGGCTGGCACCAACCCAACGGTGGTCGCTTGCGATAATCGCTGGGCATTGATGGTGGAAACGCAAATGCCAATTTCTTTTGATAATTTATTAGAAAAATTTCATCACTATTCGTTGGATCTCGTACTAGTCGAAGGTTTTAAGCACGAGTCGTTACCTAAAATTCAACTACACCGTCAAGGACTAGATAAGCCCTTGCCTGAATTGGATAGCTACACACTTGCCACAGCGACTGACTATATGCTAGAAAGAGAGAATCTGCTCGATCTAAACAACCTTGAGCAAATTTGCCATTTTATTTTAGATTATGTCAAAAACTATTGATTGGCCAAAATATCATTCATAAGTTGAATATCAATATGGCAATAACCAGTTGGATTTTTATCTAAATAATCCTGATGATATTCCTCCGCTGGGAAATAATGTTCTAAAGGCATATTTTCAACGGCGAGTGGTTGTGAGTAGTGTTGTTGTAAATTAGCAAGAGCTTGGTCAATAATAGGTTTATCTTGAGGATCAACATAGTAAATTCCTGTGCGATATTGAACACCTCTATCTTCGCCTTGCTGATTGATACTCAGAGGATCAATAATTTTGAAATAGTAGTCCAACAACGTCATCAGCGAAAGTTGGTCAGCATCAAAGGTTACTTTAACCACCTCAGCGTGTCCGCTGCCACTGCACACGTCTTGATAACTTGGATTGAGATGGCTGCCATTCGCATAACCTGATTCTGCATCAATCACGCCACGAATACGCTGCATAAATGCTTCGGTTCCCCAAAAGCAGCCCCCGGCCAAATAAATTTGTTTAACATTCTGCATATCTTTTCCTTACTTTACCTATTTTTATTTAATAGCAAATCAATTACTACAAATGCAAATTTTTACCCTATTCGAACCGCTTGTAATACCAGTGAAGATACCTTGCTGTAAATTGTATAACCCAGCCCACACATAAGGCAAATGCCACGGTACTGATGCCTACTGTGCCACCAAATAAAAAGCCCAAGAAACAAACGCTGATCTCAATGCAGGTACGCACTAAAGCAATTTTCCAACCGAACTTCTGACAAAGCCCAACCATTAACCCATCACGAGGACCTGCCCCCAATTTACAAGATAGATAAAAAGTGGTACTTACGCCAAACAACAAAATCCCACCTGTCATATAGATTATACGAGTAACCAACATATCAGGCGATGGAAAGTATCGCACTGTAAAATCAATTGAGAAAGCGATAATCAGAATATTCAATATTGTCCCTAACCCAAACCGTAGTTTAAGAGGAATCCATAACAGTAAAACAACAATGCTGACTAACGCAACAACAATGCCAATAGAAGCACCTGTTTGCAATGCAATGCCTTGAGAAAATACCGTCCAAGGGCTAGAACCTAAGTTCGCTAGCACTAACACCCCTTCCCCTACTCCCATTAGTGTCATCGCCACACAGATAACACAAAGTGTCGGAAAACTGAAATGCCACTGATGTTTTGCTGCCCAAGGCATTGATGGAATAGGCGACTTGGTAGAATCTGATGGTTTTGCTAAATGAGAAGATGAATTATTCATATCGTAACGCTTGAGCAGGATTAACTTTTGCCGCTTGATAGGCTGGGTAAAGTGTGCAGATGAGCGAAAGCCCAATCGACATTAGCATAACCAACCCTACTTGAGAAAATGCAATATCTGTCGGTAGGGTAATGTTAATCAGATTAACAAAGCTTAGAATATCCGCTAAATAATAGGTAATAAGCACCCCAATTCCGCCACCAAGCACTGCACTTATCACACCAACAAGTGCCCCTTGAATAATAAAAATTTGCATAACTTGTTTTTTCATTAGCCCCTGCGTTTGTAAAATCGCAATTTCACCTTGTTTATCAACCACCATTAAGCTCAACGAGGTTACAATATTTGACACCGCAACAATAATAATTAGGCTGATTAACAGCCCCATCATATTTTTTTCCATACGAACCGCTTGGAAAAATTCACCTTTTTGTTCACGCCAATCGCTTATTTTCCAATGTTCACGAGGAAAATAATTTGATAATTCAGCCACTTGAAAGGGATCTTTTAAGAATAACCTTACGCCTTGTACTTGTTCTGGTTTTATCCTTAACAGCCGACCCACATCAGCTAAATGAGCAAATAGCGTATGCCCATCAGATTGTGCAGCATGATGAGAGGTATAAATACCTGAAATAGTGAATAGTCGTTGTATAGGTACTCGTCCAAACGGTGTGTATTGGCTATTTTCGGTGATCATCAAGCGAAGTTGATCGCCCACTTTTACGTTTAATTGCTCCGCCAGTGATGAGCCTATCAATAGATTAAATTCCCCCTTTGGCAATGCCTGTGTAAAATTTTGCACACTTGCCAATAGTTTATCATCGCTCGGCTCACTCACACCAATTAATACCCCAGCATTCAGTCCTTTTTGGCTTTGGATCACAACCTTTGCGAGATTAATCTCTGTAGAATGTTCTACAAATGGCGGCAGTGAGAACGGTAAAAAATCCATCTGTGCTTCTGCTTTGTCTCTTGCTTGCAAATGTCCCTTAAGGGGCGAAATAATGGCGTGTGGTAAACTAGAAAGCAAATTGCTTTTTTGCATATTTTCAAGTCCATTCATCACCGACATTACAATAATTAGAGCCATCACGCCAAGAATAATACCAAGAGTGGCCAGTGTAGTCACCACTCGCCCAAATCGGTCGCCACTTTTCGCTCTCCAATAACGCAGTGCGATAAACAAAGAAGTTAAATTCATTATTCCGCTCAATCAAAAAAAGATACGAGAGTTTAGGCTGAACTCGCTTACTTTGCAAAAAAATTATGCGTTAGCGACTGTATTCGTTTAAATTTTACCAATACTCTCTATTTTCCTAATAATGAATGAGATAAATTAAAAATTCGGTTTGAGACAGGGTTCTTTGGAGGTATTTCTTCTTACCTTAAAATAACCTGAATTGACCGCCCATTGTGTGAGCGTTTTATGGTTTTTCTTTGCAGAAACAATAAAGTTTTTATCTAAATACCCTTGAAAGCAGGATAAACGAACAAAACCCGTTGAATCAACATATTTCTTGCATTTCAAAAAAGCGTTCTGAATCATCTTCTGTTCAGCGGTCAATTTGGGCGAAATAGGCACTAGAGCAATAGAGGCTGGAGAAACAAGCGGTTGAATTTTTTCATTTTTTTGCAATTCGACCGTGCCACTTTCATCAGGAAGATGAAAGAAATGATCACACAGCTCTTGATAGATTAGATTAGGCGAAATTTTACCGAAGCCAATCACTCTTTTTTCTGCTAACTTTAATCGTTGTAATAATGAGCTGAAATCACTATCGCTCGAAAGAATAGCAAATACATCAATGTTCTGTGTATATAATATATCCATCGCATCAATGCTTAAAAAAATATCGCTGCTATTCTTTTGTTTCTTACAAATGAAATGATGGGCAATTTTGATATTATGTTTTAGGCAAGCCGCCTTCCACGCCTCAAGTTTTAAGTTACCTTGAGAAAAATACCCATAGGCACGTTTAATTATAATATTCCCAAATACATTTAAACGCTTAATTACCACATCTAAAATCGGCAACACACCATTTTCAGCATCAATCAATAACGCAATTTTCTGCATACCTCCTCCTATTATTGGGAAAGTATGCCTAAAGTGGTAACGATTTGGTGATATTGATTGTTAATTTTTCGATCAAGATCGCAAATTTTTCTACAATACAAGTAAGGGAATAACTACAACTCCAACACTCGACGCCCTGCAAAAGAATGTGATAAGGTGGTGCCATCAACGGTTTCTAATTCACCGCCAACGGGAATGCCGTGAGCAATACGAGTAACCTTAATATTATACTCGACACACATTTCAGCAATATAGTTTGCGGTCGCATCGCCTTCAATGGTTGGATTAGTGGCTAAAATAACTTCGTGAAAAGATTCATTTTCAAGGCGTTGTTGCAGCAAATCCAAGCCGATTTCACGAGGTCCAATCCCATCTAAAGGGGATAAATGTCCCATCAAGACGAAATAACGTCCCGAAAATTGCCCTGTTTGTTCAATTGCTTGAATATCCGCAGGCATCTCGACAATACATAATTGCCCACTCATTTGGCGGCGGTAATTTTGACACACGGCACACTCTGCCTCTTCGGTAAATGTTCGACAGGATTGGCAATGTCCGATATGAGTCATCGCCTCGTGTAACGCTTTAGCAAGGTTTATACCACCTTTACGATTTCGCTGGAGCAGATGAAATGCCATACGTTGAGCAGATTTAGGTCCAACACTGGGTAAGACCCTTAAGGCTTCAATTAAATCTTCAAGTAAAGGGCTTGTTTGCATATTTAATAACTCAATTGAGTGAAAAAAGAAAAGTTAAACCGCCATCGCAATTTAACTTTCAAATAATCCATTTAAACCATATTAAAATGGCATTTTCATACCTGGTGGCAACTGCATGCCTGCGGTAACGCTTGCCATTTTTTCCTTTTGCAACTCATCAGCACGACGAGCCGCATCATTAAAGGCCGCAGCGATCAGATCTTCTAACATTTCTTTGTCATCTTCCATCAATGACGGATCAATTTCCACACGACGACAGTTATGTGCACCATTAATGGTAATTTTAACCAAACCCGCTCCTGATTCTCCAGTAACTTCAAGCTGTGCAATTTCCTCTTGCATTTTTTGCATACGTTCTTGCATTTGCTGAGCTTGCTTCATTAAATTGCCTAAACCACCTTTCCCAAACATAGATAATCCTCATTTATAATAAAAAGTGACATCATTCTACTGAAGCGATTGGCTCCACGCAAGCTACGATAATAATTTACAAAATTTTTATTTTTTTATATACATCTATTTTATAAAGAAAATCCAACCTAATTTTAGGGATTGATTGTAGGGTTGTGGTATAGCGGTGTTTTGCAGTGTCGGCAAATATAGTAGCGGTTTGTTTGTTGGGTAAAATTGTGCTGGCGTTGTGATAAAGTGTGTAAGCGACATTGGCAACGATAAGGTATTCTGGCTTCTTGCACATTCGTTGTATCAAAACGGTGATAAATATCGGCAGGCACTCCGAATACGTTTTGCATTAACTGTTTCCATTCTTTTCCGTGAGGGGCGACACGTCCGAATTGCTGAAAAACAATGATGTGTGCTAATTCGTGAGGGACGACTTGTCGAATAAATTTAGTGCCATTTTCTGCCAATAGGGTAGGGTTAAACCTAATTTCATTCTTCTGTAAGTACGCAACACCTGCTTTTAAACCTCTTACGTTATAGCTAACTGTTGGGGGAATAAAAGTTTTCTGAAAATACTGATTAGCGTTGTCCAAATTCCGTTTTAATTGGCGTTGGACCTGCATTTTTAATTCTCGTATCACTTTGGTTTTTCATTTAAACAACAAGCAATATTTTTTGATAAAAATACCGCTGGTTGTTAGGTTAAATGGTAGATATTAGCTAAAATAAGCCCCTAGATCATCACTTCCTAGGATAACGGTAATATACTCAGACCTCCGATTCTCGATCGGGTTTCCATGCATTCATTACAAAGGTATCTTTTGACCAGTCATATCCTTAAAAGACATTATTTTATTTTCTCCTATTTGTTGTTAAATTGTATTCATTTTACACTTAATTATGCCATAATTCAGCATATCAATTCATTGAGAGAGACATAAAATGAACATTCGTGATTTAGAGTATCTCATTGCCCTTTCTGAAGTAAAACATTTTCGTAAGGCTGCTGATATGTGTAATGTTAGTCAGCCTACATTGAGTGGGCAGATTCGTAAATTAGAAGATGAACTTGGCACAATTTTACTAGAGCGGACAAGTAGAAAAGTTTTATTTACTCAAGCAGGGTTAATTTTAGTTGAACAAGCCAAATCAATACTTCGAGAGGTAAAAATTCTTAGAGAAATGGCAAGCAATCAAAGGCGAGAAATGTCTGGCCCTATTCATATTGGCATGATTCCTACGCTAGGTCCTTACCTTTCTCCATTAATTTTACCTGCATTAAAGCAACGTTTTCCTGAATTAGATCTATATATTTATGAATTACATACTGCACAGTTAGTTGAACAGCTTGAATCAGGGCAGATTGATTGTGCTATTCTTTCTTTCGGCAACGAAAGCTCGCCGTTTATTGAATTGCCGATTTTCCACGAAAAGATTCTGTTGGCAGTCTCTCATCAACATTTTTGGGCAAATGAGCGTTCGATGAATTTACAACATTTGCGTGATCAGGAAATGTTGATGCTTGATGATGCACATTGCTTGAAAACAAAAACAATGGATTTTTGTCTCTCCGTTGGTGCAAAGGAGAACAAACATTTTAAAGCAAATAGTCTAGAAACACTGCGTAATATGGTTGCGGCGAATGCAGGAATTGCCTTTATTCCTGAATTAGCCTCTCGTTTACCTTGCTGTAATGAAAATATTAAATATCTCCCCTTTTGTGATCCAACTCCCTATCGGGAGATAGGGCTGATTTATCGTCCAGGTTCTCCATTGCGTTTTCGTTATGAGCAATTGGCTAAGGAGATAAAAGTATTGATGGATAGGAAAATATGATGAGTGGTATTAGAGCGGTTCAAAAAGAAAAAACTCGTCGTGCTTTAGTTGATGCTGCATTTAATCAACTTAGTGCAGAAAAAAGTTTTTCTAACTTGAGCTTACGAGAAGTGGCACGGGAGGCAGGCATTGCACCAACATCATTTTACCGCCATTTTAAGGATATGGACGAACTTGGACTGGCAATGGTTGATGAATCGGGTGTTACCTTGCGTCAGCTAATGCGTCAGGCTCGTAAACGTTTAGAGAAAGGCGGAAGTGTTGTTGCTATTTCGGTGGATACTTTTTTTGAATTTATTGAAGATCGCCCAAATATGTTCCGATTGCTATTGCGTGAAAGTTCTGGTACTTCACAAGCATTCCGTACGGCAACATCACGAGAAATTCAGCATTTTGTTGCAGAGCTTGCTGAATATATTCAACTTCGCAATCTAAATATAACCAGAGAACTGGCGTATATTGAATCAGAAGGATTGGTCACATTAGTCTTCACGGCAGGCTCTCACGCTTTGGATATGAATACAATAGAACGCCAACATCTTAAGCAGCGAGTGATTGCACAATTAAGAATGTTAGCTCGTGGTGCGAATTTTTACGCACAGCTACAACACAACAAGGAATTATAATGAGAACAACGCAAACACTATTTAATTTTTTAAAAAATATTGTTTTGATGGGAGGCTTATTTATTATTTTAAGCATTGTGGTTGATTGGTATCGTAAACCGACTGCTCCTATAGAATTCTCACAACAAGTTTTATACGATACACAAGTACAACCAAAGGTATTAGCACAAATGAGCTATGATAAACCAATGTTACTCTATTTTTGGGGAAGCTGGTGTAGTTTTTGCAAATATACTTCACCAAGTATTCAACAGTTAGCCAAAGAGGGAGTACCAGTGCTGGCTGTTGCTTTAAAATCAGGTTCGGTAGAAGATGTAAACCATTATTTAGCACAAGAGAATTACGATTTTACAACCATAAATGATCCTACAGGTGCATTTAGCAAAGAATGGGATATTCAAGCTACCCCAACGATTCTCATCATTAAAGATGGCAAAATCATCAATCACACTACGGGCTTAACAAGCCTCTGGGGATTAAAAATCCGCCTTTGGCTAGCGGATATCATGGGATAGCCTATTTTAAACATTTTCCCCTACTCTCTTATTAGCAAATCTCCCTTCAAGATCTAAAAAGGGAAAATTTGGAAAAAGTGATAGGGAAAATAACTTTATTTAAAACCTTCTCTTTAACGCCCACTCAAAACTTTAGCTGGCTCAAGTTTCGAGGCTCGTATAGCTGGATAGAGGCTAGCAGCAAGACTGAGAACAATGGTCGCCAATAATACCCAAACAATATCTAACCAATGAAGTTCACTCGGTAAAAAATCAATAAAATAGATACCGCCTGACAGCAATTTTATCGCAAAAAATTGCTCTATAGCACGAATAATTGTCGTTAAATTTAATGCCATCAGCACACCGAGCAAAATGCCCAAAATTGCCCCTTTCAATCCTGAGAGTAATCCGTACCAAAGGAAAATCTGCTGAATAAAACGATTATTTGCTCCAAGTGTTCGCAAAATAGCAATGTCACCTTGTTTGTCTTTCACCGCCATCACGAGTGTCGAAATAATATTGAAACAAGCTACCCCAATCACTAACACCATTGCGATATACATCACTGTACGGATCAGTTGAATATCGTTATACATATAGCCAAACTTATCTATCCACGTTTGTAAATAAAGTGGCTGTGGATAATCACGAAACTGTTCAAATCTCAATTGGCGAATCGCAAACGGCTGCGACACTGCAAGTTCTATACCTGACACTTCATTTTTCTGATAACCTAGCAACGCTTGTGCAGCATGCAGCGGAAGCAAGGCATAGCTATGATCTAACTGTCCATCGAGGCGTAAAATGCCTGTTACTTGAATAGCTGAACGTAACGGCTGAGCAAGTTTTCCCTCTTCTGTTGGCTGTGGGATCAATAGCGTTACTTCATCGCCCTCCTCAATCTGTAAATCTCGGGCAATGCCTGCTCCGAGAATCATTCCGCCTTCCTGATGAAAACGCCGCCATTGGGAGGGGGCAATATAGTGGCTTAGCTGGCTGACTTGATCCAACTTCACTGCGTCCACGCCTCGAATTTGAGCAATTTTCAGTGTTGAACCTTTTTCAATCAGTCCTGTAAACCTCACAAAAGGTGAACTGGCGGTTACTTCTGGCGATTTTTTTGCAAGCCTCTCTAGCTGCTCACCTTGAAAAATCTTACTTCCCCCTACTCTATCGTAAGCGGTAATTTCAGCGTGTGGCACAACGGATAGCACACGCTGGTTAAGCTCTCTCTCAAAGCCATTCATTGCACTTAACCCAATGATCAACACCGCCACCCCTAGTGCAATCCCCACTGTGGAAAAAAGCGCAATTAATGAGACTAAACGATTTTTTTGTTTACCTCGTTGGTAACGCCAGCTAAGAAAAAAGGCTGAATTCATTGGCATTCCTCGCTCAATACGCCATCACGCATTAAATAACTACGGTGGAGCTTTTTAGCCAGATGGAGATCGTGTGTAACCAGCAGGAACGCTGTCTGTTGCTCTTTGTTGAGTTGTTGGATCAAGTCAAAAATACTTTCAGTCGTTTTTTGATCGAGATTGCCAGTTGGTTCATCGGCTAATACCAATTCAGGATTATTCACTAATGCTCGTGCAATGGCGACACGCTGACGCTCTCCCCCTGACAGAGCTGAGGGACGATGTGCAATTCGATGCCCCAATCCGACCGCTTGTAACATCTTTTCTGCTCTATCTTTTGCTTCCGTGCGGTTTTGCTGTCCGATTAATAACGGCATCATCACATTTTCAATCGCACTAAAATCTGCCATCAAATGATGAAACTGATAAACAAAACCTAAATATTGATTTCTTAATTTGGCTAACGCATTGCGGCTAAGATGCTGAAGCGATTGCCCCTTAATAAACACCTCTCCTCCAGTAGGCTGATCTAGTCCACCTAAGGTATGTAACAAGGTACTTTTCCCTGACCCTGAGCTGCCAACAATTGCCACTAATTCACCGCTATCTATCGTCAGTGAAACATTTTTTAATACCTCGGTAATATGGCTATCTTCTTGATAAAATTTACTAATGTTACAACAGCGTAAAAGTACTTCTAGTTGCATAAGTCTCTCTCATTGAAAAATTCGGTGTAATTTGTCAAAAATTATTCATTAAAATCAAATTTCATTTTGCTTTTGTTAAGTATGGCATTTTTTTGCAAGACAAAATAGCAAAATCCCTTTACTATATACAGGTTTTTTCACATTAACTCTCAAAATTAAGAGGACATAAAAAATGGCAAAAATCGTTAAAGTACTTGGTCGTGAAATCATCGACTCTCGTGGTAATCCAACCGTTGAAGCAGAAGTGCATTTAGACGGTGGCTTTGTGGGTTTAGCCGCTGCTCCATCTGGTGCTTCGACAGGGTCTCGTGAAGCGTTAGAATTGCGTGATGGCGATAAATCACGTTTCTTAGGAAAAGGCGTATTAAAAGCGGTTTCTGCGGTAAACAATGAAATTGCTCAAGCATTAATCGGCAAAGAGGGTTCAAACCAAGCAGAAATCGACCAAATTATGATTGATTTAGATGGGACTGAAAATAAATCTAAATTTGGTGCAAATGCAATCTTAGCCGTCTCTCTAGCAACAGCGAAAGCTGCTGCAGCCTCAAAAGGTTTACCTCTTTATGCTCACATCGCTGAGTTAAATGGCACACCAGGTGTCTATTCTATGCCATTGCCAATGATGAATATCATCAATGGCGGCGAACACGCTGATAACAATGTAGATATTCAAGAATTTATGATTCAACCTGTTGGGGCAAGCACATTAAAAGAAGCACTTCGCATTGGTGCAGAAGTGTTCCACAATCTTGCAAAAGTATTAAAAGCAAAAGGCTTAAATACCGCTGTGGGTGATGAAGGTGGTTTTGCACCAAACCTTGCATCAAACGCAGATGCTTTGGCGTGTATTAAAGAAGCAGTTGAAAAAGCAGGTTATGAATTAGGTAAAGACGTCACACTTGCAATGGACTGTGCCTCTTCTGAATTCTACGACAAAGAACGTAATGTATATGATATGAAAGGTGAAGGAAAAGTTTTCACTTCACAAGAATTTACTCACTACCTAGAAGGTTTGTGTAAAGAATACCCTATTGTCTCTATTGAAGATGGTCAAGATGAATCTGACTGGGACGGCTTTGCTTACCAAACTAAGGTATTAGGTGATAAAGTTCAATTAGTTGGTGATGACCTATTTGTAACCAATACAAAAATCTTAGATCGTGGTATCAAAAACGGTATTGCAAACTCAATTTTAATCAAATTCAACCAAATTGGTTCATTAACTGAAACACTGGCTGCGATTAAAATGGCAAAAGATGCAGGTTATACCGCCGTTATCTCACATCGTTCAGGTGAAACAGAAGATGCAACGATTGCAGATCTAGCAGTGGGTACAGCCGCAGGACAAATCAAAACAGGTTCAATGAGCCGTTCAGATCGTGTTGCGAAATATAACCAATTGATCCGTATCGAAGAAGCACTGGCAGCAGCAGGTACACCAGCACCATTTAATGGACGTAAAGAGATCAAAGGTCAAGCATAAACGTAAGTGCTTTACAAAAACAGTCACAAAAGCCAGCATAAGCTGGCTTTTTATGAAATCTAAAGCCGAATTATGCCTCTGTTCTTTTCAATGAAATAACACAGCCAATAATGACGATGATGGCTCCGATCGCTTGGTAAAAATTGATGGTTTCGCCCAGCGTAAAATAGCCTGTTATAGCGGTAGAAAGCGGGACGATGAGTTGTAGTAGGTTAAATATCACCACGCCTTGTTTTTGTACGATATAAAAGGCGAATAACATACCTGTCAGCATTCCATATATTCCTGCAAAAATCAGTCCAAGCAATAAACCTATATTCACATCAGCTAAAGCATAAATTTGCCCCGAATGGCTGGCAAAGCCGAGGTAAATTAAGCCAGATAGGGTAGCGGTTGAAGCACTGATGACGATCACATTAAGTTGTTTAGCCACTTTTTTCACCACGAGATTTTGTATGGACTGAATAAAAATAGCGATACTCAAAAACGCTGCTCCCAGCATAAAATCGTTGCCGTCAGTGGCTTTATTGCCGTAAACCACAAAGGCTAGAGAGCCGAATATCGCTAGTAGGCTACCAATATAAAAATGTTTCTGCTTCGCTCTTGCTCGCTCATCTTTAAAGAAAATTGCCGCCATCATAATGGCTAAAGGCATCGCTAGAATGCCAAAAATACTGCCAGCCAGTGCGGAGGTGTATTTTAAGCCGTTAATAAAGAAATACATATTGCCTGTCATAAATAATGCTAATACTAGTAGATACATGACAAGACGAGGGTTGGTAATGATTTTTTTGACTTCGCTTTTATATTTTATTAAGCAAATGAGTACAAACAGCAAGCCACCAGAGATAAACCGCACGGCGTTATTGGTTAAGGTTTCAAAATGAATGCTCATAAAACGCATAATCGGAAAGCCAATCCCTATCAATATAATATAGGAAAGCCGCACTAAATTTTCATTGCTCATCACGCACCTCGCTGGGGAAAGTAGATGTATATAAATTATACAAATCGTAACACAAAACGCTAGGGGAGCGGTCTATTTTCACTAAATTTTTGCATAAAATACATTTTCCACTATTTTTATATGGCTTTTATGGCAAAATATATGCGTTTAAAAATCAGTATTATTTACTTAGCGGAGAAAGAATGAAAAAAGTATTTTTAGCATTAATTTTAGCAGCGGTTGTCGGTGGAGTGTACTACGCTTCCTCTTCTTCATCAACAGGGGAAAAAATGGCGACAAAAGCACCTGTCGAAAACGCACTTTCCACAGTAACGGTTGTTGCACCTTGGGAAATGACGAGCTTAAACCCAAATCAGACAGGGGTGATTTTTCAGCGTATGAATATTGCTGAGACATTGGTAGAAGCAAATTTACAGGGCGAACTTGTACCAAATTTAGCCACTTCTTGGGAAAGCAATGCAGAGGGTTCAATATGGCGATTTACGCTGCAATCGGGAGTCATATTCCATAATCATCAGCCATTAACCGCCGCTGCAGTCGCAAATAGTTTAAATATTGCGTTAGCCAAACCAGGTATTTTACAAAAAGCCTTTATTAAGCAAATTCGTGCGATCAATGATTCGCAAGTCGAAATTGAATTAACCAAACCTTTTATCCCTTTTCCAAGTTTTTTGACTCATTACACGACATTGATTTTAGCACCAGAAGCCTATAATCAGCAGGGAGAAGTTACCAGTCTTATTGGTACAGGGCGATTTAAAGCGACCAAAATAGAAGCACCACAAAAATTAGAAACCGTGCGTTTTGAAGATTATTGGGGAACAAAACCGCAGCTTATGCATGCGAATTATTTGTCCAGTGGTCGCAGCGAGAGCAGAATGTTAATGGCACAAAGTGATCCGACAGCCTTGGTATTTAATCTTGATCCTGCCAGTATTGAACGAGTAAAAACGGATCCAAATTTAACGCTCACCAGCGGCGCAATTGCTCGTACTATTCAATTGAAAATGGACGTGGCGAAACCTTTTTTCAAGGATTTAGCGATCCGTAAAGCACTTAGCCAAGCGATTAATCGCCGTGCAATTGCTGAGTCGGTGCTTAAAATTGACAGTGGTATCGCCGATCAAATTTTGCCAAAAGCATTCGCAGAGTGGCGGATTGATGCACTTGAGCAGATGAATGATATTGCAAAAATTAAAGCCGATTTGACCGCTTCAGGTTATCAGTACAATGCCGAGGGGCATTTAGTTGATCAGCAGGGCAATCCCTTTAGCTTTACCTTAAGAACCTATTCAGATCGCCCAGAATTGCCAATTATTGCCACTATTTTACAAGCACAGTGGAAACAAATTGGTATAGACGTGAATGTTTCAATTGGGAATTTCAGCGAAATCCCAGCAGGGCATCAAGATGGCTCACTGGAAATGGCACTTTATGCCTACAATTACGGTAAAACCCTCGATCCATTTGGGGTGATTGTGCAAGATTATGCTAAAAATGGCAGTGACTGGGGCGTAATGAATTGGCAAAACTCAATATTAGATAACGCTTTAGTACAACTTGAAACGGAGCAAGATGCACAAAAAGTGAAACAACTCAAACAAACGGTCAGCCGAATTATTTACGATGAATTACCTATTATTCCAGTGGTGTACTATCAACAAAATGTCGTCTCTCATAAACATATTAAGAATGTTACCTTAGATCCATTTGAAAGACGCTTTTTCTTAGAAAAATTAACCCAATAGGATAATTATGTTGGAGATTTTAATAAGACGTGCTTTTCAGCTTTTGCTGGTTATTTGGTCGGTCGGTACACTGACTTTTGTGATCACTCGTCAGCTTTCTGGCGATATGGCATATCGGATTGCCGCTAGCCGCTATGGCTATGATATGGCAGATAGTGCTGCGGCTGAAGCGGTACGAGCTGAATTAGGCTTGGATCAACCTTGGTGGCATAGCTATAGTAACTGGTTATGGGATCTCGTCCAATTTAATCTGGGCAAATCATTGGTAACAGGAGAGACGGTTTGGCACGAAATTCACCATCAGCTAGGTCATACATTCAATCTTGCTCTAGTGGCATTACTTCTCGCTTTATTGATTGGTCCCCTACTAGGTATCTTAGCGGCTTGTAAACCTAATGGGGTATTTGACCGCCTAAGTTTGGCATTGAGTAGCTTATTACGCTCTGTGCCTGCTTTTATTATTGCAATTGGATTAATTACCCTATTCGCTGTCCAACTCCGCTGGCTCCCTGCTGGTGGCTATGGTCGGTGGGAGCATTTTATTCTTCCTGCACTCACACTTGCATTGGGCTTAAGTGCGGTTTCAATGCGAGTTACTCGTCAAGCAATGGTGCAAGTAATGCAATCGGATTACTACCAATTTGCCCGTTTTAAAGGGCTAAATCGCTGGCAAGTTTTTTATCGCCACGGACTGCGTAATATTGCCGTACCTGTGATTGCCTATCACGCAGTGCAGTTGGTTTATCTGATCGAGGGGGTGGTGATTGTCGAAACGCTATTTTCTTGGCCAGGTAGCGGACACGCACTGGTACACGCGATTATTGCACGTGATGTTCCGATGATTCAAGGTACAGCGTTGGTGATGGGCGGTTTATTTGTGGTGTTGAACATCGTAGCGGATTTATTGAATGCGTGGATTGACCCTCGTATTCGTCAGGGAGAATTAAAATGATGCGATTCACTTTTGGGCAATATTGTGGTGCATTGTTGCTCACATTGATACTTGGGTTTGCTTGGCTACAACCTTATTTTTACCCAATGGATATTGGTATGCAAGACTTGAACAACATTCTTTCCCCTGCTGATAAAATAAGCTGGTTTGGCACAGACCACCTTGGACGAGATATGTTCGCTCGCCTTGCTGCCGCTATTCGTTTATCGTTTAGTTTATCGTTATTAAGTGTTATGTGTGCTTTGCTGGCAGGCTTACTCTTTGGGATTTTGGCTGGGCTATTTGGTGGTTGGTACGATCGCATTCTCAGTTTTGTGTGTGATACCGTGATGGCATTACCAGGGTTATTACTGATTTTACTTTTTGCCGCTTTATCACCTGGGTCGTTTTGGGCATTATATTTAGGTATTAGCTTGGTAATGTGGGTAGAATTTTTCCGTGTCACACGTGCCATTACTCGAACACTGGCAACGAGCAGCGAACTGGAAGCCTCTCGCCTAATGGGCATGCCACTCTTTTATTGTATTAAACGGCATCTACTGCCACGCTTACTCCCAATTATCACCACCTTGATGGCATTTTCGATTGCAAATGCTATCCTTGCTTTAACCACTCTCGGTTTTATCAATGTGGGCTTGCGTCCGCCAACAGCAGAATTAGGCTTAATGATGACTGAACTATTCCCCTACTACTATCAAGCACCGCTAATCTTTTTACAACCTGTACTGGCTGTCTTTTTGTTAGTATTGAGCTTACAACTTCTTTCAGGGAGAGTGAAATAATGGCGTTACTACGTATTTCGCATTTAAGTGTGACGACACAAACAGGCTCAATATTGGTTGAACCAATTTCATTTTGTATTAATGCAGGTAAAAATATCACGATTCTAGGTGAAACAGGATCAGGCAAAAGCCTACTGATTCAGGCGATAATGGGGGCATTGCCCCAATCACTGACAGCAAGCGGTGAAATTTGGGTGGAAAATTGCAATATTTCGCCACTTTCTGATCGCTTGTCGGATAAAGAATCTTGTCCCCCGTCATCTGTATGGGGCAAAAGGTTGATGATGTTACCGCAAGAGCCTAGACGTTCACTGAGTCCGCTGATGTCGATGGATAACCAACTGTGGGAAAGTTTCCATTTCACTGCTCAACAATCCAAACAGGCAGCGGAAGATAATACTCAAGCAACGCTAGCCGAATTGGGATTGGCAAACACAGAATCTAGCTATCCTCACCAGCTATCAGGCGGAATGGCACAGCGTGCCGCCTTTGCGATTGCAACTGCCGCAGGAGCAAATATTTTACTCGCCGATGAACCCACCAAGGGGCTTGACTCAGCGAATAAGCAAAATGTGATAAACCTACTTAAACAGGTTTATCAGCAAGGCGGTTGCCTGCTTACCATCACTCACGATATTGATGTTGCGACACAATTAGGTGGGACGATTTTCGTGATGAAAGAGGGCAAGCTGCTCGAACAAGGCAAGGCGGCATCACTACTCTCCCAGCCACAGCACCCTTACACACAAGCACTCATTGCCGCACACCCTAAAAACTGGCAGCCGCTGCAGAAAAAAAACGCCGATCGACCGCTTGTCTCCGTGAAGAATTTGGCGGTTGTCCGTAGTGAACGTTTACTATTTCAAGATCTCTCGTTTGATTTACATTCGGGTGAAATATTAGGGATTGTCGGAGAAAGTGGGATTGGTAAAAGTACGCTGGCTGATGTCTTGTGTGGCTTGCTTAAACCGTGTTCGGGAGAGGTTATTTGGCATTCTACGGCACATAAAAAACATCAAGTGCTAAAATTGTACCAAGATCCACCTGAAGCCTTTGCACCAAACGTATCGCTGCAAACATTACTTGATGATGTGATTGTCTATCATCGCCTTGATCGCCTTCGCCTCCCTTACTTGTTACAACAATTAGGGCTTTCTGCTGATCTGCTTGTTCGACACGCAAATAGTGTCTCAGGCGGTGAGTTACAACGAGTGGCTATCTTGCGTGCGTTATTGCTAGAACCTGTTTTACTGTTTGCCGATGAAGTCACCTCAAGACTTGATCCGATTACACAGCAAGAAACCATTCAGCTACTGGTTGAGCAGTGTCGTAGTCGTGAATGTGGATTAATCATTGTGAGTCATGACCCCAATTTGATTGCCCATTGTTGTGATAAAGTGATTAACCTTGAACAATATCGAGTGATGAAATAGGAGTACGCTATGCTGAAAGACAAACCTGTTCTGTCAAACCAACACGGTGCCTTGGTGATGGCTTTTGTGCCTTATTTGTACGGTATTTTTGCCAGCCATTTCACCTTATCTCACCTTTGGCTTGGGTTGTCTTGGCTATTTTTATATTTGTGTTCGTACCCTTTTTTATCTTTATTCAGTAAGAAAAATAGACAAAAATACCAAAAATGGACATTGATTTACGGCATAATTAGTCTGTTTTTTGCTCTGCCATTACTTTGGCAACAGCCAAAAATTTTGCAATTTCTCGTGCCATTCTTACCGCTTGTCTGGGTACAGATTCACTATGCTAAACTAAGAAACGAACGGCATTTATGCAATGATATTGCAGGTATTCTTATTTTCGGTATTGTCGGAATGGCAAGCTATTATCTCGCCACCGAACGTTATAATCTTGCCATACTCCTCCACCCCACACTCTTTTTTATTGCTACTACGCTCTACATTAAAAGCGTTGCCCGTGAGCGAAAAAATCCACGTTATAAACAGCTCAGTCTGCTATCGCATTTACTATTAGGACTTATCTATCTTGGGTACGGACAGATAGGTATGACGGTTGCCTATCTTGTCGGATTAATCCGAGCGATTGTCATTCCAAAGCAAAAATGGACAATTAAACAAGTTGGAATGCTAGAATTTGCAGTTACGCTCGTGTTGTTGGTTGGGTTGGCTTGTAGTGTGGTTTTTTAGAGAGAATGTAATATTCTTTAATGAAAAAAATATCCCAAGATCAGAATATATGTCCTCGCAAACCATAATTCGGATCTTGGGATTTTTATAGGTGGTTTATTGAGTCAAACACTGACCAAAACTATCCGCCAATGACTGTAAAAATTCAGGGTAAGCGGTTGAACTGAGTTCAATTTTTGCACCAAGAGGATCTAATTGGCTCACATTGATTCCAGTATTTTTACTTAAACTTTCAACAACTTTAGGGGTAAATTGTGGCTCAGTAAATAGGCATTTTGCTGCATTTTTTTCCACATCTTTTTTGATTTTTTGCAAAGTTTTTGCCCCTGGTGCGATACTTGGGTTAATTGTAAACGAACCTAATGAAGTCAAATTATAGCTCTTTTCAAAATAGCCATAAGCATCGTGGAAAGTGTAGTAGCCTTTACCCTGAGCAGGTTGGAGCTGTTGAGCAATTTCTGCATTTTTAGCATTTAAGTTTGCCTTAAATGTCGCTAGATTCTCTGCAATTTTGGCTTTTTGGTGTGGGAGCTGCTGACTTAAACGTGCTGCGATTTGCTCTGCAATAATTTCACTGGCCTGTGGAGAAAGCCAAATATGCCAATTTTCATCATGGTGATGATCGTGGCTATGCTCGTGACTGTGTTTATGTTCATGGTGAGCGTGTTTCTTTTCCTTGAGTTCAGCCTGTTCTTCTGCGTGTTCGACCAATTCCTCAATTGCAGGGACATCTTCAAGGGTTAATACTTTTTCTTTTGGCAGCTTATCAATGCTTTTTTCAAGAAATGTTTCCATTTCCTCGCCAATCCATACCACGAGTTCTGCAGAATTGAGTTTTTGAATATCTGAAGGCTTTAGACTGTAATCGTGTGGGGAGGCGGATACTGGTAATAACACTTCCGTTTGAGTTACACCGTCTGTAATAGCACTAGCGATAAACCCGAGTGGTTTGACGGTGGTTAAAACATTCGCTTGGGCGGTAGCGATAACAGAAAGTAAAGCAAGTGATATAGTACTTTTTCGTAACATTTTAGCATTCCTTATTTGGCTGATTAATCAAGCGGTCAAATTATAGCAATAAATTACATAAAATCCCATAAATTTAATATGGGATTAAATATAATAAATTGAATAGGAAACTCAAAGAGGTCTATAGCGAATAAAATATTGCAAAAAGAGAACGCTATTATTTCTCCCTCTACTCTATTTTCGGCTTATCGCCTTTCTCAATACAGCCTTTGCCAATGGTTACTTTTTTGGCGTTAAGGCTTGGTAGGTCATACATGGTATCCAGTAACAGCTGTTCAACCAATGCACGCAATCCCCTTGCTCCCGTTTTGCGGGCAATCGCTTTTTGTGCAAGAGCGAGTAGGGCATCTTTGGTAAATTTCAACTCCACGCCTTCCATTTGGAATAAACTTTGATACTGTTTGATAATCGCATTTTTCGGTTCAGTTAAGATCTGCACCAATGCTTCTTCATTCAGTTCAGACAATGGCGTAATCACAGGTAAACGTCCGATAAGTTCAGGGATTAAGCCAAATTTAATCAAATCTTCGGGTTCAACTTGCTTGAATAATTCGGTAAGGGCTTGCTTCTCTTTCTCTTGTTTAAGATCCGCTTTAAAGCCAATACCGCCTTGTTTACTGCTGCGAGATTCTACAATCTTATCTAGTCCGACAAATGCCCCACCACAAATAAAGAGAATTTTGGACGTATCCACAGGAATAGTTTCTTGATTAGGGTGTTTGCGTCCGCCTTTTGGATTGATGTTCGCCACCGTGCCTTCAATTAGCTTGAGTAACGCTTGTTGTACGCCCTCGCCCGAGACATCACGAGTAAGAGAGGGATTTTCTGATTTACGGGTGATTTTATCTATCTCATCAATGAAAATAATGCCACGCTCTGCTTGCTCTTTGTCAAAATCACAATTCATGAGTAACTTCTGAATAACATTTTCCACATCTTCGCCGACATAACCTGCTTGAGTGAGCGTGGTCGCATCAGCAATTGCAAATGGCACGTTCAAGCGGCGAGCCAATGATTCCGCTAATAGTGTCTTACCGCTCCCTGTCGGACCGATTAAGAGAATGTTACTTTTGCCCAGTTCTACACCCTTGCTCTCTTTATTTCCAGACAAAGCATTACGCAAGCGTTTATAATGATTGTAAACTGCAACAGAAAGCACCTTTTTAGCATAATCTTGCCCAATGACATAGTCATTCAGATGAGCGTGGATCTCGTGCGGTGTGGGGATATTTTCAAAAAAGCGTGCTTTTTCTTGTCCGTCAGATTGCTTTGCATCTAGCATTTGCTCATCGTGTAATAGTGCATAAGATTCTTCGATACATTCATTACAGATATGCCCTTCTTCCCCTTCAACGAGATGTTTTACTTCGTTTTCTCGTTTGCCACAAAAGCTGCAATGGGCATTTTTCTCTGAAGTGGTCATTATTTATCCCCTCTTTGTGTGATGACATCGTCAATCAGTCCATACTTTTTCGCATCATCAGCCGACATAAAATTGTCTCTGTCAGTATCTTTTTCCACTTTTTCAATCGGCTGTCCTGTATGCTCTGCCATACGTTGATTGAGGGTCTGTTTGATTTTCAAGATTTCCTGTGCGTGAATTTGAATATCAGACGCTTGTCCACGGAATCCGCCAAGCGGTTGGTGAATCATCACACGAGCGTGTGGTAGAGCAAAACGCTTGCCTTTTGCACCAGCAGATAACAAGAATGCCCCCATTGAACAAGCCTGTCCAACGCATAGCGTGCTAACATCAGGTTGAATAAAGTTCATTGTGTCATAGATTGCCATACCTGCAGTAACCACACCGCCAGGGGAATTGATATAAAGGTAAATATCTTTTTTAGGATCTTCTGCTTCTAAAAATAGCAGTTGTGCGATAATTAATTTCGCCATTTCATCTTCGACACCGCCGTTTAAAAAAATAATTCGTTCTTTCAGTAGGCGAGAGTAAATATCATAGGCACGTTCGCCTTTTGAGCTTTGCTCAACCACCATTGGGATAACAGCCATTTTTATTTTCCTTTGTAATGTATAAACACGGACAATTCTAGCAAAATTTAGAGATTGCATAAAGTCGCCAGCTCGTTACAATGCTGCTTTTTGGGAGGCATTATGCAATTAGAAGAGATGTATCAGCAATTTGCTCGTTGCAAAAATTGGGAAGAAAGATACCGCTTGCTAATTCAATTTAGTCGCCAACTACCAAAACCTAGTGAAGAGGAATTGGCACAATGGCAGGAAATTGAAGGCTGCGAAAGTCGATTATGGTTTGAATTTCAGCCTATACCACGCCAAGTAAAAGCCTACAGCGATGCACGCCTAATGCAAGGCATGCTTGCTGTTTTGATTGTTGCTCTCGAAGAACAAAGCCTAACTGCATTACAACATTTTGATATCCCCTCTTTTTTTGATAAATTACGAATGACAAACCATTTGAGCAGCACGAGACTCAATGGATTGAAGCAAATTCAAGCGATTGTACAGCAAAAATCACAAGGAAAAAGATGACAATTTGGAAACAAAAAGCAACCTGTGAGCAATTAAATATGCTCAGTCAAAAATCTGCGGTGTCTCATTTAGGGATTAAATTTACACAAATTGGTGAAGACTGGATTGAAGCACAACTTACCGTAGATGAACGGACGCAACAACCATTTGGCGTATTACACGGCGGCGTATCGGCTGCACTCGCAGAAACCGTAGCGAATGCAGGGGCATTACTGGTTTGCGAGCCACATCAAATTGCGGTCGGAATGGAGTTAAATATTAGCCATCTTAAGGCAATTAAAGCAGGGGAAAGGGCAACTGCTCGAGCTTACTTACTGAAAGCAGGACAAGATGTGCAAGTCTGGCAAGTGGAGACAAAAAACGAGCAAGGTGTGCTTTGTGCCGTTGCTCGTCTTTCTACCAAAACGTTAGATAAGCGTGAATAAATTGATTTTAAATTTGGAATTTAGTACGATTATCCACGTTTGTATTTTAAATCTAGACAAAGAGGAGCTGTAGAATATGCAATCAAGCAATCAAGCAATCAAGCAATCAAGCAATCAAGCAATCAAGCAA
>NZ_SLXJ01000017.1 GCF_004345745.1 Nicoletella semolina | reverse complement strand
ACAGTGAGAGCAGGAGCAGCAGAGACTGTGGAGGCGGTGATTTTTTCAATAATGGTTTTAGCGATAGAATATAGCTGGCTACCGTTAATTGCATCGGTAGATTGTTCAGAGACTTCACCTGGCGCCACAAATTTAAGCTGGCGAGTGAAGTCAGAACGACCAAATGAGACGATGTGTCCACTGTTTTTGATAGCACCAAAGAAGTTGTTGAAGGTGTAGTCGTCAATTTTAGCGTTATTGATTGCTTTTCCAGTATTGTCAGCGAGAGAGCCTGCACCAATGGCGACGGAGTAAGCACCACGAGCCACCGCTTTATCGCCTAGAGCTACACTGAATTGTTTAAGTGCTTTTGCATTTGGACCTACAGCAATGCTATTGACATAAGCTTGTGCTTGTCTACCAATGGCAATACCATCTATGCTTGATTTAGCATTTAGACCAAGTGATACAGCATTTAGGTGAGATTGAGCATTTCTACCCACAGAGATAGCATTACGGTATGATGATTTAGCATCATGTCCAATGGCAATAGTATCTTGCTCTTTGGCAAATGCATTATAGCCAATCGCCGTTGCATAATTTGATTGAGCAGTTGCTCTTCCTCCAAGGGCGAGTACGCCAATGCCACGACCATAGGTGCGAGAGCCTAAGAGTACGCCGCCTAGGCTATTATCTTGAAGATTTGCAAACGGTCCAATGGCGATAGAGCCAATACTATTTAAGCTGTTTTGAGCCTTATATCCTAAGGCGAGTGAGAGATATCCATTAGCTTGAGCGTTTTTACCCACAGAGATAGCATCTCTAAGAGCAAATGAAGTTTGACCAATTGCGATCGAATTCTGCTCTAAGGCTAAAGCATCATAACCAAGAGCGATCGAGTTGCGATTTAATGACTTCGCATTACGACCAATTGCAATAGCATTTTGTTCGTTTGCTAGTGCTTTGTAACCAAGAGCCATAGCATAGTTTGAATAAGCACTTGACCATCCGCCAAGAGCAAGTACACCAATGCCACTACCAAAAGTATTAGTACCTAAGAGTGTGCCATTTGTGCTGTTACCTTGAAGAGTTGCAAATGGACCGATTACAACGGAGTGGCTACTGTTCCAAGAATCAGATGCATTGTATCCGAAAACCATTGAACGATATCCGTTTGCTTTGGCCTCACTACCGAGAGCTATAGCATCTATATAAGAGAATGTATTTTGTCCTAAAGAGAGAGAGTTTCTATAAGCAAAGGAAGTTTTACCAATTACAATTGCATTACGGTCTCCTGCGATTGCACGGCGACCGAAAGCGATAGTATCTTGAGCTAGTGCCTCTGAGGTATAACCAACTGCGATAGAATTATGTCCAATAGAGTAAGAGTACTTACCAATAGCGATGGCGTAGTTTCCATCTTGACCAGCCCTTGCATACTGTCCAAGTGCGACAGACTCTTGATCTGAATAGGAATCCTCTCCTTTAGCCACATCTCCTCTTCTTTCAGCTCGACCGTCAATGTTACCTAAACCATTTGCCCAACTTGCTGCCGATATATTAGGAGTGAATATAGTAAAAGCAAAAATAGCTAAAGAAATAGGATTGATTAGTTTAGTAGGCGAGGAGAGAATACTGACTGACTGACTGACTGACTGACTGACTGACTGACTGACTGACTGACTGACTGACTGACTGACTGACTGACTGACTGACTGACTGACTGACGTTTATCTACGGAGGTTGTCGATTTTACTGCACAACGGGCGAGTTCAGAGACAACGACCCAAGATTGGCTTGCCGAATGAAAAACGACCTTAAATATTTTATTCATAGGGGTTTCCTTAATATCAAATAACATTGAAAATACTGAATGGCACAATGGCACAATGGCACAATGGCACAATGGCACAATGGCACAATGGCATTATAATTTATTTTGTATACAAAATAGAATTAAAAAATAAAAATACTATATTCCACTTCGTTTTTTGTGTACGGTTCTTTCTATTGAGGATACAATTTGATTAAATTGCCGCAGGTTAAAATGAGTAAAAGTGTGAATTAAGGATAAAATATGTATAGCAAATTATTAATCGCAGTTGATTTAAGTCATCTTGAGAGTGCGAAATTTGTGGTTGATACCGCATTGCAAATCACCGCAAGAAATCCCAATGCGATTTACCGTGTGGTCACCATTATTGAGCCGATTGATGATAGCTTTATTTCTGCCTTTTTACCGAAGAATTTCGATAAATCAGTGATTGAAGAAGCGAATAAAACGTTGCACGAATTCACAAAAAGCCATTTCCCTGAAGGGGCGAAAGTTCAGCATATTGTGGCACACGGCACGATTTATGAAGAAGTGAATCGCATTGCTGAAGAGAAAGAGGTGGATCTGATTGTGATGCTGGCAAGCAGTAAGCCAAATGCTAAAGGGTTAAGTTCCAATACGGTAAAAGTAGCTCGTAACAGTAAAAAGCCAATTTTAGTGCTACGTTAATCGATCTTGGATTCGCCTTAAAAAACGATAAAGAATAGAAAATGGAAAAATTAAGGATTATTTTTGCTGGCACGCCTGATTTTGCCGCTGTGCATTTGCAAGCATTGTTGGATTCACCGCACGATGTAATCGCCGTTTACACTCAACCAGATAAACCTGCTGGACGAGGTAAAAAGTTACAAGCTAGTCCTGTTAAGCAGCTAGCCGAACACCATCAAATCCCCGTTTATCAACCAAAAAGCCTACGCCAACTTGAGGCACAAAAAGAGCTGCAAGCGTTAAATGCTGATGTAATGGTGGTAGTGGCCTATGGTTTGATTTTGCCACAAGCCGTGTTAGATGCTCCTCGTTTTGGTTGTTTGAATGTTCACGGCTCTTTACTGCCTCGCTGGCGTGGGGCGGCTCCCATTCAGCGTGCAATCTGGGCAGGTGATAGTGAAACAGGTATTACGATTATGCAAATGGACAGCGGACTGGATACAGGTGATATGCTGTATAAAGTCAGTACGCCTATTGCTAAAAGTGAAACCTCCGCCACACTCTACCAAAAGTTAGCCACTATTGCTCCCCCTGCACTATTAACGGTGTTAGACGGGCTATCAAGCGGTCAGTTTCTGCCTGAAAAACAACAAGACGAACACGCCAATTATGCACAGAAATTGAGCAAAGAAGAAGCGAAATTGGATTGGCATTTGACCGCCTGTCAGCTAGAACGGAATATTCGTGCTTTTAATCCTGCTCCGATGGCATTTTTAACACTCGTTGTTAATGGAAATGAGGAGCGAGTAAAAGTTCATCAAGCAGAGGTGTTGCCTCATCAAGATGCAACGGCGGGCACAGTTTTAAATATCAATAAAAATGGCATTCAAATTGCTACCACAAAGGGCGTATTAAATTTGACGCAATTGCAACCTGCTGGCAAAAAAGTAATGTCGGTGCAAGATTTCTTAAATGGGCGTAGTCATTGGTTTGAGCTGGGCGAGGTATTACAATGAAAAAGCTCTCCGCAAGAGCCTTGTCTGCACAGCTACTGCTACAAGTATTGGACGAGGGGAAATCGCTCTCAAGCTTATTGGCAGAAAAAACGTATCCGATTGCAACGAGGGATATGCCATTGATGCAGGAAATCTGCTTTGGGGTGTGTCGAGTGCTGCCTCGTCTTGAAGCAATTATTCGGTTATTGGTTGAGAAACCACTAAAAGGCAAAACTCGCATTGTGCATTGTCTGTTATTGGTTGGACTTTACCAATTGCTCTATTTGCGAATACCTGCCTTTGCTGCCGTTGATGAAGTGGTGAATGCGACTAAAGCTCTTAATGTAGATAAATTTCGAGCATTAACTAACGGAGTACTACGCCGTTTTTTACGAGAGCAGGAATCGCTGTTGGCAAAAGTAGATAAAAACTGGCAAACGTTGCACCCAGAATGGCTGGTCAATTGCTTGAAAAGTGTATATCCAAATTGGCGAGAGATTGTTAAAGCGAATAACCAGCACCCACCGATGTGGGTTCGAGTGAATTCGCAGTTTGCAACGCCAGAGGAATATGCCAATTTACTTGGGGATAATGCAAAAAATTCCGAAAAAATGACCGCTTGTCGCTTAGTGGACAACCTTCCTCAAGGGGCTATCTTGATGACTAAACCTTTGCCAGTCAATCAATTACCTCATTTCGAACAAGGTTGGGTCACTGTACAAGATGTTCACGCACAATGGGCAGCTTGGTTACTTGCTCCTCAAAATGGCGAAGTGGTTCTTGACGCCTGTGCAGCCCCTGGGGGGAAAACGACACATATTCTTGAGATTGCACCGCAAGCACAAGTTACCGCACTCGATATTGAGCAGCACCGCTTGCAACGTGTAGAAGAAAACCTCAAACGTTTAGGGCAGCAGGCAAGGGTGGTTTGTGGCGATGCCAGCCAACCAGAATGTTGGTTAGATAAATCGGTGATGTTTGACCGAATTTTGCTTGATGCACCTTGCTCTGCAACAGGCGTTATTCGTCGCCACCCTGATATAAAATGGTTACGTCAAGAAAGCGATATTCAAGAATTAGTCAAGCTACAACGCAAGATTTTAGATGCTCTGTGGCAACGCCTCAAACCAAATGGCGTTCTACTGTATGCTACTTGTTCAGTTTTACCAGAAGAAAATAGCTTGCAAATTCAACAGTTTATAGCAGATATGCCTGATGCAAAACCGTTTGAGATGACATTTGCTGGCGAAAAAGTCATGGAGAAACAATTTTTGCCAACTGAAAAGGGTGGAGATGGTTTCTTTTATGCGAAGCTAATTAAAATGAGTTAGCTAGACTAAAAAACCTCAAGCTATGGCTTGAGGTTTTGCTATTTATTGCTGGGTTAATTGTACCAAAATACGGCGAACTGGCTCTGCGGCTCCCCATAATAGCTGGTCGCCCACGGTGAACGCTGATAGGTATTCACCGCCCATTGCTAATTTGCGTAAACGACCGACAGGAACGCTTAATGTACCTGTTACTTTTGCAGGAGTTAATTCACGCAATGTGGATTCTTTATCATTTGGAATGACTTTGACCCATTCATTGTGAGCGGCAATAATTTGTTCAATTTCGGTCAATGGTAGATCTTTTTTCAACTTAATGGTAAAGGCTTGGCTATGGCAGCGTAATGCACCAATACGCACACACAATCCATCAACAGGAATTGGATTGTCGCTTAGCCCTAAGATTTTATTGGTTTCCGCATAACCTTTCCATTCTTCTTTGGTTTGTCCTGTTTCTGGTAATAGTTTATCGATCCAAGGAATTAGGCTACCGCCTAATGCTGCACCAAAATTATCGATTGGAAAGTGATCTGCTCGCATTTCTTGGGTTACTTTGCGTTCAATATCTAAAATGGAGGCAGCAGGATCAGCGAGTTCAGCTTGAACACTCTTTTCTAATTTACCCATTTGCACGAGAAGCTCACGCATATTTTTAGCACCTGCTCCAGAAGCTGCTTGGTAAGTGGCAACAGAAACCCATTCGACCAAATCTTTTTCAAATAAACCGCCAATTGCCATTAACATTAGGCTTACAGTGCAGTTTCCACCGACAAACGTTTTTACGCCATTTTTAAGACCTTCTGAAATGACGTGCTGATTCACTGGGTCTAATACGATAATCGCATCTTTGTTCATACGCAAAGCAGAAGCGGCATCGATCCAATAACCATTCCAGCCAGCCGCTTTCAGTTTAGGATAAACTTCATTGGTATAGTCGCCACCTTGGCAAGTAACAATGATGTCCAAATTCTTGAGAGCCTCAATATCAAAGGCATTTTGTAACACGTCAGTTTTTTTTCCGCCAAAGGTTGGTGCTTTTTGCCCTGCTTGGGAAGTGGTGAAGAAGATGGGATTGATATTGGCGAAGTCATTTTCTTGTTCCATTCGATCCATTAAAACCGAACCGACCATACCACGCCAGCCGATAAAACCTACATTTTGCATTGATAACGCTCCTCGATGTTGTGTTTGATTTTTGTTAAGTATAATACGAATTTTACTATAATTTTTTATACAAAAAAGCAATTATTTTTAACCTATTTATGAATTTAGATGATATTCTTTAAACTCCAGTGTAGGATTATTCGACAGTATGGATTATCAATTTTACTACTAGACAATCGGAGACATTATGAAACTAAACTTGACAAAATTGATAGCATCAATGGCGTTATTAGGTCTATCAACAATTGCATCGGCACACGGAGATCATCAGTCATCTAGTGATACCAGTGCGGTTAAAAAGCTTACTGTAGAGGTTAATCAACTTGATACAGAAAAAGGCAATAAAAATATTGGCTATGTAGAAATTACCGAATCACCCTATGGATTGGTATTTACACCTAATTTACGTCATTTAGAAGCGGGTTTTCACGGTTTTCATATTCATGAAAATCCAAGCTGTGAATCAAAAGAAAAAGAAGGTAAATTAGTTGCAGGGTTAGCCGCTGGTGGGCATTGGGATCCTAAAGGGGTAAAACAACACGGACACCCTTGGTCTGATCAAGCACATTTAGGTGATTTACCTGCTCTAGCGGTATTACAAGATGGATCAGCGACGAACCCTGTTCTTGCTCCACGTTTGAAGAAATTGGAAGAAATAAAAGGACGCTCATTAATGATTCATGCAGGTGGAGATAATCATTCTGATCACCCAATGCCTCTTGGTGGCGGAGGTAGTCGTGTAGCTTGTGGCGTAATCCGATAGTGACTTGTCATACAAAAGGAGGATTTTATGTCCTCTTTTTTCTTATTTTGCTACGCACTCTTATTGATTTTTCATACATTTACCTTTTGTAGAATACGCAGAAAAAAGTCCTACTTTCTTACAATTATTCCTTGCTGGATATAAAACCGTTGATCGTATTCGTTACTTTTCCATTGGACTTGATTGAGTTGATCTTCGGTAATGGCACTCACAAAGACTTGTGAGCCATTTTCACGCAGACGTTGTGCCAATAATGCTCTTTTATTTGGGTCAAGTTCTGAAGCAAAATCGTCAATTAAATACAGACATTGACGCTCTTTTTGGCGTGAAAAATATTCACCTTGAGCTAAACGCAATGCACACATCAGTAACTTTAGCTGTCCACGAGAAAGCACATCTTCAACCGGTAAGCTATTGGCTCTAAATCGCAGATCCGCTTTTTGTGGTCCCACCATCGTATAGCCCATCATTTTGTCTCGCTCAAAGCCTTCTGCCAATATCTCGGCATAATCACGCCCTTTTTCCCAGCCTTGGTGAAAGCTGACTTGAAGGGTTATTTCAGGTAGAAAAAAATGGCAAGTTCTTTCAATCTCAGGGTAGAGTGCCTGTGCATAATCTTGACGCATTTGGGTAATAATATTAACAATTTTGACTAATTCCATATCCCAATGGCGTAAGTCATCATAGTGATTGGCTTGTGCTAAGGCAGCATTTCGTTGCTTTAATAGTCGTTTTAAGTTTACCCAGTGAGTGTGGAATTCGGTGTATTGGTGAAATAGCCCCCAGTCCAAAAATGCTCGGCGGTAGGTGGGGCCGCCATTAAGAAGTGTTAATCCCTCTGGGGTGATCATTTGCATTGGCAATAATAAGGCAAGATCTGAAATTTTTTTTCCATCTTCGCCATTTATTTTGAGTGTGGTATTGCCTTGGCGTGTTTTCTGTAACCCAACTGACCATTCATATTTTTGTTCATCAATTTCACCAAACAGTGTGAATTGATCTTGTTCGTAATGAATAATTCGATTGCTAATATGGCTTTTGAATGAACGTCCGTGCCCGAGATAAAAAATTGCTTCAAGCAAACTGGTTTTACCGCTGCCGTTTTCGCCGATAATAAAATTAAAGTTTGGGCTAAATCGTAAGTCTGCTGACTGGATATTGCGAAAATT
This sequence comes from Nicoletella semolina, assembly GCF_004345745.1. GTDB lineage: Bacteria > Pseudomonadota > Gammaproteobacteria > Enterobacterales > Pasteurellaceae > Nicoletella > Nicoletella semolina. Next base: position 36,218 of record NZ_SLXJ01000017.1, on the reverse strand, counting down.
TGTGGTAACGAGGCGTTTTAAAGACATAAAGTAGGAATTAAAATTGGGTAGAGAAGCGACATAGAGTGTGAAATCCACCTCACTCTCCCTCCGCTTGAGAGGGATAAAATAAATGAGAGGTGGTAAAAATAGCCAATTATAATCTCATCGGCATAATCACATATTCTGCGGTATTGTTTTGACAATCTTCAATCAAACAGCTTGAGTTTGCATCAACTAAACTCACACGCACACGCTCGCATTTAAGCGTATTTAATACATCTAATAAATAGCTCACATTAAAACCAACTTCCATATCATCGTGTTGGTAAGATACATCAATAATTTCTTCGGCTTCTTCTTGTTCTGGATTGTTTGCTGTTATTTTGAGTAAATTTGAGCTAAGTGTTAGACGCACACCTCTAAATCGTTCATTTGAGAGAATAGCCGCACGCACTAACGCTTTTTTCAGCAATTCTGCATCTGCTTCCAAAATACGATCTGCATTGCGGGGCAATACACGGCGATAATCAGGGAAACGTCCATCAATCAGTTTTGAGGTGAATACAATCCCATTCATTGAAATACGTAAATTGCTTGTACCAATTTCAAGGCGAATAGTTTCATCGGTTGCATTAACAAGCCTCGCCAGTTCGAGTACCGCTTTGCGTGGCACAATCACTGCGTGAGTGAGTAGCTCTTGTGTCAGAGGTATCGTACAAACCGCCAAGCGGTGTCCGTCTGTGGCGACAGTTCGTAATAGATTACCTTCTGTTTCAAATTTCATTCCATTGAGGAAATAACGAGCATCTTGATTTGCCATAGAAAACTGTGTTGCCTCAATAAGTCGAGCAAGCGTGGATTGTTCAATAGAGAAATCCACTTCAGGATTCCAATCCATCAAGTTTGGGTAGTCTGAAGCTGGTAGTGTAGCTAAATTAAATTTGCTTCTATCGGCACGAATTAATACGCGATCTTGTTCAAATTGAACAGAAATTAAACTATCTTCTGGTAGGCTACGGCAAATATCAAGAAACTTTTTCGCTGGAATGGTAAATTTTCCGCTGGAACTGACCGCTTGTGCAAGCTCTGCTTGGGTGGTTAATTCTACTTCTAAATCTGTCCCTGTCATTGAAAGTTGTGTGCCATCAATTTCCAATAGTAAATTATTGATAACAGGCAGAGTTGGGCGACTGCTTAGCACGCCACATACTTGCTGTAATGGTTTGAGTAATTGTTCACGAGAAATAGTAAATTGCATAACAATTCCTTAAGACGAAAGTTTGCGTGTTAAATGAATATAATCTTCTTGTATAACGGGATCGCTATTACGTTTTTCAATGATGGTCTTACAGGCGTGCATCACCGTGGTATGATCCTTACCACCAAATTCACGCCCAATTTCAGGTAGGCTATGATTAGTGAGTTCTTTTGCCAATGCCATTGCCATCTGACGAGGTCGTGCGACAGAGCGTGTGCGACTTTTTGATTTTATATCTGCTATTTTAATATTGTAGTATTCGGCAACGGTTTTTTGAATATTTTCGATCGTAATTAGATGATCATAAGATGAAATAAGATCTTTTAATGCTTCTCTGACTGCATCAACGGTAATTTGACGCTTGGTAAAGTTGCTCCAAGCGATCACTCGATTTAATGCACCTTCTAATTCACGCACATTCGTTCGCAATTTTTGCCCAAGGAAAAAAGCCACTTCTTCGCTCAAGACAATACCTCTTTCTTCCGCCTTTTTCATCAAAATGGCTACACGGGTTTCTAATTCAGGTGGCTCAATCGCTGCATTTACCCCCCAGCTTAAGCGAGAGCGAATTCTTTCCTCAATGTTCTCAATATTTTTAGGGAATACATCGGAGGTAACAATGATTTGGCGGCTACGATCAAATAGTGAATTAAAGGTATGGAAAAATTCCTCTTGCGTGGCCTCTTTATTGGCAAAAAATTGAATATCATCGATCATCAACACATCAAGAGAGCGGTAAAATTTTTTAAAGTTTTCAATCGTGTTGCTTTTTAAGGCTTTTACCATATCTTGTACAAAACGTTCAGAATGAATATACACCACGCGAGCGTTTGGATTGAGACGCAAAATCTCATTCCCCACAGCGTGTAGTAAATGAGTTTTCCCCAAGCCTGTGCCGCCATACAAAGAGAACGGATTGCAATGGCTTTCTCCAGGGTTACTCGCTACTTGCTGTGCAACTGCTTTCGCCAATTGATTTGACTTACCTTGTACAAAATTATCAAAGGTTAGTGATTCTGTCAGCCCTGAGTGTGGAGCCTGCGAAACGACTTCTTGAGTTGTATTTGTAGACTGATTATCTGAAGAGCGAGATGGAGTAGCCTGTTCGGCAGGTTTTGTTCCAACTCGAATAAGCACGTTTAGATTCTCATCTTTATGCAGAAAACGAGCTAAACCAATAATTTCATTAATGAATTTATCTTGTACCCAATCGGCAACGAATTTATTTTGAGCATAAAGCACAAGCTCCCCTTGGCGAAAATCTGCCTGCAAAGGACGCAACCAAGTGCTGTAATCTGTAGGCGATACTTTTGTTTGTAAATGGCTTAAACAATCAGACCAAAGAGAAGACACAACTCGCTCCAAAAAGAATAAAATAAGATCGACTATAATACTCGAAAATAGGCTCAAGATCTTGTAAATTTTTGCGGTTTATCGCCAATTAAAAATACAAGCGGTCGCTTTTTTAGAGAAAAATGCAACTTCTTTGCTAAAGAGAATAGTTTGTTAAATTTCGGTAATATGAAAAAGCCTAGAATTTCCTCTGCGATAGCCTCTTGTGATCGAAAAAATCGTGATTACCGAGCTAGCAAAGCCCCTTCGTATGACGTCTAGGCACTTGAGTAATATAACGCTAATTCTCTTGTTCAAGCTCGCTAAAAAAATTAGCACGGATTTGGTCAAAGTTAGTGTGATTGAGCAGTTGTCCATTCTCAAAAACAGGCTGTAAGAGATCATCAGAAAAATCATCATTTGCCGTAAGTCCATCAACATAATGGTCGAGTGTCAGCACTTTTACTCGCCCTTTTTGAGATTTTTTTAACCCATTATCTGTTTTGGGATTTTTAAAAATGGCTTTTTCGAGATGATTAATGGTAATGGAGGTAGCCTTGACGGCAAAACCGAGGGTGTCTCGGGTATGGGTTTGATAAGTGCGAGATCCTACGCCAAAGACAATATTATTAGAAGCAAATCCTTTATCTTTTAGCCCTGCAAGAGTACGGCTCATTTTTTCAAAATTAATCCCATCGCCATAGATAACGCCAATATGAGGATCAAGTTCTTTGTAGCCTTTGCAATTTAGACGACCGCCAAAAATATCCCATAAGCATTCAATTAACCCTTTTTGTTCATAGGCAGTGGTCGCGGTTGGATCGCCACATAAAATTGCCATAGCCTCTCCGCTATCTGGGCGAATAACGACTTTCGCCTGTGGGGAGCGAGCCATAATCTCAGCTTTTAATATCGGCAGATTAACGGAAATATTGTGCCAAAAATCGGTGGTATCTGCGACAATTGAGATCATATGGTGTGGAAATTGTGCCATTAGATAGCGGAAAGTCGAGAGTTCATCAATGCCGTGTGCACTCATTACTGAATGTTCGCTGGCAGGGATTGATGTGCCGATCAGTTGGCTAGATCCATAGTAATGTTCAATGTAAGAGATAGCTGGAATGGTATCTGTTCCTCTAAATGCAATAAGATGTGCAGCACCAGAAACTTCTGCACTTTCTAACGAACTCATTCCTCGCATACTAAAATCGTGAGATTGGAAAGGAATATGCTCAAGATTCTCACAGGTTTCGTGAGCAAATGCAGTTAAAGTCTTGTGATACACTCTTGCCACAGAGGCAGAGGTCATAGGTAACCATAAAGAAACATTAACGAGCGTTTCGATATAGTTAGTCAGCCAAAAGAAATCGGGGTGGGTATTCTCAATCGTCATTACTGGCACTTTCAGCCCAACGGAAAGCCCTTCTGGAATGGACTTAATTTTTAACGGCAGATAGCCTAAATCGTGTAGCTGAGCAATATGCGATCCACTGCAATTAATATGTAATGTACGCTTTACAAAATCCGTGTATTCCTCAACGACATCTTGCTTCGGACGAGCAAAAAAATTCTGATTAAAATAGTTGATTAAATATTTTTGTAAGAACGCTTGAATCCCAAAGGAGACGACACGATCAATATGTGGAGCAAGGTCATTACTGCGAGGGGTAAATGTGCTGTAGATGACTTGTGAGCCAATGGGGTACTGCTTGCGGTGTGTAATTTTATAAAAATCACAGAGTAACATAGGAACTGCTGTTGCCTGCTGCATATAAGGGGACATTACCGATAAATTGCTCATTTGCTCTCTCAATATCAATATGAAAATTAAGCAGGATTGTAGCATATATGCATCATTTTAAAAGCGGTTGTAATTTTTTAGTCAAAAGTAACCGCTTATATCAACGCCATTCAATCTTGCTATTTTCTGTAATCTGTTAGACAGGGAATAACAGCGGCACCAAAAAGACAGATAACAGCATCACTAATACCGTGAATGGTATGCCTACCTTGATAAAATCCATAAAACGATAGCCCCCTGGGGACAATACCATCGTATTGACTGGCGATGAAACTGGGGTCATAAAAGCGGCTGAGGCTGAAATGGCGACAATCATTGCAAAGGGAATCGGCGAATAATTTAATTGCTGTGCAATGGCAATACCAATAGGCATCATCAAAATAGCGGTCGCTGTATTAGAAATAAATGCACCAATGATTGCTGTCAGGACAAATAATAATACCAGCACACCGTGTATACCCATATCTTGCATTACCTCTAGTAGCATTCCAACAATCAAATCCACTCCACCTGTTTTTTGCAAAGCGATTGAAAATGGCATCATACCCACGATTAAAATTAGGCTTGACCAATGAATAGCATCATAGGCACTTTTAATATCAATGCAGCGAAATTTCCCAAGCATCAGGCAAGCAATTAAGGCTGCAATCACATTTGGAACAAGCCCTGTAATCATCAAAATAACCATTGTTAGCACAGAGAAGATAGCATGCGGAGCTTGGTTAATAGCTGGGGCAACGTGCTTACTCTCTTCTGGCGTTTTAAGTAGAAAGAAATCTTTATTTTGATTATCCAATGCAAGAATTTGATTCCACACCCCCATCACCAGCACAATATCACCAAATTGAAGCGGTGTGTTAAGCAGATCATCTCGAATAATTTCTCCACTACGCTTTAAACCCACCACGCTTAATCCATAACGAGAGCGGAAATGGAGTTCGCCAATTGTTTTACCAACCGTGCTTACATCAGGCATCAACGAAAGTTCCGCCATACCCACAGATTTAGCGTGATCAGAAAAATACTCCCCTTTTAACGTGATAGGTTTAAGATGGAATTGAGTACATTGCTGATCAAAATAGCCGCTCGAACTGCCAATATCCAAGAGCAAAATATCTTTTGCTTGTAATGTCATTGAACCATAAGCACTCATTGAAATATTGCGAAAATGCTTTACACGCTGAATCGCTACAATATTCAAATTGTGTTCGCTACGTAAGTTCAACTCATTGATCGTTCTCCCTACAAATGGCGAGGTCGGCGTAATCAACACCATTTTTGCCCGTCCTTCCAACTGATACTCTTTAATCAACTGCGGCATTGACGAGCTTTTGCGTGATTCAGTCTGTATGACTTCACCATTATCCAACCAACGGCGAGCAATTAACATATAACCAATAGCCAGAATTAAAACAGAGACACCAATCGGCGTAAAACTAAAAAAGTGAAACCCCTCCAACCCTGCTTTCACGATTTCAGAGTGTGCAACTAAGTTCGGCGGTGTGGCAATCAACGTCATCATACCGCTAATAAGTCCCGCTATGCTCAATGGCATCATCAAACGTTTTGGCGAAATCCCCATACCCGAACAAATTGCTAAAACAACAGGAATAAAAATCGCTACAATCCCTGTCGAACTCATAAATGAACCCAATCCAGCAATAGACAGCATCAATAAGATTAACACTTTTGTTTCATTTGCCCCAGACACTCGCATTAACCAATCACTGACTTGATACGCAATGCCTGTACGAACCAAACTTTCTCCGACAACAAATAGCAATGCAATCAACACTATATTAGGATCACTTAGTCCAGCAAACACTTCTTGCACGGTCAGAATGCCACTCAAGCTAAAAAATGCAATCACCAACAATGCCACAATATCCATACGCAACTTATTGCGAATAAATTGCCAAATCGCAAAAAACAACATTGCTACAACCCAAAAAAGTGGGTGCAGCAAAAAACTAGGTAGAACGTAAGTCAGAGAGTTAAAAAAAGAGTCATTCATTGTATAAACATTCCTCCTACAATCGGTGAGATTAAATGAAATTTTTGTTAGGTATTTTATCACGCTGCCCTTTTCAAGCCTGTAATAACCCATTCAACTTTTCTAGCACATCATTAGGGTTGAGGTCGATTAGGCTTTGGTGGTAACCATTGGGCTGGTTGCTTTTGCGGATTTTAATCAGATCGCCTTTGATTTTTCGAATAATAACGGCGTTATCTGAAAGTGGTGGCGTGTAGTTTGGGCTGGTTGGACCGTACAGTGCCACGAGAGGCTTGTTAAGTGCGGCTGCGATGTGCATTAAACCGCTGTCATTACTGATGATCGCTTGGCAATGTGCAATCAGATCGATGGCTTGTTCTAGGCTTGTTTTGCCTGCTAGGTTAATGCAATGTGTTTGTTCTTCTTTGTTTAGCAACCCTCGAATTTGTTCGCCAGCTTCTACATCTTTTGGTGAACCAAACAGTGCGATTTGCTTGCCTTGTGCAATCAGCATTTTGGCTAGGGTTGCGAAGTGATAATGCGGATAGCGTTTCGCAGGTCCAAATTCTGCTCCAGGGCAAAAACCGATGAGAGGAGCGGTTGATTGAAGCGAAAAATTTGCAGCCGTTTGAGCAATCTGTTCTGCGGAAGTTAAAAGGTGTGGTTTGGGAATAGGTAAATTATCGGCATTGGGGATATTTTCTTTATCAAATGCCAATGCGACATAGCGTTGTACCATCATTGGGTATTCGTGTTTGTTGTTGCGTAGATCGTTGAGCAAACCATAACGCATCTCGCCTTTCCAGCCACGTCTAGCAGGAATGTTGGCAAACAGCGGAATAAACGCTGATTTGAAGGAATTTGGTAAAACAATGGCGAGATCGTACTGATTTTGCAAATTTTTAGCTAAATGATACCGCTTACAGAGGGCAAATTCGCCGTGTCCAATAGGCATTGAAATAGCGTTATTGACCTCTGGCATTCGAGAGAGAAGCGGACGGCACCAATCGGGAGCGATAACATCAATGGTGCAGTGAGGGTAGTTGGTTTTTAGCTGCTGATAGAGGGCGTGAGACATCATCATATCTCCTACCCAAGATGGGCTGATGATAAGAATATTCATTTTCCAGTCTCCTTTTTAATGCAGTTTTTGGCTAGAAATTGATTGCGGTTATTGCGTAATGAGCCTTCATTATTTTGTTCTTCTCGCCAGAACCAGCGAATGTTGCTGTATTGTTTACCTGTTTTAGAGACTGAACGAGAAAGAGTGTGTGTACGCTGATTGAATGTGAGTGTAATCGTGTTACCTGTTCCTGCTTTTGTTCGTTGGATTTGTATAACTTTGTTATTTTGGCAGTGATATTTTTCCACTTTGTGATCGTGTTCGACCACTCTATGTGCTTGGTGTGGTGTTAGACTTTCTTGTAAAACTAGCTGTTCGGCGGGTGAAACAAATGCAACACAGGAACAGAGCATCACAGTGGTGGAAATTAATAGAGGGAGGGATAAATAAGCCATTTTTTCTCCGATGTATTGAAGAAAAAGAGCAACCTAGAGAAGGTTGCTCTTGTATGAATATTATTTAAACGTATAGCTACCATCGCCTTGGCGAATGAATTTACCAGAGCCGATATTCATTTCAACGACACGGTTATTTTTGTCTAGATGCACAGTAACGGATTGTCCAGCTTTTAGGTTATTGACCGTTTTATTAGTTTTACTCATTGCGTTTACGTCAGCGATATTTAGGTTGTTATCACGGAACACTTGCATTAATGAAACGCCTTTAGACACGGTTAAGGTTTTCGTAGTTATTGCATTTGTGTTTGCTGCTGAACTGCTTGCGGTTGAACCTTTCGCTGGTTTTACATTCGCAACAGAGGTTACCTTTGTTGCTTTGTTATCAACTGATTTACTATCGATTGATTTAATCAATTTGTCTAGTTGTGCTTTATCTTCTTGAGTTTGGCTGACTACTTTTTTAGGTTGTGTAGGTTGTGCCTGATTAGTATTTTCAGATATTTTTGTTTCAGGTTGATAGATTACATTCGTATGTGTGGTTGGTTTTTGTACCGTTTCAGTTGCTGAGGGGGGAGGTGTCAATACAATTGGTTGGGTTTGCTCGGCTGCTGCAAGCGTGCTATTCATCGCTATTGATGGCTCGGCAACTTGCGAGGTTTGAGCGTCTGGGGTGGTTTGAGCCGTTGATGAAGGTGCAATCACTTGGTTTTGTTCCGCCTGTAATGCTTTGGCTTGCTCTTCTGCTCGTTTGGCTTCTTCTTCATTAACAGGGCGGAATTCTATTGGTAGTGTTGTGCCTTGTTCTTGCAATTGTTCCACGCTTTTAGGCGTGTTTGGTTTTAAAAAGAAGAATACGAGTAGCAATGCTAAGGCGAGTAGGATTACGACCAACAAACGGCGGAATTTTGGTGATATTTTATCCGTTAAAATTGTCTTGGTTACCGCAGTTTGTATTTGTGCAGGAATGACTCGTTCAATTTCAGGTGATTTAGCCATCGCTACCTCTTCAACAGGGGAGGATTCATTTTGGTGTTGAGCTTCAGGAGCAGCATTATTTGTGTTATTTGATTTGGTCAGCTTTGCTTGTGCGTTATTCGTTTTGTCTTCATCTGAGACAGCAGGTGCAAAATTAAAACCAGTTTTTGCAGACTGATAAGTGGTATCTTGTACCACAGGTTGAGAAGGGACTGTCTTATTCTTATTTTCTTGCATACTAGCAGGGCGTTTAACCACGGGGGTAAAAGTGTAATTAGGGGCAGCATTGGAATGAAGTGAAATGGAGACCGTTTTTGTCTCATCGCTTGTTGCCACTTGATCATTTTGAGTCAAGTGGTGGTTTTCAGATAGTGATGATAGTGTTGGGTCTACCGTATTTTTGTCGTTTGTGTAACCAAAAGTCGGCTCTTTGCGTGAGTTATGCTGGCTCATTTTAAGTTCCAAAAGAGAATTTAATTATAAAATTAAGCACATTCTAAAGGATTTCTCACTGAACGGCACGGTTTTTAGAAAAATTTTCCTTTCCCTCGGTCTATTTTTTCGATCTTGATCGCAAAAATAGTGTCCGCAAATTGTGTTTATGCAAAGAACAGATAAGGTAGGCAGGTGTTTTGATCTCACACAATGATTTATTTTTGTTATTTATCTTTTTATTGCTTTAGGAGGCGTTATGAAAAAATTCACTCGTGCCGTACTTTGTACATTCATTGGACTATTTTCTGCATTCAGTTTTGTGCAGCCTAGCTTAGCAACTGAGCAAGTATCTGTGCAAAGCCGTGTTGCTGAACAAAAAAGAGAAGAGGTAACAAATACTATTCTAGCAGCGAATAGTGTAAACATTAATCTCGCAAGTGCCGCAGAAATTCAAGATAAATTAATTGGTATTGGGGCGAAGAAGGCACAGGCGATAGTAGAATACCGTGAGAAATATGGTAAGTTCCAAAGTCTAGAGCAACTGACGGAGGTCTCAGGTATTGGTAAAGCAACATTACAGAAAAATCAGGATCGTATTGTTCTTGAGTAGATAGTATTAGGTTAGCGGTTTACTGGGATGAGTAGGGGCGGTCGCCAGATTGTAAAGTTTGTCGCTTTTGCTATACTTCGTTGATAAGTTTTGTATAGCAGAAATTTATATAATAGAAAATTTATATAGCAAAAAGCAATTTACAGAGGAAAACATTATGCAATTAAAAGGCTACCCAACCCCTAATTATTGGACTCGGGTAAAGATCGCACTTCATTACCTATTACCTCAGTTAGCCATTACTCGAGCGGCAGGTTGGTTAGCGGAGCAAAAATGGGGAACGCTAACACACTTTATCATTAAATTATTTGCTCACAAATATCGTGTTAATCTGGAAGAAGCTGAGAAAACGAGTCCTTCCGACTATGCCAGTTTTAATGAATTTTTTATTCGTCCACTAAAGGAAAATACTCGTCCGATTGATCAAGCTTTAAAAGCAGTTTGTTTGCCTGCTGATGGCAAAATTAGTGAATTGGGAAAGATTGAGCAAAATCGGTTATTGCAGGCAAAAGGACATAATTTCACCCTTGAAACCCTTTTGGCTCACGATGAGAAACTAGTAAGCTCATTCCAAAATGGGCAGTTCATCACAACTTATCTATCACCTCGAGATTACCATCGAGTACATATGCCTTGCGATGGTACATTACGCAAGATGATTTATGTACCTGGTGATCTATTTTCGGTGAACCCATTTCTTGCAGAGCATATTCCCAATTTATTTGCTCGTAATGAGCGTGTTATTTGTGAATTTGAGACAGTGTTCGGTACGATGGTGCAAATCTTGGTTGGAGCAACCATTACTGCGAGTATAAGTACGGTTTGGGCTGGGGTAGTTAATCCACCAAGAATAAATGAAGTGGTGGTTTATGAATATTCTACAACAGATGAAACAGCGATACATTTAGAGAAAGGGCAGGAAATGGGAGCTTTCCGTCTTGGTTCTACAGTCATTAATTTATTCCCTCAAAATGCGATTAATTTTGAGGATAGATTGGCAGCAGGTACAGAAACTAGAATGGGAGAGCGTTTAGGAACAGTGATTTAAATATACCTTAATCGTTATATTTGGCGAATAATTCACTTATTTTAACTAATGAGCAACTCACTGGGATTTCAATTTAAACAGTTTTTCATTGCACACGATCGTTGTGCAATGAAGGTAAATACTGATGGGGTTTTACTTGGTGCGATAGCTGATGTGCAAAATGCTAAACGTGTTCTGGATTTGGGAACAGGGACTGGACTTATTGCAATCATGTTGGCACAACGCACCGCTTCCGATTGTCAAATAGTTGCACTGGAATTGGAAGCCAATGCAGCAATGCAAGCAAAAAAGAACGTTCAGCAAAGCCCTTGGTCGGAGCGAATTTGTGTCTTAAACCAAGATGTGTTGCAGTTTCGTACTGAAACTAAATTTGATTTGGTTGTTGCTAACCCTCCGTATTTTTCAAATAGTTTGGCGAGCCGTAGTGATGAAAGGACGCTTGCTCGCAGTGCGGTGCAGCCTCATTTGATGTGGCTGAAAAAAGCAAAAGAATGCTTGGCACTTGGCGGAGAAATTTGGTGGATTTTACCGATTGAAGAAGGGCAAAAACTCATTGCTTGCAGCCACGAAATTGGGTTGTATTGTACTCAGTTATGGAAAATCCATACTCAAGCGGACAGACCACCCAAAAGGTGGGTAATGGTTTTTGCGATGGCTGATAATCCGATAGTTGCTAATCCGATAGTTCAAAACGTAGACTTTGCTCGCTCTACAACACCCAACTCTTATGCACAATACCAATTAAATATTTATCAGAGCAATGGTAAATACAGTGAGGATTTTATTGCTCTGACAAAATCGTTTTATTTAAAAATGTAAAGAAGGATCTACAATCACAGCTATTATGCAAGCTCGTCATTGAGATCAAGTAGATCTGGTGAAAGTACGATACCCGTTAAGTCGGCATAAACATAATCTTCAGGCAGGAATGTAACGCCACCGAAATTAACGGGCGTATCAATTTCACCAATAGTATTGTCATCGGCACCAACGGGAATAGGGGCAAGAGCTTGGATCCCAAGATCAAGTGTTTCAAGTATATCAAGTTGGCGAACGGCACCATTAATAATAATGCCTTCCCAGTCGTTTTCGACGGCAATTTGTGCCAGTGAGCTATCAAGTAATGCACGGCGAACTGCACCTCCGCCATCAACTAATAGCACTCGGCCTTGTCCGTTCTCTTCTAATACTTCGGCGATTAATCCGTTATTTTCAAAGCATTTGATCGTGGTAATTTTTCCATAGAACGAAGGACGACCACCGAAACTTGAAAAAATAGGTTCAACGACATCAACCTGATCAGAATAAATATCGCACAATGTTGAAGTGTCAATATGCATAGCTTGCTCCTTTTTACCTAGATTTAGGGGAGAGTATAAGATTTATGGAAGAGTATAAACCTTTGCAAAAATTTGTTCAAATTCAACCGCTTGTTAGATTGTTTTTACAACAGTAAACATGAAAAAATGTTTTGCTAAAAAAGGGTATTCGATGTTATAACTAATTGATTATCCATAACCTAGATTCACTTTCCTTGCTCGTCTATGACAAGGTATCTTAAATTTAAGGAGTTTTTATGCCAACACAAAAGGCACATGCCCCAATACCAATTTGGTCTTTAGTTTTTCCAATTTTGGCTTGGGGGCTTTATTTTTTCGGTGTGCAAGAAAGCACGTTGTTGCAAATTGTGGGCGGAATATTGTTGATCGGTAGCGTGCTATCTGCTGTTCATCACGCAGAGGTTGTTGCTCACAAAGTGGGTGAACCATTTGGTACGATTATTTTGGCGTTAGCCATTACCGTGATTGAAGTGGCGTTGATCGTCTCATTAATGGTTGCTGGCGGCGATAATGCGGCTTATTTGGCTCGAGATACGGTTTTTGCGGCAATTATGTTAATTTTAAATGGGATCTTAGGGGCGTGTTTGATGATTGGCGGCTTGAAACACCACGAGCAATTTTTTAGTCAAAAATCTGCCTCAACAGCATTAGTTACCTTGATCTCTATCCTTGTTTTAACGTTAGTGTTACCGAATTTTACGACATCAACTGAAGGACCAACTTACAGCTCTACACAGCTTATTTTTGTGGCTATCGCATCATTAGTGCTTTACGGTTCATTTATTATGATGCAAACCGTGCGTCATCGTGATTACTTTTTGGTTGATGATAATAACCCCGCTCACCACGCTGAACCTCCCTCAAATAAAGTGGCACTCACCAGCCTTCTATTCCTGATTATCTGTTTAGGAATCGTAGTCCTCTTAGCTAAAGCCCTATCGCCAGTAATTGAACGAATGGTCGTAGGAGCAGGCGCTCCATTGGCTTTAGTTGGGGTGATTATTGCGGCAGTTGTTTTACTGCCAGAAGGTTTAGCAGCATTAACCGCAGCCCACCGTAACCGTTTGCAAACCAGCGTCAATCTTGCATTAGGTTCTGCACTAGCAAGTATCGGACTGACTATTCCTGCTGTTGTGATTGTGTGTTTAATTTACGATATTAATCTAGTATTAGGCTTAGATTGGAAATCAATGGTCTTACTTTGCCTGTCAGCTTTTGTGGCAATGTTGTCCTTAAACCAAGGGAAAACCAATATGTTATATGGCATTGTATTGTTGGTTAATCTTTCGGCTTATGTTTTTACGGTGATCGTCCCATAATTGACGTTTGGGGAATATATTTACAGATAACAAGCGGTGAGTATTCACTTAAAATTTGTAAAAAATACGGTATAGCGTAGCGGTTGTACAAAGGAAACTTATAGCTCAACTACTAGTGTTATTGTTAAAAAAAACAAAGCGACAAAATAGACATTTTGTCGCTTTTTCTTGTAGGTTTCTCGTGCTGTCTTGAACTAGTCAAGCTGATCCAGTCAATATACGACGGAGAACTAAAGTTCTGATAATTTCTCCACAATCCGATAATTCACGCCATCAAACACCGCAAAATACTTCTTCGCACAGGTGATTTTTTGTTGTTCCGACCAATGCAATTTATCCAAATCCACGCCGTCTTGAATGCCTTTGCCTGTGTTTTTGGTTTCGGCAACAAAATACACTTGTTCACGATTTTTCATCACAATCGCCCAGTCGGGATTGTAATTGCCAATTGGCGTTGGTACGTTAAACCAGCCTGGTAATTTAAAATACAACTGCACATCATCGTGGTGTTCGCATTGCTCGGCAAACGTTTTTTCGGTTTGCGAATCCAGCGAAATAAAATCGGCAAAAATCGTTTTGTCTGGATTTTGCACCGAAAATGAATATTCATTTAAGAAAAATTCCGTGCCGTTTTGTTCCAAATCACGCCATTTCGCTAAACTTTGTGCGTAATTTTCCCCATTTTCAGGCAGTCTGAAATATTTAATGCCATCAATCATCAAGTCGTGTAACGCCAAGAGGATTTTTTCGCTAACCAAATCTACAAAACGTTGCGGATTATTGGCAATATCGGCAATCCGCCCCGATTGTTGCACAATTTCATAAACCGTTTGGCGGGTTAATTGCGTTTTCTTTTGGATTTCACCCAACACATCGGGAATTTGCCAATCTATCGCTGTTTGTTCCGTCCACGAATTTCTTTCCTCGCCCCAAATACCATCGGTTTGGGTTTGATGCAAAGTCGCTTTTTGCACCATGATTTGTGCCTTTTGAATGTCGGTCATATTTTTTATATGTTGCGACGCACTCTGTACCAACTGATCACGGGAAAATTGCACTTCATAGCGTGTTTTATGCTGCAATTTCTGCCAAATTGCTAAGAAAATAGGATCAATTGTAAAGCCTTTGCGGAATGTTTGTTGTTGGCGTTTTGCTTTGGATTTTACACCGCCGTTGCCAAATTGAATACCGCATTCATCTTCATATTCTTTTTGCAGATTGGCAGCAAAACTTTCGTAGCTTTCGTTGGCAATCACGGTCAAAATATTCACGCCGTCATCACGCACACGCTCGCCCTTTTGGTTTACTGCTAAACGCAAACCTCGCCCGATTTCTTGGCGTTTTTTAATCGGCGAACGAGTTTCATTCAGTGTGCAAATTTGAAAAACATTCGGATTATCCCACCCTTCTTTTAGGGCGGAATGCGAGAAAATAAACCGCAACGGCGACTCAAACGACAGCAATTTTTCCTTATCTTTCATAATCAAATTGTAAGTCGCTTCTTCTTTTGCTTTATCGGTTTTTAAACCTTTTTCTTTGCGGTCTTCTGAAAAATAACCATCGTGCACGCCGTCCGCTTTTTCGCCTGTTTTTTGCTCATAAATCTCGGCAAACCAGCGTGCAAATTTGCCGTCATTGCGATAATTTGCCACTTTATCAATAAAAAACAGCGACAGCACCTTCACGCCTTTGGGGTTGAGACGTTTTTCTTTCTCCAAATGCTCCACAATCGTCCGTTCAATCTGCTTTTTCATTATTTCATCACGGATAGCGTCATCGTTTTCACCCAAGCGGATAATCTGCCCACCTGACAATGCGATTTCGCCGTTTTCAACGTCCAAGCCATTGATTAAATAACCGAAACGGTAACTCTCGTTACCATTTGATTTATCAAATAAGTCATCGCCTGATTTGACGGTAACGGTTTTTTTCTTGGTCTCTTTTTTATCAACAAAATGAATGTCCACTTTGGCTTTCAGGCTGCCTTTGCCCGACACAAATTCCTTCAACGCCACATACGCCCCATTGACATCGTTTTGTGCCAAAACTGGCTCTACTTCAATTTGCTTTACCAGTTTTTTGTTATACGCATCTAACGGATTTAGACTGTAAATTTTGTGATACGGCTGCTTGTGCGTGGCGGAATATCGCAGCACAAACAAGGGATTAAGCGAATCAATCGCCTGTTTTGCCAGCTCGGTTTCCATATTTTGCGGTTCATCAACCAGTACAATCGGACTCGTTTGGCTAATATGCAAAATCGGAGCTTCGCCACTTTCGTTCACACGGTTAATCACGTTATCTTTTTGATTAAACGCCTGAATATTCATCACCAAAATTTCAATATTCTGATTGGTTGCAAAGCCACGCAAGGCGTTCAGACGGCTGCTGTCGTACACAAAATGGCGAAAAATCGGCTTGTCAAATTCCGCTTCAAAATGCGGTGTCATCGCCCGAATACTTTGCAAAATGCCTTCACGAATCGCTACGCTTGGCACGACAATTACAAATTTTTGCCAGCCGTAGCGTTTGTTTAGCTCAAAAATCGTTCGCAAATATACATAGGTTTTGCCCGTCCCCGTTTCCATTTCAATGGAAAAATTCAAACCGTGTTCGCCGATTTGCGTTTCAGGCTGCCCGAACTGTTTTTGCACCGCATTTAAATTTTTACCGATTTCGTCTACAGGCAAGGCACGATGATTGCCCACCACAGGCGAAGTGCCACTTGCCGTCATTTCAAATGCTTGGGCGTGATTAGGTTCGCCTTGAAATAAATCCACTACTGCAGAAATGGCATCAAGCTGATAGTCCAGTTTTTCAAATTTTAACTGCATAGCTACCCCACCTTATAGCGTCTCAAACGCCACATCAGCGTCTTTTAATTGCAACGCCAAATTTGCCTTTAGTGCGTCATTGCCCGCAAAAACCTTGTCCAACGCAAATGTAGAAGATCAAACCTAATCTGACAGTCCCCCGTTTTAAATTACCGTGTCTGTCAGATTAATTTGAGCTTAAATTCTTTTCCACCCAAATCCGTTTTCCATCAAGTAAGGTTGCCATCGGTGTTCTGCCACAGCACATTTTTCCTTGATGTGTTCGATGGTGATTATAATACATTAACCACTCATCTAAATCCGCTTGTAATGTCGTTAAACCGTATAAATTTTCTTCCTAAATGCCACTTGGTAAAATTCTTGTAAGATTGTTTTATGGAACCGTTCGCAGATGCCGTTAGTCTGCGGATGTTTTACCTTGGTTTTACTGTGTTCAATATCATTTATCGCTAAATAAAGCTCATAATCGTGATTTTCTACCTTGCCACAATATTCACTTCCTCGGTCAGTTAATATGCGTAACATCGGTAAACCTTGGCTTTCAAAGTAAGGTAACACTTTATCATTCAGCATATCCGCAGCACTGATAGCGGTCTTCATTGTATAAAGTTTTGCAAACGCCACTTTACTGTAAGTATCAATAAACGTTTGTTGATAAATACGGCCCACTCCTTTGAGGTTGCCCACATAGAAAGTATCTTGTGAGCCAAGATAGCCAGGGTGTACCGTTTCAATTTCACCACAGGCAATCTCATCTTCTTTCTTACGCTCTAAGGCTTGTACCTGTGCTTCACTGAGTATAATACCTTGTTCTGCAACCAGTTTTTCCAGGGCGATTAATCTTTGCTTAAAATTGGCAAGATGATGACGTAACCAAATCGAGCGTACACCTCCTGCTGAAACAAAGATGCCTTGTTTACGGAGTTCGTTACTCACTCTCACCTGTCCAAATGCTGGGTTATCAAGAGCAAACTTCACAACAGCTTGCTCTATTGCCTCATCAACACGATTTTTTAAGTTGGGAACGCGTCTATTTTGATTCAGCAATGCTTCAACACCACCTTGCTCAACCGCTTGTTGATAACGATAGAATGTATCTCGGCTCATTCCCATTACTTTGCAGGCTTGAGAAATATTACCCAGTTCTTCTGCTAAATTTAATAAACCAGTCTTGTGTTTAATGAGAGGGTTGTTAGAATAAAACATGAGAGTTTCCTTTTTGTTTAGATTGATTTTTGACACTCATATTCTAAACGGGAAACTCTCACTTTTTAGAGTGAATTGTCAGATCAAGTCTGATCTTCTGCATATTATTTAACCCTTCAACGCCAAAATGCGTCTGGCACCGTTAAGTACAATGCTCCCCGCGATGGTGCCGATAATCAGATCCGGATAATTGGAACCAGTCCACGCGACCAGGGCGCCGGCGGTGATACCCCCCAGGTTGATCACCACGTCGTTGGCCGAGAATATCCAGCTTGCCTTCATGTGCGCCCCGCCTTCCCGATGTTTGGATATGAGCAGCAGACAACTGGTATTGGCAATCAATGCGACGAATGCGATAGCCATCATCACCAGCGATTCAGGCTCACTACCGAATACAAAGCGTCTCACCACCTCTACGAGCACGCCCACAGCCAAGATCAGTTGCAGTACACCAGCAAGATGCGCGGCACGTACCTGCATTTTCACGCTATGTCCAACCGCATAAAGGGCAAGCCCGTACACCGCCGCATCGGAAAAATTGTCCAGGGATTCTCCAATCAGGCCGGTGGACTGGGCGATCAGACCGGCAGTCATTTCCACCACGAACAGAAGTGCATTGATGCCGAGCAACCAGCGCAGGGTCCCGGATTCTTGCTTAGCAGAAGCTGCCGAAAACTCGGCGGCCTTGATGGTCTCTGGATTTGCAGCGACGGTTTCCTGAAGCGAGGCGCCTAGCCCCAAGGTCTTCAGTTTCGAGGTGACGGGCTCGACCTCGCCGTCATGCACGACCTTCAGCCGGCGGTTCGACAAGTCGAAGGACAGCGCCCGAATCTCCTCAAAGCCGTTCAGGGCTAGGCGAATCATTCGTTCTTCTGATGGACAGTCCATCTTCGGCACGGCATAAACACTGACCCATCTCCCTGGCGCCTCGGAGGAGGCCTGTATATCGGTATCCGCTGCGGACGTTGCATCACCGCCACAGGCGCCACCACAGGATTTGCTCATAATACGACTCCACTTGAACAATGTTGTGGTACCATTTTAAACTATAAAGCTACTATAAAGTCAATAGAGTTTTGCAATACTCTTCTTTTGATTTTTTGAATAAACCAAAATATATTCAGCATTCTTAACAATATTTCCATCTTTTGCAGCTTTAACTTTCATTCCTTGGGTTGCAGATAATTCAACGTGAATAGTTGTAACAAAATTCTCCGCCCCAAATACTTCATCACACAATAATTTAAGCTGTGCCTGTTCGTTGTCATCAATCGATATAAAAATCACGCCGTCATCACGCAAAAGCGTTTTCGCCAAATGCAGGCGTGGCAACATCATAGAAAGCCAGTTGCTGTGGTAGTGTCCGCTGTCTTTGCTGTTTTTTCGCCATGCTCCTTGAAATACGCCGTCTCGTTTTAGGTAGCCGTCTGAATCTTTGTCGCCCACCCGTTTAGCGTACTCGTCTCGGGTCTCACTAAATTTGTCGGGATAAATGAAGCTGTCGCTGCCTGTGTTGTAGGGTGGGTCAATGTAAATCATTTTGACGCTGCCAGCGTAGGATTTTTGCAGAATTTTCAGGGCTTCCAGATTTTCCGCTTCAATGAAAATATTTTGCGTGCCATCAAAATTTACGCTTTCGGCTTGGCAAGGGGCAAGGGTGTTGAAAGTTGGGGTTTGTAGGGTGCGGTAGGCATCGGATTTGCCTGCCCAGTTCAGTTGATAGCGTTCGTTGTGAGAAGCCAGATTGTCTTCGCCCAAAATGAGTTTGAGTTTTTCAAAATCAATTTGGTTTTCACAGAAGATTTCGGGGAATAGCGATTTTAATTTTAAAAGATTGTTGTCTTTTAAATTGTTTGGGTTATCGTTGGCTGTTGTGCATTTTGTGTCCTTATTTGATGACGTCAAATAAAAACCGATTATTTTATTCTATTTTGGTGAATCTTCCACAACATTTTGGCATCAAGGTTTGTTGAGGCAATCATTGTTAAAAATACGGCTGCCCCAAAATAAAATGCAGCATCTCCTACCGAGAAATTGATAATTTGCCCTCGTTCTACCAATGACATCATCAATGCAAGCACAAAGAGATCGAGCATTGACCAGCGTCCAACGAAATGAACGTAATGCAGCAGTTTCATTTGCCAATGAATGTTATGTTTCCACTGGTAATGGATTGCCAGTAGCAGGTAGAGAATGACAGCGATTTTACTGACTGGCACGGCAATACTGGCGATAAAAACGATTGCTGCGACAGTGTAGCTTCCCATTTCTAAGAATAACAACACGCCGCTAATGAGAGAGTCAGCAGAGGTTGTCCCTGCAAATTCTGTGGAAGATATTGGCAAAATATTGGCAGGAAACATCATAATTGTGCCAGCGATGAGCGTTGCCCATACCCGTTGCAGCTTTATGTTGTCAGAAATATTGAGCTTTGAGGTGCAGCGTGGGCAGTGAGTTGGCTCTTTTCCTTTCTCTTTAGCTATTGATGGCTCAAATGTATAGCCACATTCGTGACATAAAGCGAGATTGGAGGCGTGATTGAGTGATATTTCTGTATATTCGGAATATTCAGGATAGAAGGTTTTCCATAGCTGTTTTGTATCAATTTTGATAAAAAGAAGTGTCGTCAGTAGCGTGGTAAGGACGAATGGAAGTAAATAAATATCAAATTCTAGCGAGGCGTATTCACGTACTTTAAATGCTGCAACGGCTAATGCCACAAGATAGACATCAAGCATCACCCATTGTTTGATTTTTCCTAATAATCGCAAACTGTAGTATGGACGGTGATCAAACCATTTTTGTATACCAAGTGTGATGACCAGTAAGACAAATGCAAAAGGCATTATTACTGAACAGAGCAAGATCATAAAGGCAGTATAGGGAAAACCTGCAGTGGCCATTTTCCACACACCTTCCCAAACAGAGGCGTGGATTTTTACACCCAGTAAATCAATGCTCATTAATGGAAATAATAACGCAAAGGGCAATAAAATTAGAATAGAGACAGCGATGATCGTACAGCGTTTTAGGCTCCAACGATGTGCTGCTTGCAGCACCGCATTGCAGTTGGGGCAGCAAGCGGTGTGATCAGTTAAATTTATTGCAATGCCTGTTAGGGTATGACATTCATTGCAACGTTGTAGGGTATAACTAGATTGTAAAGTGTAATCAGTAGATTTCATTGGTTTTTTGTTGCCATTTGGTCAAGCACAATGCGATTAAGAAACAAGTGGCTTGGATTAAAATGATCGTAGGTCCTGGGGCTGAGTCAATGTGATAACTTAAAATTGTCCCTAGCAATGATGATCCTACGGCAATGACAGTGGCGATGATTAGCATTTTATCAAAGCGAGACGAAAGCAGATAGGCTGTGATACCAGGGGCGATGAGCATTGCGACAACCAAAATCACACCCACAACCTGCATTGCACTGATAATGGTCAAAGCCAGTAATGACAATAAACCATAATGGAGTAGGGAAATGGATAATCCCATTACTTTAGCGTGATGGCTATCAAAGCAATAGAGCAGCAAATCTTTGCGTTTTAAGGCAATGATAAAGAATGTAATGATACAAATCATTAGGGTTTGTTGGAAATCGCTGTCGCTGATACCGAGCAAATTGCCAAATAAAATATGAGTGAGGTGTTCTCCTGTATTTATTGCGGTGAATAATACGATGCCAGCAGCAAACATACCAGAAAACACAATGCCCATAATCGTATCTTCTTTTAGCCGACTATGCTCTTTAATATAGCCTACAGAGACGGCACAAGCTAAACCTGAAGTGAATGCTCCCAAACTGAGCGGCAGACCGAAGATACTTGACAATACTACCCCAGGTAACACAGCGTGTGAGATAGCATCACCCATTAAAGACCAGCCTTTGAGTACCAAAAAGCAGGAAAGTAAGGCACAGACTGTCGCAACAATGATGGCGGTGAATAACGCACGTTGCATAAACTCAAAACTGAAAGGTTCAGCGAACCATTGCCATAGATTAACCATTTGTTACCTCCTTAGTATTAATAGGTTGCTTTTGTCTGCCAACACGCTGCGAGAGTAAGCCATATTTAGGCGCGAAAATGAAAGCAATTAAAAAAATGAGTGTTTGTAAAGAAACAATAACACCGCCTGTTGCACCGTTTAAGAAGTAGCTAATATAAGCCCCCACACCGCTTGTTAAGCTGCCAATCAGTACGGCAATCCAGACTAAATGAGAAAATTTATCCGTGAGCAAATAGGCGGTTGCACCAGGGGTTACTACCATTGCGATGACTAAAATTGCCCCAACAGTTTGGAGTGCAACTACAACACAGGCACTGAGTAAGGTAAAGAATAAGATTTTATAGCGCAGTGGCGATAGACCAACTGAAATTGCGTGATTTTCATCAAAAAAGACCAACAATAAGCCTTTCCAAAAGATAAGCAGCCCTACGAGTGATATGCCGATAATCAGGGAAACTTGCCCTAAATCATCATCAGCAATCCCCAAAATATTCCCCATAATAATGCCATTTACATCGACAGAGGTAGGATTTAGCGACACAATAAACATACCAAGGGCAAAGAATGTGGTGAAAATAAAGCCAATGACTGCATCCTCTCGGATTTTGGTGAGGCTTTTGACCCATAAAATAGATAGAGCAGCTAAAATACCAGAGAAGAATGCTCCGAATGCGTAGGGGAGTTTGAAAACATAGGCAATAGCAACCCCTGGTACGACAGCGTGCGAGAGTGCATCACCAATTAATGACCAACCTTTGAGCATCAAAAAAGCCGATAGGAAGGCACAAACAACACCAACTGCCATACTGACAAAAATGGCTTTTTGCATGTAATTGTAAGAAAAAGGTTCAAGTAAAAGTTCTACCATATTGTCTCCTTTGTAAATATAGTATGCGGATTGACCGCTTGTTTTAGTTTTTAGTGATTCTTTTCGTGAGCTTTTAGCACTCGTGCTACGGGGGCAAAGCTGGTACGATGAAACGGTGTTGCACCTAATTCTGCTAGTTTGGTCAAGTGTAATTTTGTTGGGTAGCCTTTATGTTGAGCAAAACCGTATTGTGGAAAAGCAACAGCCAATTCCGCCATTTCCGCATCTCGAGCGACTTTCGCCAAAATAGACGCCGCACTGATTTCAGCCACTCGCAGATCGCCTTTGACAACGGTTTGAGCTGGCATTGGTAATGAAGGTAGACGATTGCCGTCCACTAAGACAAAATCAGGTTTGATAGCTAAATTTGCCACCGCACGTTGCATAGCAAGCAACGTTGCGTGGAAAATATTGAGCTGGTCAATTTCTTCTACCTCTGCACGCCCCAGCGACCAACAGCGTGCTTTTAATTTGATTTCTTCAGCGAGCTGCAAACGGCGTTTTTCTGATAATTTTTTAGAATCCGTTAAGCCTGCAATCGGTTGAGTCGGATCGAGAATGACTGCTGCCGTAACTACTGCACCGACTAAAGGACCACGCCCAACTTCATCAACACCTGCAATATGATGTGCTTGCGGATATTCAAATGGCGGATAAGTTAGCATTGTCATAATGTTTCGTCCAAATGATAAGGCAATGACACAGGTGTTAAGTGCCATTCACTGACTCGGAATTGTGTATTTAGCTCAACGTCTTTATTTAACACCACTTGCAACCACAAGCTGTTCCCATCATAAATACAAGCTAGAATAGTGCCTGTTGATCTCCAGTTTTCACCAATTTGCATCTCAATGCTCGTACCGATGTTGGGTAATTCAACTTTTGCTTTACATTGTGATATTTTTCCCTCGAAGGCAAACATCGCTCGCTTATTCGCCCCTCGATATTTTGCCCGAGCAACCATTTCTTGTCCAATGTAACACCCTTTAGTAAATGAAATAGCTTTATCCAATCGTTGTAAATTGGTTGCCTGTGGGATCAGCTCAAATTGGTTAGCTTTATACAGCAGAGGAATGCCTTGTTGAATATCTAACCGATCCCATAATTGACTATCCGCATTTGTTTGCTTTTCTGGCTGCTCATCACCCCAAAAAATAGCCCGCTTTGGATTATCACCAAATGAAAAAATAACGTGCTTATCTGTTGTTAGCTGATTGCAAATTTTTTCGCAAAACTCACCGCTTGCATCTGCAACTATGCCAAACAATGGGGTTGAGTATTCTGTAAAGGTAACTTTTGAAAACACGGCATATTTCTTCAACTGAATGAGTGCTTCAGGCAATAAATCCACAGGCATAATCATGAAAAATTGTTCTTGAGTATGGCGGTATAAACGAAATAATGCACTCATTTTACCTTTAGGATCGCAATGGCAGGTGAGAGTTTGTTCCCCTATAGCGAGCTTGACAACATCGCAAGTTAATTGTCCTTGTAGGTATTTTTCAGCCTCTGTTCCGCTGGCTTCAATAAGACGGTATTGATTAAGCTCGACACAAGCAGGGAATTGTTCGGAATGTTCTTTCATCATTTTTTCTATTTTTGATTTGTCATTGATATTATTTTGATTAAATGCAATTACTCACCCAAACGAGAACGAAGGTAGTCATCATAGTCAGGAATTACCATCGTAAATGGTTGAGAAAATGGCGGTGATTGAATTAGAAAATCAGCGGTTGCTTTATTAATCGCAACAGGAATATTCCACACCGTTGCAATTCGCATCAGGGCTTTTACATCAGGATCGTGTGGAGCTGCATTCATCGGATCCCAGAAAAAAATGAGCATATCAATTTTTTTCTCTGCAATTAAGCCACCAAGCTGTTGATCGCCGCCCATTGGACCACTTAATAACGCCGTAATCACTAGCCCTGTTTCACGAGTGAGCAAATGCCCTGTTGTACCTGTGGCATAAAGTGTATGATTGCTAAGTATGTTACTGTGTTTTTTACTCCAATCAATGAGTGCCTGTTTGCAACTATCGTGAGCAACAAGAGCAATTTTTTTATGAATACCCAATTGGCGAGTTGTCGTTTGCATAATTTCTCCTTTTGCAAATTTTTTACGCAATCATACCGCTTGTTAGCGGTCAGAGAAAGCGGAAATTTTACAGCTTTCAATTGACTAAAAGATGGGAATAGCTAGAATTTGATAAGTTTACGGATAACAAGGAATGCGAATGAACTTATACAACATTAAACACCCAGAAGAACAAGTCAATTTTGCCCAAGCGGTACGCCAAGGCTTAGGAAAAAATCAGGGACTTTTTTTCCCTGAAGTGTTGCCTCAATTAGAGAATATTGATGAACTGTTAAACCTACCATTAGTTGAACGTAGCCAGAAAATTTTATCGGCACTCATCGGCGATGAAATTGCCTCAGAAACATTGAACGCAATGGTCAAAAATGCCTTTACTTTCCCAGCACCGCTTGCGAAAGTTAGTGAAGATATTTTTGCTCTAGAACTCTTTCACGGTCCAACCCTCGCATTTAAAGATTTTGGCGGACGCTTTATGGCACAGGCATTAGCAGCGGTGCGTGGCGATGGCAAAATCACTATTTTAACTGCCACTTCTGGCGACACTGGAGCAGCTGTAGCACACGCTTTTTACGGTTTAGCAAATATTAACGTCGTCATTTTATACCCAAAAGGGAAAATCAGCCCTCTTCAAGAAAAACTATTTTGCACACTAGGTGGCAACATTCGCACGATTGCGATTGAGAGCGATTTTGACGCTTGCCAAGCGTTGGTGAAACAGGCGTTTGATGATGTTGAGTTGCGTGAAGCTATCGGATTAAACTCTGCGAATTCAATTAATATCAGTCGCTTATTGGCACAAGTTTGCTATTATTTTGAAGCGGTTGCACAATTACCAAAAGAGAAGCGTTCAGAGATTGTTGTTTCCGTTCCAAGTGGAAATTTTGGTAACTTAACTGCAGGGCTAATTGCGAAAACACTTGGCTTGCCAATCAAGCGTTTTATTGCCTCAACCAACGCAAATGACACCGTGCCTCGCTATTTAAAATCAGGCGAATGGTCGCCAAACGCCACTGTTGCCACTTTATCCAATGCAATGGACGTCAGCCGCCCAAATAACTGGCCTCGAGTGGAAGAGTTATTTAAACGGAACGGCTGGGCGTTGGGTGAGTTGGGTTCAGATGCATTAAGTGATGCAGAAACGGAAGCTGCATTAAAAGCACAACATGCACAAGGCTATCTCTGCGAACCGCACGGAGCAATCGCTTACCAAGTGTTGAAAGACCAACTGCAAGCGGGTGAAACAGGCATTTTCCTCTGCACTGCCCACCCTGCTAAATTTAAAGAGAGTGTAGAGCGTATTTTAGACATTGAATTACCGTTGCCCGAAGCATTAGACAAGCACAATAAAATGGAATTATTGTCCGACACCATGCCAGCAGACTTTATGAAATTGCGTGAGTATTTGTTGGTGGAGTAAGCAAATCAGTTTCAGATATAAGCGGTAAGTATTGAGCAAAAGTTTGCAAGAACTTACCGTTTTTTATGTAAAAAAACTATTTATTATTTAGCGATTTGAAAGATAAATAACGTATAATTTGCCGTAATTCAATTTGTCTCATATAGTTTGACATATATGACCAATTGGGTTGTTGAGTATCTATGGCAGGCAATAGAATTTTTTGGCGTGACATTCTTGTCGCATTGAATTTATAGCCATATTGATATTTGGATTTTTGCTGCAAAATTGCAGCTTTTAAGAATAAATAAGCGTATTTATCTGGATATTCAGATTTAATTTTTAAACGTTTTACATCATCAGAAAATAAACATTCATATGGGTGATAAAAGTTTTCTACCACGCTGCCATTATAATTTACGCCTAATACATTTTTATCCAAACTACTATTTTGATTAGTAATAAATGCGGTAATGCCATTATTGCTATCACTTGCTCCAATAAATGGTATTTTGCCATTTATCATATCTTGTTTCGTTAAACGTACACCCGATAAAATTTCACAAATATCTTCAATTTTAAATTCAGACCACTTGACTTTATTCAGATTCTGTTTTACCCCCCCCCCCCCGCATAATTTCATTATTATTCAATGGGTTATAGTAATTTAGGATGGTTTTTATTTTGTCTTTTTCAAATTGACGCATAAAATCTTCCATAAATTGCCAATCTGGGGTTTCGCTTTGGTTTATGGGCAGTAATATTTTATCATTTTTGAGACGATTGGGTCTTACTTGATTACCATAAGAATATTTTTCTCTTAGCCTATTTAAAAGAGTTACAATAAAAAAGGCACTATACTTATTAATATTCTCATTTATCAATACTGTTATATTATCATCACACTTAAAATCAAATTTTTGATAAAACGCATTACCAAACATATCCAAAGTGATAGCATTAGAATATGTGATTTGTTCCTCATTGTTGATAAATGATGATATTCCATTTTGACTTTCTCCCGCTGTAACAAAAGGTATTTTGCCCTGTTGTCTATTAGAAGCTACAAGCCTTCTTCCCCTTATATTAACGTCAAATAAATCTCCAATTTTAAACGCTTTCCACTCTCGATCCGTCAATTTCAACTCACTCATCATCTTTCCCTAATCCAAATAAATAGCCACGACCGTGTGTAATCATATTAACTTCAAAAGTTAAATAATCGGCAATCACTTTCTCAAAATCTGCTTCGCTAGGAATTTCATCGTTGAAATAGTAAAACGAATGCAACCATTCATCGTCTGCTTCAATCGTGGTTTCTACACAAAATTTGTTTTCCGCAGGCAGTCTGCCGTGCCATACATCTAACAAACGCTCTTTTTTGTCTTTTGCACTCACCGTTTCCACTAAACCAATATGTTTTTTCACCTCAAAACCATCATTTTCAAAATTGATGAACTTAACGAGTTTATCTTTATCGTGCGGTACACCAGTCGTAAAAATAGCGATACAAGGGTTGGTTCCCACACCGTAAAAGGTATTTTTATTGAGTGTAATTACCCCTTCGAGTGTGTGTTTTTTCAAAATATTTTCTTTAATCGCCTGTTCTTCTTTGGTTTTCCCCGTCATAGAAGATTGCGGTACAATGACAATCGCTTTACCGTCTGCAGTCAGTGAATTTAACAGCTGCTCAGTGAAGGCAATTTCGTATAAATTCGGATTGCTTTTTGAGCCTTGCGAATATGGAGGGTTCATCATGCCAATATTGCAGCCTTTGAGTTGCAATTGGGCGGGATTTTGTTTAAGAAAATCTTCCTGTTCTAAATTACTTTTGCCATCGCCACGTAAAATCATATTAGTTGTCGCAATAGTAAACATATAAGGTTGCAGTTCAATACCATGTAATTGCTGTTTGCGAATATGACGCTTTTCGGCTTCTTTATCCGTTTTTTCTAACATATGATGCATGGCGGCAATCAAAAAACCAGCCGTGCCACAGCAAGGGTCAAACACTTTGTCGCTGGGGCGTAAATCAACCAATTCACAAAATAATTCTACAATATGGCGTGGCGTTAAAACGATGCCCAGAGTTTGTCCATCGCCGCCTGAATATGACATAAATTCGCCGTAAAAACGTCCCAAATAATCTTCAGAGGATTGAATATTTCTGATGTTTTTATAGATATGTTCGTAAATAAATTGTGTGTAATGTTTAAGTGGTGTTTTGCCCAAAGTGACGTTCACTTCGTTAATCGCCTTGGTGTCTTTAATCACGAGAAATTGACTGAGCAATTTATCTTTTTTGACTTCAGGCTGTACTTGGGCACGTTTTAAATTGCTTTCAATCGCTTCATAGATTTTTTGTCCATCGGTTTTGACATCATCACCATTTAAATTATCTAGACTGAAATTTTGAAACTCCATTTCACGCAAAGCCAATAAAATACCAGAAACAATCAAGGGCTTATCTTTATCCTGAATGCTGCCATAATTGCGTAAATCTTCGTGTAGTTCTTTAGCATCTTTTAAAATTTCAGCGGTAGTTTTCTCGTCATCAGTTTGTTCTCTGAGAATATATTTGGTGTAGTATTCATTGATATTTTTAGTGTTGAAAAGGGTAAATGTTTCAACATCTTCCAATTCTTTGTACTCGCCACGTTCATTGATAAACAAAGGTGAAATTTTGTGGCGTTTTTCATCGCCAGACACGCCGATGGCAATTATTTTTTTATAACTGGTATTTTGTGATAAATGAATGCCATAGTGCAACGCACCATTGACTGCAAAATTAGTCACACTTTTAGTTTCA
This sequence comes from Nicoletella semolina, assembly GCF_004345745.1. Classification (GTDB taxonomy): domain Bacteria; phylum Pseudomonadota; class Gammaproteobacteria; order Enterobacterales; family Pasteurellaceae; genus Nicoletella; species Nicoletella semolina. Next base: position 7,383 of record NZ_SLXJ01000017.1, on the reverse strand, counting down.
AGACAGATAAGTTGGTCGTTATTACGCTGGATATGTTTACTAAGATCAGCTTTGTCTTCAATAACAAGCACAAAGTCTTGTACGATACCGCAATATTCAGGAAAGCCTACTTTGCCTTTACCTGACTTAGATGCCGTTTTTAGTGCACCATTTAGTTCCTTAATTGAACTGCCTTGTGGATCCAGTGAAATCCCAGCTTCTTTAAGTAATTCATAAACCCATAAATCGGTTTTAACTTCTTTCTTTGCCATCATTTAATTTCTATTGATATATTACACTTAGGCTATAATTTAGGGACGTAATGTCTCTAGTAAATAAAATAATCTTGTTCTACTTCCCGATACAAAACGAGCTAAATATATTGCCGAGCAGATCATCGGAGGTGAATTGTCCTGTGATTTCGCTTAAGGCGTTTTGCACGAGACGGAGTTCCTCTGCGAGCAGCTCGCCTGCGAAGAATTGTGTAAGCTGAACGTGTCCTCGTTGTAAATGATTGGCGGCGAGGTTTAGGGCTTCAAGATGGCGGCGGCGAGCGATAAAGCCGCCTTCGGTGGAGCTTTGGTAGCCCATCGATTTTTTGAGATGTTCACGCAATAAATCGACGCCAAGCTGGGTTTGAGCGGAGAGGCGGATCACGGTTGTATTTGCTCTGTCAGTTTGTGATAGTGCTTCAATGCCTTCATTCTCGCCTGATAAATCGACCTTGTTGCGGATTACGGTAAGCGGTAAGTTTGGTGGTAATTTTTGCAAAAAGTCTGCATATTCTGTTTTAAAGTTTACTGCCTGTGATTGATTGCTGTCGATCATCAGCAAAATATGATCAGCTTGCTCAATTTCACTCCACGCTCGTTGAATACCGATTTTTTCCACCTCATCACTGGCTTCACGCAAGCCTGCTGTGTCAATGATGTGCAATGGCATTCCATCAATATGAATGTGTTCTCGTAATACATCACGAGTTGTGCCTGCGATATTGGTGACAATCGCTGCTTCACGACCTGCGAGAGCGTTAAGCAGGCTGGATTTGCCTGCATTTGGCTTGCCTGCGATCACGACTTTCATTCCTTCACGCAATATTGTACCTTGTTTGGCTTGGTATCGAACAGCATCGACTTGGGCGATGATATCATTTAATTTGCTTTCAATTTTGCCATCAGCGAGAAAATCAATTTCTTCATCAGGAAAATCAATCGCTGCCTCGACATAGGTTCGTAGATAAATGACTGCTTCAACGAGTTGGTTGATTTTGTGAGAGAATTCGCCTTGTAGCGATTTTAAGGCTGAGCGTGCAGCCTGCTCTGAAGTGGCATCAATGAGATCGGCAATTGCTTCGGCTTGGGCAAGATCGAGCTTGTCATTGAGAAAGGCTTGCTCGGAGAATTCACCTGCTCGGGCAATGCGTACGCCGTGGATTTTTAAAATGCGTTGCAACAACAAATCTAAAATCACTTGCCCGCCGTGTCCTTGTAGCTCTAGCACATCTTCGCCAGTAAAAGAATGTGGAGCCTTGAAAAAGAGGGCAATCCCTTGATCAAGAATATCATTATTTTCATCACGGAAAGGGAGGTAATCCGCTACCCTTGGTTTCGGGCATTTGCCAAGAACAGTTTGAGCGACAGTGCTTGCTAGCGGTCCAGATACACGCAAAATACCAATTCCACCTCGCCCAATCGGAGTGGCTTGTGCCACGATGGTTTCTTTCATTTGAAATCTCATTTTTTGTCTATTTGTCAAAAATGGTGCGATTATACTCTAATGGGGGTATTGTTATAATAGGTTTTTGTATCATTTCTTGAATAGTGAAATAATCGTAGCTGATAATACGGAAGTGTTTTGGGCTTGAGCTGTAATGTACTTGTTTGTAGGTATGTGCGAAAATCGGTGTATTTCAACTTAATCAGTATGTGAATGAGTAGCAAAATAATACTCTGTGAGTGGGAAACGGCATTTTTTCAGCGTCCGATTTTTTGCCTTGAATTGGGGCAAGCTCCGTTTAGATTGCCTGAATATGAGGGTGGCTTGCTGTGGGCAAAGGTATCGGCAGAGAGGTTGGCTGAGGCAGATTTTTTGCAACAGTGTGGCTTCCAATGGGTGGAGAGTGAGGTGGAGCTGCGTTTTTTACTTGCAAAAAATGAGGGAAATCCGACCGCTTGCGAACAGGCAACAGACGCAGATCTGCCTGAACTCCAAGCCTTGATGGGCGAAGCATTTCCGCAAAGCCGTTTTCGTGAGCCGTGGTTTTCAAAAACGGAGCATCAGCGGTTTTATCAGCATTGGATTGCTCAGGCTATGGCAGGTAAATTTGATGATGTTTGCTTGTTGAAACGCACTGAAAATGGCGAATTGCAGGGGGCAGTTAGCCTGAGATCTAGGGGGGATTATGCGACAATTGGTTTACTTGCGGTTGTTGAAAAATATCGCAATCAGGGGATTGGGGCATTTTTGCTGGAGCAGGCAAAATGTTGGGCAGTAGTACAGGGGGCAACAGAGCTAATGGTGCGAACACAGCGTAACAATTCAGCTGCAATCAGGCTTTATCAACATTTGGGCGGTCAAATTTGTACACGATCTGACTGGTTTTATCGATGATTCCATTTAATCAATCGCCTCGAGTTGGCACGGAACACCATTATCTGCAACAGGCTCTGGCTCATACCAATTTAGCAGGCGGTGGGGATTTTTCTCGTCGTTGTGAGCAGTGGCTTGAGCAGCAGCTGAAAAGTCCCAAAGTGCTTTTAACCCCTTCTTGTACGGCCGCATTAGAAATGGCAGCACTGTTGTTAGATATTCAAGTGGGCGATGAAGTGATTATGCCGAGCTATACTTTTGTCTCGACGGCAAATGCGTTCGTGTTGCGAGGGGCAAGCGTTGTGTTTGTCGATATTCGCCCTGATACGATGAATATCGATGAGCAGTTGATTGAGGCGGCAATAACGCCAAGAACCCGTGCGATCGTGGTGGTGCATTATGCTGGTGTGGCGTGTGAGATGGACAGGATTATGGCGTTGGCAGAAAAATATCAGCTTTATGTTGTTGAAGATGCGGCACAGGCGATAGGGGCGAGCTATAAGGGAGGTGCATTGGGGAGTATCGGACATTTGGGTTGTTTGAGTTTTCACGATACGAAGAATGTTACGGCAGGTGGCGAGGGCGGAGCGTTAATCATTAATGATCCTCGTTTTGTGGCGCGAGCGGAAATTGTGCAGGAAAAAGGTACAGATCGTTGTCAATATTTTCGAGGGCAGGTCGATAAGTATGGTTGGCGAGATGTTGGTTCAAGCTATTTGCTTTCTGAGTTACAAGCCAGTTTTTTGTTTGCACAACTTGACGCCTTTGAGCAAATTTTTGCAGTGAGAATGCAGCGATATTTGCATTATTTTCGTGCTTTTCGACCGCTTGCAGAGCGAGGCGTGTGTGAATTGCCACAAGTGCCAGTCGATTGCCAGCATAATGCACATATGTTTTATCTTAAATTGGCAAATATTACCGAGCGTACGGCATTGATCGCATTTTTAGCTGAACGTGATATTTTGGCTGCTTTTCATTATGTGCCCTTACATACCAGTCCTGCAGGGGAAAAATGGGGACGCTTTTCAGGAGAGGATCGTTTTACCCAACAAGAAAGCGAACGGTTGGTACGTTTACCGCTATTTTACAATATGACTGATGATGAGCAACAGGCTGTGATTTTAGCCATTTACGAGTTTTTTGGACAATGATGATTTTTCATTTTCTCGGTGCAAATATTCCACACCATAACCGCCGAGTGTTGCAGTTTTTTGAATGTGAGTTGTTGCCACATCTCAAATTAGAACAACACCACTTTTATGTAGTCGGCGATTGTCAATTACAGGTTGAATTTCCCAAGCTCAATTTGGTGGCACTACCGACTAAAAGGGCGGCTGCAATGAGATTGATTGCAGATTTTCGCCGTAATGCGACCGCTTGCTGTTTGTTGCACGGACAGTTTAATGGCTGGATTTGGATAGCAATATTGCTGGGATTGCTGCCTGTAAATCGTTGCATCTGGCATATTTGGGGGGCGGATTGGTATGAGCAATCTCGTCGCTGGACATTTCGCCTATTTTATCCGATACGTCGCTTAGCACAGCAAAAATTGCCTGAAATATGGGCAACTTTGGGCGATCTTGCTGCGGTAAAGGAACGTTTTCCTAGAAGAATTGGGCGAGATAAAGTGGTTTATTTTCCCACAAAAATGGGAGGCGGTTTGAAAATCGAACATAGTCATATTGCTAGTGTGCAATGCGATGAGCAATATTTATCAAATCGTCCATTTACCGTGTTGTTAGGCAATTCTGGTGATCCGACTAATTTGCATCTGGAGGCATTTTCTCAGATTTATCAATGTTTAGGCTCTGCAGTCAGGATTATTGTGCCAATGGGCTATCCAGCAAATAACACAGCGTATATTGCACAAGTTGAGGCTGAAGCGAGGCGTTTTTTTTCTGTTGAACAGGTGATGGTATTGGATCAAGCGGTGAGTTTTGAGCAATATTTTGCATTGTTAAAGCAGTGTGATGTAGGCTATTTCAATTTTAAACGTCAGCAAGGGGTAGGCACAATATGTTTGTTGCTTTCGCAGCAAATTCCTGTTGTGCTAAATGATCAAAATCCGTTTAGGTTGGATCTGCAAGCGACTGGCGTGCCATTTTTGGTAGCGGATATGCTTTCCAAAGCGGCAGTTGAGAAGGTGAAGACCATATTACATCAGCAAGATCTGACTGCTTTACCCTTTTTCCCAGAGAGGTATCGTCAGCGTTGGACGGCATTGCTGGTTGAGCTTGAATGCCAGAAAAACATGGAATAGGACAATGATAATGGAGTATGTGGTTTTATTTGGCGTTTATTTGCTTTCTTTGAGTGGTATTGCGTGGCGAATGTTAGTCGCCTACCGATCCCAAGCTTTTTCTTTTCGCCTACTGTTTAGTGCGATTTATGTGGTAACGTTTTACTTCGGATTCCCTTTTTCTTTGTCGCTAGGTATGGGGTTTGCACAACCTATGATTTCAGTAGAACAGATGTTACAGGCGTTATTGGTAAGTTTTGTGGGCTATTTGTGTTATGAGATCGGATACGGTTTCGTTGTGCGTTTTTATCCGCTTTCTCGGCACTCGTCGTCTCAAGCCTGCCTTGTGAATCCGCAATTTGCAAAATTAGAAGGAAATCTCACCGCTTGTTTGTTGGGAGGCTTGGCACTGCTCAGCTTGGGAGGTTTTATTTATTTGAATGATGGATTGCTGCTGTTTAAATTGACAAAATACCATCAGATTTTTTCATCGCAAGTCGAAGCAATTCCCCTAAAGCGATTTTTCTATTTCTTTTTACCTGCCTTGTTGCTGGTTTTTTTTCTGTATCCAAGCAAAAGAATGTGGTGGTACTTTTTGATTCTGGCTAGTGGGTATGGTCTATTAAGTTATCTAGCAGTGGGCGGAACACGAGCAAATTTGGCACTGGCAGTGTTTTTCTTTGTGTTGATTGGACTGTATAAAAAATACCTTAATCTAGCGTGGTTAGTCGCTGTGGTAATGACGGTCTTAGTGGGAATGTTCATCTTGGCATTGGTTCGCTATGACTTGAATGTACAAGGAAGAGAGGCTTGGTTCACGTTTTTATATTTGACTAGAGATACGTTTTCTCCGTGGGAAAATGTAGTCAAAATTTTACACGCACCTATTGAATATCAGGGAGTGATGCCAATTATTCGTGATTTTTATGTCTATATTCCACAGAGTATATGGGTTGATCGTCCTGATATTGTGTGGAATAGTGCCAATTACTTTACTAAAGTTGTATTAGGCAATCAGTCTGGGCTGGCGATTTCACCGACTATTTTAGGCTCTTTCTATATTATGGGGGGGCTGATGTGGATTGTCTTCGGTATGATGCTGTGTGGTGTGATTATCTGTATTTTAGATCGTTGCTTTGCATATGGTAAGAGACATCAACAGGTGAGCCGTTCAGCGATTATTCAAGCATATTGTTTTGCTCAATTATTCAACTTAGTTGTGTTGGTACGAGAGGGGGCAGATGCCTTTGTCTCTCGTTTTGTTTTCTTTAATATTTGTTTTATGGGCTGTTGGGCAGTTGCTTATGTGATCTCAAGGAAATACCAGAATGAATAAGGTCAATATTCGTAATATTGCAGTCATAACAGCTGCTCATCAGCAGAATCTGCTCGATTTCCTACTTGAAGATAATAGGGTGAAGTTTGGACGGCTGTTTGCGATCAATGCAGAAAAGGTAATATTGAGTGGTAAGCGGTCAGATTTGGCAGAATGTTTGCAACATGCTGAATTTTGCTATGCTGATGGCATTAGTATCATTTTGTCTATCCGACGTAAGTATCCAGAATTGGCTAATATGGAAAGAATAGCAGGGGCAGATCTTTGGCTTGCTTTAATGAATGAGGCAGCTAGGCAAGGGGTGCCTGTTTTTATATTAGGCAGTTCGCCCGTTGTGTTGGCTGACACGGTAGAGAAATTAAAATACATGGGGGTGAATGTTGTTGGGCAGTACGATGGTTATTTTTCTGCTGAATATGAGAATGAATTAATTGCAGCAATCCAGCATTCAGGAGCAAAAATTGTCAGTGTCGCTTTAGGATCGCCAAAACAGGAGCTTTTTATCCAGCGTGCCTATATGAAATATCCGTTTGCCTTATATATGGGGGTTGGGGGAACCTATGATGTGTTCACTGGACGAGTAAAACGAGCACCAAAATTGTGGCAAAAATATGGCGTGGAATGGCTGTATCGTGCCATAACCCAACCTAGACGTTGGAAGCGTCAATTAAATCTCATCAAATATGCCTATTATTACTGGTTCAATAAGTTATAAAATCGCCAAGTAGTCTTAATTTTTCACCATTTTGTGTAAATTAGCACCAAGAGTAAATATTTTTACAAAAAGTGCTAGACAGGAATCTCTGAAATCACTATTATACGCCTCCGTTGCGACGCACTACTGAATAACGCGTTCGTAGCTCAGTTGGATAGAGCGTTGGCCTCCGGAGCCAAAGGTCGCAAGTTCGAATCTTGTCGAGCGCGCCAGAGAGGTTAAGCAATGTTCAATATGGTATAGTGGTGGCTATAGCTCAGTTGGTAGAGCCCTGGATTGTGATTCCAGTTGTCGTGGGTTCGAGTCCCATTAGCCACCCCATTTAACGATACTCATTTTTAGTGAGTAATTGACGGCGAGTAGCGCAGCTTGGTAGCGCAACTGGTTTGGGACCAGTGGGTCGTAGGTTCAAATCCTATCTCGCCGACCATTTTTGCTCTTTAACAAAGAATCAGACAATCTGTGTGGGCACTTGTTTGGGTTAGTTTAGATATATAATTGAATATTTTGAATATAACTTAATAG
>NZ_SLXJ01000016.1 GCF_004345745.1 Nicoletella semolina | reverse complement strand
CAATTAATCTCCTCCCTATGTCCCTTCACCACATCGTCCAAACGGTCAATGTCTAGCTTTAATTGTTTATGTGAACCAACCGTCAGTTCTTGTAGCTTCTGATTGATAATAGACTGGTTCTTTAGGGCGGCGATTAGGGCGGCGTCTTTGGGACCATCATTCGGGTATGTTTTCTTCAGAAATTCCACCATTTTTATCAATTCTGAATTGGAGCCTTCCCTATCTTTTAGTATTTTCTGTACTTGTTTAGCTAAATCTCTAATTTCAGTTTTTTCACCATTTTGAATATTGTCTATTATTTTTGTATTATCTGACAGTCGACCAATAACATTAACGTAAAATTTCACTGCTTCTTGTAGATTTTGTTGTCTCCCAATAGGAAATGATAATTTTTCTTTTTCTTCAATACGTTTATAAACACCATTCGCATGTACGCTATTATAAGCAATTCCCGCAAAATTATTGAGAGTAAGAAGTTCAAGTTCGGTCTTAATATTGCCTAAAACTTGATTTTTCATCGCTTGATTATACTTTTCATCTCCCAAACTATGCTTTATTTTGGCAACACTCAGGTTATCTGGCGTAGGATTATCAACTGTACTAGTATTCGCCACCCCCACACCACTCACACTCAACACAGCCAAGGCAATCACAGACTTCTTTAAGCTAAACACAGATTTTTGCATAACATTATTCTCCAAGTTAAGTAATATTACGCTGTCTAATACAGACAGCGACTTAACCACGGATTATCCCCCCCCCCCCGCATATTTTGTCAAGCGACTACGCTCAAAATAGGTAAAAATTTTATTTTTTGTTTTAGCTAAAGAGGAAAAGCAGTGCGAATACCACAGTATGGGGAATATATGAAATTCAATAAAAAAGCCGAATATTGTCTGCTCCTTAATTAGTTCGACTAACCTCCAACTGATTAAATCAGCTCGAAGAATTGGAGCTTGAAAACCTGCGTTTGCGAACAGAGGTCGCTTACCTAAAAAGTTGGAGTTGCTGATAAGGAGGGAAGAAGAGTGACAGCGGAATGCTACGACGGCAAGGCGTTTAAAACCTATGCAGAGCTTGAACAAACCCTTACGATTACATTGCATATTACAACAATGAGCGAGTTCAACCAACATTAAAAGGATTGAGTTCCATACAATGCCGTACTCAATCCTTCAAATAGTTGTCTAACTTTTTAGGGTCAGATCATAACGATCTGGCTACTAAACAAATGTTATCTCACTAACTACTTATCGTCTGACATACTGACAGCAGCAGTAAAAAGCACATCAGTTGAAGAATTCAATGCCGTTTCGGCAGAATCTTGAATTACTCCAATGACAAACCCTACTCCAATCACTTGAGCCGCAATGTCATTTGGAATATTAAATAAGCTACAAGCTAACGGAATTAATAAAAGTGAACCACCAGCAACACCTGAAGCGCCGCAAGCACAAATCGAAGCCACAAAACTTAATAATAATGCTGTTGCAAAATCTGGCTGAATACCCTGCGTATAAGCCGCTGCAAGTGTTAAAACCGTAATCGTAATCGCCGCACCCGCCATATTAATTGTGCCACCTAATGGGATAGATACAGAATAAATTTCCTCTTTTAAGCCAAGGCGTTTGGCAAGCCCCATATTCACAGGAATATTTGCAGCAGAGCTACGAGTAAAGAAGGCAGTTACACCACTTTCACGCAAGCAAGTAAATGTGAGTGGGTATGGATTGCGGCGGATTTTCCAAAAAACTAAAAGTGGATTTAAAATAAAGGTAACAATAGCCATTGCACCAAGTAATACCGCAAGCAATCTTGCATACCCCTCAAACGCATCTAAGCCATTTACCGCTACCGTTTCTGCCACTAAACCAAATACGCCAATCGGAGCGAATGCAATCACAACTTTTACAACAAAAGAAACCGCATTTGACATATCACTTAAAAAAACTTTCGTACTAGGAGCTGAATGACGTAAAGCAGCACCTAATCCAATCGACCACGCTAAAATACCGATAAAGTTCCCATTAGTAATCGCCCCTAATGGATTATCCACTAAGTTAAAAATAACGGTTTTTAGCACTTCCCATACGCCTTGAGGTGGACTGAGATTATCAGGACTAGCGACCAACTCTAAGGTTGTTGGGAACAAATAACTTAATCCAACCGCCGTTAGTGCGGCCAAAAATGTGCCTAACACATAAAGCACTAAAATAGGCTTTAAACGTCCATCACTCCCAACTTCCTTATTGGCAATGGCAGCAATCACGAGTACAAAAACTAAAATAGGTGCAATCGCACGCAATGATTTAACAAAAAATTGCCCTAGTACACCGACATCTTTTGCAATTTCAGGTTGAACAAGTGCTAGAATAATCCCTAGCACTAATCCTACAGAAATTCGTAAAACTAAATTACCATCAAGGATTTTTTTTAATATTGATTGACTCATAACATTTCCTGTAAACATAAATCACTCATAAAATGAACAGTCTAGACAGCTAGCCCTATATAAAATCGGCTGAAAGATTAGCTGAAATTACTCAATAAGGGAATAGTTAAGCGGTCATTTCCCATAAAAAGTTTGCAATACGATTATATTTTTTTACAATTTTTACAAAGTTATTTCAAATTTGACAGATTTTGGTTAGAATTAGTGCGTCGCTGGTAAACAACTCAGTTACAGCTAATTTATACAATGAATAGCGGTGGCATAATCCGCAAATTTTTAAAGAGTAATGGAATGAAACCTGAAAATAAGGCTGATTTTAGACGTATAATCCGTGCTGCGGGCTATTCAATGAAAGGACTTAAATCAGCATATAAATACGAAGCTGCATTTCGTCAAGAAGTGTGGCTTTCTTTTTTATTGATCCCAAGTGGTTTCTTTTTAGGCGATAATGTGGTAGAAAAAATACTGTTAGTTGGTTCGGTGTTATTAGTTTTAATGGCAGAATTACTCAATAGTGCCATTGAAAATGTAGTGGATCGAATCAGTAGCAATTTTCACGAATTATCTGGCAGAGCAAAAGATATCGGCTCCGCTGCTGTGTTTATTGCAATGCTTATTTTTGTGATTACTTGGCTGCTAATACTGTTTTATTAATATTTTACTCATCACTTCAATAATAGGAAATCTTATGAAATTTAACAAAACATTACTTGCTTTAGTACTCGCTAGCACAACTTCGGCGATGGCGTATGAAGCAGATAAAACCTATTCATTCACAGTACTACATTTGAATGATACACACGGTCATTTCTGGAAAAACGATAAAGGCGAATATGGCTTTGCCGCACAAAAAACCGCTATTGACAATGTTAGTAGAGAAGTGGCAGCAAAAGGTGGCGAAGTGATTTTACTTCATGCGGGCGATTTCAATACAGGTGTGCCTGAGTCAGATATGCAAAATGCAAAACCTGATATAGAAGGAATGAATATGTTAGGGGTAGATACTGCGGTATTAGGTAATCACGAATTTGATTTCCCAATGCAAGTGCTGCAACTACAAGAAAAATGGGCAAAATTTCCCCTTATTTCCGCAAACGTGATCAATAAACAAACCAATAAACCATTAGTCAAACCGTATGTAACCTTTGATAAAGGCGGTCTAAAAATTGCTGTCGTTGGACTCACTACTGAAGATACAGCAAAATTAGGTAATCCTGATGTGGTTGATCACGTTATCTTCAATGATCCGATCGCAGCAGCTAAAACCACATTAGCAGAACTCAATAAAACGGAAAAACCTGATGTGCGTATTGCATTAACGCATATGGGATACTATTTTGACGGCAAACACGGAATGAATGCACCAGGTGATGTTAGCTTAGCTCGTAGTCTTGATAAAGGGGCATTTGATTTGATTATCGGTGGGCATACACACGATACCGTTTGTATTGATGATAAAGGTCAATTTAAAGCGAAATATACCCCAGGTGAAGCGTGCCAACCCGATTTCCAAAATGGCTCTTGGATTGTTCAAGCTGGCGAATGGGGTAAGTTCTTAGGGCGTGCTGATTTTGAATTTAAAAACGGCGAGACAAAACTGGTCAAGTATCAGCTCATTCCAATTAATCTCAAACAAAAAATTAAATTGGCTGATGGGAAAAGCGAATACAAACTTTATCAAGATGAAATTGCTGAAGACCAAGCTGTATTCAACCACTTAAAAACTTACCAAGATGAGGGCGATAAATTACTTGGAGTGAAAGTGGGGGAAGTAAAAGGAGGTAAACTTGAAGGGGCGAGAGAAATCATTCGTTTCCAACAAACCAATTTAGGTCGTTTAATTGCACAATCTCAAATGGAACGTGTTAAAGCAGACATTGGCGTAATGAATTCTGGCGGTATCCGTGCCTCAATTGAAGAGGGAGAGGTTACCTACAAAAATCTTCTTACCGTTCAACCATTTGGTAATATGATTGCAACGGTTGATTTAACAGGTCAAGAATTACTAGACTACTTGAATGTTGTTGCACTTAAAGATGTGGATATGGGTGCCTACCCTCAATTTGCAGGTGTGTCTATGATCGTTGATCGCCAAGCGAAACAAGTCTCAAATGTGAAAATTGGCGGTAAAGCATTGGATTTGAAGAAGGTCTATAAACTATCCGTACCAGACTATGCCGCTGGCGGTGGCGATGGCTATCCTGTATTGAAAAAACACCCAAGCTATGTAAACACTGGCTTTATTGATGCAGAAATGTTGAAAAAATATTTTGAGGAAAACTCGCCAATTGATCCCTCAAAATATGCACCAAAAGATGACATCATTTATAAATAACACACAAAAGCGGCTAAATTCGTAAAATAATTTGCAATCCGCCATATAGCCTGCCAAAATCAGTCAAAATTTTGGCAGGCTGTCTTTTTGCCTTCTTTATTTATTGGCTTTTAAATTTTTAATCTTTCGTTGTCTTTTCATTATTGATTTAAGTAGGATATCGTGAATCTTTCGTTACCTCCGCTGAGTTTATATATTCATATCCCTTGGTGTGTACAAAAATGCCCTTACTGTGATTTTAATTCACACGCACAAAAAGGGATTATCCCAGAAACTGACTATATTGAGCATTTACTAGCAGATTTGCGTCAAGATTTACATCGCTACCAAGCCAATATTAATGGCAGAAAACTTCACTCTATTTTTATTGGCGGTGGCACACCAAGTCTTTTTTCAGCCGAAAGTATCCATTATTTATTAACTCAAATTCACCAACAAATTGATTTTAACCCGAAAATTGAAATTACCCTTGAAGCTAACCCTGGTACTGCTGAAGCTGAACGTTTTATCGGCTACGCACAAGGTGGGGTAAATCGAATTTCAATGGGCATTCAAAGTTTTGAAAGCGAGAAATTATTAAAACTAGGTCGAGTTCATGATAGCCAAGAAGCCATACAAGCGGTTAGTTTTGCTCAAAATGCTGCAAAATATGGTTTATCTAGTTTTAATTTAGACTTAATGCACGGCTTACCGAACCAATCCGTCAAGCAAGCACTAGATGATTTACAAAAAGCCATTTCACTCTCTCCACCACATTTATCTTGGTATCAACTAACCATTGAACCTAACACGATGTTCTACTATCGGCAGCCCACACTACCTGATGACGATGAATTGTGGGATATTTTCGAGCAAGGTCATCAACTGATTACACAAGCAGGTTATGAACAATATGAAACGTCCGCCTATGCCAAACAAGGTTATCAATGTCAGCATAATTTAAACTATTGGCGTTTTGGCGATTATTTAGCCATTGGCTGCGGAGCACACGGCAAAATTAGCTCATCAACAGGCGAAATTATACGTTTTAGTAAAACCAAACATCCTAAAGGTTATATGAGAGGTGATTATTTATACCAAACACACAATATTAAGCTAACTGATCGTCCCTTTGAATTTTTTATGAATCGCTTTCGCCTGCTTGAACCTACACCGAAAAAAGAATTTGAAGCATTCACAGGCTTAAACTATCAAACAATTCAGCCTATCATTGAGCAGGCTCTAGGTAAAAACTACCTGACTGAAACCCCTTCCCACTGGCAGATCACACAACACGGTAAGTTATTTCTAAATGATCTACTAGAAAGCTTTCTAGAAAACAATTAACTTATGAAATGAGAGGCTATTAACTTAATCTGTAGCATTCCAATACTCTTTTTTAGCAAATACCATTTTGTTATTAGTGTATTTAATTTGCTCAAATTTAACTTCCCATACCTCGCTTGGAATCAGTGCTGCAATTGGGTGTCTCGCACTATAATACCGATGAGCAACCTCTTTTTCATTACCGTTTAAACAGCGTGCATTTGCCACAAATTGAACACCTGCAATATGACGAATACTCTCGCTTTGAGGAGCAATTGTACCTGCAATTCGACTATTTTTTAACATCATCATACCGTGCTTCGTCGTACTTTTAGTCAAAATAATTAAACGGCAATTTTCACGATCAAACGCATAAAAACAGTTTGCACACCATAGTTCTTGCTCATCTTGGCAAGCTAGACTCACAAGATGATTTTTCGCAATAAATTCCGCAATGGTTGTTGAAATTGGATTCATATCAGTCTCTATTTTCCTACCCAACGTGCCACATCAGGCACATCAATATCAAATAAATCTAACGCACGAGTAACGCTGTGAGAAATAATCTCTTCAACACTCTTAGGCTGATGATACAGTGCTGGCACAGGCGGAAAAATAATCCCCCCCATTTCTGTTACTTTTCGCATATTGTCTAAATGTGCTAAGTTAAGTGGCGTTTCTCGCACCATCAGCACCAACTTCCGACGTTCTTTAAGCACCACATCAGCCGCTCGAGATAAAAGATTATCGCTCAATGCGTGAGCAATTGAAGCCAGCGTTCGCATTGAGCAAGGAGCCACCAACATGCCTAATGTTTTAAATGAGCCACTTGCAATACTGGCTCCCAAATTTTGAATAGGATACACCACATCAGCTAACGCCAATACCTCATCAGCAGAAATACCCGTTTCATATTGACGAGTCAATTGTGCCCCTTGAGACACAACCAAGTGGCTCTCAACTCCCTCAATTTGACGAATAATTTTCAATGCAGTATAACCATACTGAAAACCACTCGCCCCACTAATCCCAATCACTATACGCTTTGTTGTCATATTCTATCCTTAAATAGCTCAAGATATAATGGCATTATCATATAAAAATAAATAAAGAAAACAGATAAACGAAGTATAACTTATCATCTTATTTATTTTTAAACAGAATTATTATAAAGGTATCAAACTAACCAACAATTATTTTATATGTTATATTTACGTTTATTTTAGGTTATTTGGAAATTACTGGCTGGCAAGGCTTTAGAAATTAATATTAGGAGAAAAAATGGCTATTCATCTTTATTTAATTCGCCACGGACGTACTGAATGGAATACCTTAGGGCTATTGCAGGGGACTGGAGATTCGCCACTTACAGAAGAGGGTATTCAGGGAGCTAAACTGACAGGAAAAGCTCTTGCTGATGTCGCATTTAATGCTTGCTACTCAAGCCTGATGAAAAGAGCACAGGATACAGCAGATTTTATTATTGGCGACAGAAATATCCCTCATTTTCATCATCGAGGTTTAAACGAAATCCATTTTGGTTCTTGGGAAGGTAAACGTTCAGCAGAATTGGCAGAAAATCCCGAATATATCTTGCTAAGAACCGATCCTAAAAGTTATCAAGCTATTGAAAATAAAGGGGAAACGATTGATCAGCTTCACAAACGTGTAATGAATGCTATTGAGCAAATCGTAGCACAACATAAAGATGGGGATAATATTTTAGTGGTTTCGCACGGTATGACACTCACATTGCTGACTGCTGTTCTGAAAGGCATACATTGGCATAACTTCCGCAACCCTGATTTACACACTTTTGTTGCAAATACGGCTATCAGTGTGGTAAAAGTTGATAACCAAAAGATAGAATTAATTCAATTTAATAACGTTGATCATTTACCATCATAAAAAAGTAAAACGTAGGAATTAACCATAGCCAAACTGCAATTGAAATTAACACACTGATATGAAACTTCCAATGTTTGCTTTTATGGCGAAAATATTTCATTGCAAGAAATGTCCCAATTCCACCACCACAAAAACATAAAAAGAGTAAATTAGACTCAGGAATTCGCCACTTTTTTTGTTGTGCTAATTTTTTATCACGAAGCATCATAATGAAACTTAATAAGTTCACGATAATAAAATAAAGCAATATAAAAAATAGCATTCTCGTTTAATTCTTTTTCTGAACGGTATAAGATATAAAGCCTCAATAATGAGGCTTTATCAAATTTTACGAAATGGCTCCTAATAGAATAAGCGGTCATTTCTTATCAAAATTTTGCAATTAGGGATAAACAGGTAAACGTTCACAAATGTCTAGCACTTTTGCTTTGGTGGCTTCAATCACGCTGGCTTCATTTTCTTTACCGATAGCATCTAGCACATCACAAATCCAGCCTGCAAGCTGATTTACTTCTGCTTCTTTAAAACCACGACGTGTAACAGATGGCGTACCAATACGAATACCAGAGGTAATAAATGGTTTCTGAGGGTCATTTGGCACTGCATTTTTATTTACCGTAATATTGGCTTTCCCTAATGCACCGTCCGCTGCTTTGCCTGTCAAACCGTGGCTAACTAAATCAACGAGGAATAAGTGGTTCTCTGTACCGTTAGAGACAACGTTATAACCACGCTGCTTGAACACTTCCACCATCGCCTTCGCATTTTTAATGACTTGAGTTTGATAAATCTTGTATTCAGGTTCTAATGCTTCTTTAAAACACACTGCTTTTGCTGCAATAACGTGAACAAGCGGTCCACCTTGTCCTGCTGGGAACACAGCAGATTGCAGTTTTTTATAGAGTTCTTCATCTTTTGCATTAGACAGAATTAAGCCACCACGAGGTCCGCCAAGTGTTTTATGGGTTGTTGTAGTAACAATGTGAGCGTGTGGTAATGGGCTTGGATAAACACCTGCTGCAATTAAACCTGCAACGTGAGCCATATCCACAAATAAATACGCTCCTACTTCGTCCGCAATTTCACGCATTTTCGCCCAATCTACCACTTGCGAATATGCAGAAAAGCCTGCAACAATCATTTTTGGTTTAGATTCTAATGCTTTTTGACGCACATCATCGTAATCAATAAAGCCTTCAGCTGTGATGCCATATTGCACTGCATTATAAATTTTGCCCGAGAAACTCACAGACGCCCCGTGCGTTAAATGCCCGCCGTGTGCTAAACTCATACCAAGAATGGTATCGTGTGGCTGCAATAGAGCCATATAAACGGCTGCGTTTGCTTGTGAACCAGAATGTGGCTGCACATTCACATAATCCGCCCCAAATAGTTCTTTAGCACGATCAATGGCTAATTGCTCGACAATATCCGCATATTCACAGCCACCATAGTAACGTTTACCAGGATAACCTTCCGCATATTTATTAGTGAATTGTGAACCCTGAGCTTCCATCACTCGTGGGCTGGCATAGTTTTCTGATGCGATAAGCTCAATATGCTCTTCTTGGCGGCGATTTTCATCTTGAATAGCTTGCCATAAAATTGGATCATAATCTGCGATATTCATATCACGTCTTAACATCAGGAACTCCTATAAATTAAACTTTAAGTAAACGTTTGCGTAAATAAAAACAGCACTATTCTACGCACTTTTAATTTATTTAGGTAGTCTTTATTAAATTTTATTTAGTATATCTTTGCAAAAACTGAATAGAAAATCACCGCTTACTAAAACGCAGTTTTTCCGCCAAGTCCCAACTAAAGCTCCCAACTTAAATTTGAGATTAATCGGCAGCGATCACACTTAAAGTGAAAAATATCGTGCAATGGTTCTGCTAACCGCCAATGACCTTGACAATTAGGACAATGCCGTTGCTGCTCTTGCACAACATCTTTACCTAAACGATAAAGATAATAAAAAGTTGGAATATGAGTAATTTTTTCAACTGTTTTAGCCAATTCCAGCCCTTGCTGGCTTAATTGACTATGATATTCTGAAATTTCAGCTAATGCTTGCATTTCAAGCACTCCACCGTTCATCTGTAACTGATCACATGCCTGCCAATTTTCTTGCCATTTTATGAGTTTCTCTGTCAATTCAGGATAATCACTCAAATTATACAGCGGAATGGGCTGAAAAGTTTCTCCATTGTAAAGCGGAGAGCAGCTATCTAGATGCGTGGTATAAAGTAGTTGAAATTCAGATACAGTACAACTCGTTTCTTCTGCTTGATAGTCTCTACCAAGAATTTCAAATGCCTCCAGTGCCACACCATTTTCTTCCGCTTGTAGCAATGCTTCGCTGACGAATACATTATTATTTTCATTGAATAAGCTAACTTGTTCAGGTAAACAAAGATGAACTTCAAACTGTGCTTGAGCATTTTCTATTCGATGTGTAACCGCCACTTCACGCCCCATAATTTGCCCATTTAATCGCCATTGATTAACGACTTGGTTAATCAACAACACAGGGTCTTGTTTAAAATCTTGATAGCTAAAATAAGCAACAGCACGAAACATTACGACCTTCCATCATTATTCCTCATTTTTATTTTTACCTGAATTTTTACTTAATTATCGCTTGTCTTGTGTTGCGTTTTCTTGTTTAACAACGCTTGTCGGCTCTTGATGAATAATCACTTCGGAAAGAGGAAAAGCCTGCAGTAATTTCTGCTCTAAGCTATCAGTAATATTATGTGCAACAACAAGCGGTAAGTCATCGTCTAGCTCTAGATGCAATTGAATAAACCGCACAGCTCCAGCTCGGCGAGTTTTTAAATCGTGAATACTGATAATACGAGGGTGTTCCAATGCAATTGTCCAAATCAGATCAATCTCCTCTTGTGGCAATGCCTGATCAAGTAAGGATTGTATTGCTTCCCATAACATCTTAGCTGCATTGTATAAAATATAAAATGCAATCCCAATTGCAAAAATTGCATCAGCATAAATGATACCTTGCATATTCAGCAACATTGCCACCAATATAGCCGCATTCATATATAAATCTGTTTGATAATGTAATGAATCTGCTTGAATAGCTGGGCTTTGGGTCAAACGCACAACTTTTTGTTGATACCAAACTAATATTGCAGTGATAGCAATAGAAATCAGACTCACTATCATACCTAATTCGCTACTTTGGACCCATTGCGGATCAGTAAGACGCTGTATACCTTGCAACAACAAAAAAGCTGCTGACCCCATTATAAATGCACTTTGCACTAGTGCTGCCAGCGATTCGGCTTTTCCGTGTCCAAAAGTATGGTTATCATCAGCAGGCTGTAAAGCAAAACGCAACACCACAATATTAGTGATAGAAGCAAAAAGATCGACCAACGAATCTGTCATTGCTGCTAAAATTGCCATTGAACCCGTTTGCCACCACGCAAAGGCTTTAATCACAATCAGCACGACTGCAACGACAATCGCAAAACTAGCGGCTCGTTTTACATATTTTGTATATTCTTGCTGCATTTAATGACACTCAATTAACCAAGGAAGCTGTGCAAACTCATTGGCAAGCGTTGATAATGCTTGCTGATAAGCGGTTAGATTTTGCCAATTTTTTGCAGAAATTGACCGCTTTTCTGCAAATTGAATTTGGCTGTAGCCGCAGTGAGAGTCTCGACCTCGAGTGATTTCTAATTGCACATTATCAAAACGTTCTGTCGGCGGATAAATCACTTCGGTGCGAAGTTCTTGATCAGTAAGCATTATTTTTGCCAATGTGTTTTGCTGACGAAAATGTTGCTGACGTAATGCTACCCGAGATTGTAGCGTTTTTCCCGTCTTATTTTTATCCAAAAAAATTAGAACACCTTGTTGCCAATTATTCGGATCTTTTGTGCTATCTTGTGCTAGATATAACATTTGCTGCATAGCATCAAGAGAAGTATCTGTTACTTTTTGATAAATGACACCCTTAAAATTCACAACACTAGGCACTACAAAATCTGCTGATGACAACAGAGTACAGCTTGTTAATAAATAGATAACACTCAATTTAAGCCAACGAAGCAATCTCATTAGCAAGCTTCTCGTTTAAACACCCACTCATTTTCTGAAGAGGTCTCTTCATCAAACCAATAGCCTCCTAAATTGAAGGATTTTAATGCGTCCACCGAGTTAGGTTGCTGCTCAAGTATAAAACGCACCATCATTCCCCGTGCTTTTTTAGCATAAAAACTAATCACCTTAAACTTGCCATTTTTTTCATCTAAAAAAATAGGTTTAATAATTCTAGCGGATAATGCACTCACTTTAACCGCATTAAAGTATTCATCAGAAGCTAAATTAATCAGAATATTATCACCTTGTTCATCAATGGCTTGTTGTAAATAATCGGTGATCACATTCCCCCAAAACTGATAGAGATCTTTTCCATTTGGATTTTTTAGCTTTGTTCCCATTTCCAGCCGATAAGGCTGCATCAAATCCAATGGACAAAGTAAACCATATAAACCAGAAAGAATACGCAAATGCTGCTGTGCATAATCCACTTGTTGTGCTGATAGTGTTTCAGCATCAAGCCCTGTATAGACATCACCTTTAAAAGCAAATAAAGCAGGCTTTGCGTTGTCTTTGGTATGATTTAGCTGCCATTGGGCAAAACGAGCAACGTTTAAACTGGCTAACTTATCGCTAATTGACATCAAAGAAGCAACCTCTTGTGGAGACAATTTTTTACAAATATCAATTAGTTGCTGGCTGTAAGCGGTCAATTTGGGTACTGAATTTGCAAAGTTCTCTACTGGCTTTGAAAAATCAAGCGTTTTGGCAGGTGAAATAATAGCTAACATAGTAAATTTTAATGAAATTACCTGAATTGAGACAGAATGAACTAAATAGAAAAAGGCAGGATAATCCTGCCTTTGATAACATAAAATTAACGTTTTGAGTATTGTGGACGACGACGTGCTTTGTGTAAACCCACTTTTTTACGCTCAACACGACGAGCATCACGGGTAACAAAGCCCGCTGCACGCAATGCTGGACGTAAACTTTCGTCATATTCCATCAATGCACGAGTAATACCGTGACGGATAGCACCCGCTTGACCTGAAATACCACCACCTTTTACAGTAATATAAAGGTCTAATTTATCGGTTAATTCAACCAATTCTAATGGCTGACGCACGATCATTCGTGCAGTTTCACGCCCGAAGTAAACTTCTAAAGAACGTTGGTTGATTGTAATATTACCAGTGCCCGGTTTGATAAACACACGAGCTGAAGAGCTTTTGCGGCGACCTGTGCCGTAATTTTGATTTGCTACTGTCATTTTTATGCTCCGTGATTAAATATCTAAAACTTGTGGTTGTTGCGCAGCGTGGTTATGTTCGCTACCTGCGTAAACTTTTAATTTACGATACATATCACGACCCAAAGGACCTTTCGGTAACATACCTTTTACTGCAATTTCAATCACAGCTTCTGGACGACGAGCAATCATTTCTTTAAAGGTAGCTTGTTTAATACCACCTACATAGCCAGTGTGCCAGTAGTAAAGCTTATCGGTTTCTTTCTTGCCAGT
This sequence comes from Nicoletella semolina, assembly GCF_004345745.1. Classification (GTDB taxonomy): domain Bacteria; phylum Pseudomonadota; class Gammaproteobacteria; order Enterobacterales; family Pasteurellaceae; genus Nicoletella; species Nicoletella semolina. The sequence continues at coordinate 32,068 of NZ_SLXJ01000016.1, read as the reverse complement.
TACTGCTACTTTCTCTGCATTAATAACGATAATGTAATCACCTGTATCAACGTGCGGAGTATATTCTGCCTTGTGTTTACCACGAAGACGGCGTGCTAATTCAGTAGCTAAACGACCTAAAGTTTTACCTGTCGCATCTACTACATACCAGTCACGTTTTACTGTTTCTGGTTTTGCTACAAAAGTTTTCATTAATTTAATACCAAAATTTAGTTTATAACCCAATATTCGTTCGAATATTACCTTAGCGGCAGAATTCAATCCCTTCGAATTTATTCTAACCAAACTTGCTTAGCGGGAAATCTAAGCAAAAACAGGGTGTCGGAATTATACAGACTTTTACAAAAAAGTGAAAAATTTTTACTCAATTTAGAAAACTTTTTTAAAAGGTTTAACGATCACCTCACCGTATACACCTGCTGCAATGTAAGGATCTTCACTCGCCCACTGCTTTGCAATCTCAAGAGAATCAAATTCAGCAATCACTGTTGAACCTGTAAAGCCTGCTTCTTGGGGATTTTCATCATCAATGGCAGGATTTGGACCTGCCGTTAATAATCGCCCTTCACATTGTAACTGTCTTAACCGTTCCAAATGTTTCTCACGCACAGCTAGGCGTTTTTCTAAACTGTTCGGCACATCTTGTGCAAAAATCACATAATACATATATCGCTCCAAGTTTCATTAGGATTCAATTAATTTTAAAATCTCATTAAGTTCAGCATTGTTCTCACGAGGAACAGGACGAGGTTTTCCGTTTTTATCAATCGCAACAAAAGTAAACAACGCCTCTGTAACACAGTAACGTTCTCCAATTCCATCTGCTACTTTTTTTATCCAAACTTCTACCTTTACTTTCAGTGAAGTTCGTCCAACTTTGATACACTTTCCATAGCAACAGACCACATCACCTACGGCAACAGGACGCAGGAAGCTCATACTTTCGACTGAAACAGTAACCACTCTGCCCTGTGCTAATTCCTTCGCAAGAATAGCACCTCCCATATCCATTTGCGACATTATCCAGCCGCCAAAAATATCCCCATTAGCATTTGTATCTGATGGCATTGCGAGTGTACGCAAAATAAGTGTACCATCTGGTTGGCGATTTTCTTTATTTGTCATTTTGCTCCTCATTTTCCAGTTCTGAAGATTGTTTTAGGTAAGGGTAAAGATAGAAACCTGTTATCAACACTGCCAACAGACTTAATCCTGTTAATCCAAAGACTTTAAAATTTGTCCACACATCATCAGAAAAATATTCACTAATCACAATATTAATCACTGCACAAAAAATAAAAAATCCAGCCCAACTAATATTTAATTTATGCCAAATATGTTGAGGCAAGGTTAATTCTCTACCTAAAAGAATCTGAATAAGTGGCTTGTGAAAAATAAATTGACTAACTAAAAGCACCATTGCAAAAAGTAGGTTAATAATAGTAACTTTCCATTTTAAAAAGGCTAATTCATTAAAATAAGCGGTCAATAATCCGAAAAAAATAACAAAACCACCTGTAACCCATTGAGATTTTTCAATCTTCTTATAAAGCACTTTTAGTAAGGCTAGCTGAATGACCGTTGCCACAACCAACCCCAACGCAGCCTCTTGCACGCCATAGGTTTTATAAAGAATAAAAAAGAGCACAAGTGGCAAAAAGTCCAGTAATTGCTTCATTATTTAACTCCTTGCTGGCGGTAAACTTGATAAAATCGAAAGCTAAAAACAATAATAAAATAATTGATTGCAGCCTTAACCACAGGCGAAATAACTAAAATATTATCCACATATCCACCAAGCCACATTTCAAGTAAGCCAAACAAAAAATAAACAATTAAGCAAAATAAAAATATGGGTTTAAACCGATTATGGCTCAGTTGCCAACTCAATTTTAATGTTTGCCCAATACCGTTCTGTGACGTTTCAAGTAAATACATATACACAACTAAAGAGAGCCTAACAAAAAAGTAGACACCAAAAATAAGGACAAGAAGACCTATAGTACTGCTGTTCAACAGATCAGATATCAAGGCGATACCTAAACTAAATGGCAACGAGATAATGATATACAAGATAACGACAGATAATAATGCTTTAGATGCTTGAAAAGTATGTTGAAAAAAATGTTGATAATGTCCCTCGGTAATTGCTTTGATATTCAAGATCACTAAAATGTTAAATAACGTACCCAGAAAGCCAAATAATAAGAAAATCTCAAATCGATCAAGCATCACGAATAAAGCAGTTTCTGCTGGTGCAGCCTGCTGAATTTCTGCAACGTTAGGGACAGAATAAAACTGAACATAGCTTATCACCAACAACACAGCGAAGCTCATTAGGCTAAAATAAGAATGATTGCGTATAAAATTCCAGCTATCTTGTAACAACTTTAGAAAATTGATCTGCATTTTCTCTCCTCAACATAAATCTAAAAGTGCTGAAGTATAGCAATAGTTCAATCATTTCGCTATTGTAGATTTGCCGTTCAAGTTCTAGAATGGTTAGTTCTAATGACTGTAAGATTTAGCAGGGCAAGGAAATTATGTATAACACAATTCAAGCAGGGCAACGTTATCTCAACACTTACCCAAATCAGAAAAAACTGAACCTATTTATGCCTGACTATCGGCTTATCAAATGGATCAAATTTGCAGCAAAATATATGCCAGCTTTCGCCTGCTTTGCCTTCTTTTGGCAATATTTTTTTGATGACCCAGAGCAGTCCATTCTAGTCAATGCCCTAATCACTGCACTTTTCGCCCTCAGTATTCCATTCCAAGGACTATTTTTACTAGGCAGACGAGCAACATCACCTTTACCTCTCTCGTTATTAGAATGGTACGAAACATTGCGTCAAAAATTGATACAGCAGCAATGTAAAATCGATGATCAAGCCGTCCCTTCTTATCAAGACTTTGCTGAACTATTACAACTTGCTGAAAAGGTACTGGGAGATAGCTACTTTGATGAGTTATAAAAATAGCTTGGTGAGGAAGAAAGAAAAAACACAAGCGGTCAGAAATTTGCAGAATTTTGCAAAAAATCGACCGCTTGTAACATAAGTGCTTTTTAACAATTACTTCTTTTTTAACAATTACTTCTGACGCATCGCTGGGAAAAGAATCACATCACGAATTGAAGGTGCATTCGCAAAAATCATTGCTAGGCGATCAATCCCTAATCCTTCGCCTGCTGTAGGCGGTAAGCCATGCTCAAGTGCAACAACAAAATCATCATCATAGAACATCGCCTCATCATCTCCAGCTTCCTTTGCTGCAACTTGTGCTTGGAAACGTTCCGCTTGATCTTCTGCATCATTTAATTCAGAGAAACCATTTCCAATTTCACGCCCACCAATAAATAATTCAAAACGATCAGTAACCTCTGGGTTTTCATCATTACGGCGTGCAAGTGGTGAAATTTCGGCAGGGTGTGCCATTAAAAATGTCGGCTGAATAAGCTGATGTTCTGCTACCTCTTCAAAAATAGCATTCACGACCGAACCAAGCCCCCACGATTTTTGGATTTCAATATTCAACCCTTTAGCAATTTCAAGTGCTTTTTCAAAACTGTCCAAATCGGCACGTTGAATACCGTTACCATATTTCACAATTGCATCGTGCATAGTAATGCGTTCAAACGGCTTACCAAAATCAAAAACATATTCACCGTAAGGCACTGTTGTGGTACCTAAAATATCTAATGCTAACTTACGCAATAGTTCTTCGGTATTGTCCATTAAATCAACATAATCAGCATAAGCCTGATAATATTCGATCATCGTAAATTCAGGATTATGACGAACAGAAACGCCCTCGTTACGGAAATTACGATTAAGCTCAAACACTCGCTCAAAACCGCCCACCACAAGCCGTTTTAAATATAACTCTGGTGCAATACGCAAATACATATCTACATCTAATGCATTATGATGCGTAATAAATGGTTTTGCCGCTGCACCACCTGGAATCACTTGGAGCATTGGCGTTTCAACTTCAATAAAGTCTTTTTCCAAGAAAAACTGACGGATACCTGATACGACTTTGGAACGAATCACAAAAGCTCGGCGAGATTCTTCATTTGCGATTAAATCTAAATAACGCTGACGATAGCGTGTTTCTTGGTCAGTCAATCCTTTATGTTTATCTGGCAAAGGACGTAACGCTTTGGTTAATAATTGTAACTCACTTGCACGAACCGTTAATTCGCCAGTTTTCGTTTTAAATAACGTTCCTTTTACGCCAACAATATCACCTAAATCAAGAAGAGAAATGGTCTTTTCATATTCACCTGCTGGCAAATTGTCTCGTGCAACGTAAAGCTGAATTTTACCACTCACATCTTGAATGGTAATAAACGTCGCTTTACCCATTGCACGACGAAGCATAATTCGCCCTGCAACAACGGCAGGAATAGCTTGCTCCTTTAACACTTCACTGTCCATTTCACCATACTTTTTGTGTAAATCAGCCGCTTTGTCTTCACGACGAAATGTATTTGGAAAAGCATTTCCTTGAGTGCGTAACTGTGCTAACTTATCACGACGAGCCAGCATTTCACCATTAAAATCTAACTCTTGATTTTCTAATTGTTCAGTCATCATATATCCTTTATCTACTTTTAATTGACTATTAGTTCAGCTTGTTATCTAAATATCTAGGTTTGCATAAAGTGCATTACTTTCAATAAAATCACGACGAGGCTCAACATCATCACCCATTAATGTAGTAAATAACTTATCCGCTGCTACCGCATCTGTAATCGTAACTTGCAACATTTTCCGCACCACAGGATCCATCGTTGTTTCCCAAAGTTGTGCAGGATTCATTTCACCCAACCCTTTATAACGCTGAATAGTCAGCCCTTTACGAGACTCTTTAACAAACCAATCAATGGCTTCTTCAAAACTTGCAATCGCCTGCTGACGCTCTCCACGCACAACATAAGCAGTTGGTTCAAGTAGCCCTCGCAACTGCCCACCTAGTTTGGTAATACGTGCATACTCATTAGAATGAATAAAATTAAAATCAACACGATATATGGTATTCATACCATGTGCGGTTACGACCACTTCAGGTTCATAAATATGCCGTTCCATATTATAGAAAACATTCGCTTGATAACTTGCTCCGTTTGCCTCTTTTTCATTTAATTGCTTCACAAGCTGATCAGTCCAAGCGGTTACTTTTTCTTGATCTTTTGCAAATTCAGCAGATAAATCTGTCTGATAAATCAACTCATTCAACAATGCCAAAGGATAACGACGAACAAGACGCTCAAATAATTTCTGAACGCCATTATACTCTGAAATCAGGTTTTCTAACGCTAATCCGTTTAATGCTGGTGCATTCTCACTGACATAAAGTGCCGCACCATCTAAAGCAATCGCTAACTCATACTGAATCATCTCTGCGTCATCTTGAATATATTTTTCTTGCTTACCTTTTTTCACTTTATAAAGGGGGGGCTGGGCAATATAAACGTAGCCACGCTCGATTAGCTCTGGCATTTGGCGGTAAAAGAATGTTAATAACAAAGTACGAATATGTGCACCATCTACGTCTGCATCGGTCATAATAATAATTTTATGGTAACGCAATTTTTCAATGTTATATTCATCACGCCCAATACCCGCACCTAATGCCGTGATCAGCGTTGCAACTTCTTGAGAAGAAAGCATTTTGTCAAAACGTGCTTTTTCCACATTCAAAATTTTTCCCTTTAACGGTAAAATAGCTTGATTCTTACGATCTCGCCCTTGTTTTGCAGAACCTCCAGCAGAATCGCCTTCCACGAGATACAATTCCGACAATGCAGGATCTTTCTCTTGACAATCGGCTAACTTCCCTGGTAAGCCGCCTAAATCTAACGCCCCTTTACGTCTTGTCATTTCTCGAGCCTTACGGGCTGCTTCTCTCGCTCGTGCTGCATCAATAATTTTAGAAACGATACTTTGTGCATCATTAGGATTTTCCAATAAATAGGCTTGTAACGCCTCATTCATTGAACTCTCAACCGCTGGACGAACTTCAGATGACACCAATTTATCCTTAGTCTGCGAGGAAAATTTTGGATCAGGCACTTTTACTGAAATGACCGCTACCAATCCCTCACGAGCATCATCACCTGACGCATCAATATTGGCATCAGCTTTTTTCAACTTACCACTATTGTCCATATAGCTTTTTAATGCTCGTGTTAATGCACCACGAAAACCCGCTAAATGCGTACCGCCATCACGCTGCGGAATGTTATTGGTAAAACAGTACACATTTTCGTTATAGCTATCATTCCACTGCAACGACACCTCTACACCAATGCCATCTTTTTCTGTGGAAAGGTAAAAAGGTGTTGGGTGAATGTGGTTTTTACCTTCGTTTAAATACTCTACATAAGCACGAATGCCACCTTCATATTTAAAATGCTCTTCGTTATTATCACGTTCATCAACTAATCGGATTGAAACACCTGAATTCAAAAAAGATAACTCACGCAAACGCTTTGATAAAATCTTGTATTCAAATTCTGTTTTATTTTTAAAAATATCATAGCTTGGCCAAAAACGAACTGTTGTTCCTGTTTTGGTCGTTTCTCCAATAACGCCTAGCGGTGCATCAGGCTCACCCAACGTATAAAACTGCTCGTGAACCTTCCCTTCACGGCGGATAGTCAGTTGCAATTTAGATGACAAGGCATTTACAACCGAAACCCCAACGCCGTGTAAACCACCTGAAACCTTATAAGAGTTATCGTCAAATTTACCACCTGCGTGTAATACTGTCATAATGACCTCAGCGGCAGACACGCCTTCTTCTGGGTGAATGCCAACAGGAATACCACGCCCATCATCTTGCACAGAAACAGAATTATCAGAATGAATTGTAATCACAATATCTTTACAATGTCCTGCTAATGCTTCATCAATCGCATTATCCACAACCTCAAAGACCATATGATGTAATCCTGTGCCATCATCAGTATCCCCAATATACATACCTGGGCGTTTACGCACCGCATCAAGCCCTCTCAAGACCTTAATACTTGAAGAATCATAGCTATTTGGTTGATTTTGTTCAGACATTGTCATTCCTAATTATTGTAAAAAATGGAAATCAGCAATTCTGCTGAAAATTGGGCGTGAGTATAGCAGAAATTTGAGAGAAAGAGAATGTAACGAAATCGAAGCAGCCATAGAAAACCGCCTCTTAGACTAAAGCTATTCGGAAGGGGAAAGAAAAGGATTTATCGTACTTCTGGCAAAACTTTTTTGCTCCATCTCAGCATCAAGGAATAAAGTCGCTAAATCATCAGCAATTGGCTCAACATACGGATCTTTCTCTTGATATACCGCTTTAAATAACTATTACAATCACCACAACTTTCTATCTAAAAGAAAAACACAGGACAATGGCTGGCAGAACAAGCTGCGGTATTTGTGGTGTGGAACAACTTGCTCAAGTAAAACAACATTGCAATAATTTTAAACAATCTAACCGCTTGCAAACACTTAATCCCACTATTTTCAACTATTGCTTAATTCAGCTTGAAGCTGCTCAACAACCCTCACAGCGAACAGGAGCAGACCACACTGCTGCATTTTACCCCTACAGGGGAATTATTAGCGATTCGAGAAGATGTCGGCAGACACGTTGCCCTTGATAAATTACTGGGTTGGTACGCTAAATCAGAAAGCCCATTAGGCTTTGTTTTCACTACCAGCCGAGCTAGTTTGAAATGGTACAAAAATGCCTTGCTTGTAGCATTGAAATGCTATATGCCATTTCTGCTACAACCGTAATGGCAATACAAATTGCACGTCAAAATCATTTCAGCCTACTTGCTTTTACACGCCAAAATAAAACAACCCTTTATTCTGGCGAGCGACGCATTTGTTTAATTTGATAATCATCAACGAAAAAATAGCGAGTTTTCACTCGCTATTTATTTCTATATAAGCTATTAATGACTATTTCAACAACAAATTGCCTGTTATTTCACACCAGCGGCATCACGCAATACATCAGCCTTGTCAGTTTTTTCCCAAGGGAAATGCTCACGACCAAAATGTCCATAAGCCGCAGTCTCACGATAAATTGGACGAATTAAATCCAACATTTGAATTAAACCGTAAGGACGTAAGTCAAAGTGTTGATAAATTAATTTCACCAACGTTTCATTTGATACTTTACCTGTCCCAAAAGTTTCCACCATAATAGACGTTGGATCTGCGACACCAATTGCATAGGACAACTGAATTTCACAACGATCCGCCAACCCTGCGGCAACAATATTTTTTGCAACATAACGTGCAGCATAAGCCGCAGAGCGATCCACTTTAGATGGATCTTTACCTGAAAATGCTCCACCACCGTGTCGTGCCGCACCACCATAAGTATCCACAATAATTTTACGTCCTGTTAAACCACAATCCCCCATCGGTCCCCCAATCACAAAACGTCCTGTTGGGTTGATAAAATATTTGGTATTTTGATTTAACCACTCACTTGGCAGAATAGGCTTAATAATTTCTTCCATCACCCCTTCTACCAACTCTTTTTGTGAAACCTGCTCAGCGTGCTGGGTAGAAAGTACGACCGCATCAATCCCAATAATTTTATTATTTTCATACGCAAAGGTTAATTGGCTCTTAGCATCAGGACGCAACCAATCTAATTTACCCGATTTACGCACTTTAGCCTGCTGCTCCATTAAACGATGAGCATAGGTAATTGGTGCTGGCATTAATACCTCTGTTTCATTCGTCGCATATCCAAACATTATGCCCTGATCACCAGCCCCTTGCTCCAGTGGATCAGCCCTATCCACGCCTTGATTAATATCTGGTGATTGTTTACCAATCGCATTCAACACAGCACAAGAATGTCCATCAAAGCCCATATCAGAATGCTGATAGCCAATATCGCAAATGACTTGGCGGGTCAAATTTTCCACATCAACCCACGCAGAAGTGGTAATTTCCCCGCCCACTAACGCCATACCCGTTTTAACGTAGGTTTCACACGCCACTCGAGCTTTTGGATCTTGCTTAAGAATTTCATCTAATACAGCATCAGAAATTTGATCTGCAATTTTATCTGGGTGCCCTTCTGATACTGACTCAGAAGTAAATAAATTAATAGCCATTTTTTATCCTTTTGATCTATAACATTATTGATTAACAAACAGTCTGAATGATAAGCGGTCTGAATCTGCAAAAATTTTGCATTTAGATGTTTTTCCGTCTAGACGTCTATAATAATTTTTTTAGTCCATAAGGGCAAATTATTTTTACTTTCTCAACCTAATCGTCCTTTACTCCAAATACAACAAATAAGACTTCCAGACAGCAAAAAAAGCGATCCGCAGCTATTGCATATATTTACAATCGATACTCACTAGATAAGAGTCGTTTTTATTTGGTTAAATTAAAGAGATTTGAATGACACATTTTAAGGAATATCTCTGTGGATAATTTCGATGTGAGAAAGTCGATAGATTGATCAGAAAAATAGAGAGAATTTGAGCATCATAGGAAGAGTGCAACCAAAGACTTTATTAATGATATATAGTAGACGGAAAAATCAAAAGATATCGTGGGAAGCTATCTAGAGGAAGAATTGGAGGTCTATTTGGAACAACTTCAGGTTCTGCAGAAACACCATTTAGAGACTTTTTTGATGGACTTTTATAAGATTTTGGAAGTAACAAAATATGAACAAGATCTATTACAATGCGATATTGAAGAAATAACATTACCTTTGGTCATACAGTATGGTAGTTATTTTATTTGCTATTCAAAAGGATAACGGCTACTTATCAAAAAGTAAAAAACAGATCACCTATATAATAAAATAGAGTGTATTATTTTTCATTATTTTATACTGCGTTTGTAGCGTTTAATGTTATACGCAATTGGTAAATTGATCGTTAATTGATTACGATTGCCAATAACTTCTTGAAATGGTGGAGGAAATGGCGATTTATGGCGAATTAGTTCAAGTGCGTGGTCATCTAATATGGGATAACCACTACTGGCATGAAGCTCAATATGATTGACTTGCCCTTCTCTCCCAACTGTTATTTTAACTCGTACAACGCCCTCTATTCCGCCAGCCAATGCCATTGAAGGATAACCTTGATTATGTGCTAAATGAGCTAATACTATTGCTTGCCAGTTTTTTGTACGACCTTGCTTATCTGCTAAGCTACTCACTGGAGCAGTAAGTTGCCTCCCTTCCATTGGCGGCGGAGAAGAAGCGGATTGCTCAATAGAAGAAACATTGGATTGCTCTACTTGCTGCAATAACTCGGCTTTTCTTGGCTTATTGTTTAATTTTTTCTTCGTTTCTTGCTTTTTGCTTTCAGAATCCCCTATCTTTTTCGTTTTAGCAATAATGTTCGGCTTTACTGCTTCAATTGTTTTACTCACTTCTGGTAACATTTGTTCAATGGGTGGTTCATCAAAATTATCCACATTTTGCACAGCTTGTTGAACATAATTTTGTTGTTTCAACAAACCGATAGGCAAGTCCGATATATTCACAACCATAGATTCGGGAAAATCTGAGAATTCTACCATCAACATATGGCTGGAGATAGCGGTCGATTTCTCTGATTCTTTTGCAGAAATGTAACTAAAAATAGCCAAATGAAGCATAATTGATAAGATAAAAGCAATGCTCCAGTGAAAATGTGCCTCCCTGTATTTCATTGCATTTCTTCACCTTGATTTAATCCAACTAAACCGATTTTGAGGTAACCTGCTTGACGTAAAATATTCATCACACCCATCAGTTCTGCATAATTTACTTGCTTATCAATGTGAAAAAAAATCACTGAGTTAAAATTGCCTTGTGTTTGTTGATAAACATTATCTGCTAATTGCTCATGCGTTATTGGCTTATCACCCAAAAAAAGTTTATTTTCTGCCGTCAATGATAATATAATAGGCTTATCAGTTGATGCTGTTGATTGACTATTACTTGCAGGTAATTCTAAAGGAATAGTAACAGTAGAAATTGGGATTGTTACCATAAAAATAACCAGCAGAACCAGTAATACATCAATAAAAGGAGTAACGTTTATTTCGCTTATTTCTTCTTGTGAAGAGTTTTCAAATTTCATCATTGCAATAAAGTTAATTTTTGTATGTCAAGCGATTTAGCGAAACATCTCGCTTTAATGTCAAAAAAAAGTGTGCAGCAATACGGTTAAGTTGCTGCTGGAAATTTATACTTTGACGGTTAAATTGGTTATAGATGACAACAGCAGGAATTGCGGCAACAAGTCCTAAAGCTGTGGCAAATAATGCTTCTGCAATGCCTGGTGCAACCACAGATAGCGTAACATTTCTAGCATTTGAGATACCAATAAAACTGTTCATTATGCCCCATACCGTACCAAACAGCCCAATAAAAGGCGTAACCGCACCGATTGTTGCAAGAATACCAATGCTATAACGTGTTTTAACTTGCCACTCTGTCATCTTTTGCGTAAGTCGATCTTCTACTCTCTGAATAAAATCCTGATCATATTGCTGCTGACTACACACCATCTCATCGTCAATTTCCGCCAGTAGACTAGTCGAAATATGAAAATCGGAACGGCACACTTGCTGGCGTGCTTCAGCAAGCGTATTGGTTTTACTAAGCTGTTGCAAAGCGAGTTTACATTGGCGAGCGTATCGCCAAAGCTGAATCGCTTTTGCAAAAAAAATAGTCCACGTTAGCACCGAGGTAAACACTAAAATAACCATTACCATTTTTACAACGGAATGGGCATTGTGATACATTCCTTGTATGGAAAAATCATGTGCGAATGTTGAATTTGCAAATAAATCTACTGCTGTAGGCTCAGCAAATGCTGAGCCTACAAATAGCATCAAGAAACTATAAATAATATTTTTCATTATTTATCCGTTTTTTGCGTACCAAACATTAAGCGGTTTTCGCCATCGCCAATTTGTCCAACGATATTTTCAACATTTGGTCCTGCCAAAACACCGTAATAGGAGTCGATCGTGATTACTTTTTCAGCCAATTTAGTATTTGGATCGCTATTCGAATCAGATTCTTTCGCATTGAGCCAATCACGGTGTGAGATACCATTAATCACGACTTTATCATAACCATCAAAGCTCATCACACCATCACCATTTCTTTCTATTTTTGTTTCTTGAAGAATTAAATCAACTTTAGAATACTTTTCACCTTTATCGGTAACATCGCCAGCATTATATGGATCGTGTTTAAACTCTTCCTTACCATAACCTAAAAATTTACTATGATATTTAACTAAACCATCAAAACGTGTTTCTCCTGCCACTTTGCCACTAATTGTCTTTTTCGCAAAATCCACATTCAGTGTAATATCTGCCGAAGCGGCTTCTGTTGGTGTTTTACCTTTTACGCCATCTTTATAACCTACTAGCTTGCCTCGATAAGTAGCTTGACCTGTTTGCTTATTAAACTGCTCCTCTGTCGTAAGCTGTGCATTGTAAAAAGCAACTGGCTCATACTTAGGTTTACCTGCATCGTCTTTAATTGGATCATCAAACATAAAAGTGCCATAGCTTGCATATTGTTGATTAACAATTTGGAAAGTACCCACCAACTTGCCCTGCTCGTCTGTTACCTTAACCTCATTCATTTTATAAGGATCAATGGTGCTTGCTGATTTTCTAATTACATCAGCAATATTTTTCCCTTTAGTCAGTTTATCTTTTTGTAAACCATTCATCCCATTGGAATAAAATACCACATTGTCTTTTGCAACAGGCGGTTCATTAGCAAATCCACCCTCAGTGCTGGTTAATACCTTAAATCCTCTCTCAGCTAGCGGATAAGTTGTTTGATAAGTTGGCTGCGGTTTTGTCTCTACTTTAGACTGGGTTACGCTGGCTCCATCATTTTTTGGTGCAGCCGAATTTTTGGTTGGTTCATAAGATGATTTACTACTTGAGCAGGCTGTCAATGCAAAGACAAACACAGCAGGTAACGCAAATTGCGAGATTTTCATTATTTTCTCCTTGAATAAAATAAAAGTGGATAAAAAAACACTAACTCAGATGTTAAAAATAAAATTAAAACGATTAAAAATAGTGCAAGTCATCAATTAAAAGCGAATTTCTGTCCCCAACAAATAAGTCCTACCTCGTGCAGCATTGGTATAGCTAAATTTGCTATCATCAATATGCTGTGATTGTGTCGAATTAAGTGCATTTAACGCATCAATATAATTTCTATTTGTAACATTCTGTACTGTCGCTTTCAGTAGAATATGATCATTTAGCTGATAATGCGCATATATATCAAAAATGATTGGCATACTCGGCACATCTTGCAACAGGTCTTGTTCCTCCACTGTCAGCCCTTCGGGGGAATAGCGACGGAATTTGCCAGTATATTTAGCAATACCACCAAACGTTAATTTCTTATTCAATGCCCTCCCCCCCACATCAAGTGTGGCATAATCCCTTGGTAATTCAGTTACGCTAATCGTGCCAAAACCAGTCCCTGTTGTGCTAGATGCATTATAATGATGGTTAGTTTTTTGATAGCTGTAAGTCATTGAAGCAAAAGTATTCTTGCTATCATAATGTACAGAAACTTCAATACCTTTATTGGTAACAGGTTTTATTGCATTCACATTCATTTGAGCGTGAAACGCGGCGGGGGCAAGATCACCATGAATATTTCTAGTTAATCCGCCATCGTTCAATAAATAAAAGCTCACACTATGAATATAATTTTTAATCCGAGCCTGATAGCCGACCACCTTAAGTCCTAAAAAATCCCCTTCTTGCAGTACATTTTCTTTACGACTGTTAAATCCCCACTGCCACGTTGCCACTTCCTCAGGCTTTAAAAATGGGTTCATAGAACTTGCACTCTCATTATTAAAAAAGACTTCTTGTACATTAGGAACTCGAGTATTTTGTGAATAACTCACAAATGGTTTGAACCCATCATTGATTTCCAAGGTCAGCATAGCCACGCCATTTAACGCACTGCTATGTAAACGCATTACTCCTTCCCCAGTTGGCACACAATTTTGCGAAAAAATTCGCTTACCAGATTCAACTAAATAAGTTCGACAAGCAGATTTAAACCCCCTAACCTCACCTACGGTATATGTCAAACCGCTATTAAATAAAACAATACCTTTTTTCACTTCAGATTCAGCATAAATGCTCTGTAATTTTTGTGTGCCCTCAGGCGAAAAAGTAGTATGTTCTAAATTATCTTGATCAATGCCTACTGCTGATTTTTCATAACGATTATCAAACATACTCGCCCCTAGAGTGAAACTGGTCTGCGTATCAAGCAGCGAAATAATCGCAATATTTTGCAAATTTAAATAGCGAGTTTCATTCTGTGTCCGCCCTTTCTCCAGCAACCAAATCAATGAATCCTCATTAAAGCGTTGTTTACTTTGTGTTTTTGCAGCTAAAAATGAAATATTTAACAGCGGTGTTGCAGGGCTATATTGATATTTTAACTGCGATGCCCGATTATCTATTTCCCTACCACCAACGTTATTATCAAATTGGTTATACCCAATAAGAAACTGATGTTGAGGATTCGGGCTGAACTCTAGCTTTGCTAGATAAGCAGTCGGCTTTTGCTCAAGCTTTTTCACCGCCATATTCTCAGACAACCTTACACCGCTGCCTGTTTTATAATTTGCCCCTATTGTTTTGGCACTATATCCCAGTAACGCACCAACCTCTCCTTGCGATAATATTGATGTTTTGCCCGCAAGTGTCAGCATTCCCCCTTTGCCAATTTGATTTGTACCATACTGCCACTTAGACAATATACCAACCTGATGGTCATTTATCAGCACATCATCAACATCAAATGTGCGTAAATTGGCGTGTCCCATTAAACCATTCACGCCACCAGCTCCAGAAGCATATCCACGAACAATATCCGCTCCGACTAAAAAATCAGGGGAAATCATTGTGCCAAATTGACTTGTTGGACCATATCCGTTCTCTTCAGAATGATATTTACCATCAGAATTTGCCGATGTGCCATAAAATGCTTGCGGCACACCATCAACCATCGTATTGACACGCCCAAATCCGCTCTCGCCTCGGATATTAATACTCACCGTTCCTTGTGTAGGATTGATATTTGTATAACTACCCGCCAATGCACGCACCACGCTATCCAACGATTGCATTCTTTTATCTTCAGAAATTGAAATAGAACTTACCGCACCAGAACGAGAATATCCTTGTCTTTCCATACTTTGCTTCTGAGCAATGATGTCTAATTCTTCGAACTCCAAGGTCAATGTTTGATTATTTTCCGCCCAAGCGATTAAAGGTAATAACACAGGTATCAGTACTCTCGCCACAGGACTTAACTGCAATTTCATTCATTTTTCTCCATTTTTATTTACTGGTTGTTGCTCTTACTCAATTCACAAAGGCTTAGTTAAACTTTTCGTTGCGATGTTTTTTGCTCATTTGTCAGTTATCCAAATAAAATCTGCCTGTTTTTGCTCAATATCTTGCTTCGAACCAAGCTTTAAAACAACATAGTCACTTTGCTCATAATCATCTAAATGCAACGGCACACCGACTGATTTTGAAGTATGTACATTGCCTGCAATCAATATACTCGGCTTATTTTTAACTAAAATCTCAGCCATTCGACGATCTTTAAATTGTTGAGTCTGCACAAATTTTTTAAGCTGTTTATCCTGTATTTCAACACCGTGATGAGCTTGTGTGATAAGTGCTTCCAATTGTTGCTGAACGGATAGAGCTGTCGATTTTTTACCTATTAATGGATAAGCACCCTGCATAATCGTTCGAATTTCCTCTTTATCTAAATTTCCGCCCATCAATCGATGCTGAGAATTAACAATCGTATTAACTAGTTCTCCATATTGCCGCCAATCCCAAGCTGCTTGCCAGTTTATATGCTTTGGCAAGATGTATAAGCGGTCATTATTTATCATATTTTTGCGTATAGCCGATAGTTCTTGATCCAGTGTTTTTTGTTGTGTAGAAGGCAACATTTCCAAGACAACTGAACGTGGACTGTGCAACTGAGCTATTAACCAGCGTTGGATATCGTGATGCAACTTCACATCATGCCGCTCACCAACCAAAATTAACGGTGATTTTTCCAGCTGTTTAACCAGCGATTCGACACTGATGTATTTTTGAGCCTTTATATCATAAATCTGTGCTTGCTCAGGCTCAAAAAGTGTGCTGCAAGCCGCAAGACAAATGGATAAACAAATAACACACAAGATTTCTATAATGGATTTTTTCATTGTAAACAAATAAAAAATAAAAATAATAATGATTATTATTCTATATTAATAAGATAAATTTACAAATAAAAATAAATTCTATTACAATTTAAAAAGCTAAAATAGCTGCAAAATGTTCAAGAAATATAGTTATATTGGTAAAAATGACGAGGACAGAAAAACTGAAAAGAAGAGAACAAAAAACCCTTCTGACTTTTAGACTTGGTCAAGGAAGGGCGAATAAAATAATCTAGAATTGAAAGGAAATTATTATTTTGGCTGTGAATGTTGTGGTTGTGAAGCACCACCAAATTTTTGGCTTAATTCAGCTTCGAGCTTCTGTAGTTCAAGCACCGTATTTTGTAAATTTTCAGTTTTATTTTGCAATCTTTGTTTTATTTCTTCCGTTGCTACTTTTTCTGGTGCCATCATAATATTAACAGATTCATTCATTACATCACTAGATCCCACTAAAATCTCTCTTAGCTTTCCTTTTAAAGCATTTACTTCAACGTGTTTAATATCAAGTTTATCTAGACTGACCAATACCTCATCAAGTGTCCCTTTAAACGCCTTAAGTGCTTCTTCAATTTGTTTTTCATCTTGACTTTGTAATTGCTCTTGTAATGATAGTTGTGCAGTTTCAATTGATTTCTCGTGTTCTTTATTCCACTCAGCTAATTTGTTGTAATCCTCAACACCAACTTGATCCATTACTTGTGTAGATTGTACATTTGTTGTTTCAGTCGCTACAGGGGCTTGCGTTGAAGAAGCTGGTGCTTCAGCTGGTTTATCACAAGCCGCTAAAAAAAGAGAAAACAATGTAGCAGCAGTCATCTTAGTAAATTTATCCATAATATCCTCGAATAAAAAAGTAAATAAAAATAACCTTACCAATAGGTTATAAAGAATACTACTCAAAGACATACTATTTGTAGTTTAGTTCACATTTTGTTTTTATCATCAGCAACTTGATGAATAACTAAACATTTATTGCTTGTTCAATGAGTAATTTTTTCACTACAGGGAGCTGGTTCGTTATGGTTAAGCCCACTCCTCGAAGTAATTTTTTTAATGGATTCTCACCCGTAAATATCTGCTTAATCGTCTCCATCGTTGCTAACATTTTCATCGCATCAAGCTTACGCTCTCGCTCAAATTGGCGAAGCTGGCGATATTCTCCAATATCTCGCTCCTGCACTAAACTCATTTGAATAGCATCAGCAAGCATAATTATATCAGAAAATCCTAAATTTACTCCCAAACCAGCTAATGGGTGGATAGTATGGGCAGCATCACCCACTAATGCGAGGCGAGGTTGAGCAAAATCACGAGCATAACGTGCAACAAGCGGATAAATGGCTCGGGGATTTTGCAATTTAGACGGATTTTGTAATTCACACAAACCAAGCTGATTATTACTTGCAACAGTCAGTGCTTTATTAAATTCCATTTCATTGCAGTTTAAAAGCTGTATGGCTTTTTCTGGCGGTAACGACCACACAATCGAACAATAATGCTTATCAGGTAGCGGCAGTAGAGCCAAAATACTGTCTGAGGTAAAAACTTGACGTGCCATTTTTTGATGTGCTTCTTCAGTTTTAATTTGACACACCAAAGCACTGTGCGAATAATCACGGCTTACAAGTGGGATATTAGCCTGCTGGCGTACCCAAGAATTTGCTCCATCAGCACCAACCACAAGTTTGGTAAAAATAACTTCACCATTTTCAAGTATTAATACCGCACCATTTTCAGTAATACTCATATTAGTCGGCACAGTATGCAAAATTTCTACATTCTCTTGCAAATTAACTAACTGATAAAGTGCATGCTGAATATCGTGATTATCCAGTATAAAACCTAATTGAGCTAAACCAAGTTGTCTGATTGCACTATCTTGTTGTTCAAAATGCAACTTAGCAAAACTGTCTTTTTCCCAAATCAACATTTGGTGATAAGGCGAACGCTTTTCCTGCGGAATATATTGCCATAAGCCGATCCTATCAAACATTTGTTGGCTTTTTGCATTTATCGCACTCACTCGCTGAACTGAATTTCCCTTCAAGTTAGGCTGTGATTTCTCAATAATTTTTATCTGGCACGAACTTTGTGCTAGTAATGCAGCAAGTGCCAATCCAATCATTCCACCGCCAACAATCACAATATCCGCTGTTTTCATAAATTCATTTTATGCTTTTCTAAACTACGATGACGTACCTGTACCTGCTTATCTCTACTAGCAAAGTATTTTACCAACTGTTCCGCAATGAACACTGAGCGATGTTTTCCACCTGTGCAGCCAATTGCAATTGTCAAATAACTGCGATTGTTTTGTTCCAATGCAGGTAACCACATTTCTAAATAATTACGAGTTTGGTAAATAAAATGGTGTACTTCAGGTTGGCGTTCTAAAAAATCAACGACAGGCTGGTCAAGTCCCGTCATAGGACGCAACTCTGAATTCCAATGAGGGTTAGGCAAAAAACGTACATCAAAAACATAATCTGCACTCGTTGGCACGCCGTATTTAAAACCGAAAGACTCCACTATGATTTTTAGTTCTTTTTTAGACGTACCACGCAATAATTCACGCAATTTTTCTGCCAATTCGTGAGCAGAAAGATAAGTGGTATCAATCACATAATTGGCTTGATGTAATAATGGTTCGAGATGAGAATCTTCCAACTCAATGGCATTTTCTAAAGTTGGTTCCTCACTTGCCAATGGATGTATCCTGCGAGAGTCGCTATAGCGACGGATTAATGTTTTACAGTCACAATCAAGGAATACCAACTTAACACGAATATCCGATGGAAGTTTTACCAGTACAGCGTCCAGTAGTGCCGAATCTGCTGGCAAATTACGCACGTCTAAGCTAACTACCGCTGCTTGATAAGATTTCGCCAATAATTCCGCTAATTGAGGGATCAATGGCAACGGAATGTTATCCACGCAGTAATAACCAACATCTTCTAACGCTCGAAGAGCAACAGATTTACCCGCTCCAGAACGTCCACTTATAATAATCAATTCCATCTCTTGCTATCTCTTTTATTCCATCTTTCATTGTGTTTGATTTTTTATCCAAGCTAAATACTCAGCCAAGTGGTTCCGCATAGTCCAAAATTTGCCAAATATCTTCAACACTCTCTGCTGCTCGTAAATTCCTCAGCACATTTTTATTTGTTAAAACTTGTCCAATATAAGCTAAATAATCTTGATATTTTTCACTGTCATTTTCAGGAAACAAAATAGCATAGATTAAATCGACCTCCCTATGATCACTTGCATCATAATCAATGGGATTTTCCAATTGCAAAAATACCGCCATTGGTTCATTAAAAAATAATGGCTCACTAAGCGACAATTTAGCGTGTGGCAGAGCAATTCCGTGATTTAAAGCAGTCGAACCTAATTTCTCTCGCTTAAATAAATTTGCAAAGCATTCAATAGGACAAACTTGTCCTTTGTTTTCTGCACAATTCTGCTGTACCAATGCCTCATTGGGTTGATTAAGCTGGTTTAATTGCTTTGCTATAAGTTTAGCAACCAATTCCAAAGCACGCTTCTTACTAGAGACAAAAACATTATGCTGTACATTTTGTAATGCAAGGAAAGTCGTCAGTTTCAAAGTTTAAAACCTTCACCTAGGTAGACACGTTTTACATCTTCATTGGTAAGCACCGCTTCAGGTGTGCCTGTTGCAATCATTTTTCCACTACCAACAATATACGCACGCTCACACACAGCTAATGTTTCCCTCACATTATGATCGGTGATCAATACACCCAACCCACGCTCTTTTAAATTGACAATAATTTTTTTTATATCAATCACAGAAATGGGATCAACACCAGCAAAAGGCTCATCAAGCAAAATAAATTGCGGATTAGCGGCCAATGCACGAGCAATTTCTACACGGCGACGTTCCCCACCAGACAAAGCCTGTCCTAAGTTCTCTCGAATATGCTCAATATGAAACTCCGCAATTAGTTCGTCAGCTTTATCTCTGCGTTGTTGATCATTTAAATCCTTACGCACTTGTAACACCGCCATCAAATTCTCATACACACTCAGACGGCGAAAAATTGAGGCTTCTTGTGGCAAATAACCAATGCCCT
This sequence comes from Nicoletella semolina, assembly GCF_004345745.1. Taxonomy (GTDB): domain Bacteria; phylum Pseudomonadota; class Gammaproteobacteria; order Enterobacterales; family Pasteurellaceae; genus Nicoletella; species Nicoletella semolina. The sequence goes on along the minus strand of NZ_SLXJ01000016.1, from coordinate 11,668 downwards.
GCTTAGCTCGCTCATGCATTGGTAACAAACTAATATCACGTTCATCAATTCGAATTTTACCTTGATCGTGGCGAACTAAACCCACCACCATATAAAAAGTGGTCGTTTTTCCTGCTCCATTCGGTCCAAGTAAGCCGACAATTTCGCCAGCTTTAACATTCAAACTCACCCCTTTGACCACTTGGCGATTTTTATAACTTTTAGCTAAATTTTCTGCATACAGAATTGACATTTTTCGCTCTACTTTTTCTTTTCTTGGCTTTTCTTTTCTTGAAACTGCGTCGGCATTAATACAGTTTTTACACGAGATTTATTACTACTAGTTGCATTTAATTGTTGTTTCTTCACACTATAAGTTATCTTCTCAGCTTGGATAAAACTGTCTAGTTGCTTAAGTTCTGCACGCCCTGTAAGTGTTAAAAACTCTGCTCCTAAATCATAACTAATCTGATTTGCACGTCCTTCTACTCGTTTGCCATCGTCTAATGTTTGTTCAAAAATAACAGGACTGCCCATAGCTTCAATTTTTTCTTTTTTGCCCTCTTGACGAATAATAACAACCTTAGCGGCATTGATCTTAATCGAACCTTGTGTAATCAATACATTATCACTGAACGTAACAATATTTTTTTCAATATCCAATGACTGGCTGCCTGAATGCACATTAATCGGCTGTGAAGTATCACTCTTTAATGCGTAAATTGCCCCAGAAAATGTAGATAACACCACAAGGAAAAGCGATTTTATCGTAGCTTTCATACTTTATTATTCCTCTAATTCTATATGCCTTTAATTTTATCTTGCATTACTTAATAAAAATACACTCTTTATTTTAGCACCTACTGCTGCTTTTCAAGCAATATCGGCTCAAGATAGGTTCGAGTATCTTTCAACAGGGTCGCAATTTGCTTTTTAAGATTGCCTGATAACCCAATGCCTGAAGTGTTAAACCCCAGTCCTGTTGAAACCACTTCACTTTCAGAAGAAATATCTTGCGTAATCAAGTCCACTAATAACGTTTGAGTTTCCAAACGTTGTAAACGTGAGTTAGGCTCAATATTTTCAAGTCGAATATCGCCTGTTAAATAAAGCAATTTTTCTTGCGTAATTTCTGCGTGATTCGCAGTAATTTTCCATTGCTCTTTTGCAGTATTTGTATTAAACAAATATAACAACGGTTGAAACAATTCGGTTTTAGCCGTTTGTTCATAATGTTTGATCTCATTTGCTTTTGCAAAATATTGTGGCTGACCGTGCATATCATAGACTTTAGCAGAGACAGCTCTGCCAATGTATTCTGGCTCACCTTGTTTTTTAATCAAACGTGATAAATCGCCGATCTCATTTGGTTGCATACCTAAATACCACCCAATTAACCCTGCGACCATCAGCAGCAAGACACCATTTAAACGTTTATTCATTTCGCTATACAATTTTCTACTACGTTCTACCACAAGGTTGCAGTACAACCGTTGCTAATACCCTTCATTTAGGCAGCATTATGCCATAAATTCAAGCTGTAAGGAAAAAGGTTTAGAGACGTATATGACACACCCTCACACATCACGATTACCCAACTGCCTCAATGACATTCAAAATCCGTTTATCCGAAATGGGGTATTTTGTCCCAAGCTGCTGAGCAAAAAGACTCACTCGCAACTCTTCAATCATATAACGAATTTCCAACACCTCATCAGGAATGGCTTTCGATTTTGGTAATTTCCCCAAAAGCTGCCTATATGCAGCCTCAACTTGCTCAACTCGCAACATTTTCGCACGATCTGCATTAATATCAACGCCCAATTTATCTAAACGCCTATCAATAGCGGTCAAATAACGCTGTAAATCTGCAAGGCGTTGATAACCTATTTGGGTAACAAACTCAGGATAAATCAATCCATTAAGCTGGGCTTTAATATCTGACAAAGCAAATGCCATCGTGAAATCCATTCTGCCTTTCATTCGTTTATTCAATTCAAAAGCAAGTGTCAAAATTTTCTCGACTTGCAAGGCAATTTCAACGGTAGTGTCGTTTAAATTTGCTCGCACAAATTCGTGTAGCTGATGAAATTTTTCTTCCGACCAAACTAATCCACCAAACTCATCAATTAATTTATCCACAGCACAAGCAATACAATCATCAATCAATGCTAACACCTGACCAAATGGTGCAAAATACAAGCCTAATTTCGCTTTATTCGGCAATTTTTCGTGCAAATATTTAATCGGTGAAGGCACATTGAGTAATAATAAACGACGTAATCCTGCTTGCATTGCTCTTGCTTGCTCAAATTCCGTTTCAAATAATTTCACCCCTACTGCAGTCTTCTCATCGACAATCGCAGGGTAAGCTCTCACACTAAAATGGGCTTTTTTCTGCTCATAACACTGTGGTAACTCAGCGAAATTCCACAAATGTACACCGCTTTGCTCAATGCCATCATCAGCAATAGTCGAAAGGCTAGACTGCACCTGATCTTTCAACGCAAATTTCAGTTCATCTAAATTTTCACTTTCTTGAATTTTTTTACCTTTTTCGTCCACAACACAGAAGTTAATCCGTAAATGTGAGGCAAGTTGAGTTAAATCCCAAACGCTAGTCTCAACAGTAACGCCTGTCATTTTACGCAATTCTTGACTTAAACTGACTAATAATGGTTGTTTATAAGGCTCAACCCTCGCCAAAAATGCCTGTGCATAATTGGGAGCAGGCACAAAATTTCGGCGTAAGGTTTTCGGCAACGATTTAATTAATGCCACCACAAGCTCTTGACGCAACCCTGCGATTTGCCAGTCAAAGCCTTCTGGCTCCACTTGATTTAGCAATGGCAGCGGAATATGCACCGTGACCCCATCGTGATCTTGTCCCAATTCAAATTGATAACTCAATTTCAATTTAAGATTGCCTTGATACCAAAAATTAGGAAAATCCAAATCACTCACAGTCTGAGCATTTTCATTCATCAAGAATGATTTCTCAAAATTCAATTGTTCTGGATCTTGTTGGCTAGCCTTTTTCCACCAACTATCAAAATGGCGGCTGGACACCACTTCTGTTCCCACTCGCTGATCGTAAAACTCAAAGAGCGTCTGCTCATCAACCAAAATATCTCGGCGACGAGCTTTATGCTCCAACGCTTCCACCTCTTTGATCAAGCGGTGATTTTCTTTAAAAAATTTGTAATTATTATGCCAATCACCTTCCACCATTGCCGAGCGAATAAAAATCTCACGGCTCACTACGGGATCGATTGTCGCATAACTCACTAAACGATTTGACACAATCGGAATCCCATACAGCGACACTTTTTCATACGCCATCACCGCACCACGAGATTTTGACCAATGCGGTTCGCTGTAGCTTCGCTTAATTAAATGCTGAGCCAAGGGTTCAATCCACTCTGGCTCGATTTTTGCAGCTGTTCTCGCCCAAAGTTTCGTGGTCTCAACCAATTCTGATGCCATCAACCATTTAGGCTGTTTTTTAAAAAGGACTGAATTTGGGAATACATAAAAATGCGCATTTCTTGCCCCTAAATAATGCATTTTTTCATTATCTTTTATACCGATATGCGACAACAATCCCGTCAATAAAGCGGTGTGAATTTGCTGAAAATTTGCAGGCTCGCTATTAATCGGCAATCCCATTTCTCGCACGCTCAAACGTAGCTGATGATAAATATCCTGCCATTCACGCACACGCAGATAATTTAGGAAATCTTTCTGACACTGTTTGCGGAGCTGATTTTTGCTCAATATTTTTTGCTCTGCCTGAATATAATGCCATAAATTGACAAACGCTAAGAAATCCGATTCTTTATCTGCAAAACGGCGGTGTTTTTCATCTGCGGCTTGCTGGCGTTCTTGCGGACGCTCACGGGGATCTTGAATGGATAAAGCAGACACAATTATCATCACTTCGTGCAATGCACCATTTTGGCTTGCCGCAATCACCATACGCCCTAAACGGGGATCGATAGGCAATTGGGCAAGTTGGCGACCGATTGTCGTCAATTTATTCGCCTTTTCACACGCAAAACGTGGCGCCCCAACTATTGCCCCTAGTTCTTCCAACAAACGAATACCGTCTTGCACCTGTCTCGTATCAGGACGATCCACAAATGGAAATGCCTCAATATCGGATAATCCCAGTGAGGTCATTTGCAAAATCACCGAAGCAAGATTGGTTCGCAAAATTTCAGGATCGGTAAATTCAGGCCGTGCGTTGAAATCTTCTTCTGAATAAAGGCGAATACAGATCCCCTCACTCGTTCGCCCACAACGCCCTTTTCGCTGGTTAGCGGAGGCTTGTGAAATTGGCTCAATCGGTAAACGCTGCACTTTAGTTCGATAGCTATAACGAGAAATACGAGCCGTTCCTGTATCAATCACATATTTAATATTCGGAATGGTTAGCGAGGTTTCTGCCACATTGGTGGCTAAAATAATCCGATTTAAACTGCTTGGCTGAAAAATCCGCTGCTGCTCTTGTGCTGATAAGCGCGCAAATAACGGCAAAATTTCAGTTAGCCTCAAATTCTGTTTTTCCAACGCCTCCGCCGTATCACGAATTTCCCGCTCACCGCTCATAAAAATTAAAATATCGCCTCGCCCTTCGGCTTGTAGCTCATCAACGGCATTCAAAATACCTTGTAACTGGTCTTGATCTTCTTCCTCCACAACAGGGTGATAGCGAACTTCCACAGGAAAAGTTCGTCCAGAGACTTCAATGATTGGTGCATTGTTAAAATGACGGGAAAAACGTTCCACATCAATGGTAGCAGAAGTGATGATCACTTTAAGATCAGGACGTTTGGGCAAAATTTGTTTGAGATAGCCTAAAATAAAGTCATTGTTCAACGAACGTTCGTGAGCTTCATCGATAATCAGCGTGTCATACTGATTGAGGTAGCGATCCTGCTGAATTTCAGCCAGCAAAATGCCGTCTGTCATCAATTTCACCAACGTATTTTCACTTATCTGATCGTTAAAACGCACCTTATAACCAACCGTTCCGCCCATCTCGCTTTTTAGCTCGTCTGCAATGCGATTTGCCACCGAACGAGCGGCTAGGCGACGAGGTTGAGTATGTCCAATCAAGCCTCGCACACCACGCCCTAGCTCTAAGCACATCTTCGGTAGCTGGGTGGTTTTACCTGATCCTGTTTCACCTGCGATCACCACCACTTGATTTTCTGCAATTAACTTTAGGATTTCCTCTCGACGAGCAGAAACAGGTAAATCAGGATAATCGATCGCAATGGTCTGTTGTTGCAATTGACGAGCGGTAAATCGAGTCTGACAAGCGGTCAATTGTTCTTCTATTTTTGCAATTTCAGCTGCTTGCAACGCTGCTTTTTTTAGGCGACCAATCCCTTTTATGCGACTAATCAAATGACGCTCATCAACCAAGGTCAGGTTGTTGAGTTGAGACCGTAATGCTTGTTGTGCTGGGCTATACTGTTCAGAATTCGATCTCGCCGCTTTTGGACGAATCACGCTGGAACCTCTAGGGTTATCTATCTTTTTCATTTTATGCTTCTTTAAATCTAATTTTGCTTTCTAAGCTATTTCTTAATTTTTTTCACTTATTACAACAGGCGACATATCCAGTTTTTTTAAAAAAGCCTGCTCTTGGAAATTCACTGGAAAATGGCAAGCAAATTCGTGCTGCTTAAACTTACGCAATGGCGGTTTTACCGTACATTTTTTTTGAGAAAAAGGACATCGAGGGCCTAAACGGCAACCAATCGGCATATTCTGTAACATCGGCATACTGCCCTTTAACGTATTGAGCTGTCCTTTAAACAGCAAAGGTTGTGAAAAATCAGGCTCACTATGTAACAAGGCATTTGTGTAGGGGTGATAAGGCATCTGCATAATGACATCTTTACTTGCTATTTCAACGGTCTGTCCACAATACAGCACGTTAAATGTATCCACCCAATGATGTATAGCAACCATACTGTTACTGACCAAAATAATTGAAGTATCCAAGTTTTTATTCATACTTGATAACAAACGGTAAATTTGCAATTGAGTCGTGGCTTCCATTGTATTAGTTGGCTCATCAGCTACCAACAAGCGAGGCTGGTTTGCCACCGCCATTGCAATCATTACTTTTTGAGCTTCGCCTTGTGTAATATCAGACGGATAACTCTGCATAATATCTTGATGATCCTTAATCCCCACACGGTGGAGCAATTCCACCGCTTTACGTTTTTTCCAACCAAACCACTGCCACCATTTGCCCTTAAAACGAATCGTTGCCACAAGTTGCTGACCAATTGGCTGACTTGGATTTAAACAAGAAAGTGGATCTTGGAAAATCATCGAAATCTGATCACCTACCAGCTTACGCCTTTGGGCTGGCGTGAGTTTAAGTAGCTCAACATCATTAAAACGGAAACGGTCAGCACTGATAATCCAATCATCTTTGATTAAACCACAAATCACTTTTGCAATTAAACTCTTGCCTGATCCAGACTCCCCCACCAAACCGCAAATTTCCCCTCTAGCAACGGTTAAATTGATATTATCAACCATTTTAATCCGCCCATTTGGGGTATCAATTTCGATAGTGAGATGACGAATATCTAACAATGCCATTTATTTTATGCTTCCTATTTCTACCACTTTGAGGGGGATTTAATAACGGTATTTTTCCAATACTCGTACCATACTGTTACCAAACAACGTGACAATAAAAATCACAAGAATAATCGCAACCCCAGATAAAATCACAGCCCAAGGCGAAAGATAAATCAACTCCATTGAATCACGAATCATCGCCCCCCACTCAGGCATTGGACTTTGAGCCCCTAACCCAATAAAACTCAAAGCACTAATATCCAACACAGCGATCGAAAAAATGTACGACAGCTCTTTTAATGCCACAATAATTAAATTCGGCAAAATCACCTCTACAACAAGTTGCCAATGGGTTACTCCTTCTAAACGTAGCATTATCACATAATCTTTAGCTAATTCTTGCTGGGTAGCTTGATAAATTTTGTGGCTAAAATGTGGCAACATCGCCAAAAAAACTGCCAACACCGCATTGACTAAACTCGGCTCCATTAACGTGGCGATGATAATCGCAATCAACAAAATAGGCGTAAATAAAAACGTATCAAACAGATGATTTAATAACGTAAAAGAACTCCCTTTTTTAAGGGCTGCTAAAATGCCAATCAGCCCCCCCAAAAAGGCAATCACAAAAGTAATCGCTAATGCAGCCCCTGCAGTATAATGAAATCCATATAAAATACGGCTGAAAATATCTCGCCCTAAATCATCTGTACCCAAAAAATGACTAAATTGCCCAAGAGCGTGCCAAAATGGTGGCAACAATTCCTTGCCAATAAACTGGCTCTCTGCCGCATAAGGGGCAAGCCCCCTTCCCAAAAGAACCAATACCAACAACATTGAAAAGAGATAGATACTGACTAATGCAATCGGATCTCGTTTTAGTTCACGCCAAAATTGCGAAAAATAAGCCACCTGCCGAAATTGTTCAACTTCATCACGATTTAACATACCAATCCTTTTTCTGATAAGGGTCAAGCATTGTGGTGAGTATTCGAGCCAGCAAATCAATCATCAAAATAAAGCCTCCAATCGCCATCACCCCTGCTGAAATCGCACGATAATCCTGCAAATTAAGTGCGGTAATAATCCAACGTCCAATCCCTCCCCAACTCATCACATTTTCAATCAACATTCCAAAAGCAAAAATCAAGGTAATATTACGAGCTATCGACGGAATAAGAGGAAAAAGCGTATTGCCAAGAATATGCGTACGCCATACTTTTAACGGCGACCAGCCTCTTGCCTTGGCCACTTTGACATAATTTTGCTGCATCACATAGCTCGCTCGCAGATGTGTAATGCGTAAAATTTCTAATGTCGCAGGTATAGATAAAATCAACGTGGGTAGAGCTAAATGTTGTAACGCATTTTGTATCATCGCCAATTTATAGGGTGAATCCGACAAGAAAATATCAATAATTTTTACCCCAGTTACCGCTGGCACATCATAAATAGGGTGCAGTTCGCCCACAGCGGAAATGCTCCATTGCTCAAGCGATGCATAGGCTAACAACACAATCGCCAGCCAAAAAACAGGAATCGCAAAACTGACATTCCCCATTGCAATCAAAAAACGCCCAATCACCGTCTCATGCTTAATCGCCACCCCAAAGCCCAGTGGAATCCCCAATAACAACGACAAAAATGAAGCTGATAAGCAAAGCGATAAGGTAGTAGGAAAAACAACTAAAATCTGCTGAATAATCTGCTCCCCTGTCTGATAACTCACTCCTAAATCACCTCGTAGCAAAGCCGTCAAATATAGCCAATAGCCCCAAAAATAGTTTTCTTGGGCAAGCGAACTGAGCGGATCACGCAATAAAATATGATAGCTAATAAAAGATAGAATGGTTAATGTAATCAGCGTCAGAAATATTTGACGAATAAAGGCATTCCACATTTTTCTCTCACTCTCTGTTATTCCACTCTAATGTGCGACAAATTGACCTGACCAAATGGCGTTAAGCGGACTTGTTTCACATTATTTCTCACCAACAATGCCTGCTTCACATTCACTAACGGCAAAATAGGCAACGTCTCAATTAACCGCTTTTGTATCTGCTGATACAGCAATTGGCGAACTTCACTTTCTTCGCTTAACCCCACCGCATCTAATAACAAATCCAGTTTGGGATCACACCAATTTGCCAAATTCGTTACCGAATGCTGTGCTTGACAACTTAACAATGGCGTTAGAAAACGATCAAGATCAGCATTATCTGCCAACCAGCTTGACAAAATTAAATCATAATCCGCCTGCCCTTGCTGCAATTGCTGAATAAAATATGCTCGGCTAACTTTACGCACCTTTAAGTTCAAACCACTTCTCGCTAAATCCGCTCTGATTAACTCCGCCATCTTCAGCGAATGCAAATGGTGAGCCTGATTTTCGTCCACAACCCACAATAACAACGAATTGGCTGGTAAATCAGATAAGCGGTCAGTTTCCTGTAAATTTTTACGAATAACACTCGTTGATACCCCATTAGGTTGTGCCACATTGTCTATCACTTGCTCTCCTACCACAGTTTGCCCTTTTTCCCAAAACAGCTTTGGCAACATCGTATAAGCAGGCTCTGCCAATCCATAAAATAGCACCTTTGCCAACCGCTCACGAACAATTGACTGTGCAATCTGCTGACGTAACGCCCTATCTTGCATTTTAGACCGTCTCATATTAAACGCTAAAAAAGCTATATTTGCCCCTTGGCTCTCTACCATATATCCCTCTTTTGCTAGACGAGCTCGTAGCGGATTAGAAGAGTATTGTTTAGATAAAAATGGAGAAATCAATAATTGGCTGGGTTCGGGGAACGCCACAATATCACATTCGCCATTTAAAAATTTTGCCATTCTTCCCGTGCTAGTAGTTGAAAAATCCACAATTACATTTGCCACATTCGCCTTTTCTCCCCAATAGCCTAAATGAGGAGTCAAACGCACATAATCATTTTGTTGATATTCACCATCAAAACTTAACTGATAAGCCCCTGTCCCAACAGGCAACAGATCTAATTGTCGCAAATTATTACCAGCCTCAAGCTGCAACGCATATTCTTTCGACAAAATACTCCCATACTGGCTTGCCAAATAAGTCAATAATGAAGCATTGGGTTCAGCCAATTGAATGTTTATCACATCATCTGCCAAAGCAGTCATTGATACAATCTTAGTATCCAGATTAGATTGCTTTAAAGCAGGCTCGTCTAACATTCGGTTTAACGAAAACACAACATCGTCAGCATTCAAAAAGCGAGTGGGCGTAAACCATTTTGTCTGATGAAAAGCCACATTTGGACGTAAAAATAGGGTTACCGATAGCCCGTCTTCACTCACCTCAAAGTGCGATGCCAACGCAGGCATAAACTTGTTTTCAATAGGGTCAAACTCAATTAATTTATCGTAGATTTGCTCGTCTACTAAATCTGATGAATGCGTACAAAAAATTAAACTTTGCTCTCGTAATATACTGGGAACAACGGCAATGGAAGAAGAGGAAGCCGAGTTAGCATAGGCGGTCAAATTTAAGAAAAAAATTGCAAAAAAAAGCGTATATCTGACCGCTTGTCTTATCTTATTCATCTTACTCATCACTTATGTTTCCCAATCCCATAAGCCCGTAACTTATTTGCCACAGCAGTATGCGACAATCCTAAACGCTGTGCTAATTTGCGTGTACTTGGGTATTTTGCATAAAACTTACTCAACAATCTTGCTTCAAACTGATTCAGACATTCCTCAAGCGAGATTTGCTCGAAACTATCCACATCTATCTCATCGACAAAATGAGTCTCAAAAATACGCTCTTTGGGCAAATTCAAATCCTCAATTCGTAACTGACCATTTGCCATTGAACAGGCACGGTACAAGCTGTTATAGAGTTCACGCAAATTACCCGACCAAGGGTAACCCAATATAGCCTGAACAAATTGCGTGGAATAGGGGGGCGGCGTGATCGCAAGTTGCTGACTAATTTGTTGAATAAAATCCTCAACTAATAATGGCAAATCCTTGCGACGCTCACGCAATGGCGGCAAATTCAACACCAACACGTTCAAACGATGGTATAAATCCTCTCGCATTTTCCCTTCTGCAACCCACCGTTCTAGCGGTTTTTGTGAAGTACAAATCACTCGCACATCAACCTGAATTTCTCGATCTTCGCCCACACGGCGAAACGAGCCATCATTCAAAAAACGTAACAACTTGGCTTGCATTTCAAGAGACAATTCTGCGACAGAATCAAGCAATACCGTACCGCCATTAGCATATTCAAAAAAACCAACACTTTTTCGCCCCTCGCTCTGACTATGATAGCCAAACATCTCACTTTCTGCTTCATCTTTTGGCAAGCCCGCACAATTAACGGCAATAAATTTTTGTGAACGACGACCACTAAATTGATGACAGGCTTTTGCAAAGATATCCTTGCCAGTTCCTGTTTCGCCTTGAATTAACAATGGTGCATTTAACCGAGCAAATTTTTTCGCCTGTTCAACCACCGCTTTCATTTTGAGATCTTGAGCCACAAGATAATCAAATTCACTGCGTTGATTTGACATAAATGGCGACAGCTCTTCAATTAAATTAACCGCAACAACTCCCGAAAGCTGTGTAATCAAGCCTATCAACCGTTTCTGCTGTGCCTTACACAATGTTTCTGTATGTAAATAGGTCATTTCCTTTTCTACACATTTTCTTATCTCAAAGCTCTCAAAATTAACCTTCTCAATAATCAATAAGCCTAAAATCTGTTGTGCTGACTTAATTGAGTCAATACATTCAATCGCCAATCGCATACATTGCCCCTATCCTTCTCCACGTTTTGCCTATTCGAGACTTTCAACTTTACGATGTGTAAATATTTTATCCAATCTCACCGCTTAGCATACTATGATCATACTCTCGAACAAGCAAAAACGGAAATTTTTGTTTACAACAAAAATCCCCCCAAGCCGAAACTTGAGGGGACTGGATTATCGTAAATAGATAAGAACGTTCTTTTTACTTTTTAGCTGTCTTTCCCTTTACTAAAAGAGAAAAGAGGAAAAAAAGAAAGCCACGCAACACCCTACCA
>NZ_SLXJ01000015.1 GCF_004345745.1 Nicoletella semolina | reverse complement strand
GCTATCTCAAATCTCATCAAGCACAACAGTGCGTCGTTGTGTGCCGTGCATTATAGGTAAATTCAAAATCTATGCAACCTATTTTTGCAAAAAAATTTTAAAAAAGTGAATGAATGGTGGTTTTAAAAGCAAAATCAGACTATTCTATAACAAGCAATGCCTGAAACCCCCAATCTTGCATAATTTTTTTCCTTTGCTGCTCATCAGCTAGTCCCCACGTACAAAATGCCACATTCTCTTTCTTTTTGTTTTTTTCCTCATAACAATCTAATAGATTTCTCTCCCTCCCACTCAATAAATGAAATACACGATTTGCAATACCATTTCCTGAGTCAATAAAATATTTAACTTGTGGCAGCAGCAATTGCAACTCATTTTTTACCAACGGAAAATGCGTGCAACCTAAAATCACAGTATCCATCATTGAATTTGCTTGCCAAGGCGCAACAATTTTTGCCAATTGTTCCTTATCCACCCTATCTTTCAAAATCTTCTCTTCTACCAATTCCACAAGCTCTGTCGTCCCAATTTTTTCAATTTGGCAATCACTTGCATATTGCTCAATTAGCTGATCAACATAAGGTCTGGCGATGGTCCCTTTTGTTGCCAACAAACCAATCACTCGAGTTTGAGATAAAACGGAGGCAGGTTTAATCGCAGGCACAGTCCCCACAATAGGGAAGTCAAACTCTCCGCGTAACGCATTTAACACAACCGTGCTAGCGGTATTACACGCTACGACAACCAAATCAATCGGATAGTTTTTTGCAATTTTTTGCACAATTTGAACCGCTCGCTCAACCAACACGCCTTCACTTTTCTCAGAATATGGGAAATAAGCATTATCGAAGCAATACAAATAGTGTGCATCTGGCAACAACTGGCGAATTGAGCTATAAACCGTTAAGCCGCCCATACCCGAATCATACAAAAGAATTGTTGGTTTCATTATGCGAGTTTCACTGAAATTAACAAAGAAAGATTAACGAAATGCTACGCTTTTATTGGGGTGGTTTCAAACAAAAAATGAGACAAAAACAACTCCCTAATTTCAAGCGGATAGTTTTTTAGCAATAACTGCGAACGGCGAGCAAACTGTTTGGTCTTTGGATCTTGCTGCCATTCCAAACTTAATCGAGTAGGTTTTTGTGGGAATAACCATAAACCGATCGCTTGCTCCCCCAGATTAAGAACAGACGAAGCAACTGCATCAACTGTTTTTTGGGGGATAATCGTTTGAGCAAAAATCCAGTCATTCTCGCTGCATTTCAGTAGCACCTCTCGCACCCAATATTCTGCAGAATTTTGACACATTCCCCTCGCCTGCCACCCCTCTTGCACAATTTTGACTTGTAAATTTGAACACTGTTGTTGCAATTTTTCAGTCAGTGATCCTTTATGTAATAACCATTGAGCTACATTCGGCGAAAGTGGCTTTGCACTAGTTTGCCATATAGAATTAGCTAGAATTGAACGGTATAGGGTGAAATCGTGCATAGCAATAAAATTATAACTGACGCTCTAAAATGTCCTGTAAAATAGCATAACCTTGCGTAGAAAAGTGTAAGCCATCGTGGCAAAGAGTAAGATCCAACTTGCCTTCATTGTTCACAAAACGATCCCAAGTTGGTACAAAGATAACATCAGCAGGAAGATTATTCACAAGATGTGTATTTAATTGTCGTATGGCAGGATTATCTACCGTACTAATTTGATTGACTGGCGTGGTTTCAAGTAAATAGTAACGTGATTGTGGAGAAATTTGCTTAAAACAATCAATAATGTCTACTAACCAATTTAATAGCTGTTTAGGGGAATACGCCCTCTCTTTCACGATATCATTCACACCCAGAAAAATAAAAACATCTCTACCTAATTGCCTAATGTGCTTAGGTCTGACAATTACATCAAGGTATTGACGAGCACTTACCCCAGAAAGCCCCAAATTGGCAACGGTTTTGCCCGCTAAACGAGGTGTGCCGCCCTCTTGATTTTCCCACATATCAAATAATGAGTGTCCAACTAAACTCACATCGGCTATTTTTGAAAATTCAATATGTTTTTCTTGAAAACGTTTAAAAATATCCTGATCACTTAACATTATTCTCCCCCAATTTAAAAGCAGTCAAGTAACAATAGTATACTAGCAGTGTAGTATTTATCATTGTATTTTTCACACACTCATAGAACTCTACCAAAATTTGACCACTTAGCCCATCTAAATCGCTTGTAAAACGTCCAACTAAACTAGTTTAAATAAAAAAAGGTTGATCTAGCATTTAAAATCCGTATCATACACCTCCGTTAAGCAGTTGGGGTCGTTAGCTCAGTCGGTAGAGCAGCGGACTTTTAATCCGTTGGTCGAAGGTTCGAATCCTTCACGACCCACCACTCAAATTTTATTGTTCCCTGTCAGGGGGTCGTTAGCTCAGTCGGTAGAGCAGCGGACTTTTAATCCGTTGGTCGAAGGTTCGAATCCTTCACGACCCACCATCGTTTTATACCTGCCTGTTTTATTTGTTCCATTTAAATTTTTTAAGTGCCCATTACCTAGCTGCCTTTAAATGAAATAAAACTGGCGGAGAAGTATGAGATTCGAACCCAGCCAAGAACGCTGGCGTCCTTAACAGTAGTTGAGGTCCTGCCGCCTCACCAGAGACGACACTTCTCCTTTCAAAGCGTAGCAGTATTCTACTTTATTTATTAGAATAGTTCAAAATTCTCAATGCACTCCTCTCAATCTATTTTTTATTATGCAATCATTATTCAGATCTCTCTCTGCTATCGATACGTTGTTGAAGCATTCACAAATCATTGATCTTGTTAATCAATTTAGTTATTACGCTGTTGTTCAAGAAATACGCAGTCTAATCGCTAATGCACGAGAGCATATTATAGAACATCAAGCCTTACCTGATTTTATTCAACAACATCCCCTTTTATTTACTTATCTTACAACAAGTTTGGAGAAAAAAGTATCGTTAATTGCAAAACGGTATTTAATCTAACTGGTACTGTGCTGCATACCAATTTAGGGAGAAGCCTATGGTCTGAAAAGGCGATACAAGCTGCAACCAATGCAATGAAAAATAATGTTCCTTATGGAGTTTGATATTGATGAAGGGAAGCGAGAACATCGAGATAATTATATTTCTCGGCTCCTTCAACAAATTACAGGGGCTGAAGCAGCTTGTGTGGTCAATAATACTGCCGCAGTTTTGTTGATGTTGGCAGTAGTTGCACAAGATAAAAAAGAGGTGATCGTCTCTCGTGGTGAGTTAGTTGAAATTGGAGGGGCATTTCGTATTCCTGATATTATGCAACAAGCAGGCTACAAATTGGTGGAGGTTGGCACAACTAACCGCACACATTTAGCCGATTATCGCCGTGCAATTAATGAAAATTGTGCTTGCCTAATGAAAGTGCATACAAGCAATTATCAAATTCAGGGCTTTACTCAATCCATTGATGAGCAACAATTGGTCTCCTTGGGGCGAGAGTATCATTTGCCTGTCATTAGTGATTTGGGGAGCGGTTCGCCTATAGATATGGTAACACTAGGGCTACCTGCAGAGCCAATAGCACAACAAAAAATTGCAGCTGGGGTGGATTTAGTTTCATTTTCGTGTGATAAACTACTTAGAGGTCCACAAGCTAGCATTATTGTTGGTAAAAAAGCATTGATTGACAAGTTGCAAGCTCACCCACTCAAACGTGTTTTACGCTGTGATAAAGTTATCTTATCCGCTCTTGAGGCCACTTTACGCCACTCTCTTTTTCCTGACAAACTTACGCAAGAGCTACCGACTTTTGCTTTACTGACACACCCCATCACGACATAACAACAGAAAGCGGAACATTTGCCACACGCCCCTTAGGCAAGTGGTTAAATGATCGCTATATTTTACAAATTGAACCCAATTTTTCTCCATTCTCCAATTGGTAGCGGTGCGTTGCCTACCTAAAAATTACCTTCTGTAGCATTAACGATCTCCGCCCATGCACAAAATGATCTCCTGAGCTTAGAAAAAAGACTTAAAACATTAGCAACGCCGATAGTTGGTCGTTTTATGCCACAAAAGCTGTAGTTTGATCTCCGTTCAGTCGCACAATTTGATCAATTGATTGCTCAAATTGATCAAATGGCTTTTATTGATTGATGAATTAAATTTCTTCAACGAGTAGTTTTTTGAGGTGATAAATGGCTTCTAGGGCTTGCTTTGGTGAAAGTTCATCAGGGTCAAGCTCACTGAGTGCTATTTCTATTTTTGACGGCTTAGTCAGCGGTTCAATTTCGGCAATATTTTGCACGCCATCAGCAAAAGCCAAATCTTGTTGTGGGTGATCATAGGCTTGCTTGGTTTGCTGTGAGAACTGTTCTAACTGTGCAAGTTTTTGTTTAGCTAATTGAATAACTTGTTTTGGCACACCTGCTAATGCTGCAACAGCCAATCCATAGCTCTTACTTGCTGCGCCTTCTTCAACGCTATGCATAAAGGCAATTTTATCGTTATGCTCTCGTGCATCTAAATGAACATTTGCAACGCCCTTAAATTGGTTAGGTAAACTCGTTAATTCAAAATAATGGGTAGCAAATAACGTCAATGACTGTGTTTTTTGAGCGAGCCATTTTGCACACGCCCACGCCAATGATAAGCCATCGTAGGTAGACGTACCTCGCCCAATTTCATCAATCAAAACAAGGCTATGAGCGGTCGATTGATGTAAAATATTTGCCATTTCAGTCATTTCCACCATAAAAGTAGAACGACCAGATGCAAGATCATCACTTGCACCAATTCGGGTAAAAATACGATCGATTGGACCAATCTCCGCACTGTCTGCTGGCACAAAGCTACCGATATACGCCATCAATGTAATCAATGCAATCTGACGCATGTAGGTACTTTTTCCGCCCATATTAGGTCCAGTTACTACAAGCAAATGGCGTTGTTCATTCAACCTAACAGCATTTGCAATAAAAGGTTCTTTCAACATCTGCTCCACTACAGGGTGGCGACCTGCTTGAATATTCACCCCTCGCAGCGAACTGAATGTCGGCATCACATATTCCAATGTTTCCGCTCGTTCAGCAAGATTGGTTAAAACATCTAATTCAGCTAATGCTAATGCAGCCAATTGAAGCTCGCCTAAATGCGGCAGCAACAAGTCAAATAACTCCTCATATAGCTGCTTTTCTAGCGATAATGATGCTCCTTTGGCTTTTAGCACTTTATCCTCATAAGTTTTCAACTCTGGAATAATATAACGCTCAGCATTTTTTAGAGTCTGACGGCGAACATAATGCAAAGGGGCTTTATGAGATTGAGCAGCACTTATTTGAATGTAATAACCGTGAACCGCATTAAAACCAATTTTGAGCGTATCAATACCCGTTTGACTCCGTTCCCGCATCTCAAGCTCATCAAGATATTGCGTCGCCCCATCTGCCAAAGAACGCCATTCATCAAGCTCGGCATTATAACCTGTTGCAATCACACCACCATCACGAATTAATTGTGGAGGTAGTTCAATAATCGCTTTCTCTAATACCTGATACAATTCATCAAAATCTCCCATTTGCTGTACTAACCTATCTAAAGACGAAGTCAGATTGTGCGATAAACTCTTAATTTCAGGGAGCTGTGCCAAGGCAGTTCGCAAGCGAGTAAGATCACGAGGGCGAGCAGATCGCAATGCCACACGAGCTAAAATTCGCTCCATATCCCCCACTTGCTGTAGCAGAGGTTGAAGCGGTGAAATTCGAGCATTTTTTTGCAATGCTAGAATCGTTTTCTGACGATTTTTTAATCTTTCGACATCACGAATAGGTTGGTGAATCCAGCGTTTTAACAAACGACTTCCCATTGGAGTTACACATTTATCTAATATGCTTGCTAGAGTCGCTTCAACACCACCAGACAGATTTTGTGTAAGCTCTAAATTTCGGCGAGTTGCAGCATCAAGTAAAATCGTATCGCTATTTTGCATCAAATGAATAGCATTAATATGAGGCAGAGGCGTACGCTGCGTTTCTTGAGCATAATGCAACAAACACCCAGCAGCACATAATGCAACCACCGCTTTTTCCACCCCAAACCCCACCAAAGATTGTGTAGCAAATTGGCGATTCAATAAATTAATGGCGGTAACTAATTCAAACTCCCAAATTGGACGGCGGCGTAACCCCTTGTAATTATTTAGGATTTTTGCGGCAGAGAAATCTTCTGGATATAGAATTTCCACAGGTTGCACACGTTGCAGTTCTGCCGCTAATGCCTCGCTACTAGGCAGTTCACTGATTAAAAAACGCCCCGAAGCCATATCTAGCGTAGCAATGGCAAAGACATTTTTTTCCGCATATAGAGCAGCAACAAGATTATCTTTGCGCTCAGGCAAAAGAGCCTCATCGCTGACAGTGCCAGGGGTAACAATCCGTACCACTTTACGCTCAACAGGTCCTTTAGCAGCAACAGGATCACCAATCTGCTCACAAATTGCAACACTCTCACCCAACGCCACTAACTTTGCCAAATATCCCTCAACAGCGTGATACGGCACACCAGCCATCGGAATAGGCTCACCAGCAGATTGCCCACGTTTAGTTAAAGAAATATCCAATAATTGTGCAGCCTTCTTCGCATCATCATAAAAGAGTTCATAAAAATCCCCCATTCGATAAAACAACAAAATATCAGGATTTTCCGCTTTCAACTTCAAGTATTGCTGCATCATTGGGGTATGAGAGTACTGAGATATCATCAGCTATCCAAAAATAATAAAAAATGAACTGCAGTTTAACAGATTTACCGTAAAGAAAGAATAAATGCTTAAATTATACCCACATCACTCCCACACACAAACCACTCTCAAAAACTGTGTAAATTTATAACAACTATGCCACTTTTTTTGAGTTTTTCGATCTACATCGCAAAATTAGCCTATTCCTTGAATTGCAATATATCACTAAGAAAAGTCATTATTTCCTTGAGGCAAACCCTCGACTGTTATTTAAAAATAAATTGAAGGAGCAACTAATGAAAAGTTATTTGAAAACCCAAAATATTCGTGCATTTATTGAGCCGATTGTCGGTGAAACAACAGTGAAAACTTATTTTTCTTATTATGGAATTTTTAAAGATGGTTTGATGTTTGGATTATTCCGAGATGATCACTTCTATCTTAGAACCTCTAGTGCTAATTTAGGCGAAATTCAAAGTCTGAATACCTGCCATTTAGAAGATAAACACATTGGCATACAAGCTAAGAACTTTTATCTTATTCCACTCAATCAGTTATCTAACAGACCACTTATTACTTCTTGGATTTCGTCTACTCTCAATGAGATGACAGAACAAATAAAACAGACAGAAAAATTAAGGAAAAAGCTAATTCGATACCTACCTAATATGGACATCAATATAGAGCGGAGGCTTAGGAAATTAGGAATTAAATCTGTTGATGAGCTAGTCGAAAAAGGGGAAATGAATATTTTTATAGAACTAATAAAAATCGGCATTGAAGCAAATGACAATTTATTATTTAGACTACACGGTGCAATCAATCATAAATATGCACAAACCTTAACTCCTTCCGAAAAAAATACCATTCTCCAAGAAGCCAACAATGCTCTCTACAATGCAGGTCTTAGAAAACGCTTCAATGTATAGATTCCTACAAAATTTATGATCAATCTCACAAAAATAAGTAAAGATTTTCTCTTTCATTTCCTTTGTTTCTGTATGAATGTTAATCTAAAGACATAACCCTTTTAACCTAACTGTTACACTATTTTAGGAGACACCCTATGGAATTCCGTATTGAAAAAGACACAATGGGCGAGGTGAATGTGCCAGCCTCTCGATATTGGGCTGCACAAACTGAACGCTCCCGCAACAATTTCAAAATTGGTTCTGAAGGTTCAATGCCAATGGAGATAATCGAAGCATTCGGCTATTTGAAAAAAGCCGCAGCCTATGCCAACTACGATTTAGGTATACTAGCGGTCGAAAAACGAGATTTAATTGCAAAAGCCTGCGATGAAATTCTTGCTAATCAGCTTGATGAAGAATTTCCACTTGTCATTTGGCAAACGGGATCGGGTACGCAATCCAATATGAATGTGAATGAAGTCATCGCAAATCGAGCACACGTCCTAAACGGCGGAAAACTCGGTGAAAAATCTATCATTCACCCCAATGATGATGTCAATAAATCTCAATCCTCAAACGATACCTACCCAACAGCAATGCACATTGCGGCTTACAAAAAAGTGGTTGAACACACCCTTCCCTGCATTAAACGCTTGCAAAAAACATTTAATGCTAAAGCAATAGCCTTCAATGATGTAGTAAAAATCGGGCGAACACATTTAATGGACGCAACGCCTCTCACACTCGGACAAGAGTTCTCAGCTTATGCAGCACAGTTATCTTTTGGCATTAAAGCTCTCGAAAACACTCTACCTCATCTTGCTGAATTAGCACTTGGCGGTACAGCCGTTGGAACAGGACTCAATACGCCAAAAGGTTATGATGTAAAAGTCGCCAGCTACATCGCTGAATTCACCAATCTACCGTTCATTACCGCTCAAAATAAATTTGAAGCACTTGCAGCCCACGACGCTATCGTGGAAACACACGGTGCATTAAAACAGCTTGCCGTATCATTATACAAAATCGCCAACGATATCCGCCTGCTTGCCTCAGGCCCTCGCTCAGGTATCGGCGAAATATTGATCCCAGAAAATGAGCCTGGTTCATCAATTATGCCTGGAAAGGTCAATCCAACACAGTGTGAGGCGATGACAATGGTGTGTGCACAAGTTCTCGGTAATGACATCACTATTTCATTTGCGGGTACTCAAGGACAGTTCCAGCTCAACGTATATAAACCAGTTATGGCATATAACTTTCTCCAATCCGCACAGCTACTAGGTGATGCCTGTCTCTCTTTTGATGAGCATTGTGCGAAAGGCATTGAGCCGAACCACTCACGCATCACACAGCAGCTTGAGCAGTCGTTAATGCTAGTAACAGCACTCAACCCTCATATTGGCTACGATAACGCTGCAAAAATTGCCAAAACCGCCCACAGAAATGGGACAACATTAAAAGAGGAAGCTATCAATCTGGGTTTTGTTACAGAGGAGCAATTTAACCAATGGGTTCGCCCAGAGGAGATGGTGGGGGAAGTGAAGCCAAATTAATAAATGGGATTTATTCAAATTTTTTAGTACTACTTAACAACTGTATAAAACTACCAAATTAAATTTATCAAAATCCTCATGGGTTCAACCACGAGGATTTTTTTATTTATGGATAAAATAGGCGATGTTTTCGATCTTCAACACAGAAAAGAAATACGTTGATGTCAAAAAACCAATAAATCCATATAAGTCGAGCCTAATGACCTATTAGACCACTTCTGGATCAGGCTTGCCAGTGATTCGGTTACGCAAATCACGGCGAATAACTTCAATTGTCCAAAACCAGAAAATGTGTCCTACGAGTTCGGAGATATGTTCATAAAGCGGCCATTGTGCAACTGGCGGTGTAAGTCCTAATGCAGGGAAAGTGATGTAATGCACGCAAATATTAGCAATAATCCCAGCCCCAATCCCTTGCCAAAATTTAATTTTTGGGAAAATTTCAGCAACGATACAATAACCGATTGCAAATACTAGTGAGAAGAGCATATGTGTAACGCCAATCCAGTTAAATACGTGATCAGCAAACATAAATACGGCTTCAGTTGGATCAATACCAAGGTAATCACGCAAAAAAACGTGAGGTGGATTTAAAAAGGCTCGAGAACAAACTTCTAGTGCTTGCGTAGGATCTTGACAAGCTGCGGTAAAAAGATCAAGCGGACTGCGTGGAGGGAAAGGGTGTTCTGCTCCCCATTTCACAAAGGCAGAAATAATACCCGCAACAAAACCGACAAAAATAGCTAACCCCAAACGGCGTTGAGCTGGGTTTGTTTGTTGAAAAAAACTCATAAAATACTCCTAATTAATTTATTTTCCATTATGCAAATTATCATAACGGAAACATTATCTGCTTGATTTCAACAAATACAACTGAAATTACAGAAAAAATTATAAATTTTGCCCCCCATTATCACAATCAAAACAACCACAACACTTTTAACATCTATTTTTTAACAAGCAAGGAGAAAATTTAACATCATAATCGGTCAGTTTTACTGAAAATTCTGCAATGCAAACGTTTGCTTAATTTGCTATAATTGCGTTATACAATTCTTTCACCACAATGGAACACACAATGACTGTACAAATTTTTTTCGGTTCACCAGCCTTTTCTGCCTTCCGTTTAAATCAGCTTTATCAAACATTCCAACAACACCAATTACCAGTAAAGTCGGTTGATGCACATTATTTGCATTTTGTTGCATTAAATACACCGCTTACCGAAAGTGAGAACCAACGACTTATTGAGTTGTTAGATGGCAATACAAACAGCTACGGCAATGGACTAAAAGGTGAGAGGTTTGTCGTTATTCCAAGAGTTGGCACAATTTCTTCGTGGTCATCTAAAGCAACAGATATTGCTCACAATTGCGGTTTAGATAAAGTAGAGCGAATTGAACGTGGCTTGAGTTATTATTTTGAATTTGAACGTGAATTAAATTCGCAAGAAGAACAAAATTTAATTGAATTAATTCACGATAAAATGATGGAAACCGTAATCCGCAAACCTGACGATGCGAAAATATTATTTACTCAGCAACCTCCCAAACCGTTTACAACGATTGATGTTTTAACTGGCGGTCGCCAAGCACTAGAGACAGCAAACTTGCAATTAGGACTTGCATTAGCTGATGACGAAATTGATTATTTATTAGAAAATTTCACCGCACTTGGGCGTAATCCAAATGACGTTGAACTTTATATGTTTGCACAAGCTAACTCCGAGCATTGTCGCCATAAAATCTTTAATGCTGACTGGACTATTGATGGCGAAAAGCAAAAAAAGTCGCTGTTTAAGATGATCAAAAATACCTTTGAGAAAACGCCTGATTATGTATTGTCCGCCTATAAAGATAATGCTGCAGTAATGGAAGGATCGAAAGTTGGACGTTTTTTCCCTGATCAAGATGGGCAATATCGCTATCATCAAGAAGATACCCATATTTTAATGAAGGTAGAAACCCATAATCACCCAACTGCAATTTCGCCATTCCCAGGAGCTGCAACAGGGTCAGGTGGCGAGATTCGTGATGAAGGTGCGACAGGTCGAGGGGCAAAACCTAAAGCAGGTTTAACAGGCTTTTCAGTGTCAAATCTTGTGATCCCAAATTTTGAACAACCTTGGGAAAATCCTCTTTCAAAGCCAAGTCGTATTGCTTCTGCACTGGATATTATGATTGAAGGTCCGTTAGGGGGCGCTGCGTTTAATAACGAGTTTGGTCGCCCTGCATTGTTGGGTTATTTCCGCACTTACGAAGAAAAAGTGAATAGCTTTGCAGGCAAAGAAGTGCGTGGCTACCATAAACCGATTATGTTAGCAGGCGGAATTGGCAATATTCGGGGACAGCACGTTCAAAAAGGTGAAATTCCTGTCGGTGCAAAATTAATTGTGCTAGGCGGTCCTGCAATGAATATTGGACTCGGTGGCGGTGCGGCATCATCGATGGCTTCAGGGAAATCAAAAGAAGATTTAGATTTCGCTTCTGTACAACGAGAAAATCCTGAAATGGAACGCCGTTGTCAAGAGGTAATTGACCGTTGTTGGCAGCTAGGTGATGATAATCCCATTTTATTTATTCATGATGTCGGTGCAGGCGGTCTATCAAATGCAATGCCAGAATTGGTTCACGATGGCGGACGTGGAGGTAAATTTGATTTACGCAAAATTCTTTGTGATGAAAAGGGAATGTCACCGCTAGAAATTTGGTGTAACGAATCGCAAGAACGTTATGTATTAGCGGTTGCCCCTGAAAAATTAGCATTATTCAGCGAACTTTGCCAGCGTGAACGGGCTCCTTTTGCCATCGTTGGGGAGGCAACCGCAGAACAACATTTAACTCTCGCTGATCCAGAATTCAATAATAATCCTATTGATTTACCGATGAGTCTGCTACTGGGTAAAACCCCAAAAATGCAACGTGATGTCTTGTCTAAAACCGTTGAAAACCGACCGCTTGATACTCAATCTATCGAACTCAAAGAAGCCTTACATCGTGTATTACGGTTACCCGTTGTCGCAGAAAAAACCTTTTTAATCACGATAGGCGACCGCTCGGTAACAGGTATGGTTGCACGAGATCAAATGGTTGGACCTTGGCAAATTCCCGTTGCCGATTGTGCTGTTACGACAGCAAGCCTCGACAGTTATTTTGGCGAAGCGATGTCAATTGGTGAACGTTCCCCTGTTGCTTTATTAGATTTCGCTGCATCAGCACGCCTTGCAGTTGCAGAAGCGATTACCAATATCGCTGCTACCCAAATTGGCGATATTAAACGCATTAAGCTCTCCGCCAACTGGATGTCGGCGGCAGGGCATCAAGGTGAGGACGCAGGCTTATATCAAGCAGTTAAAGCCATAGGTGAAGAGCTTTGCCCAACGCTTGGTATCACAATTCCTGTCGGTAAAGATTCAATGTCAATGAAGACGACTTGGCAGGAAAACGGTGAACAAAAATCGGTTACTGCACCGCTATCCCTTGTTATTTCTGCCTTTGCTCGTGTGGAAGATGTACGCAAAACGGTTACGCCACAACTTCGTACCGATAAAGGGCAATCACGCCTACTGCTTATTGATCTAGGTGAGGGAAAAAACCGCTTGGGAGCCACTGCACTTGCTCAAGTTTATAAACAATTAGGCGATAAGCCTGCTGACGTAGTCAATGCTGAAAAACTAAAAAACTTTTTCAACGCAATGCAACAGCTCGTTGCTGATTGCAAATTACTGGCTTATCACGACCGCTCGGACGGTGGTCTTATTACCACCCTTGCAGAAATGGCATTTGCAGGCAATTG
Organism: Nicoletella semolina; assembly: GCF_004345745.1. Classification (GTDB taxonomy): domain Bacteria; phylum Pseudomonadota; class Gammaproteobacteria; order Enterobacterales; family Pasteurellaceae; genus Nicoletella; species Nicoletella semolina. The sequence goes on along the minus strand of NZ_SLXJ01000015.1, from coordinate 39,388 downwards.
TGGTGTAGAAGTGGATATCTCTGCACTCGGTGATAACGATTTTGCTGTACTATTCAATGAAGAATTAGGGGCAATAATCCAAGTCGCTGAAAGCGAAATTTCCGCTGTACGAGCAATCTTACAAGCCCACGATCTATCACACCTAACCAAAGAGCTTGGAGCGGTAGTTACAGACGATCGCATTGAAATTACACGAGGTAGTCGCAAATTACTCAGCGAAAAACGCTCAGAGTTACGAGGCATTTGGGCGGAATTAACCCATCAAATGCAGCGTCTGCGTGATAATCCAGAATGTGCTGACCAAGAATTTGAAAGCAAAAAAGATCCAAATAACAAAGGTTTATCTGCATTTTTGACCTACGACCTCAACGAAAATATCGCAGCACCATTCATCAACACAGGCATAAAACCAACTATTGCTATCTTGCGTGAGCAAGGTGTAAATAGCCATTACGAAATGGCAGCTGCTTTTGATCGAGCAGGGTTCAATGCGATTGATGTTCATATGTCAGATCTCATAAGCGGTAGACATAACCTAAATCATTTCAACGCACTGGTTGCGTGCGGAGGATTCTCTTATGGTGATGTATTGGGTGCTGGCGGAGGTTGGGCAAAATCTATCCTATTTAACACAGCACTCCGAGAGCAGTTTAGCCAATTCTTCACCGTTCCAAACACCCTTGCTTTAGGTGTATGCAATGGTTGCCAAATGCTTTCTCACCTTGCTCAGATAATTCCTGGCACAGAAAACTGGCCGCATTTTGTTCGCAATAAATCCGAACGTTTTGAGGCACGGCTAAGCCTTGTAAAAATCAATGAGACTCACAGCCACTGGTTTACTGGAATGGCTGGATCACATATGCCAATTGCAGTCTCACACGGTGAGGGACAAGTGGCATTCAAGCGGTCAGAACAGCTAGAAAATTTGCAAAAACAACAGCTTATTATCGCCCAATACATTGATAATAACGGCAATCCAACTGAAATCTACCCATCTAACCCAAATGGCTCTACGGACGGTATCACCGCTATCTCTAATGCAGATGGGCGTGTTGCCATTATGATGCCTCACCCAGAGCGAGTGTTCCGCACCATAACAAACTCTTGGCACCCAGACAACTGGCAAGAAGACGGTGCTTGGTTAAGATTATTTAGAAATGCACGAGTAGCGTTGGGGTAAAGTAAAAAAACACCCCAAAGGTAACATATTAACTTTGGGGTGTAATATACTAATCACTACTTACTTTCAATCGTTGATTTAATTTCTTCTACTTTGTTGTCGATAGCATCTTTAGCATTTTCAAGTTTTTTTGATGCTGCATCTTTCATTTCAATTGCATCAGCTTTAACTTCTGCCATTTTCTCTTGAGTTGCTTGCTTCGCATCTTGAAGTTTTTCTGCTGCTTCATTTTTCATCTCAACAACTTCTTCTTTCACTTCAGCTATTTTCTCTTGAGTCACTTGTTTTGCATCTTGAAGTTTTTCTGCTGCTTCATTTTTCATCTCAACAACTTCTTCTTTCACTTCAGCTATTTTCTCTTGAGCATCTTGTTTTGTATCTTGAAGTTTTTCTGCTGCTTCATTTTTTAACTCAACTGCATCAGCTTTTACTTCAGCCATTTTTTCTTGAGTAGCTTGTTTTGCATCTTCCACTTTTACCACAGCTTCAGATTTAAGTTTAGCCGCTTCTACTTTAGCTTCTTCAACTTTCGCTTCAGCAGCAGATTTGATGTCTGCAGCCTTTTGATCACAAGCAACTAAAGACACACTTGAACCTAAAACAAGTAAAGCTAATAATGATTTTTTCATAAGAATTTCCTCTATTTTTAAGTAATGCTCATCTTAGTCAGCAACCAACTTTCAAAGTTCATTATAATTGCTTGACAATTTAAGCGTTGGTTTAGTTAATTGTATATTCCAGCAATTCTCGCTGCGGAATAAACGTGGCTGACAGCACTGCTATGCCCACCAAATCCCTTGCCATAGAAATAGTATTTAGAGTGTTGCCATTCCGCTATTGGAAGCATTTTCGTTGGTTCATCGGTAGCCCTAGCAACAGTCATTTCCACTTGGGTATGTGATACTCTAGAGAATGTGCCTAGCTTGCCTTCAAATCGGTACCCACGCTGATCATTATCCATTATAGACAATGTCGGACTCTCCTCTCTGCTCCCTTGAGTTTGCTTAAGATTTTCCGTTGCTCTTACTTGGCGACGAGCGTGATTCTCTTTCACTAAATCTCTATCTGTCGCCTGAGTAATGACTGCACCAAATGGCTGAACAGAAGCAAATTCTGCTTTATTTTTTACTTCTGCCTCTACAGCTCTCTCATTATTCTTAGATACAGTCTGTTTAGAAATAGCTTGATGAGCAACCAGCTCCACAGAAGATTGTATTTGTTTGATCTCATCACCAGACAACACCGTAGGGCAGCTAGCCACTTCTTCCTGCTCAAGCATTTGATCAACGGATAAAAATGCGACTTTTTCCTCTACTTTCTCTTTTGGTTTCTCGTAAAATTTTACCCAAATCTTACCGCTTGCAAGTTCTGGAGAAGCAACTGCTGAGGTTAAAGGCATTCTTGCCTTCGATTCTTCTTTACGTTCACGACGACGTTGATTACCCACTCTTAAATGGCGAGGTAGTCGACGTTGGCGACCATTTTCACGCACATCATTGTCTTCTTTAACAGCCAACTTTTCTGTTTCTCTCTCAACGGCATTAGAAACGTGAAGCGTTTCACTTACTACCTTTTTATCGTTTGATACAATTTCTGGCGTATCAACGTGTTCTAAAACAACGTGCAAAGGCTGAATTTTTTCTGACTCAACAGCAGTTTCATTAACCACAACCTGATCCTGACTTTGTTCAACCCTCACTTTCTTACGCAAATCACGACGTTGGCGGCGTTCTGCAACCTTATTAGCTTCACGCTGACGCTCTGGTTGAGCAACTTCAACAGTTTCCTCAATCACCTCACGGCGTTTTTTCACTTCATTTACAGTTGGCTCTTTTAATTGTTCAGTCGCAGATTTACTCTCGCTACGCACTCGGTTTGATCGTTCACGTCGAGGCGAACGGCGATCACGTTGATGACGATTTTTGCCTTTGGTTTGTTTCTTTTCTGGCTCTTTTGCTTCTATAGTATGAGCGGTGAATAATGCTTTAATTTTTGCAAAAATCCGACTGAAAAAGGAAGGCTTTTCCACTTCCTGTGTCACTGGTGTCGGTGCTGGTTGTAGATTTAATTCAGAGCTTTGCAACACTGATTCTGCTGTGATCATTGGTTCATTACGGCTCACAAGCAGATCCTCAGACGAGTGGTGTGTGTTGGAAAAGAGGTTTTCATTGTTTTGATAATTCTTCGCCAAATCATAACTTAAAGTGGTCGTAATCTCATTTTCTCGTAAGCGATACACATCAAAATGCGGAGTCTGCATATTTTCCGTTGGTACGACAATAACATTGACGCTATGGCGTTTTTCTATTTCACTAATAGCACGGCGTTTCTCATTGAGCAAATAAGAAGCAATTTCCACAGGCACAATGGTATGCACCTGCACAGAATTTTCTTTGATTGCTTCCTCTTCTAATAAACGTAAGATTGATAACGCAATGGATTCATTATCACGCACCTTGCCTATACCTTGACAACGAGGACAAACGTGGCTTGAAGCTTCGCTTAGTGACGGACTTAAGCGTTGGCGACTCATTTCAAGTAAACCAAAACGAGAAATTCGCCCAAACTGAATGCGAGCTCTATCTTGGCGAACAGCTTCACGAATACGGTTTTCCACCTCTCTCTGATGACGAATAGGTGTCATATCAATGAAATCAATAACAATTAAACCACCCAAATCACGCAGGCGTAGCTGGCGAGCAATTTCGTCAGCCGCTTCTAAGTTGGTGTTTAATGCTGTTTCTTCAATATCACCGCCACGAGTCGAGCGAGCAGAGTTAATATCAATAGCGGTCAATGCTTCAGTAACATCAATCACAATTGAGCCGCCTGATGGTAAGCGAACCTCACGTTGGAATGCTGACTCAATTTGCGACTCAATTTGATAATGACTGAATAATGGCACCTCACCCTCGTATAAACGAATGCGATTGATAAAATCAGGTCTAACAAGGCGGATATGATTTTTGGCTTTTTCAAATACTTTCTTACTATCAATCAGAATTTCGCCAATATCTCTGCGGAGATAATCACGAATAGCACGCACAATCACATCACTTTCTTGATGAATCAAAAATGGAGCTGGGCGAGATTCTGCTGCCTTTTTGATAGCTTCCCAATGATGCAACAGCACTTTCAGATCCCACTGCAATTCTTCTGGTGATTTTCCTACACCCGCTGTACGCACAATTAAGCCAATATCATCTGGCACATCAAGACTATCTAACGCCTCCTTTAATTCCAGACGCTCATCACCTTCAATACGGCGTGAGATACCGCCTGCTCGTGGATTATTTGGCATTAGCACCAAATAACTACCCGCCAAAGAGATAAAGGTGGTAAGAGCAGCTCCTTTACTCCCTCGCTCTTCCTTACCCACTTGAACAATAACTTCCTGCCCTTCTTTAATGATGTCTTTAATATTTGGGCGACCACTAAATACATAACCTTCAGGAAAATATTCACGAGAAATTTCTTTAAGAGGCAAAAAACCGTGGCGTTCTGCCCCATAGTCAACAAAAGCCGCTTCAAGGCTCGGTTCTACACGAGTAATCTTACCTTTATAAATATTCGATTTTTTTTGCTCGTGTCCAGGGCTTTCAATATCTAAATCAAATAAGCGCTGCCCATCAACAAGGGCAACTCGCAACTCTTCTTTTTGAGTTGCATTAATTAACATTCTTTTCATTGTAACTTTCTCTTATATGTATATCTAACCGAGCAATCCCTTACAATCAGGGAATTCGCCTGTCTCTCGACTGTCGTTGCTCTTATTTACGCTAAAAAATAATTTGTCTTACGTTCGATTTGTCTTGTCTTAAATGAACGGCAAAATTAAGGCTTGTACGCCATACTCAGCGGTATGACATATCTGATCATACTATTTCGATATGATCCAGCAAGCAGTGCTTTTTAACCAATTTTTTGCAACAATTTGCTTACCATTTGTAAGATAAAAAGCGAGCCATTATGGCATTTTCGATAAAAAATAGAAAGGTGAAAAAGAGATGCTTAGTCAAATATCACAAAATAAAAATGATTTTATGGGGTCAGTTTAGCTCTTAAGTTACTCGCTCTCGCTGGTTCTAATTTTTCTAGCTGTGTTAATGCTTGTTGTTGACGATCATTATCTCTCGCTTGATTGGCACAAAGGGCAACATTTTCAAGCGTGTCTGCTTGATGATAATAGGGCAGCTCACTCTCCAAAGCCTGTGTAAATAATTGCTCAGCTTCAGAATATCGCCCATATTTGCATAAAAACGCACCATAATTATTTAAAATATGTGGGTCATATTGATGACTACTGCCTTGAACCTGACTCAGTGAAAGGGCTTGCTTGTATGTATTTTCTGCCTTATCTTGTTCTCCAATTTGCTGAAAATAATACGCCAATACAGAGTGAGGTAAATAATCATTAGGATCGTGAGCTATCGCCTTGTCGATATTTTCTTTCGCTTTAGGGTAATCAAATTGTCCAAGGTATGCCAATGCAAGATTGATCCTCGCCTTTACTGCTTCCGAACGGTTAAATATTGTTTGTTCTACGCTAGAAGTGCAGCCTACCAGCCACATCGCCACTATACAAGCGGTCAGATTTCGGTAAAATTTTGCAAACATTCCTGTTTGTTTCCTTTTTTGTCTTTCTAAACATAAAATTAATTTCTCTCTCTGCCTATCAGACAGCTTGCCGCAACCAGAGGGAGCAATCTGTCTGATAAAAAATAAAGATAAAAACAGAGAAGATAACCTAATGCGTTTGAACTTGGATCCCCTCACCAAATTTTCGTTTTTCCAATGTGCGTTTAGTACGGTCAATAATATCCCCAGCCAGCTGCCCACACGCCGCATCAATATCATCACCTCTAGTTTTACGCACCGTTACCGTGAAGCCGTATTCCATTAAAGTTTTCTGAAAGCGATCTATTCGTGTATTAGAGCTCTTGGCGTATGGTGCTTCAGGAAACGGATTCCAAGGGATTAAATTAATTTTACTTGGTGTGTGCTTTAATACTTTTGCCAGTTGGTGGGCGTGTTCCACACTATCATTCACCTGATTTAACATTACATATTCAATCGTTACCTTGCCGTGATTAGCGTTAGACATCTCAAGATATTTATTCACTGAATCAATAAGCATTTTGATGTTGTATTTTTTGTTAATCGGTACAATTTCATCACGCAACTCATCATTTGGTGCGTGCAAAGAAATCGCTAAAGCAACATCAATCTGCTCACGCATTTTATCTAACGCAGGTACAACGCCTGATGTAGAAAGCGTAACACGGCGTTTTGATAAACCATAAGCAAAATCATCAAGCATAATTTCCATTGCAGGAATCACATTATTCATATTGAGTAATGGCTCCCCCATTCCCATCATTACGACATTGGTGATCGGACGCACACCTGTTACACCAAAATTGCCAATAATTTTTGACGCTCTCCACACCTGCCCAATAATTTCTGACACACTCAAGTTGCGGTTAAATCCTTGTTGTGCAGTAGAGCAGAAAGTACAAGCTAACGCACACCCTACCTGCGAAGACACACACAAAGTTGCTCTATCTTCTTCTGGGATATAGACCGTTTCAATTTGCTGTTCGCCCACCCACATAGCCCACTTAATCGTGCCATCTGAAGAACGTTGCTCAACTGCAACCTCTGGAGCTTTAATTTCAGTGGTTTGCTTTAACTTCTCCCGTAACACCTTATTAATGTTAGTCATATTATCAAAATTATCTTCACCAAAATGGTAAATCCATTTCATTAGCTGATCCGCTCGAAAAGGTTTTTCTCCCATTTCAGCAAACAACTCTCGCATTTGCTGGCGATTTAAATTTAATAAATTAACTTTTTCTTTTTTAGGAAATTTAGATTGCTTACAACCCACATTTATTGATTGCAGTTGTTCAGACTTTGTTTCAGACATTAGTAGCCTCGTTATTACACGACTTATGGCAAAAGGTTAATTTTGCAAGATAAAAAATAGTACATACAAAGTACAAATAGAAGGAGAGCGAATTCTACTGATGTCTTCATTGTTAGGCTAGTCTTTTTTATCAAAATTGACGAGTTCCATAAGATAAATCTGCGATCAAGATCGCAAAAAATAACGCTGTGAACTACAATAGAATAAATCTACGCTCTATCCATAAAAAATTGATTAGCGAAAAGAGATGAATTAAATAATAAACGAAGTGGTGGACCATACTGGTCTCGAACCAGTACCCCTTCCTTGTAAGGGAAGTACTCTCCCAACTGAGCATAATCGCCCAAATGATATGCAAGTGCGTTTTCGGAGATTCTAAGTCTGAAGTGGTGGGCGATACCGGTCTCGAACCAGTGACCCCCTCCTTGTAAGGGAGGTGCTCTCCCAACTGAGCTAATCGCCCACTTGAGACCTAAAATTGGAGATAAATCTAACGACAGACACTTTAAAAAAAGTGGTGGGCGATACCGGTCTCGAACCAGTGACCCCCTCCTTGTAAGGGAGGTGCTCTCCCAACTGAGCTAATCGCCCGCCGTTGTGGAGTTGAATTATAGGGATTAAAATTTTCTCGTCAAACGCTTTTTGCTAGATTCGTTTTTTTCGGCGTTTTTTCACTCAATCTAAGAAGATTTTTCTATAAATCTCTGATAAGCGTAGTAGAATACCCCCTTATTTCCTTTAGCACTAAAATAACAAATTATGAAAATCGAAAATTTATTCCCTTTTGATCCCAATGTAAAAGTCAGAACTCGTTTTGCACCAAGTCCAACAGGCTATTTACACGTTGGAGGTGCAAGAACAGCACTCTACTCTTGGCTTTATGCAAAACATCATCGGGGCGAGTTTGTGTTACGCATTGAAGACACTGATCTAGAACGCTCAACGCCTGAAGCAACGGCGGCGATCTTAGAAGGAATGGAATGGTTAAATTTGCCGTGGGAACACGGTCCTTACTACCAAACGAAGCGTTTTGATCGTTATAATCAAGTAATTGATCAAATGCTTGAGCAAGGCTTGGCGTATCGCTGCTATTGCTCAAAAGAGCGGTTAGAAAATTTACGAAATTTGCAAGAAACAAACAAAGAAAAACCACGCTACGACCGCCATTGCTTAAATGACGACCTCCCCCCAATAAATGAGCCACACGTTGTCCGTTTTAAAAACCCAACGGAAGGCTCGGTTGTCTTTGAAGATGCTGTGCGAGGAATAATTGAAATCAGCAATAATGAGCTGGACGATTTAATTATCCGTCGTAGCGATGGTTCACCAACCTACAATTTCTGTGTGGTTGTTGACGATTGGGATATGGGAATTACGCACGTTGTACGAGGCGAAGACCATATCAATAACACCCCTCGCCAAATTAATATTCTCAAAGCATTGGGTGCTCCTGTCCCCACTTATGCACACGTTTCAATGATTTTAGGCGATGATGGACAAAAATTATCTAAACGCCACGGTGCAGTTGGTGTAATGCAGTATCGTGATGATGGCTATCTTCCTGAAGCTTTAATTAACTACCTTGTACGTCTAGGTTGGGGACACGGTGATCAAGAGATATTTTCTCGCCAAGAAATGATTGAGCTATTCGATATTGAATCAGTCAGCAAGTCTGCCAGTGCGTTTAATACAGAAAAACTGCAATGGCTTAACCAGCATTACATTCGCACCCTCGATTCCGCTTATGTGGCAAGCTATCTAAAATGGCATTTGCACCACCAAGGCATTACCTATGAAAACAAAGTAGATTTACTGCCACAGATTGTTACCTTATTGGGCGAACGTTGCAAAACACTAAAAGAGATGGCAAGTGTAAGCGGTTATTTTTTCCAAGAATTTAACACATACGAAGAAAAAGCTGCAGCGAAAAATTTAAAGCCAGAAGCCATTCAACCACTTGCAAAATTAGCCGAGAAACTAACCGCTCTTCAAAATTGGACAGTTGATACCATTCACGATGCAATGAACCAAACTGTAGCAGAACTTGGCATTGGTATGGGTAAAGTGGGTATGCCATTTAGAGTTGCGGTTACAGGCACAGGGCAATCGCCGTCAATGGACGCTGTTGCACACTTAATCGGTAAAGAGCGAGTAGTCGAACGTATTCAAAAAGCAATTGCATTCATTCAATCACAATCATAGTAAGCTGTTTTTTAGTCAATCGCATTCAGTAACAGTGTTTAATCTTGACAGAAAAAGCCTGTTTTACTATGATTCAGTCCAGCTTGGGGGTATAGCTCAGTTGGGAGAGCGCTTGCATGGCATGCAAGAGGTCATCGGTTCGATCCCGTTTACCTCCACCAAATTTGATATTGATTATCCTAGACCTTGTTGTTCAAGGTCTCTTTTATTTTTTCCATTCTTTATTCTTGCTATTTTTTTATCCCCTTATCACCTATTCATTCTTTTGTTTACTCTCCAGCTCTTACTCGTTTAGGTATGCAAATTTTTGTCTCAAATTAACCGCTAGTAAAAATTTTTCACATCTCCCCTTGAAGCTATCAAAATTGCCCCTATTTATGGTGGCGTCTAAGTAGGAAAGTAAATCCTACTTCTTATGAATACATCTATTTGGAGATTTTATAATGGGAAAAATTATTGGTATTGACTTAGGGACAACTAACTCTTGTGTTGCAGTTATGGACGGCGACAAAGCTCGTGTTATCGAGAATGCAGAAGGTGCACGCACAACACCATCAATCATTGCATACACAGATAATGAAACTCTCGTTGGTCAGCCAGCAAAACGTCAGGCAATTACGAATCCGAAAAATACATTGTTTGCCATCAAACGTTTAATTGGTCGCCGTTTTGAGAGTGATGAAGTACAACGTGATATTAAAATTATGCCTTTTGAAATCACCAAAGCAGATAATGGCGATGCGTGGGTAAACGTGAAAGGCGACAAATTAGCCCCACCGCAAATTTCAGCCGAAGTGTTGAAAAAAATGAAAAAAACGGCGGAAGAATTTTTGGGTGAATCCGTCACTGAAGCAGTAATCACTGTGCCTGCATACTTTAATGATGCACAACGTCAAGCAACAATTGACGCAGGACGTATCGCAGGTTTAGATGTAAAACGTATTATCAATGAACCAACCGCAGCAGCATTAGCCTTTGGTTTAGGCTCAACCAAAGAAAACCAAGTCATTGCAGTTTATGACTTAGGTGGCGGTACTTTCGATATTTCAATCATCGAAATCGACAACTTTGAAGGCGAGCAAACTTTCGAAGTATTAGCGACTGGTGGTAACACACACTTAGGTGGTGAAGACTTCGACAACCGTGTGATCGACTACATCATTGATGAATTCAAGAAAGAACAGGGTGTGGATTTACGCAACGACCCAATGGCGTTACAACGTGTTAAAGAAGCAGCAGAGAAAGCAAAAATTGAGCTTTCTTCAGCACAATCAACAGAGGTAAACTTACCGTATATCACGGCTGATGCAAGCGGTCCAAAACACCTAGCAATTAACGTTACTCGAGCGAAATTAGAAGCGTTAGTGGAAGATTTAGTCAATAGCTCAATCGACTCACTTAAAGCAGTATTAGCAGACGCTGGCAAATCAGTAAACGAAATCAACGACATCATTTTGGTCGGCGGTCAAACTCGTATGCCATTAGTGCAGAAAAAAGTAGCTGATTTCTTCGGCAAAGAAGCTCGCAAAGACGTGAACCCAGATGAAGCAGTGGCACTAGGTGCAGCAGTGCAAGGTGGCGTATTAAAAGGTGATGTGAAAGATGTCCTTTTATTAGACGTAACCCCACTTTCACTGGGTATCGAAACAATGGGTGGCGTGATGACAGCGTTAATTGAGAAAAACACCACGATTCCAACCAAAAAATCGCAAGTGTTCTCAACAGCGGAAGATAACCAATCTGCGGTAACAATCCACGTCTTACAGGGTGAACGTAAACGTGCCGCTGATAATAAATCTTTAGGGCAATTTAACCTTGAAGGGATTAACCCTGCACCTCGTGGAATCCCACAAATTGAAGTTACCTTTGATATTGATGCAAATGGCGTTATCAATGTGTCAGCGAAAGATAAAAACACAGGCAAAGAGCAGCAAATCAAAATCCAAGCGTCTTCTGGCTTGAGCGATGCCGAAGTAGAACAAATGATCCGTGATGCTGAAGCTAACTCTGAAGCAGACCGTAAATTTGAAGAGTTAGTGCAAACTCGTAACCAAGCTGATGCCATTATTCACGCTACACGCAAACAAATCAGCGAAGCAGGCGAGGCATTAAACGCAGACGATAAAGCAAAAATTGAAACCGCCGTTGCAGAACTTGAATCTGCAGCGAAAGGCGAAGATAAAGCCGCAATCGAAGCAAAAATCGAAGCGTTAGTGAAAGCTTCTGAACCGTTAATGCAAGCGGCACAGGCCCAAGCACAACAAGCGGGCGGTTCTGAGCAAAATACTGCAAAAGATGACGGTGTCGTTGATGCGGAATTTGAAGAAGTGAAGGATAACAAGTAGTTCAGCACACAGCGTGTGTCCACGGACGCAGGCACTGCGTCCCCACAAAGGGCGTGGCGACACGCTCTTTTGGTATATCTAACAAGTCCCCCTCTTTACCAAAGAGGGGAGTTTATTATAAGCGGTCAAATTTCCGTAAAATTTTACAAACGAAACACTATGGCAAAAAAAGACTACTACGAAATCCTTGGGCTTTCTAAAGGGGCGAGCGAGCAGGATATTAAACGTGCGTATAAGCGTTTAGCGGCGAAGCATCACCCCGACAAAAACCAAGGCAGCAAAGAATCAGAAGAAAAGTTTAAAGAGATTAAAGAAGCCTACGAAGTGTTAGGTGATAGCGAGAAACGTGCGGCTTATGACCAATATGGTCACGCAGCCTTTGAGCAAGGTGGCGGATTTGGTGGAGGCGGTGGCTTCAGTGGTGGATTTGGTGGGTTTGAAGATATTTTCAGTGAAATGTTCGGCGGTGGATTTGGTGGCGGTGGTCGCCGAAGCCGTGTCGTGCGTGGTGATGACTTGCAATACAACCTTGAAATCACTCTCGAAGAAGCTGTAAAAGGTGTCAAAAAAGAGATTCGCATTCAAACATTAGCAGAATGCGATACCTGCCACGGTTCTGGAGCAGAAGCAGGCTCAAAAGTAGAAACCTGTTCACATTGTGGTGGACACGGTCGCCTACGTCGCCAACAAGGCTTTTTTATGACAGAAGTGGCTTGCCCACACTGCCACGGAAGCGGTAAGAAAATAGAAAAAGTTTGCAAATCGTGCGATGGCGATGGACGAGTACATAAAGCCAAAAATCTCACCGTGACCATTCCTGCTGGTGTAGATACAGGCAACCAACTTCGCCTTTCTGGTGAAGGTGCAGCAGGGGAAAATGGTGCACCAGCAGGTGATTTATATGTTGTTATTCACGTTAAGCAGCACGATATTTTTGAGCGTGATGGAACAAACTTATATTGTGAAGTGCCAATCAGTTTCACAATGGCTGCATTAGGTGGGGAGATTGAGGTCCCAACACTAGATGGAAAACTAAAATTAAAAATCCCAGCAGAAACCCAAACTGGTAAAATGTTCCGTTTGCGTGGCAAAGGCGTTTCAACACCTCGTAGCAGTTATGCAGGCGATCTCATTTGCAAAGTTATTATTGAAACCCCTGTATCACTTAATGAGGAACAAAAAGAACTACTTCGTAAATTAGAAGAAAGTCTTGAAGGAAAAAGCCAACATCGCCCAAAACACGAAGGTTTTTTTCAAGGCGTAAAAAATTTCTTTGATAACCTAGGCAAGTAACCCATCGCATACGATAAATAAAAAAGTGCAGCTACTATGATCTGCACTTTTTATCTTTTATGTTTTATCTTTTTCCTATGCCTAAGGAAGCAGTTTTTTCACAAGTTCTAACACAAGAGGAAAAGTTGTCCAGCCTTCTCTATCAAGGAAATGCCCACCTGTCGGCAAACGAATATAATCCGCCTGTAAATGCACAGCCAGTGCATCACTATATTGATGTGGCACAATTGAGTCATCAAGTGAAGCAACAACATAAGATTTAAATGGCATTAATGATGGAGAAATCGCATAGAGATTAGAAAAGGTAGTCAGCTCTGGCAGGCTTGGGAGGGATTGATAGAAACCAGAAACAAATATTGCTCCACGAGGCGTTAAATACGCTTGAGATAAAAAATTTAACCACGCAAGCCCCCCTAAGCTATGTCCAATAACGATAGTCTGATCATCAACGTGAACTTGCTTACCTAAATGCTCTAACCACGCCTGTGGTGTAGGATTATCCGAATCAGGCATAGTCAAACACTCACATACCACCCCAATTTTTTCCAGTTCTGTCTTTAGCCAACCAAACCAATGACTTTGTGCAGAAGCCGTATAACCGTGTACAACATAAACTTGTGCCATAAAACCTTCCTTTTACATTTATAATAAGCGGTATTATTTTACCATTTTTTTGCAAAAGCTCACTGCTTTACTACTCTAATCCTATTATCGCTATTAACGATCTATTACTTCTTCGCTTATTATTCTTCAAAAATCATTACCAATAAAAAAGCGTGCCTCTCGACACGCTTTTTTTGATACTTAATTAATATCTCGTTTTTGCTTTCAAATATTCAAACGAATTATTTGATGATTTTCGCTACAACGCCCGCACCTACTGTACGACCACCTTCACGAATCGCAAAACGTAAACCTTCGTCCATCGCAATTGGGTGGATTAGGCTAACAACCATTTTAATGTTGTCGCCTGGCATTACCATCTCAACACCTTCTGGTAATTCAATTGTACCTGTTACGTCTGTTGTACGGAAGTAGAACTGTGGACGATAACCTTTGAAGAATGGAGTATGACGTCCACCTTCTTCTTTTGATAACACATACACTTCCGATTCAAAGTCTGTGTGTGGCGTGATTGAACCTGGTTTCGCTAACACTTGACCACGTTCGATTTCTTCACGTTTAGTACCTCGTAATAATGCACCAACGTTCTCACCTGCACGACCTTCGTCAAGTAATTTACGGAACATCTCAACACCTGTTACGGTTGTTTTGGTGGTGTCTTTGATACCAACAATTTCAACTTCTTCACCTGATTTGATGATTCCACGCTCAACACGACCTGTTACTACTGTACCACGACCTGAAATTGAGAATACATCTTCAATTGGAAGAAGGAATGGTTTGTCAATTGCACGCTCCGGCTCTGGAATGTAGCTGTCTAAATGACCTGCTAATTCAAGAATTTTTTCTTCCCATTCTGCAACACCGTTTAAAGCTTGTAACGCTGAACCACGTACAACTGGTGTGTCATCACCTGGGAAGTCATATTGTGAAAGAAGTTCACGCACTTCCATCTCAACTAATTCTAATAATTCTTCATCATCAACCATATCACATTTGTTTAAGAATACGATGATGTATGGTACACCTACTTGGCGACCTAAAAGAATGTGCTCACGAGTTTGTGGCATTGGACCATCTGTCGCTGCTACTACTAAGATTGCTCCATCCATTTGTGCCGCACCCGTAATCATGTTTTTTACATAGTCTGCGTGTCCTGGGCAGTCAACGTGTGCGTAGTGGCGTGTTGCTGTATCGTATTCAACGTGTGATGTGTTGATGGTAATACCACGTGCTTTCTCTTCTGGGGCATTATCAATTTGGTCAAATGCACGAGCAGCTCCACCGAAGTGTTTTGATAAAACGGTAGTGATTGCTGCAGTTAAAGTTGTTTTACCGTGGTCAACGTGGCCGATTGTACCCACGTTAACGTGCGGTTTTGTACGTTCAAATTTTTCTTTAGACATTTTTAAAGTCCCTCTAAACAAACACGGTTACGATGGTACGTTACCACATTAACCAAATGTAGAAATAAATACTGTTTACTTTACAAGGAAAAGAGGAAGATAGAAGAAATGAGTGGTGCTGATAGGCGGATTTGAACCGCCGACCTCACCCTTACCAAGGGTGTGCTCTACCAACTGAGCTATATCAGCGCTTGGAGCGGGCAGCGGGAATCGAACCCGCATCATTAGCTTGGAAGGCTAAGGTAATCGCCATTATACGATGCCCGCTGTTCTAAATTCGTCTGTCCCATAAGAAATCCAACTAAAGACGTGGTGGAGGGAGAAGGATTCGAACCTTCGAAGGCTGAGCCAACAGATTTACAGTCTGCCCCCTTTGGCCGCTCGGGAACCCCTCCACATTAGCTGAATACTTGGTTAAACATTGCGATGGTGCCGACTACCGGAATCGAACTGGTGACCTACTGATTACAAGTCAGTTGCTCTACCTACTGAGCTAAGTCGGCATTGCATTGTCGTAAGCAAGTGGTGCGAATTATAGGGCTTTGCAAAATCCTTGCAAGTATTTTTTGCAAAATTTTTCAAAAATAAGACTTTTTGATTGTAAAGTATCCAAAATGCTGATTTTTTCGATATTCTCGCTAATTTTATAAATAACTTCCCCATTTAAGAGCATTTATATTGTATATTCTCATCTCCGTAGCTTCTATTCAATTTGAATAGATCTCTTCAAAAATGTAGTGAGTAATAGGCAATGACACTTCAATCTACACCTAAAATTACGCCTTTTTTAACCTTTAATCGCCAACAGTGGGCTGAATTACGCAAATCAATGCCACTCACCTTAACCGAGGAAAAATTAAAACCGTTGTTAGGATTTAACGAAGACCTTTCATTAGAAGAAGTTAGCACTATTTATCTGCCTCTTGCTCGCCTGATTAACTACTACATAGAAGAAAACCTCAAGCGTCAATCTGTATTAAACAAATTTTTAGGTGTATCTCATACAAAAGTGCCTTATATTATCAGCGTTGCAGGCAGCGTATCCGTTGGCAAAAGTACCTCTGCTCGTATTTTGCAAGCCTTGCTCTCACAAGAACATAAAGTAGAATTAATCACGACTGATGGTTTTCTTTACCCCCTTGCTGTGCTGGAAAAAAAACAGCTATTGAAAAAGAAAGGTTTTCCTGAGTCCTATGACATTCACCGTCTAATCAATTTTGTTTCCGATTTAAAATCGGGGAAAAATCAGGTCAAAGCACCTGTTTACTCGCATTTAACCTACGACATTATTCCCGACCAATTCAGTGTAGTTAATCAGGCAGATATTGTTATTTTGGAAGGATTGAATGTGTTACAAAGCGGTATGAATTACCCATCTAGCCCACATAACGTATTTGTGTCTGATTTTGTTGATTTTTCTATCTATGTTGATGCTGATGAACAGCTATTAAAGCAATGGTATATTCACCGCTTTTTAAAATTCCGCCGCAGTGCTTTTTCTGATCCCAATGCATATTTTCATCATTATTCAACGCTATCAGAAGAAGAAGCTATTCAAACTGCCTCAACCATTTGGGACGAAATTAATGGCTTGAACCTACGCCAAAATATCTTACCAAGCCGTGAACGTGCCAATTTGATCTTAGTCAAAGGCGATGCACACGCAGTTGAAACCGTTAAACTTCGCAAGTAAAATTTGCATAGCTTGTAGGGCTGACAGAGTTCACAGAACTTACATAGTTCAAAAAGCTTGCATAGCCCTAGAAAAATCACCGCTTGTTATGGATAATCATCGAAATGAATAAAAAACTCCTTCTTCCGCTTATTGTTTTTTTGGGTTTAATTGTTGCTTTTATGATACAGCTCAATCTCAATGCTCAAGGTGATGACCCCAAAAAACTGGAATCTGTATTAATTGGCAAGAGTGTTCCCAATTTTCGCTTGCAAGCGGTCAAATCTTCTGAAGAATTTGTCGATCAAAACATCGTAAAAACAGGCTCACCTCGCCTACTTAATGTTTGGGCAACGTGGTGTCCAACGTGCTACGCTGAACACGAATACCTTACTATCTTGGCAGAACAGGGCGTGGAAATAGTAGGAATAGACTACAAAGATGACCGCACCAAAGCCATTAAATTTCTTGAGCATTATGGCAATCCTTATCAAGCTGTAGTTTTTGATCCTAAAGGTTCATTGGGTTTAGATTTAGGTGTATACGGTGCACCTGAAACCTTTATCATTGACGGTAACGGCATTATTCATTACCGCCATGCAGGCGATGTTAATGCTTCCGTATGGGAAAAAACACTTAAGCCAATTTACGAAAAGTTGAAATAAAATGAAAAAAATAATCTTGATATGCCTCTATTTATTACCTTCGCTGGCGATAGCTTCTTTAGATATTGAGCAATTTGACTCCCCCAAACAAGAAGCGGATTACCGCACGTTAATTCAAGAATTACGCTGCCCTCAATGTCAAAATAATAATATTGCTGATTCGAATGCAACCATTGCAACCGATATGCGAAATAAAACACTCGAATTGCTTAAACAAGGCAAAAGCAAAGACGAGATAGTTGAATATATGATCGAACGCTATGGACATTTCGTTACTTATGATCCGCCAATTACGCCTGCAACGATATTGCTTTGGGTGATACCACTATTATTGGTTTTGTTTGGTCTATTCTTCTTAGCACAACGTAAAAAAACAGCAAAACAAGCGGTCAATTCTGACTTGAACTCTGAAAAAATGCTTGATCAAGCTCGCCTCAACGCCATTTTAAACAAGAGGGAAAAATAATGTTTTTTATTGTAATAGTTGCCATATCCCTAGTCATCTGTCTGATAAGTTTTTATCCATTACTAAAAAAAGATGCTCAAAAAGAGTCTAAATTGCGGGATCAGCTAAATAAAGCTTTCTATTTTGACCGTCTAAAAGAGACTGAGCAAGAAGCTGAACAAGGAAAAATTGACGATCTTGAACAAACCAGGCAAGAGCTTCAGCAAAATTTGCTTGATGATATTCCCATACAGACACAAGCGGTCACATCTACACAAAAATTTGCATACAAAACGTGGTTTGTGGCTTTGTTATTGATCGTTCCACTTGTCAGTACGGCTATCTATTGGCAAGTTGGCTCAAAATTTGATGATTCAATGCTCAGTGCAAGCCACCAAAAACTGTCCTATTTTTATGAAAGAATAAAAACCGAAGATACCAATCCACTGTCATTAGAAGAACTCAACCAGTTTGCGATGGCTTTGCGAGTTGAACTACAGAAAAAACCACAAGATCACGCCGCTTGGTTTACGCTGGGGCAAATCGGAATGGCAACTAATAACGGACAACTGGCATTAGACAGCTTTGCTAAAGCCAGCCAAATTCAACCAGAAAACCAGCACTACCGACTACGCTATGTGGAAATACTGATGTACTCTGATGATCCACAAGATAAAGCAAAAGGCGAGGAAATTTTAAAAGCCTTAATTCGAGCTGATCACACCAATATTGAGGCACTTAGCTTGCTAGCTTTTCGTGCATTTGAACAAGAAGATTATAAAATGGCTGCAGTAACTTGGGGAATGATGCTCAAATTAATGCCTGAAGATGATCCTCGTCGAACCACCGTTGAACGCAGTATGCAATCAGCTCGCTCAATGCTTCAGCATTCTCCAACAATCAAATAAATTTTGCAAAAATACCTTCGCTACAGACCGCTCTCCCAGCGTTCTTCTTTTTTCAAAAGCTCCTTTTGTAATTTTATGTAAACTTTCCGTTTCCCTATATTTCAAATGAATGAAATTTAGTATCTTTTACCGCTGACAAAGATTGACAAATTGGCAATCTATTCTGTCTTTTATTCTCTTTTTTACTCAAGGACTGCTCACTATGCCTCTTTCTACAACCGCTAATGCAATTGAAAATGTTGCTAAACTTATTCGAGAACACGAGATTAAATTTGTGTTACTCAAATTTACCGACATAAAAGGTAAAGAACACGGTGTTTCCCTTCCTGTTAGCCTTATCGACAATGATTTAGAAGATTTATTTGAAGAAGGCAAAATGTTTGATGGCTCTTCTGTTGAAGGGTGGAGAGCAATTAATAAAGCCGATATGCTGTTAATGCCAATACCTGAAACCGCTACCCTTGACCCCTTCGCTCGTATCCCCACTCTAACAATCCGCTGTAGTATTTCCGATCCAAATACAATGCAAAGCTATGACCGAGATCCTCGTTCCATTGCAATGCGTGCAGAAAACTACTTAAAATCCACAGGTATTGCAGATAGTGTGCTATTTGGTCCAGAGCCTGAATTCTTTTTATTTGAAGATGTCCGCTTTTCGGTTGAGCCAAATAATGTTTCTTATCACATTGATGATGCTGAAGCAATGTGGAATACCAACCGCAAATATGAAAATGGTAACAACGCCTATCGCCCACTAAAGAAAGGGGGGTACTGTGCTGTTGCACCAATTGACACCGCTCACGATATTCGCTCAGAAATGTGCCTAATCTTAGAACAAATGGGACTTGTCATTGAAGCTCACCACCACGAGGTGGCTACAGCAGGACAAAATGAGATTGCTACTCGTTTTAATACATTAACAGCAAAAGCCGACGAAACCCAAATTTACAAATATGTGGTACAAAATGTCGCATTAGAACACGGCAAAACCGCATGCTTTATGCCAAAACCTTTTGCTGGGGACAATGGTTCTGGAATGCATTGCAATATGTCATTAAGTAAAGCGGGCAAAAATGTGTTTATGGGAGATAAATACGCAGGGCTATCAGATACTGCACTTTACTACATTGGCGGTATAATCAAGCACGCCAAAGCCTTAAATGCCTTCACTAACCCAAGTACAAACTCCTACAAGCGCTTAGTACCTGGGTTCGAAGCTCCTGTTTTACTCGCTTATTCTGCTAGCAATCGTTCAGCCTCAATTCGAATCCCTGCGGTAACTACGCCAAAAGCAACTCGTGTTGAAGCACGTTTTCCTGATCCGCTAGCCAATCCATATCTTGCATTTTCTGCATTATTGATGGCAGGTTTAGACGGCGTATTAAATAAAATCCACCCTGGTGAGGCAATGGATAAAAACCTTTATGACTTACCCCCTGAAGAGTTAAAAGATATTCCTGCTGTAGCAAATTCATTAGGCGAAGCACTGGATAATTTAGAAAGCGATTACCAATTCCTGACGCAAGGTGGCGTATTCAGTAAAGAATTTATCGAAGCATATATCCAAATCAAACGTAAAGAAGTTGAACGCCTGAATATGACGCCACACCCAGTGGAATTTGAGATGTACTATGCTTAGTAAGATGTACTATGCTTAGTAACAAGTTGTGATTTAGATGGTGAACATTGGTTCACCATTTTTTTACCCCCTCTCAACGCAAGACAAAAAAAGGAATATTTGCTAGAATCCGCCAAATCACGCAAAATGATACATTTTCATTGATTATGTGCTTGAAAGGAGCCTATATGAACCAAGAATACTTGGATTTTGAATTACCAATAGCAGAACTAGAAGCAAAAATTGAAGCATTACGCTCCGCTGTAGGGGAAGATAATAAAATTAACCTAGATGACGAGATTGCTCGCTTACAGAAAAAAAGCAAAGAATTAACTAAAAAAACATTTGCAGACCTTGATTCGTGGCAAATATCTCGTATGGCACGCCACCCTAGTCGCCCTTATACCTTAGATTATATTGAGAGAATTTTTACCGAATTTGATGAATTAGCGGGTGATCGTGCTTTTTCGGACGATAAAGCGATTGTTGGTGGTATCGCTCGACTTGATGGCCGCCCAGTAATGGTTATTGGTCATCAAAAGGGACGCAACGTAAAAGATAAAGTGAAGCGTAATTTTGGTATGCCAGCCCCAGAAGGATACCGCAAAGCCCTACGTTTAATGCAAATGGCAGAACGTTTTAACCTGCCAATTATCACCTTTATCGACACCCCTGGGGCTTACCCTGGCATTGGAGCAGAAGAACGTGGGCAATCCGAAGCTATTGCTCGTAATTTACGAGAAATGTCTACTCTTAAAGTACCTGTTATCTGTACTGTCATTGGCGAAGGTGGATCAGGCGGTGCATTAGCAATTGGGGTGGGAGATAAGGTCAATATGTTACAATACAGCACTTATTCAGTGATTTCACCTGAGGGATGTGCCTCTATTTTATGGAAAAGTGCCGAAAAAGCGTCCACTGCAGCTGAAGTAATGGGACTGACAGCAACTCGCTTAAAAGAACTAGAACTGATTGACAGTATCGTACCAGAACCACTTGGTGGGGCACATCGTGATCACAATGAAATGGCAGTAAATTTAAAACAGCGAATATTAGAGGATTTAGCAGAACTGACTAACCTAGATAAGGAACAACTGCTTGAACGTCGCTACCAACGCCTAATGAACTACGGATATGTCTAACCATAGAAATATCTAAAAATTGTTCACTCTACATGATAGCATTTTAACAAAGAAAAGAAATTGCAAGCATTACCATATAATAGACCGCTTGCAATTTCCCAAATATAGCAATCTATTTTTCTAAAAATGCGACGGCCGTATCTGGAAAGTCAGTAAATACGCCTGTCGCTCCAGCCTGATTTAATAAAGCATCGTACATCTGATTTACATCAGAGAAAAACTCAGGTAGAGCGTCTTTTCTTACTGTATAAGGGTGTAATTCTAAATTATATTTAGCTAGCTCTTTTACAAGCGGAGTATAAATGATGTGACCAGCTTTGGATTTTTTATCATCAATTAACATATACCAACCAGGGCCGACGCCGTCGGCATATTTTGCAACCTCAGCCATCGCATTGGGTTTGAACATCCAATCGTAGCTGTAATTTACCCATTTGCCTTGTGCATTTTTTTCTTGAGTTTCTTGCCAGTCGGTGTAAGCCACCAGCTGAACCAGCTTAATATCCATGCCTAACTGTGCTAAAAGCTGGGTTTTAATACGCTTAAGCTCATTAAAATCAAAGGTTTGTAAATAAACAGGATCTTGCTTGGTGGTATAGCCATACTTTTTAAGCACTTTTAAGGTTTCTAACGCAATATCTTTGCCTTCTTGATGATGCAACCAAGGGGCTTTGATCTCTGGATAGATACCAATTTTCTTGCCTGTAGATTTCTCAAGCCCTTGAATAAACTCAATCTCTTCTTCTAGCGTGTGAATGGTAAAGTGAGATTTCCAAAGTGGAAAGCGATTTGGGTAAACTGGGTGCTGCTTGCCGTCTGTGGTTTTGAAGTTTTCAGTCATCTTTAACGTTTTAATTTCAGCCAAGGTAAAGTCAATCACATAATAACGACCATCTGCACGATGGCGATTGGGAAATTTTGTAGCTACATCAGTCAGACCATCAAGAAAATGATCATGAATCACAATGATGTGGTTGTCCTTGGTCATCGCCAAATCTTGCTCTAAATAATCAGCTCGTTGACCAAAAGCTAAGGCTTTACTCTCTAGCGTATGCTCAGGTAAGTAGCCACTGGCCCCACGATGGGCGATAACCAGTTTTTCTTTATTGGGATAAAAAGGTGTGGCAACACTATTGGTTGATAGGAAGGTGCCTGAAAAAACTGTCATGGTTAGTGCCAAAGTGATGAGTTTTTGCTTCATTATTTGTCTCTCCTGTGAAATGGACGTTGATATTATCCACTAAAAATATGGCAGTAAAATGACAAATACTCATATTTTGATTTATGTATGGCGAGACTTTGAGCGAAAACCACATCACTGACAATGTGGTTTTCATCTTTTAATGATTTGATTTGCCACTCATACTTAGGCTATTTTGCGTTTTATAACACTGTTTATTTACACCTACATTTTCTCCACCGTTTTAATACCCAATAAATCCAAGCCTTGCTTTAGAATTTGGGCGGTGAGGCTGGCAAGTCTTAGGCGGCTATTTTTCACATTTTCCTCGGCATGTAGAATAGGGCAAGCCTCGTAGAAGCTGGAGAAGATACCTGCCAATTCATAAAGATATTGGCACAAAATGTGCGGCGTGCCGTCTTTGGCGAGTGTGGTCAGAGCTTCTTCAAATTGCAATAATTTTAATGCAAGCGACCGCTCTTTGTCTTCATTTAGCACAATTTCGCCAGCGGCTGTGCTCATATCAATGCCTGCACGCTCAAAAATTGAGCGAACACGAGTGTAGGCGTATTGCATATAAGGGGCGGTGTTGCCCTCAAAACTTAGCATATTATCCCAGTCAAACACATAATCCGTGGTACGGTTTTTGGATAAATCAGAGTATTTCACCGCCCCAATCGCCACGGCTTCTACCACGGCTTGGCGTTCGCTAGCGGTCAGTTTTGGATTTTTTTGTGCAATCAGTGCAGTGGCTCGTTCAACGGCTTCATCAAGCAGATCTGCCAGCTTCACTGTGCCACCTGTGCGAGTTTTGAACGGTTTGCCATCTTTGCCCAGCATCATACCAAAATAGTGATGCTCAAGGCTAAATTGCTCAGGCACATAGCCTGCCTTGCGAGTAATCAGCCACGCTTGCTGCATATGCTGTGCTTGGCGAGAGTCGGAAAACACCAACGCACGGTCGGCATTTAAGGTTTCGTAGCGATATTTTGCAGCGGCGATGTCGGTGGTCGTGTACAAAAATCCGCCATCTTTTTTCTGGACAATCACGCCCATCGGCTCGCCTTCTTTGTTTTTAAATTCGTCTAAAAACACCACAAACGCCCCGTCATCTTCCACCGCTAAGCCTTTATTTTTTAAGTCCGCCACAATTTCTGGCAGCATTGGGTTGTACAAACTTTCGCCCATCACATCGTTTTGGGTGAGGGTAACATTGAGGCGGTCGTAATTTTTTTGGTTTTGCTCCATCGTAATATTGACCAATTTTTGCCACATTGTGAGGCAATATTCATCGCCACTTTGCAGCTTCACTACATAGCCTCGAGCCTTTTGAGCAAAGGTTTCATCGCAGTCATAATGTGCCTTGGCAGCACGATAAAACGCCTCCAAATCGCCCAAATCCATCGCTGTGGCTTGCTCGTTCTCCATCTTTTCAAGATAGGCAATCAACATACCAAACTGCGTCCCCCAGTCGCCAACGTGATTGGCTCGGATCACCTTGTGTCCCAAAAATTCCAGCGTACGCACCACCGCATCGCCGATGATGGTTGAGCGTAAATGCCCAACGTGCATCTCTTTGGCGACATTGGGGGAGGAATAATCCGCCACAATGGTTTGGGCAGCCTGCAAATCCACGCCCAATCTGTCGCCGCTAAGGGCGGCTGATGCTTGCATTGCCAGCCAAGTGGGGTCTAAGAAAATATTGATAAACCCTGGACCTGCAATCTCTAGCTTGCTGGCAATGCCACTAAGATCAAGCTGCTCTAAGGTTTTTTGAGCAAATTCTCTGGGATTTTGCCCCAATTTTTTGGCTGCCCCCATAATGCCATTGGCTTGGTAATCGCCAAACTGCGGCTTGCCTGACTGACGCACCAACGCCTCCACGTCTTGCTTTGCCCCTGCGGCAATCATTGCTTGTTGGATTTTTTCCGATAAAATATGCTGAATATTCACGAGATAACCTATCTTTTACTGTAAAAATTAGTGCCAATGATACTAAAAAATGCAAAATTTTACGAGGAAATGACCGCTTGTTTTGGTGATCTTGTTGTATTTCAACAAAAAATCGAACAAATTGCTCAACTTGCCCAGATTAATTTATCATTATTTGAGATTGACCACCTTGCTGTACGAATGAATAATACTCAAACGGCTGAGCATTGGTATAAAATGCTATTAAACAACAGCACACTACTTAAACAAAGCGAGGTAAATGGTCGCCCAATTGCATTATTTAGCCTACACGAACCGCTCCCTTTTTGTCATCAGGCTATTTCGGTGATTGAGCTTCCCTTCCCAAAAAGCAAAACCTACCCAAAGGAAGGCTGGGAGCATTGTGAAATTGTTGTTCCATTTTTAACCAATGAGACAGTTGAACAATGGATAGTGCGGCTAACTACAACATACCAATTAACTGACCATACTGATCTTAATATAAAAATCAGCCAACCTCAGGTCGCAGGTGAACGCTTACCAAATCCAAGCATCGCTATTTCTCTTAAAAATAAAACGAGCCAAAACAATTGCTGTCTCAAATTACACCCTTACGATATAAATACCATTGTTCGTTCAGAGCTGTTGCTTTGAACTTTTTTATTGGAGAAATATGATGAAAAAATTACCTTTACAACAGTAGAAGTGTTTACCGTGGTAACAAAGCGAAGGAAGCTCGCTCTATCAGCTATGACACGATCGTTTCAACTCGTGAAGTTGCTATTTAAGCAGATAACCAAGACGTGATTGGCAGCGTCGCTGATTCAGCAATAGGCGGAGGTTCAGGCAAAACTATCGCCAGTGCAATTGGTACGGTAGCTGCTGCGATTATTGGCAATAAAGTCGAGCAGAAAACAGCTCAAGTGGATTCTTTAGAACTCGTTATTCGCAAAGATAATGGGCAAGAAATTGTAGTTGTACAGAAAAAAGAAGCGGGATTTGTCGCAGGTAAGCGAGTCAGAATTGTTGGAGCAGATCACGACTTAAATGTATCGCTACTTTAGCCCTTAACTATTTCATTAATTATTCAGCGGAAATATTTGCAAAAAATCACAAAGTTCTAACCGCTTGTGCAGATAGCACAAAAATATAATAAACAAAAAAGGCTTGGGGTAACCAAATTGTCCTCCCAAGCCTTTTCATCGTTCGTTTAGGATTAGTCGCCTAAACGCTCTTTAATACGAGCAGATTTACCTGAACGCTCACGCAAGTAGTAAAGTTTCGCTTTACGCACCGCACCTTTGCGTTTTACAAAAATGCTTTCTACTACTGGTGAATGAGTTTGGAATACACGCTCAACACCTACACCGTTTGAAACTTTACGCAGTGTAAATGCAGAGTGCAAGCCACGGTTACGAATTGCAATAACCACGCCTTCGAACGCTTGCAAACGTCTTTTGCTACCTTCTACTACCCAAACTTTAACTTCCAATGTATCCCCTGGACGGAAGCTTGGGATATTTTGTTTTAATTGTTCTTGTTCGAGTTGTTTGATGATGTTACTCATTTTTTAAACCTTTTATGTCCTAGAATTAACTGAATCTTGTTGCTGCTTAATTTTACGCAACAACCCTTTTTGTTCGTCAGTCAGAGCTAGGCTATCTAATAGCTCAGGGCGTCTTAACCACGTCCGCTCTAGAGACTGTTCCAGTCGCCATTTGCGAATTTTCTCGTGGTGTCCAGACATCAGCACTTCAGGTACAGGCAAACCGTCCAGTATTTCAGGGCGAGTATAATGGGGACAATCTAGCAATCCGCTCGCAAAAGAATCTTCTTCTGCTGAAGCCTGCTTCCCAAGTACCCCTGGAATAAACCTTGCAACTGCATCAATCAACGTCATTGCAGGCAATTCCCCCCCTGTCAGAACATAATCTCCGACTGACCATTCTTCATCAATTTCTGTCTGAATCAATCGTTCATCAATGCCTTCATAACGTCCACAAACCAAAATCAACTTCTGATTACTTGCAAGACTTTTTACGCCAGCCTGATCAAGTTTACGTCCTTGCGGCGAGAGGTAAATAACTTTTGCCTCCCCACCTTCTTCTGCCTTAGCTCTCGCTTTTGCTTGATGAATAGCATCACGCAAAGGCTGTACCATCATCAACATACCTGGACCACCACCATAAGGGCGATCATCTACGGTACGATGTTTATCAAAGGTAAAATCACGAGGATTCCAACATTGAATTTGCAGAAGTTCTTGTTTTACTGCACGTCCTGTTACCCCGAAATCGGTAATCGCTTTAAACATCTCAGGGAACAGCGAAATGATACCAATCCACATTGCTATCTCTGTTGCCTCAACGTCTTTTTATTAAAGCTAACCGCATACCTGAGGTTAGAAACCAGCGTCCCAATCCACTGTAATTGTTTTCGTGGTGAGATCGACTCTTTTAACTACTTGTTCGTATAAAAACGGAATTAACCGCTCTTGCTTTCCAAAAGCGTCTTTTGCTGTTGCACGCACCACAAGCACATCATTTGATCCTGTTTCCATTAATTCGCTCACCAGCCCCATCGTATAGCCGTCAACATTCACTACTTGGCAACCAATTAAATCGTGCCAGTAATAATCTCCCTCGTCTAATGTTGGAAACACACTTAACGCTACACCTATTTCAGCATTGGTTAAAAGCTGTGCCGCCTCTCGGTCATCTGTGCCTTTTAATTTCACAATCAAATCATTGTTATGATAACGCCAACTTTCTAATTCGACAGCCTGCCACTTCCCTTTGATTTTTAAAAACCAAGGTAAGTAGTCAAAAATGCTTTCTGCGATTTCTGTTGATGAATAAAGACGTAACCAGCCACGGATACCATAAGTCGCCCCTAACTTTCCGACAACTTCCAGTTTTTGTTCGCTCATATTCACCTATCAAAAAAAATTTACAGAAAACAACCGCTTGTATTAATACCTTTAATTAAGCCGCTTTGCGTGCTTCTTTTACTAAGGTTTGAACACGATCAGAAAGCGATGCACCTTTTGCAATCCAAGCGTCAACTTTTGCAACATCTAAACGTAAACGCTCAGCTTGACCTGCTGCAATTGGATTGAAAAAACCTAAACGCTCGATGAAACGACCGTCACGTGGGCTACGGCTGTCCGCCACCACGATTTGATAAAATGGGCGTTTTTTAGCTCCGCCACGAGTTAAACGAATGGTTACCATAACCGTCCTCTAAAAGTTTGATAGTAAAAAGAAAACCCTCGTTCGAGGTGAGGGCATATCGCTTGTTTGTTATTTCTTTCGAGATCTCTCTCAATAGATTTCTTTAAATACAAAACAAGCGGTGGAATTATAGCTATTTTTTGCAAAAAAACAAGTAACTTACTTCTGTTGTAATTACTTGCCTTAGTCTCTGTTACACGATTTTATCAATGCAATCACAAATGCAACTACTATTTACTCCACCGTTACCGCTTTTGCTAAATTCCTTGGTTTATCTACATTCGTGCCTTTAATTAAAGCAACGTGATAGGCGAACAGTTGTAGCGGCACAGTGTAAAAAATAGGGGCAATAACCTCATCAATTTGCACGGTTGTGATCAATTTCACCCCAGCAACTTCATTAAACCCAGCTGTTTGATCAGTGAAAATATAGAGCAATCCGCCTCTCGCACGCACCTCTTCAATATTAGACTTCACTTTTTCTAACAACACATTATTTGGAGCAAGCACAATCACAGGCATCTGATTATCAATCAACGCAAGAGGTCCGTGTTTTAGCTCACCAGAGGCATAAGCCTCAGCGTGAATATAAGAAATTTCCTTGAGTTTTAACGCCGATTCCATCGCTATAGGATAGAACTCACCACGCCCTAAAAACAACGTGTGTTGCTTATCTGCAAAATCACTGGCAAGTTGCTCAATTACATTATTTAGCCCCAAAGCGCTCTCAAGTTGAACAGGCAGACGTTGTAAAGCTTGTACAATTTGACATTCTCGCATTTCATTCAGCGAACCTTGCAACCGCCCAATTGCAATATTTAACAGCAATAAACAAGTGAGTTGCGTAGTAAAAGCCTTGGTTGAAGCCACTCCAATCTCCACCCCAGCCTTAGTCATAAAAGCAAAATCAGCCTCACGTACAAGGGAAGAACTTGCCACATTACAAATCGCCATTGTTGCCATATAGCCTGAAGTTTTAGCCAAACGCATTGCAGCAAGCGTGTCTGCAGTTTCGCCCGACTGAGAGAGTGTAATCAGCAAACTATTTGGTCGTGTAACAAATTTGCGATAGCGAAATTCAGAGGCTATTTCCACATCGCAGCTAATACCCACCAAATCTTCAAACCAATAACGAGCAACCATTCCAGCGTTGTATGATGTGCCACAAGCGACTATTTGAATATGCTCAACTTTCTGCAAAATTTCTTGAGCCTCTTGCTCAAAAGTATTGAGATTTAATCGGCCATTTTCAATTCTTCCAGCAAGAGTATTCGTGATAGCGAGCGGTTGTTCAAAAATTTCTTTTTGCATATAGTGCTGATACATACCTTTATCTGCCGCATCATCGGTAAAACAGTTATCCAAAATTTCACGCTGTACCTTCTCACCAGTTTGTGTGTAAATTTCAACACGATGGCAATAAACGTCCGCAATATCCCCTTCTTCTAAATAACTAAAACGGCGAGTAACGCTCAATAAAGCAAGCGGATCAGAGGCAATAAAATTTTCTCCGTCCCCATAACCAATCACTAGCGGAGACCCTGAACGTGCCACAATCAGATGTTCAGGCTCATTTTTATTCATTATCACAGTGCCGTAAGCCCCACGCAGCTGCACCACAGTTCTCTGTACGGCTTCTAACAACGAACTGGCAGATTGCAACTCCCACGCGACAAGATGAGCAATCACTTCGGTATCCGTCTGCGACTGAAAAACATATCCCTTTGCCTGCAGGGTCGTTTTCAATATTTCGTAATTTTCAATAATACCATTATGTACTACTGCAATATCCTCCGAGCAATGTGGGTGGGCATTAGCCTCACTCGCTTCACCATGTGTAGCCCAACGGGTGTGAGCAATACCTGTTTGCCCTTGCAATGGTTCAGCACACAACGCCTCATCTAACGCCTCAACCTTGCCAACACGCCGCACCGTTTGTATTGTATTTTTATTTAAGACGGCAACCCCCGCCGAATCGTAACCTCGATATTCAAGGCGATGTAATCCATCAACTAAGATCCTTGCAACATCACGCTGGGCGACCGCCCCAACAATTCCACACATAAAATTAATAATCCTTTTTTTACTTAACAATAATGGTTTTTTAGAGAAAAATTTCTCTCTATTTTCATTTTTGCATCTGTTCACACCGCAAATGGTTCGTTAGGGAAGGAAAATAGGAAACTACTTTGCAATAATCACCTCAATCCCCTGCTGCTCAATGTCAGCACGAATAGTTGAGCTTAATTGATTATCGGTAATTAACTTATCAATATGCGACCACCCTAATTCAAGGTTTGGCATTTTTCGCCCTATTTTCTCGCTCTCAATTAACACAATCACCTCACGGCTTACTTCTGCCATCACTTGACTTAATCCGACTAACTCATTGAACGTAGTTGTACCACGAGCTAAATCCAGACCATCAGCCCCAATAAAAAGCTGATCAAAATCATAAGAACGCAGCACCTGCTCTGCGACTTTTCCCTGAAATGATTCAGAACGCATATCCCAAGTGCCACCGGTCATCAATACCGTAGGTTCACACTCTAAAGAAATCAGCTCATTCGCTAACGCTAATGAATTCGTCATTATCACTAAGCCTGTTTGATGAAGCACCTTAACTAATGCCCCTGTTGTACGACCACTATCCACAATAATACGATTGTGATCTCGAATCAGCTCTACTGCACATTTTGCAATCGCCATCTTTTGAATCGAAACATTCTCACCTTCTCCTTGCTCATCAACGAGGCCTTCAGGCATTTTCATCGCTCCACCATAACGACGTAATAAAAAGCCCCCCTCTTCCAAAATCGTAAGATCCTTACGAATCGTAACTTCTGATGTTTCAAATAAGCTAGCTAGATGTTCAACGCTAACTTCGTCTTGCTGTTGTACAATTTTTACAATTGCTTGGCGGCGTTGCTGAGTATTTCTCTTCTGCATTTTATTTTAATAAATTTCAAATCAAAAGGAATAAATTATATCTCGAAATAATAAAAAAGAAAGCCATTTACGATATTGCTGTGCTATATCAAGATAAAAATTACTGATAAAATGCCTCGTCCTTTTTCTCATAACAACTTAATAAAATAACGGTTTAACAAAATGATGTACAAAAAATGGTTGCTTTCAGGCATTATGCTTTTCATTACAGGGTGTAGCATAACAAATCCTCAAGAGCCTTTTCCTGGCGAATTTATCGGTGCTGATTATATTATTTCAGACCAAGATGCTCATCGTTGGGCAATCGCCAGTCGCCAAGCAGAACTCTGTATTTACCCCAATTTGACCAGAATTCAGCAACAGCATTTTTCTAAAGAAGACGCTTATATCCACGCACAGTATGTTTTATTTTATCCACTGGAGGAGTTTATTGGTTCAGATTACGTCAAAATGATCCAAGAAGACGAAAAATCAATGGGATATGCACAGCGTCAGTTTAAAAAATTCAAAACAGATAAAGTCAAAGCATTACCTAATGAACAATGCCAAATCCTAAGAAACAATGCTCGCAATGATCTTGACGTATTGAAAGGAAAATATAAAAACGGAATGGTCGATATTACACAGGATAATTCAGAGACAAAAAACAGCGAAGGACTTGCAACTAGCGAAAATAAATTCTTCTTTGATATTATCAAATGGGGAGCAATGTTGCTGCTGTAATACTTTTTGTGAATTCGACAACTTCCTCCATATTAAAGAGGAAGTTGTCTGTTAGCATCAGTTTGAAGGAAAGATTGCAAAATTAGAATGTTAATTCACCGCTTAATCTGAAATTACGTTCTGGTGCATAAAAACGATTAATTCCCTCACCCGTAGCATTATCAATACGATTAGCGGTACCAAACGGCTTAATCGAACGTAGACTATCCCAAGTCGCATATTTGCGATTAGTTAAGTTATAGACGCCAAGTTGCAATGTCAGGCTTTTTATTGGTTTAACATAAACTATCGTATCTATCGTCGTGTAAGATTGACTTAGCCATTTAGCATAGCTACTTTTTGCTCGTTCTTCACTATGGTAGCGATTATAGCTATCTTTATTCGCTTTTTTCTCAACGTGAGTGATGTAAATATCCGCACCAAACCGCTCTGATGGGTGATCATAGCCTAAGCTGAATACTGACGTTTTCGGTTGAATCGCATTCATTGGAATACCAGATCCCCCAGTTGGCTTAGCAATATCTGTCTTCGGATCATACGCCATACGCCCCTTTTGATAGGTGTATTTATACCCTACCACTACCCCTTCAAGTGGGTTAAATAAACGACCTAAAAATATTTTCGATTGTAATTCAATACCACTTACCCTTGCTGCTGGACGATTAGTATTTTGATAAATAGCATAACCTAGATTTTGGCTACCAACTTGACGAGACAGCTCCCCTTTATATTGCAAATCAATGAAGTTTTTATAATTTGTTTCAAATGCACTAAACGTCAAGAATCCAACATCGTGATGCAAAGTTACTGTTGCCTCTTTCGTTTTTGCCGTCTCCTCTCTGAGCTGCACATTAGGCTTAATGCTTAAATCAGGGTGCAAGAAAGTAAAGTAAATTTCATCACTAGTCGGCACTCTAAACCCCTTGCCGTATTTTGCTTGCAACCTTAACCAAGGCAAAGGATCAAATGTCGTCGCCACAGAATAGGATTTTGCCGAATATTTTTTCGGTTGTGAAAATCGCTGAATATTCTCTTTTGGTGTTAAACTTGGATCAAGTTTCACCATCTCATCAGGCAATTTTGGCGTGACGCCTGCGACATAAATTGGTTTATACCTGATCTTGTCATAACGATAAGCCCAATCAATGCCTAACCAGTCATTAAAACGAATATCGTCCCCAAAATAGAGTGCATTCGTTACATTTTTCACAGGAATTAAGAACGAATAGGTATTTTGATTACTGCAAAGTGAATTAAATTTATCTGTACCTTTACAGCTCTGAGGATATACCGCCCACCATCTGAGTGAATCAGCAAGATAGGTATCGCCTGAAGTATTGACCATAGATTTTCCGTTTTTAGACCATAAACCACCATAAAACAAGGCGTGTTTTGTTGCCCAAAACTCAATTTCTTTGGTTAAATCCAAATTAATCTGGTGTGTTTTCGTATTGAGATCACGCTCTGTCCAAATATTTTGTAAATATCCCTTGTTATTAGGTCTAATAACAACTGGTGATCTAAGCTGGCTGGTATAAATCGATCTATCGGCTTGGATTTGAGCATACTTTTTCCCCTCTCGCTCAATCACCTTAAATGGCACATCAACGATCTTATCTCTATAAAAAGCCTTGATCGTATTCAGCTCACAATTTACCGCATCACAGCTATAAATAATCGGATTATAAGTCGATAAGTTGTAATCAATCTGATTGCTAACGCCTTCATTAGCTGGGTCATTTAAATCATATTTCATACCATCTACGACAAGCGAACGTTCTGTTTTATTGATATAAGTATTTTCTTTGACCGTAAAGGCACAAACCAATTCTCCAGAACTTGGATCACACTCATAATCAACAGTCGCATTCGGATTTAATTTAAATTGTTCCTCAAGCCTTTTTTCGACAACCGTTCTTTTCGGTCTAAATATCTCTCTATCGTACTTCCAATACTTTCCTGCTTTTTCCAGCTCTTCTTTGTTTAACAAAGTAACGGTTTCAGAATGGAGATTTTTTTCATTCCAATATGGCTGAATATTCACATACTCAATCGGCGTATTATTTTTATCTACCAATTGATTATTTTTGTTATATTTCAACCCAAATTTATTTTGCAAAAATTCACATTTCTCGTTACCGTCACAATATTCGTCCGTTCTTGCACGAGTTGTAATTTTTTGGTTGGAATACGTCAATTTTAGACTGTCGTAAAATGGGTTTTGAGTGAAATTCTCAAAAGTAATCGCATAATTCTGCCGCACTATTTTGTCATTGACGTGGCGAAGTTCCACCTCATCACGCTGTAATACCCCTAATTTTGTGTGTTTTAACGTATAAGAAAAATCATTCCCCTTGGTTTTTGCCTGATATAAATCCGCCATTACACTTAGGCGGTTTTCCTCATTAGGTTGGAAGCCTACTTTTAACAATGTGCTATTCACACTACGTTGATACGGATCAGCTTTTTCACGTTTTTTACCTTGGATATGAGACGCATAACTTTTATAACCAAAATTTTTCAATTCATCAGCATCTCGTTTTGTTGCTACTACCAACGCATCAAACCATTTATAACGCCCCGCTAAACTCAAACGATTCAAATGATGATTATCTGCTGAAGAATAACCACGTTTATAGGAAAAATGATAGTTTTTCTGCGTTAAATAATCCCTCGCATCTTTCGTTTCAAAAATAACCGCTCCACCAAGCGATCCACTGCCTGTTCTGACCCCATCAGCACCTTTACGAATGATTACCTGCTTTAAGGTTTCAATTTCAGCACCGTTACGGGTATTATTAAAATTACCATATCCCTCAAATAGCTCTTTAAAACCTTGCGAAGAGATGGTTTCCGCTTGAGCTAGACCATCAACTTGAATAGCAACACGGTTTTCATCGACCCCACGAATCGCATAGCCAGATGTGCCAAATCGCCCATTTTCCACTACCGTTACGCCCGTTTCATAACGAACCACCTCTCTACTATCTTGGGTTTGTTGCTTACCCAGCATTTTTGCTGTTTTTTTAATCTCACCAATTTTTTGAGATTGTCCCTGCGAACCCGAAACAACAATTGTTTGTAGCCTTATAGCATTCTCACTAGCGTAGTTTAAGCCACAAGATAACACCACCACTGCAATAGCCGATAATTTTATCTGCTTATTTCTCATTACAACGCACCTTTTTACAATTAATAACTATTCTTAATTGTAACAATTTCACTTATATTTACAATACATACATTATTCTATTTCTTCCAAGCCTTACAAGCAGTTATTTATTTACAAAAAATTGCAAACATATTCAGAAAGAATTTTCTCCGACTGAAAGCGAACAAAAAAAGCTCCCTCCAAAAATAGAGAGAGCCGTTGCATTGTTATAGTATAACGGAAGGTAGTAACTAAAATTGGTAGTTAAAATTAACTAAATAAGTTCGCCCTCTCGCATAGTTATTCGACTGGTATTGGTAATCGTCGCTAACGCCCATTTGGTATAAGAATTGGCTTGCTGAATCATTATTTGCATCTAATGGATTGATATAAGCCCTGTCAAATACATTTTGAACTTCAGCTTTAACTTGAAGGTTTTTTATAGGTTTGAAAATAGCATAAATATCGAAAATAATCGGTTGTTTCTTCAACACGCCTTCTTCTTTATTGTAACCGCAAATATGGGTAAATCCAGATTTTCCATGTGCTGTTCCTGGACAAGGTACTATAGCAGCATTTTGTGTTGTAACACGACTTTCCCCATAATATTTCGCTTTTGTACCAAGTATGAATTTTTGATCAAACCATCTTGTTCCAAAATCTAGACTTGCATAATCTCTCGGCAACATTGTCAATTTAGTTAGGCCATAGCCTTGAGCCCATTGACCTTGAGCTGTTGGAGCGTCTACTCGAGGGCTAGAGTCCGTAAAATTGAGGGGTTGGTTAGTATATTGACGAGCATAAGCCATCTCTAAATAAAAACGACCAAGATCATAGCTTAATTCTACCTCTAAGCCTTTAATTCTAACTTTGTTGGCATAATTATAATGCTTGATGAATGGCTCTGCACTTCCCCATCGAGACTCTCTCGCTTTTACATTATGAATATAGTCATTAATTTTTGTCTTATATACCAAAAATTTAAACCCAAAAGTGTCTTGATCTGAGATAAGACCTGATCGATAAGAATTAAAGCCTAACTGCCACGTTTTCGCATTTTCTGGTTTTAGGTGATTAATCCCTGAACTATCAAACTCACTGAAGAATATTTCTTTAATATTTGGTGATCGGTGCGTTTTTGAATAATTTACAAACGGTGTGAACATATCGTGAATATAAGCAGATAATCCTAAAGAATGATTCAGATATTTATGCTCCCCCATTTCATATTTTTTGAAGTTTCGCCCCGTTGAAATATGTTCATATCCTAGATATTTCTTATCTGGATTAGCGAGAATAGCCTGATCAACTTTTGATTCGTGTTCAGAATTACCTTCTTCATAATCCCAAAATTGTAATACTTCATAAGCAAATTCTTCTCTATTAAATTTAAAGCTTTCATCCAATATTTTTTGATATTTTGGATTGGTGAAAAAATCCTTGCCGAAATAGCGTTGATAGCTTCGTCTTGCACTTTCATTATTTCCTGTTCCGATGCGATCCCAACGTTCACCTCGGTATTCATTTTTAGTCCAATTCAAATTAGCATCAAGTGTAAAAATACCAAAGGTTAGACTATTATCAAGATATACACTATTAAACTCTTGCTCACCCTCAGGATAGAAAGTATTAGCTTCAGAACCATTAATTAAGGCACCTATACCTCTTTTATGTTTATTCTTAGCTACACGATAGTTCAATTCAGAAGGGTGTCTACTCTTCTTATACTCATTATGAAGAAGATTCACGCCAAGTGTTGTTTTTAAGAAACCAAAAGGCAGTTCGTTACTAAATGTATTACTCACATCAAATGTATTTGATGTATTTTTAGTCGTCAAGCCCCCAAATTGTAGTGGAAGGCTCATAATTTTTGCACCTGATTGGTACTCTTGCTTACCCAAGTTATAAGCATACAATACATTCAAATCTACATTGCGATTTTGAGGAGAAGTCAGATGATAATTAATTTGATAGCTATCTGATTTAATTTGGCGACCCACAAGCCCTGTTTGATAATTTCGGTAAGATAGCACCAAATCATTGTATTGATCACTGTATTCTATTTTGGCTAAATGACTTTTCGGCTTTTGACGAAGTGCTTTGGCATTATAGGGAGGTAACCCAGGTTCGTACCACAGTTCTCCGAATTCATCTATATAGGTTGGCTCGCCTGCAGCATTATAACCTGCAAAGGTAAACTCTTTTCCTTTGATATTTCCATATCCATCTCCCACTTTATAATCTTGTGATATATCACGATGTGAATAGCCATAAATAAATCCAAGCTTTTTATTATCAAAGTTTTTCTTTGCTGCAACGGCAACCATATAGCTATTGCCAATATTATTGCTACCTAGACTATAATTAGCAATTGCTCCAACCTGATTATCTTCTCTAATAACATCAGCCAATCTTAAAGTTCTAAAATCAGCCGATCCCATTAAAGCATTAACTCCACCTTTACCACTAAAGGTACCACGTTCAATATCAACACCTCGGATAAATGCAGGATCAATAAGTCCTCCAAAAGAAGAAGTACCGCTACCACGACTCCCCCCATCGTCTGCTGAAGAAGCATAAAAGGTCTGAGAAACGCCATCAACTGTCATATTGACTCGTCCAAATCCACTTAAACCACGGATATTCACATTTACACCACCGCCTGATTTATCCAAATTAGTAAAAGCACCTGGAACCGTTCTAACAATATCATCAAGCGATTGAGTATTGTCTGATTTAACTTCTCTTACACTCATCGCTTTTGACTTTATAAAAGCATCTTCTTTCGTTACTGACGTTGATGTTCCCTTTACAAAAACTTCACCTAATGCTTCTGGAACTGTAGATTGCCCTTTCGAATGAGAGATAAAACTCACTGTCGTTGCAACAGTACCTATAACAATCATTCTCCGATGTTTTTCATTTAGTATCATAAGTCTCCTTGTCTATTTAATAATAATTATCACTAGTAAATATATCACTATTATGATTAAATTCAACAATTCGACTGGAAAAATAAGGTTAAATACTCTTACTGTATCAATTGAGAAACAATATAAAAGACAAGTGTATAAAAGATTAAAAAGGCAAATATCAAACAAACTACCGCTAAGCGTTTATGTTGTCGATACAACCTATAAAGTCCACCTGATACCAATAAAAGAACAAAGGGATATATCCAAAAAAGAATGGAAAAATAATCTATTTGAAATGAAGTTAGGTGAGTATTATCAGAAAAAGCAGATGAAACAAGCAAAGCAAGTGGCCATAACGCACTTGGTAAACAGAAAAAAGCAAGAGACCAACCAAATAAAGAAAAACCTTTTTTTT
This sequence comes from Nicoletella semolina, assembly GCF_004345745.1. Taxonomy (GTDB): domain Bacteria; phylum Pseudomonadota; class Gammaproteobacteria; order Enterobacterales; family Pasteurellaceae; genus Nicoletella; species Nicoletella semolina. The sequence continues at coordinate 1,461 of NZ_SLXJ01000015.1, read as the reverse complement.
GCATATTATCCTCGGGGGTGAAATTGTTGATGTAACGATTTTAAACGTGTACGAGCAACTTGGGTATAAATTTGCGTGGTAGATAAATCACTATGTCCAAGTAACATTTGAACTACTCTCAAATCTGCACCGTGGTTTACTAAGTGTGTAGCAAATGCGTGGCGTAAAACATGAGGCGAAAGTTTATCGCCGTCAATACCAGCAAGTTTTGCATAATATTTAATTCTATGCCAGAACGTTTGACGAGTCATCTGCTTCCCCAAACGACTTGGAAAAACAACATCAGATTGCATACCATTCAATAACAACATTCTACCTTCAGCAAAAAACTGTCTAACCCAATAATTAGCCTCTTCACCTAAGGGAATCAAACGTTCTTTATCTCCCTTACCTACAACTCTTACTAAGCCTTGACGTAAGCTAATAGATTCTAGAGTGAGTGAAACTAATTCGGAAACCCGTAATCCAGTCGCATAAAGCAACTCAAGCATTGCTTTATCTCGCAGTTCTATGGGATCTTGTATATTTGGGAGATTTAATAATGCAGAAACTTGCTCTTCACTAAGAGATTTAGGTAAATAGAGTTTTTTTTTAGGCGATACTAACTTTTCTGTTGGGTTATCTTTACGATATTTTTCTACATAAAGAAAATGAAAGAACTTTCTTAAGCAACTTTGCATTCTGGCTAAACTCGCAGGCTTGTATCCTTGTTCCAATCTTTCGCTAATAAATTGTTGTATATCTAGATAATCTAGTGTCAAAAAAGCCTGTGGAGAGGATAACCATTGAGAAAAGATAACTAAATCAATTCGATAGGCAGATATTGTATTACTGGATAACCCTTCTTGTTGCCAAAGAGAAGCTAGAAACAATTCAATTATAGGGTCAAGGTTTTTCATTTTAATAATGATAAATATTACAAGCGATTAATTTCTACAAAAAATTTGCAAAACCATCTAGTGGAGTATAAAAGAATGTAAAAAGATAAATAATGGCAGGGGCGGAGAGACTCGAACTCCCAACACCCGGTTTTGGAGACCGGTGCTCTACCAATTGAACTACGCCCCTATAGACAAAGCGAGAGTTAACTCGCCTTTTAATAAGTGGCGGAACGGACGGGACTCGAACCCGCGACCCCCTGCGTGACAGGCAGGTATTCTAACCAGCTGAACTACCGCTCCGCAAAATAGGAGATTAATGATGACCTACTCTCACATGGGGAACCCCCACACTACCATCGGCGTTACTGCGTTTTACTTCTGAGTTCGGAATGGATTCAGGTAGAACCACAGCACTATTGTCATTAATCAAATTCTCAATTAAGTTAGCTTACTAGATAAACAATATATAATTAATAAACTAATTTAATAAAGCTCTGGCGATGACCTACTCTCACATGGGGAGCCCCCACACTACCATCGGCGTTACTGCGTTTTACTTCTGAGTTCGGAATGGATTCAG
>NZ_SLXJ01000014.1 GCF_004345745.1 Nicoletella semolina | reverse complement strand
CCATGTGAGAGTAGGTCATCGCCAGAGCTTTATTTAAATAAACTGAATTCAAATAAACTAATTCAAGTAAACTAAAGCAACTAAACCCCTGAGAGAAATCTCGGGGGTTTTTTATACTCTATTACCTTATCTTAGCCTCTCTCATTTATTACATCATTCTTTTTTATCTGAAAGCAAAGTACCTGAACTACACAAATATAAAGCGTTATATGGATTATATTTTTATATATTAGGGGGATATTCAAGGAATAAAGACAAATTACGTCTACATAGTGGTTTAATGAGGGGCATAAGTATTGTTTATCGTTGAACGACCTCAAAGGTTTTAAATAAAATGAGTTGGTAAAGTGTAAGATAAATAATCATTACCAACTTTGGGAGGCTATAGACCCAAAAATCACCTCTAGAGTAATTTATACCTTTTAGAGGTGACTTATAAAAATAAAAGAAAGGTTTGTAAAGAAGTGTGCTTTGTGATTATGAACGTTTCATAATATCGAAAAATTCTTCATTTGTTTTAGCGACAATTAGCTTATCAATTAGAAATTCCATCGCTTCAACCTCACCCATTGGATTAAGAATTTTTCGTAAAATCCACATTTTTTGCAGCTCATCTGCCGTTGTGAGAAGATCTTCTTTTCGTGTTCCTGAACGGTTAAAGTCAATCGCAGGGAAGACTCTTCGTTCTGCAATTTTACGAGAAAGATGTAGCTCCATATTCCCTGTGCCTTTAAATTCTTCAAAGATAACTTCATCCATCTTTGAACCTGTATCAACAAGGGCTGTTGCAATGATTGTTAAGCTGCCACCTTCTTCAACATTACGAGCAGCACCAAAGAAACGTTTGGGTCTATGTAATGCGTTTGCATCAACTCCACCAGAGAGAATTTTTCCTGATGCTGGCGTAACGGTATTATAAGCTCTTGCTAGACGTGTAATGGAATCCAATAAAATAATAACATCCTTTTTGTGTTCAACTGCACGTTTGGCTTTTTCGATAACCATTTCAGCAACTTGTACATGGCGTGTGGCTGGTTCGTCAAAGGTAGAAGCAATAACTTCTGCTCGCACAGAACGTTGCATTTCAGTTACCTCTTCAGGACGTTCATCAATCAATAAAACAATGAGTTCACATTCAGGGTGGTTATGTGTAATGCTCTGGGCTATGTTTTGTAATAAGACCGTTTTTCCTGCTTTAGGAGGTGCAACGATTAAGCCTCGTTGTCCTTTTCCAATTGGCGAAGCAAGATCTAAAATGCGAGCGGTTAAGTCTTCGGTTGAGCCATTGCCACGTTCCATTCTAAGGCGTGAGTTTGCGTGTAAAGGGGTGAGGTTTTCAAAGAGAATTTTGCTGCGAGAAACTTCAGGACGGTCGTCATTGACCTGATCGACTTTTAAGAGTGCAAAGTAACGTTCACCTTCTTTAGGTGGGCGAATTTTTCCTTCAATCTTATCGCCAGTTTGTAGATTGAAGCGACGAATTTGGCTTGGCGAGACATAAATGTCATCAGGACCTGCTAAGTATGAGCTGTCACTAGAGCGAAGGAAGCCAAAACCATCTGGAAGAATTTCAAGCACACCATTGCCAAAAATGTCTTCGCCACTTTTAGCATGTTGTTTGAGAATAGCAAAGATTATATCTTGTTTACGTAAGCGAGCGAGATTTTCTAGCCCCATTTTTTCTTCGCCGATCGCAACAAGCTCCGATACGGGGATATTTTTAAGTTCTGTAAGATGCATAAATTTTAGAAATGTTTAATTGTGTTAAGAAAGGATTAAAAGATTAATTTAGATTAGTCTAATTTGAATTGATTGGGAGAGAATACAGCGTAATTTAAATTTTTGCAAATTTTTTCTTTCATTTAACCGCTTGTTGCTTGAAAAAATTTGAAAATCCCCTATCTTGTAGTGCCAAGATAGACTGTTGTTGGCTACTTTCAAGCTGATGAGAAAACGAAAAATGACTGATGTTAAACAGACTGGCGATAAGCAGGGGAAGGATAAACAAAATCGAGTTGAGCAACACGATGATGTGCGTTTAGATAAATGGTTATGGGCAGCTCGCTTTTATAAGACGAGAACGATCGCAAAATCAATGATTGAGGGTGGGAAAGTACATTATAATGGACAGCGAGCGAAAACCAGTAAACTTGTTGAGGTGGGGGCTAAGGTTAAGCTTAGGCAGGGCAATGAAGAGAAAGAGGTCATTGTATTAGCATTAAGTACTCATCGGCGAGGGGCTGCAGAAGCTCAGCGACTATATGAAGAAACCTTAAATAGCATTGAGAATCGAGAAAAATTTGCTTTTGCAAGGAAAGCAAATGTACTTTCAATGCCTCACCCTGATCGTCGTCCAAATAAGAAAGAGCGGCGAGATTTGATTCAATTTAAACAAATTAATTCGGAATGTTATGAGTAATTTTCAAGGTCAAGATAATGACAAATTATACCGTTTCCTATTTCAAAACCGTGCAGTGCGTGGTGAATGGGTACGATTAAATAATACTTTTGTAGAAACGCTAAATACCCATCTTTATCCAAAAGTTGTACAAAATTTACTTGGCGAGATGTTAGTGGCAACAAGTTTATTAACGGCAACGTTAAAGTTTGAAGGAACAATTACTGTTCAAATTCAAGGTGATGGTGCGTTAAAATTAGCCGTGGTAAATGGCAATCATCAACAGCAATTGCGTGCATTGGCTCGTGTGGAAGGAGAGCTTAGTGATAATGCAAGTTTGATGGAGATGATTGGTAATGGAGTGTTAGTTATTTCTATTTTACCTGAAAAGGGCGAGCGTTATCAGGGGGTGGTTGAATTAGATAAACCGACCTTAAGTGAATGTTTAGAAGCTTATTTTGCTCGTTCGGAACAGCTTGCTACACAATTAGTTATTCGTATTGGAGAATATCAAAATCAGCCTGTTGCGGCAGGAACATTGTTGCAAGTTGTGCCAGATGGTACTGGCACACCTGAAGATTTTGAGCATTTGGCAACATTGGCGGCAACGATCAAAGAAAGTGAATTGTTTGAATTAAATGCGGAAGACTTATTGTACCGTTTATTTCACGAAGAGGTGGTTGAAGTTTACCCTGCTGTCCAAACGATGTTTAAGTGCGGTTGCTCTAGAGAACGTTCTGGTGCCGCAATGATGTTGTTGCCTAAAGATGAAATTGCAGAAATGTTGGTTGAGAAAAATGGCGTGATCGATATTCAATGTGAATGCTGTGGCACGCAGCATTTCTTTGATCAAAATGCCATTGATGAATTAACAAAAACGATGAATTAATCCACAACAAGCGGTCAATATTACAAAAAATATGTCATCTTGACCGCTTAAGGGTCAGATTTAATGAATGAACAAATTTTACGTCAGGTTGTATTAGATACCGAAACGACGGGTATGAATTTTAATGGTGCACCGCATATTGGACACAATATTATTGAAATTGGTGCTGTTGAGGTGATTAATCGCCGTTTAACAGGGCGGACTTACCACGTTTATATCAAGCCACCTCGTATGGTTGATCAAGAGGCGGTGAAGGTTCACGGAATTACTGACGAGATGTTAGCGGATAAACCGTCCTTTGCTGAAATTGCTGATGAATTTTTAGCGTTTATTCAAGGGGCTGAATTGGTTATTCATAATGCTCCCTTTGATGTGGGATTTATTGATCACGAATTTTCAGCCTTGGAAAACCCGCCGCCAAAAATTGCAGAACTTTGTACTGTTACTGATAGTTTACAACTCGCTCGTAGAATGTATCCTGGAAAGCGAAATAATTTAGATGCCTTATGTGATCGGCTTGGTATTGATAACAGCAAGCGTATGTTGCACGGTGCGTTACTGGACGCTGAAATTCTTGCTGATGTGTTTTTATTGATGACGGGAGGGCAAATTGCCTTACTGACAGAGGAAGAAACAAAGCAAGAAGTTGAAAGTCGTGTTGAAGATGTTATTCAAACATCGGTTATTTTGGATACGTCAGGTTTGGTTGTACTTAAACCTGATGATGAAGAGATTCAAGCACATAATGTTTATTTAGGCTTACTGGATAAGAAATCAAAGGGAAATTGCATTTGGCTTAAAGGAATGGGCTGTGATGAATTAAAAAAGAGACGAATTGTATAGTAAAGAAACAGTTGTGCATATTCATGTAAAAAATATTTGACGAGGTAGTTGGAAGTGATTAATATACTCCTCGTCTGTTGCGGAGTGGTAGTTCAGCTGGTTAGAATACCTGCCTGTCACGCAGGGGGTCGCGGGTTCGAGTCCCGTCCATTCCGCCAATTATTTTTATTAGACTTATCCAAGTTAAAAAGCCCTTGAGTTTATCAAGGGCTTTTTGCTATGTATTTAATTGGAAAAAATATGACTCAAATTAAGCTAATAGTTGGTCTTGCCAATCCTGGTGCAAAATACGAAGGTACTCGTCATAATGCAGGGGAATGGTTAATCAATGAGATTGCTCGTGAATTTAATGTGAATCTCAAGGAAGAGGCAAAATTTTTTGGTAAAGTGGCCAAAATTAATACCTCAATGGGGGAGGTACGACTGTTAGTGCCGACCACTTTTATGAATTTAAGTGGTAAAGCTGTAGGGGCATTAGCAAATTTTTATCGGATTAAACCAGAAGAAATTTTGGTGGCTCACGATGAGTTAGATTTGCCTGTAGGTTCGGTAAAAATTAAACAAGGCGGTGGCCATAGCGGTCATAATGGCTTAAAAGATATTATTGCTAATTTAGCGAATGCTAATAATTTTTACCGTATACGCATTGGTATTGGACGCCCTGATAGTAAAGAATTAGTTGCAGCTTATGTATTGGGTAAACCTTCGTCAGAAGATAGAGCGTTGTTAGATAAGGTTATTAATGAAGCCACGAGTTGTGTGTGCTTGCTTTTTAAAGATGGTGTGGTAAAAGCGACTAATCGCCTAAATGGATTTAAGGGCTAATATGGCATTTAAAAAGCGAAAAATGTGCCTACCTTTAGCGTTAATTTCAAATTTAATTACAGCAAGCGGTGCGATTTTGGCAAAATTTTGCTAGAATTCTGTCCATTTTATAGGGATCGTGCAAGCGTGCTTATTTATTTTAGCCAAATGCTTACTGATAAATATCTCTAACGCCTTTTTAGCAAAGAAGGAGTTGAAAGAGATTTGAATAAGCGGTTATTTCCAAGCAAAATTTTACAAATTTAATCAATAATAGGAAAAATTATGGGATTTAAATGCGGTATTGTAGGCTTGCCAAATGTGGGCAAATCTACCCTTTTTAATGCACTTACCAAAGCTGGTATTGAAGCAGCAAATTATCCATTCTGCACAATTGAACCGAATACAGGTGTTGTGCCAATGCCAGATCCTCGCCTTGATGCACTAGCAGAAATTGTTAAGCCTGAGAGAGTGTTGCCGACAACAATGGAATTTGTGGATATTGCAGGCTTAGTTGCTGGTGCAAGTAAAGGTGAAGGGTTAGGTAATAAATTTTTGGCAAATATTCGTGAAACGGACGCTATTGGACACGTTGTTCGTTGTTTTGAAAATGACGATATCGTACACGTTGCAGGTAAGATTGATCCTGCGAATGATATTGATGTCATTAACACGGAATTAGCTTTAGCTGATTTAGATAGTTGTGAGAGGGCAATACAGCGTTTACAAAAACGAGCTAAAGGTGGCGATAAAGAAGCAAAATTTGAGCTATCTATTATGGAAAAAATCTTGCCAACCCTTGAAAATGGCGGAATGATTCGCTCGGTTGAGTTAGATAAAGATGAGCTACACGCAATTAAGGGCTATAATTTTTTGACCTTGAAGCCAACAATGTATATTGCGAATGTCAATGAAGATGGCTTTGAAAATAATCCATACCTTGAGCGTGTGCGTGAAATCGCCGCAAAAGAAAACGCCGTTGTTGTGCCTGTTTGTGCTGCGATTGAAGCGGAGATTGCAGAATTAGATGATAATGAGAAAATGGATTTCTTGCAAGATTTAGGGATTGAAGAAGCGGGCTTAAATCGTGTGATTCGAGCAGGTTACGCTTTACTCAATCTACAAACCTATTTTACCGCAGGTGTGAAAGAAGTGAGGGCGTGGACAGTTTCTGTTGGCGCAACCGCACCAAAAGCCGCAGCCGTTATTCACACAGATTTTGAAAAAGGTTTTATCCGTGCCGAAGTGATTGCTTATGATGATTTTGTAAAATTTAAAGGTGAAAATGGAGCAAAAGAAGCAGGTAAATGGAGATTAGAGGGGAAAGAATATATCGTACAAGATGGCGATGTAATGCATTTCCGTTTTAATGTTTAAATAATGACCTCATTTTTAAAGCCTAAACTTACATTGATAAATTTAGGCTTTATTTTTGCTTTTTTAGTACAACGATGCCATCAATGATCAGAAATAGAATGGCAATTGATAGGCAGAACATAAGTAAGTATGCGTCTTCATTTAATGTTTCACCAATGATAAATGATACCAGTAGCATTGCAAATGGCTCAATATAACTAAGTAGCCCTAAAAGATTAATCGAAATAAGGCTGCTTGCCATAATATAGGAGATTAGTGCTAACCCACTTACTACGCCAAGTATTGTGAGAGCAATGGGGAAATTGGGATTTTGTTGTATGATGCTTGATATATCTGCTTGAAAAGCAAAATAAGTTGCAATGGGTAACATCAAGATAATTTCGCACACAAAGCTCGAAAGGTGAGAAATGCCAAAATATTTGCGTAAACTAAAATAAACAGGGTAGCCAATTAAAACCATTAACGTTGTCCAAGAGAGTGATCCTTGAGCAAGGATAGTCATACTAATACCCATAATAGCGAAAATAAGAGCAAGTATTTTAAACATTGATAATCTTTCTTTAAAGACAAAGTAGCCCACTGCGACCATCGTAATAGGCATTAGTAAATAGCCAATAGAAACATCAATTGCGGCGTTATTATTGGGAGCCCAAACAAAAAGCCACATTTGTGAACCTGTTATAGCAGCCGTTAGGCATAATATTGCAACTAATTTTGGCTGAGCGAGTAGCTGTAGTAGGAATTGCTTGAATTGAGCGGTCTGTTTAAATAAAAAAATTGCAGAAATCACAAATGGTAGGCTAACCCAAATCCGAAAACCATAAATTGCCTCGCCAGAGAGAGGGGATAGTGTGGTTGATAAATAGTAAAGCCCTCCAAAGAGCAGCGAAGCAGTAATAGAAAACGCAGTGCCTTTTCCCATAAACATATCCCTAAATGACAATACAATAAAGTGCAGTAAAACGTAGAAAATACATAGTAAAAAGCGGTGTAAAACCCACCGCTTTAAATGATTTTTATAAAAATTAGCTTTGGCGATAATGCTTTAAAAATTTCTCTAAACGCCCAATAGCTTCCTCTAATTGGTACACATAAGGTAAGGTTACAACACGGAAATGGTCAGGTTTATGCCAGTTAAATCCAGATCCTTGTACTAGCAATACCTTTTCCTGCTGCAATAAATCATAAATAAATTGTTGATCGTTCTTAATACCATACATTTCGGTATCAATTTTTGGAAACATATACATCGCCCCTTTCGGCTTAACGCAGCTAATCCCTGGGATTTGGAGAAGTAATTCATAGACCTTATTACGTTGCTCCAACAAACGCCCACCAGGTAAAATGAATTCATTGATACTTTGATAGCCACCTAGTGCCGTTTGAATACCGTGCTGCATTGGATTATTCGCACATAATCGCATTGAGGCCAGCATATCTAATCCATCAATATAGCCTCTCGCTTGGCGTTTTGGACCATTAAGTAACATCCAACCTTGACGGAAACCTGCTACTCGGTAGGCTTTTGATAAGCCATTAAATGTGATGGTCAGTAAATCAGGTGCAAGAGCAGCGATATGGTGATGAACCGCACCGTCGTAGAGAATCTTGTCATAAATTTCATCAGCAAAAATAATCAAGTTATGCTGACGAGCAACTTCCGCCAGTTCAAGTAATAATGCACGACTATAAACAGCCCCTGTTGGATTGTTTGGATTTATGACCACAATGGCTTTGGTGCGAGGGGTGATCTTAGATTGAATATCTTCAATGCTTGGAAACCATTCATTTTCTTCATCGCATAAATAATGGACAGCTTTTCCGCCAGCAAGCGTTGCAGCAGCCGTCCATAATGGGTAATCAGGCATTGGGATCAAGATTTCATCGCCATCATTTAATAGTGCTTGCATTGACATCGTAATTAACTCGGATACACCATTACCGATATAAACATCATTGACATCAACTTCAAGCAATCCTTTTGATTGGTAGTATTGTACAATCGCTTTGCGTGCGGAATATAGCCCTTTGGAATCACAATACCCTTGAGAGGTTGGGAGATTACGAATAATATCGACTAAAATCTCATCAGGAGCTTCAAACCCAAAAGGGGCAGGATTACCAATATTAAGTTTTAAGATTTTATGCCCTTCTTCTTCAAGGCGTAGGGCTTCTTTGTGGACTGGACCACGAATGTCGTAGCAAACGTGTGCTAATTTATCAGATTTTGGAAAACGTTCCATAATGCGTTCCTGTCGGAAATATTAATCAAAAACAATCTACTGTACTCCGATTTATAAGGAAAAAAAAGAGGAAATGCGATAAAATAACCCATCTTTTTTTGTTAAGCGATCGAATCGTTGAAAATTTTTGCAAATGCACTTTTTTACTGAATTAAAACAACAACTTAGTCAGAAATTAGCCGCCTTACAGCCCAAACAAGGTTTGTGCCAAATTCAAGTCGAAAATAATCTTGATTTAGATGATTTACAGTTAGTGAGCTGGCTTAAAGGGCAAGATTGCTTTCCGCATTTTTTCTGGAAAAGTCGTGATCAGGCACTCACTTTCGTTTCTGTTGGTGCGGTTCGCCAGCTTGCTTCATTAGCTGAAGTTGAGTATTTTCAGCAACATTATCCGTTTAAATTATTTGGTGGGCTTCGATTTGAAGGATCATGCTATTTTGTTTTGCCTCGCTTTTATTTTGAAAAAAATGCTGAAAAATTAACCGCTTATCTTACCCTAGATACGGATTGTTTAGCTGAATTTACTGTTTGTGAACAGTTTTTAATACAGCTTGAATGGCTTGAATTGCCTGCATTTAGGGCTTCAACACCGATTTATCGTGCACTAGATTGTGATTTTTTAAGATGGCAAGAAATGATCGATAGAGCCCTTGCTGCGATTGATGCTGGGCATTTTGAAAAAGTTGTGTTGGCGAACGCAACAAAATTACAATTCGAGCGACCACTTTGTGCCTATTCGCTTTCAGTGCTAAGTCAGCAGAATAACCACGGTAGCTACCATTTTCTATGGGCAAAAAATGCGCAGCATATTTTCATTGGTGCAAGTCCAGAACGCCTGTATCAGCGTATTGGGAGACAGCTTTATACTGAGGCTTTAGCAGGTACGGTGGCGGTAACGGAGAATGCTGAGCAAACTGAACAAAATGCTCAATGGTTATTAAACGACGGTAAAAATATTTATGAAAATCAATTGGTGGTTGAGGATATTTCTAATCAGTTGATTAATTGTATACAAGAAATAAGTGTACAAGCGACCGAGATTAAGCGATTAAAGAAAGTGCAACATTTGCAGAGAAAAATTCAAGCTAGCTTGAAGCCCTTTGTTTCTGATGTGGACTGCCTTAATCGCATTCATCCCACAGCTGCCGTCTCAGGTTTGCCTCGTGATAAGGCAAAGCAATTTATTCGTGACAATGAACAGACTGCAAGGGGTTGGTATGCGGGAGCATTGGGCTATCTAGCTCCTCAATTTGCAGAATTTTGTGTAACGCTCAGATCCGCCTTAGTAGAAAATGCAAACATCACATTATATGCAGGTGCAGGGATTGTAGCAGGCTCAGAGGCTAGTACAGAATGGCAAGAAATTGAACGAAAATTCCTCACTATTGCGAGTTTGCTTGTGTAAATGTTTTCTACATTCTTCCTTTTTTCTCTTTTTTCACCTTCCTCTGTTTTTTACTTGCGGGAGCGAATGACTCAGCGTAAAAGGTTGCCTTCTAAAATTAAAATAGCTTACTTAGCCAACCTAATTTTGAGCCTAAGACATTAAAATAATTGTAATCTTTTAAATGCAGCAATTTTAATTTATGTGGGCTTTTCTGCACAATAATTCGATCATCAACATTAAAAGGTAATAATTGCTGACTATCGCAACTAATAACAAGATTGGTTTGATTGGACTGTGCAAAACGCAAGGAAATATGGCTATCGCCGTCTACGACTAGAGGACGTGAGGAAAGGCTGTGTGGGTTCATCGGCACAAGTGCGATAGCATTGAGGTTAGGGGTCAGTATTGGACCACCAGCGGAAAGTGAGTAGGCGGTAGAGCCTGTGGGGGTAGCAATGATCAATCCATCAGAACGTTGAGAGAAGGCAAATTTGCCATCAATACAGACTTCAAAGTTAATCATACGAGCGATTTGGCTAGAATGGACAACGATCTCATTTAAAGCGTTATTGCTATCAATCATTTTGCCGTACCGTTCAATTTGAACATCAAGTAAAAAACGCTCTTCAATAAAAAATTCCCCTCTTTCTAAGCAATTATGTAACTGCTCAAAGGTCGTTTTAGGGGCGATATCGGTTAAAAAGCCTAGGTTGCCACGATTAATACCGATTAGCGGAACGTGGTATTGTGCAAGTTGTCGTGCGATACCAAGCATATTGCCATCGCCACCAATCACGATCACGAGATCAGCATTTTCGCCAATGTGTTTTAAGTGTGTAGGCAGAAGGTGTAGCTGTTGTGCTATCGTTTCTTCAACGAGCACCTGATATTTTCTGTCTTTTAACCAATTATAGACAGCCAAATGTGTTTCTAAGGCAATCTCGTGGCGGGGTTTTCCAACGATTGCAATTGTATTAAATTGGCGTGAGAGGTGTTGTTGAGGCATAAATGTATCCAAAAAATAAAGACGTTAATGAGTATTGCACACGGTTGTTGCATCTATCGTATAAATTGTATGTCAGGCATTGTGTGTAAAATTTTTGGCAAAATCAACCGCTTACAAGCTAAACAAAAACTGCTAGAATCAGTGCATTATAAACTAAGATGAAACAATTATGGCGTTAATTAATCTTTCTAATGCGTATTTAGGCTTTGGCGACAGACCATTGCTGGATCATACCGAATTACATATTGAGGCTGGGGAGCGAGTTTGTCTCGTTGGACGCAATGGAGCTGGCAAATCAACGCTGATGAAAATTTTGGCGGGTGAGGTGCAACTTGATGATGGTAAATTGCTATTTGAAAAAGATACCATCATTGCTCGTTTGGAGCAGGATCCACCTCGCCACATCGAAGAGAGTGTATTTGATTACGTTGCAGAAGGTATTGCTCATTTATCTGCATTGTTAAAAAGATACCACTACATTTCACAACAAATGCAAAATGAATTTACGGACAGCTTGATGGCAGAGTTAGCAGAAGTACAAGCTCAGCTTGAACACGCTAATGGTTGGCAATTTGAAAACCGTATCCAAGAAACATTGAAATTACTGGAGCTAGATCCAGATAAGCGTCTTTGTGAACTCTCTGGCGGCTGGGTTCGCCGTGCCGCACTCGCAAGAGCGTTAGTGGCAGATCCTGATGTGCTTTTACTTGATGAACCGACTAACCACCTTGATATTGAAACCATTGCGTGGTTGGAGAACCTGCTGCTAGAATTTAAAGGCAGTATTATTTTTATTTCCCACGACCGTGCATTTATTCGCAAAATGGCAACTCGAATAGTTGATTTGGATCGTGGGAAATTAGTCTCTTATTCTGGGAATTACGATTTATATTTAACAACCAAAGCAGAAGATCTGCGTGTAGAGGCACTACAAAATGAGCTATTTGATAAAAAATTAGCTCAAGAAGAAGTGTGGATTCGCCAAGGGATCAAAGCTCGTCGAACTCGTAATGAAGGACGTGTGCGAGCGTTAAAATTATTGCGTGAAGAGCGAAGAAACCGCCGAGAAGTATTAGGCACAGCGAAAGTTCAATTCGATCAAAGTGCTCGTTCAGGCAAAATTGTATTTGAAGTAGAAAATGCCAGCTATGAAATTGAGGGCAAGACATTATTGAAAGATTTTTCTACCACGATTTTGCGTGGTGATAAAATTGGTTTAATCGGTGCAAATGGGATTGGTAAAACCACATTAATTAAGCTGTTACTGGGAGAAATCCAGCCAACATCAGGTTCTATGCGGTGTGGCACAAAATTAGAAGTAGCTTATTTTGATCAATATCGGGCGGAGTTAGATCTAGAAAAAAGCGTAATGGATAATGTGGCTGACGGTAAACAGGATATTGAAATTAATGGCGTAAAACGCCACGTTTTGGGCTATTTACAAGATTTCTTGTTTCCGCCTAAACGAGCAATGACCCCAGTTAAAGCACTATCAGGTGGAGAGCGTAATCGATTGTTATTGGCTAAATTGTTGCTTAAGCCTAATAATCTATTGATTCTTGATGAACCTACCAATGATCTTGATGTGGAAACCTTAGAACTGCTTGAGGAATTATTAACAGATTATCAAGGTACCCTCATCATTGTCAGCCACGATAGGCAATTTTTGGATAATACCGTAACTGAATGCTTTATGTTTGAAGGGGATGGTGTTGTCAATAAATATGTGGGAGGATATTTTGAAGCGAAACAGCAACAAGCCAATTATTTTGAAGCCCAAATTCTGAATAACAAGCGGTCGGAATTACCAAAAACACTGCAAAAAGAACCAGAAAAAGCCCCACTTGTAGAAGAAAAACACAAATCAGATAGCAATAAGAAGCTGAAGTTATCTTACAAAGAAGAGCGAGAGCTGGAAAATCTGCCGACGATGATGGAGCAATTGGAGGTTGAGATTACATCATTACAAGCGGAAGTAAACAGTGCTGAATTTTTTGCCCAAGATCCAGCTTATACTCAGCAAAAATTACAACAACTTGCTGAAAAAGAAAACGCCTTAGAGCAAGCCTTTGAACGCTGGGAAGCCTTGGAAAATATCCGAAATGGGGATATTAAATACTGATTTCTATTCCCTGCCTCTATCCCCCAAAAACCGCTCACAAAAGTCCAAAAATGCCCCCATTAATGCTGAAGGGTGGGCGTTACGCCTGTTTTGTGACGATAAAAAAGTTGTGTGTTGAGTGATTTTTCAAAGTGAGACTGTCGGCGGCTGGCGGTGGCGATGGATAAATTCAATTGCTGGCAGGCTTGCGAGAGGCTGCCTGTTTGATAAATCACGGTGAATAAGTGTAGGTCGTTTAAGTTGATCATAGTATTAAAGGGGCTAAGTTTGGCCAGGGTTTTGGTTTAGTATTTGCAAATTTGCAACGGTGCTGGGCTATTTTAGCGGTTTTATTCTGTTTTTGGTAGACTAAGGTGGTTTATTGATGGCTAACGAGCGGTCAGTCGCGTTAAAAATTTTGCAAAGGTGGCGGTTAGTGTGCCAATATCAATCCTTCCAAATCTAAAAACCAACTTCTCAAATATCGCCATTCTTATTTAAATTTCAATAAATTAAAATACCTCCATTGTATTCACTGTTAAGAGAAATTTGATGAAAACTTTATTGAGAACCACTACCATCGCCCTTGCACTTAGTCTATCTTTGGGGAATGTGGCAATCGCACAAACGCTCAATCACACCACACAAAGCACCGTAAAAAGTGCCAATATTCAAAAAATCCGCACCCTTGACGGCTTAAATTTGTACCTGCAAAAAGACCTTCCCAGCACCACACCCAAAGCCATTTTGGTGATTTCACACGGTTTGGCAAGCCATTCTGGGGTGTTTGGTGATTTTGCCAAGCAGATGGTGGACAACGACATTGCGGTTTACCGTTTTGATCATCGTGGGCACGGCAAATCGGACGGACGAGACAGTATTCATATCAACAGTTATTCTGAGATGGTGGAAGATTTGCGTCTTGTTATAGAAAAAGCCAAGCGTGAAAATCTAAACACGCCTGTTTTTGTGTTGGGACACAGTATGGGCGGACATATTACGGCATTATATGGCACCAAATACCCACAAGGGGCGGACGGTTTTATTTTGGCGGCAGGCGTTTTGCGTTATAACCAGATGAATTTTGGGCATTTGCCACGCCCTGAACCAAAGGGTAGTTTTGTCAATGGGTTTGAAGTCGCTCATAAAACCCTAAATCTGCCGATGCCTGATATGGGGGCTGGGCTTTCGTTGCCAAGCGATCCTTTGATGCTGGAAAAATTCTCCGTGTCCTTTGCCAACAGTTTTAAAGAAGGCATTCAATATCTTAAAGACAATGACGATAAATTTGTCGCCCCTGTGATGCTCATTAGCGGTAATGATGATTTGTTTGTCGTACCAAAAGATGCTATTGATTTTTATTATGAAACCAAGTCCGCCGATAAAAGTTTGGTGCTGTATCCGAATTTTGGGCATTTGCTTATGCTTGAAAAAGGCGGACAAAAAATCAATGATGATGTCGCAGAATGGATTGGTGAGCGTGCCAAATAAACAACAAAACACCGTTTATCGTGATGATGAGCGGTGGTTTTTGATTTTCAGGCTGCCTGAAAATGGATTTTTGAGGCTAAAAATGCTATAATCCTAAATTATTTGTTGTTTTTAAATGGCTTATGAAAAACGCTTACGGTCAATACTTTACACCCAAAATAATGGCAGATTTTATGGTGCAATTAAGCACTGTCTCTAAAACTGGGCATATTTTAGAGCCATCTTGTGGGGAAGGTGTTTTTTTAGATAGTTTAATTGAGAATGGATTTAAAAATATCACTGCCTATGAAATAGATAAATCTTTATCAACAGATAATCAATATTCTGTAACTTATCAAAGTTTCATTTCTGCCAATATTCAGAATAAATTTGATTTAATTATTGGTAATCCACCTTACATTCGCTGGAAAAACCTAGAGATAAATTTAAAAGATGAATTGTTAATAAATGAATTATGGCAGAAATATTGTAATTCATTGTGTGATTATTTATATATTTTTATTATTAAGTCTATTTTGCTATTGAATGAAAATGGGGAGTTGATTTTTATTTGTCCTGCATATTGGTTAAATACGAGTAATGCTCAAAAAATGCGTAATTTTATGTTAGAAAATGGTTATATTAATAGCATTATTCATTTCAATGAAAGTAAGATTTTTCATAAAGTAACATCATCAACCATTGTCTTTAAGTATACTAAATCAAAAAAACACCCTCCTAACGTTCACATTACAAGACTTAATACACCACAAAAAATTACACTAGAACTTTTAGAAAATATTTTCTATAAGAAAAATATCAAAAATATAGATTATTTTCAAATAGAACCTTTTGAAAAAAATAAGATTTGGTCATTGCAAACTAATAGTATTAAGAAGAAATTATCTGAATTTGAGCTTTCTTGTTTAAAGTTAAATCAGCAGGAGTTGTTAGAGCAAAACTGCCAACTTATTACCCTAAAAGATGTTTGTGATATTGGTAATGGAATGGTAAGTGGTTTAGATAAGGCTTTTCAATATCCATCATTGTCATTGAGTTGTTTGGAGAAAAACAGTTTAATTCGTGTGATCAAAGCTAAAGACTTGGAACCTTTTATTGCACGTAATGAAACACCTTATATTTTTGTCAATAAAAATATAAGCGAACAAGAATTTCAGAATAATTATCCGAATTTTTATGATCATTTACAAGATTATAAGGGCGATTTAGATAAAAGGTATCAATATAATAAAAATATTACGTATTGGCAGTGGGTGTTTTTACGAAACTATAAGCTATTCTCGCAAAAACAAAAACGTATTTTCGTACCTTGTAAAGAACGTATTTCTCATAAAGATTATGTTCGTTTTGCCTTGGTTGATGAGTGTTTTTACCCAACTCAAGACGTTACTGCTATTTTTAGAAAAGATCATATTCGTGAAAGCATAGAATACATTACAGCATACTTAAATCAACCTATTGTTTTTCAATGGTTAAAATATAATGGTGTCATTAAAGGAAATATTTTAGAATTTTCTGAAAAGCCGTTATCTAGTATTCCTTTTAAGTTAATAGACTGGGAAAATATTAAAGAGGTTAGATTGCATAATGAAATTAGTAAATTAACTAGAGATTTAATTTTGACAAAAAATATTTCATTATCTCACTCAATACAATCAAAATTTAAAGAATTATTAAAGGCTTAATTATGATTATTAATTTTAATAACTTAAAACCTAAATTATTAGGTTTATCTATTCCAAAGCCATTAAGTGGAACATTGTCAGGTCATTCTGCTGGCGAACCTTTTGATAAATTAGTGTATCAGAAAGTAAAAGAAGATTTTCCTGAAAACACATTCAGGCAATTTGAATATCTAAATGATTTGTTTAGTAAAAATCCGATGGTTATCGGTGTTGAGGGACGCTTAGCATTATTTAATTCACCAACGATTATGTTTTTATTAAGTCGTGGTAAAGATGCGATGGATAAATGGAGCATAGAATCACCATTCGAAGAAAAACAAAACGATACTGCAGATATATTATTGGTTAAAGATAATTTTTATCAAATTATTGATATTAAAACCAGAAATTTAGGTAAAAAAGCCCAAGCTCCTAATATTATATCTGCTTACAAATTAGCTCAAGTTTGTGCTAAAATGTTGGATAATCAAGAGTTTGATAATTTTACGATTAACTATCTTGAAATAGACTGGCGATTAGATAATGATAGGTTGGTTTGTCAAGATGTACATTTTATGGATTTATTTAAATCTGATCCTAGCACACTGTATATTAATTGGGCAGCAGCAATGCAGATTCAATTTCATACTTGTGATATGGAACAAACCTTTTTGGAAACAAAAGAACAATGGGCGAAATCTTATTTAAAGCACTTCGTTGAGCAAGCAAAACGTCGTGCTAGTGAAATGATAAATAAATTTGTTACGCCATTTGAAAAATATATTATTGAATAGTCTATGCACCGTTTGGAGAAATCCAAGCGGTATTTTTATTTTCAGCTAGCCTGAAAAACCACCCTTCCAAATCCAAAAACCAACTTCTCAAATATCGCCATTCTCTGATGATTTTTGAAAGTTTATAATATCATCACTTTTTGAGCGGTTTAAAAACGCCTAATTCATTTATTTTAAAGGAGAATTTTTATGAAAAATAACCGCATTACTCAACTTCTAAACATCAAGCACCCTATTATTCAAGCCTCAATGAGCTGGCTGACGGACGCAAAATTAGTCGTTGCTGTTGCCGAAGCAGGTGGTTTGGGGTTTCTTGCTCCACACGCTGGGCAAAATAGCAATCCTAAATCCAATCAAGAGGTGCTAGATAGAATGCGTGATGAGATTGGCAAGGTCAAAGCCTTGACTGACAAGCCTTTTGGTGTGCCGTTTATGTTGTCTTACGATTTTTCTCTGGTGGATTTGCTGGTTGGACGAGCAAATTTATGCCAGCCTTAAATAGGTGGGATTGCTGATCGCAAGACGACTCAGGCTGCCTTGGCTTTGGGAGCTGAGGGCGTGTGGGTTGGTACGGCGTTTATTGCTACGCAAGAATGCTGAGCTGCTCAAAATGTGAAAGAGTGGATTGTGCAGGCAAACGCCAGTGATTTATTGTTGTTTCGCACCGAGCCGAGATTGCATCTGCAATGAACGCTGGCACGGGTATGCGTTTGGGTATGTTAGAAGGTAATTTTGAAAACGGCTATGTGTCGGTGGGCAATGGTATTTCGGCAATTGATAACATCAAAAGTGTGCAAGAGGTGATTGATGGGTTGGTAGGGCAAAATTGGCGGTATAAGATGCAATAAGCTATCAATAAAAATGCGTGGATTAATAACTTCCACGTATTTTTATTGATAGCTTATAAGTTAATGTGCTAACGTTTAGGCGATACCTTTATGACGTAGCAGTGCGTCTAGGGTAGGTTTGCGTCCACGGAAGCGTTCAAAGAGTACCATTGGTTCTTCTGATCCACCTCGGGTAAGGATATTTTGTAAGAATGACTCGCCAACTTCACGACTAAAAATACCTTCTTCTTCGAAGCGTGAATACGCATCAGCAGAAAGTACTTCTGCCCACATATAGCTGTAATAGCCTGCCGCATATCCTCCTGCGAAAATATGGCTAAAACTATGTGGCGTACGCACGAATGTTGGTAATTCAATGACGGCGATTTCTTGTTTGATTTTGCGTAGCAATTCAAGAATAATGCCTTCACGAGGCTCGCTGAGGTGTAATTTAAAATCAAATAAACCAAATTCAAGCTGGCGTAGTACAAACATTGCAGCTTGGAAGTTTTTTGCTTTTAATAGCTGGGTTAATTTCTCTTTGGGTAGTGGTTCGCCTGTTTCGAAGTGACCTGAAATAAATTGCAGTGCTTCTTCTTCCCAACACCAATTTTCAAGAAACTGACTTGGTAGCTCAACTGCGTCCCAAGGCACGCCATTAATACCCGCAACATCACCAACATCAATTTCGGTCAGCATATGATGAATGCCGTGTCCAAATTCGTGGAAAAGCGTGGTAACTTCATCGTGCGTAAACATCGCAGGTTTGTCGCCAATCGGTTTATTAAAGTTACAAGTCAAATAAGCAACAGGCGTTTGTAATGTGCCGTCGCTAAGGCGTTTTTGATTGATACAATCGTCCATCCAAGCTCCGCCACGCTTATGCTCACGAGCATATAAATCAAGATAGAATGAGCCACGCAAGCGGTTAGTTTCATCAAAAATATTGAAAAAACGTACGCTGTCGTGATAGGTTTCAATACCTTGTTGTTCTTCTACTCGCATACCGAAAATGCGTTTAATCAGCTCAAACAAGCCTGAAAGTACTCGATTTTCTGGGAAATAAGGGCGAAGTTCTTCATCGTTAATGGCATAAAGGGCTTGTTTTTGTTTTTCGCTATAGAATGCAATATCCCAAGGTTGTAAATCACCGAAATGATAATGTTCTACAGCAAAGGTCTGTAATGCTTCAAACTCTTTTTTCCCTTGCGTTTTTGAGCGAATAGCTAAATTTTCTAAAAAATCAACCACTTGCTGTGGATTTTCTGCCATTTTTGTCGCAAGTGAATAATCAGCATAGGTATTAAAACCAAGTAATCGTGCTAATTCTAAACGCAGCTCAAGCATTTCAGCCATAATCGCAGAATTGTCCCATTTGCCTGCATTTGGTCCCTGATCAGAGGCTCTGGTGTTGAACGCTTCATACATTTTTTGGCGAAGTTCACGATTTTCGCAATAGGTCATCACAGGCAAATAGCTTGGGAATTCTAGCGTAAAACGATAGCCTACTTGCTCTTTGCTTTGTGCTGAAAGTTTAGCAGCCTCAAGGGCAGATTTGGGCAAACCTTTTAATTCGGATTCGTCAGCGATAAGAATATCCCAGCCCATTGTGGCATCTAAGACATTGTTGCTAAATTGTGAACTTAGCTCTGATAAACGCATTGCAATTTCGCCATAGCGTTTTTGTTTTTCCTGCGGGAGGGAGATGCCTGATAATTCAAAATCACGCAAGCTATTTTCAATCGCTTTTTGTTGAGCAATGGAATAATTAGCGAATTCAGGGCTATTTTTGAGTTTCAAATAGCCTTGGTACAATCCTTGGTGTTGCCCAGCCCAAGTACTGTACTCTGAAAGTAATGGAAGGCAAGCTTGGTAAGCATCACGTAGTTCAGGGCTATTTTTCACTGAATTTAAATGCCCAACAGGCGACCACGCACGAGAAAGTTTATCACTTACCATTGCTTGCGGCATATAAAAATTGCCCCACGTTGGTTGATCAATTTGTGCAACTTGCTCAATAGTACGGCGACATTCTTCTAGTAATTGTTGGATAGCAGGTTGAATATGTTCGGGTTTAATTTGTGAGAATTTTGGTAGACCTGAGACATTTAAAAGTGGATTTGACATAGTTGCTCCTTTTTAGTCAAGATGAATATTGTTAAGGCAGAGGTAGCTTAGATATTCAGCTAAAAAAATCAAGCAATTATTTTAAGCGAAATCGTCCCCGACTGTAACGCGTTTTCATTAACGCCACACTTTTCTCTTTTTCTTGGTGGACACTTTGGCTATTTTTTGTTGCAACCTTGAGCGAATGCTGAATAGAATGAGCGTGGGTAATGGCAATCGCCAACGCATCAGCCGCATCAGCTTGAGGCTTAGCTGAAAGTTGCAACAGACGAATTACCATATCTTGCACTTGAATTTTATCTGCTGAGCCTATTCCAACAACGGTTTGTTTCACCAAACGGGCAGCGTATTCAAAAACAGGTAAGTGGTGATTGACAGCTGCAACAATCGCAGTCCCACGGGCTTGTCCAAGCTTTAATGCAGAATCGGCGTTTTTTGCCATAAAAACTTGCTCTATTGCAAAAACCTCAGGTTGAAATTGAATGATAATTTCACTGATTCCTGCATAGATATGTTTTAAACGAGAGGGAAAATCATCTGTTGCTGTGCGAATAACACCGCTGCCTAAATATTCCAACTGCCGTGAAGTTTGGCGAATAATGCCATAGCCTGTGAGTCTTGACCCTGGGTCGATGCCTAAAATAATCGCCATAAAAGTATGAAGCGGTTAAATTTATCAATAATTTTGTAAATTTAACCGCAAATAAGGAAAATTATTTATTTAATTTTTTAGTTGCTGATGTATTGATATCACATAGTTTAGCTAAGATTTCATCAGAATCTTTACCTTTTTTAGTTAGCATTCCGCCTACTTTACTGGTTGCATTGTCAAAGGTGAAGCCATTTTCTACGTTCCAAACATATTCGTTAGACGTGAATGAAGTGAAGTCTTGGTTTGCTTCATCACGAGTTAATGCAGGAATTGTTACCGCTTTTTTACCTTTACCAACTACTAAGTTTACTGCTTTAACTTGATCATCTTGGAATGCGTAGCTTGCTGTTACAGTTTTGTGGTTTTGGCAGCTATACACGACAGATTTTGAACGGTTAGTTAATTTTTCTACTTGTACAGCACCTTGACCTGTTACCATGTCAGCAACTTGAGTAACTTGGTTAGCAGCCGTTTTTGTTGCTTGTGCTGCTTGCTCAAGAACGGATTGATCTGAAGAACAAGCTGCTAGTACCGCTGCTGCAAAAGTAGGTAAAAATTTGATTAATTTCATCATAACTCCTTAAATAGTGATATGTACCTAGAAATAGATACGTTGGTCAGTATAACACTTTGTTTTTAGAAAAATTCAAAAAATAACTGATTTTTTAGCTATTTTTGTGAGATTTTAGAGCAATGTCGCCACTTCATCGCTGATTTCTCCGTTGTGGTACACATTTTGCACATCATCACATTCTTCCAGCATATCGATCAATTTTAATAATTTTGGTGCATTTTCAGCATCAAGATCCACTGTTGTTGATGGAATCATTGATACCTCAGCGGATTCAATTTTGAACCCTGCTTTTTCAATGCCATCACGCACATCACCGAGATCCTCCCAAGCAGTATAAATTTCAAATGAACCATCTTCTTGCGGTTGAATATCGTCTGCACCAGCCTCAATTGCGGCTTCAGTCAAAGCATCTTCATCAGCGGAGCTAATTAAAATTAACCCTTTTTTGCTAAATAAATAACCAACAGAGCCTTCTGTACCCAAATTACCGCCACATTTAGTGAAACTTGGACGAACTTGTGAGATAGTGCGGTTAGCATTATCGCTTAAACATTCTACCATCACTGCTGTGCCACCTGGTCCATAGCCCTCATAGATTTTGGTTTCCATATTGGTATCATCGCCGCCTCCCACACCACGCTCAATGGCACGATTGATAGTGTCTCGTGTCATATTATTAGACAATGCTTTATCCACCGCTGAACGTAAGCGAGGATTAGAAGCCACATCACCGCCGCCTAATTTGGCAGCGGTAACCAATTCACGAATTAATTTAGTAAAAATTTTGCCACGTTGTGCATCTTGTGCCGCTTTGCGGTGTTTAATATTAGCCCACTTACTATGACCTGCCATTTTAGTTTCCTTCTTTTTCTTTGTTAAAAAGTAGGGACGCAATGCTTGCGTCCGTTGAAATGATAAATTGACACGAGGCATCGTGTCCCTACAAGCGGTCTATTTTCGCAAAAATGTTGCAATCGCTTGTGCATTACTAGGGGATTTTGTCCGTTGAATCGCTTCCTGTGGCGAAAGCCATTCAAAAGCCAAATGTTCCGTTAAAACAGGAAAGGTTTCATCGTGCAACCCCAACAAAAACCAATGTTCTGTACAGTGCGTGATATTCGGTGCGTATTTATAGCGGAATTGGGGGAAAATCTCAAATTTTACCGAGTGCTGGCAATCCACTAGCGTTATCCCCTCTGCGACAATATCCACACCAATTTCTTCTTTTACTTCACGAAGTGCGGTCTCAAACGGCTGTTCGCCATTTTCAATCGTGCCTGTAACAGATTGCCAAAATTCAGGATCATCTTGGCGTTGCAGCATTAAGATGTTTCCTGAATTCAGAGCGTAAATCACAACTAGAATAGAATGCGGATTTTTATAGTTCATTTTAATGGATATTTATCTTATCGCTTTGAAAAATACCCTATTTAGGGCATTAGATTAGTCGTTGTTTTCTTTTTTTACCACACGAATGGCTAATTCCTCCAACGCTTGCGGATTGGCAAAACTTGGGGCTTCGGTCATTAAGCACGCTGCCGCTGTGGTTTTTGGGAATGCGATGACATCACGGATATTTTCTGTGCCAGTGATGAGCATTGTTAAACGGTCTAAGCCGAACGCCAAACCTGCGTGTGGTGGTGTGCCGAACTTGAGAGCATCTAATAAGAAGCCAAATTTTTCCTGCTGCTCTTCTTCATTAATGCCTAAAATATTGAACACGGTCTGCTGCATTTTGGGATCATAGATACGCACCGAACCGCCGCCCACTTCGTAGCCGTTGATGACCATATCGTAAGCATTTGCAACTGCATTCACAGGATCTGCAACCAATTCTTCTGAGGTTAAGCCTTTTGGCGAGGTGAATGGGTGGTGCATTGCCGATAGGTTACCCTCATCATCTTTTTCAAACATTGGGAAGTCAATTACCCAAAGTGGTTTCCAAGCGGTTAAATCAGTGAGATTTAAATCACGTCCAACTTTCAAACGTAATGCCCCCATTGCGTCTGCGACAATGTTTGCTTTATCTGCACCGAAGAAAATAATATCGCCATTTTGAGCATTCACACGCTTAAATAATGCATTGAAAATATCTTCGTTTAAGAATTTTGCCACGGGGCTTTGCACGCCTTCTAAACCTACATTGACATCATTAATTTTCGCCCACGCCAAGCCTTTTGCCCCGTAAATCCCCACAAACTGGGTGTACTCATCAATTTGTTTACGAGTTAATTCTGCACCATTTGGTACACGAAGTATTGCCACACGCCCTTCAGGATCGTTTGCTGGCGTATTGAATACTTTAAATTCAACGCCTTTTAAAATATCCGCTACGTCCACCAATTCAAGCGGATTACGCAGGTCAGGCTTATCTGATCCAAAACGTTGCATTGCTTCACTCCACGTCATTATAGGGAATTTACCTAAATCCACGTTTAAACGATCCAACCATA
Organism: Nicoletella semolina; assembly: GCF_004345745.1. Lineage (GTDB taxonomy): Bacteria > Pseudomonadota > Gammaproteobacteria > Enterobacterales > Pasteurellaceae > Nicoletella > Nicoletella semolina. The sequence goes on along the minus strand of NZ_SLXJ01000014.1, from coordinate 29,237 downwards.
AGCCACGAATCATTTTTTCCATCAGTTCACGCACTTCTTCAGCACTTAAGAATGAGGTTTCTACATCAATTTGAGTAAATTCAGGCTGACGATCTGCACGCAAATCTTCATCACGGAAGCATTTCACGATTTGGTAATAGCGATCAAAGCCAGACATCATCAACAATTGCTTGAACAATTGTGGTGATTGTGGGAGGGCATAAAATTTGCCTTTGTGTACACGGCTTGGGACTAGATAGTCTCTTGCTCCCTCTGGCGTGGCTTTAGTTAGCATTGGTGTTTCGATATCTAAGAAACCGTGTTCGTCCATAAAACGACGAATGAAGCTGGTAATTTTGGCACGAGTTTTCAAACGTTCTGCCATTTCTGGACGACGTAAATCAAGATAGCGGAATGTTAAACGCTGCTCTTCGGTATTATTTTGGTTAAAATCCAGTGGCAATACAGCAGCATTATTATAAACCACTACATTTTTTACCAAGACTTCAATTTCGCCAGTTGTCATTTCTTTATTAATTTGTGATTCATCACGAGCGATCACTTCACCTTGAATTTGTACACAGGCTTCATTACGTAAATTTGAGGCAATTTGAAATAATTCAGTCTCTTTTTCATCAAAGAAAACTTGAACAACTCCCTCACGATCACGAATTTGCATAAAAATAAAACGACCAAGATTACGGACACGATGAACCCAACCACTTAATGTTACCGATTGTCCAACGTGTGAGCGGTTTAATTGACCGCAATAGTGAGAACGCATCATAAGTTACCCTTAATTAATTCAGAAAAAATTGCTGGCGATTATAGCGAAATCTTATGCTAGAAAATACAAAAAATTGGTTTTATCCTTGAATTATAGTAATTAAACGCTATATTAGCGGTCGTTTTTAGCAAGAAATTTGCAATAAAATAGACTAAAAGAGGAAGGTTATGATAAATCAAACTGAAAAAGATGTTGTAGAACAAACCGTTAGCGAGCAGGCTAGTGCAGAGCAAGTTGGTACAGAACAGAATACAACTGCTGAAATTGATGTAATGGCGGGGGAGGAGCAGAGAGAAGAAGTGCAAGAAAGTGCATTGCTTGTTGAAGCTCAGAATCGTATTACAGAGCTAGAAACCTATATTGCTGAAGCTGATAAGCGTGAGCAAGATATTCAACTTCGAGCACAAGCTGAAATCCAAAACATTCGTCGCCGAGCGGATCAAGATATAGAAAAAGCACATAAATTTGCCCTTGAGAAATTCTCAAAAGAACTCTTGACCGTTGTTGATAACCTTGAGCGTGGCTTATCAGCATTAGATGACGCAGTAACTGACGAGAAAACACAAGCACTAGTTGATGGTGTAGAAATGACACACAAAGAATTTCTTTCTACTCTTGCTAAGTTTGGCGTTGAACCAGTGGGAGTAGTGGGGGAAGTGTTTAACCCTGAATTACACCAAGCAATTTCAATGCAGCCAGCAGAAGGCATTGATGCCAACCATATTAGTGTGGTATTACAAAAAGGCTACACCCTGCAAGGGCGTGTACTTCGCCCAGCAATGGTGATGGTTGCAGGCTAATTAAACAAAAGTCCTCAAGAACATTTGAGGACTTTTTTGTAAATAAAATTAACTAAAACAAGATTCACAAAAAATTGACCGCTGACTATGTCATTACATCTTAATTCTATTGCCTTATTACTCGTTTTTCTAATTTTATTAGGTATATTTAGCCAAAATAGTGCTGTTACTATTTCTGCTGCGATATTGTTGATAATGCAACAAACGTTACTAAACAAATATTTACCTTGGCTAGAGCAATATGGTTTAAAAATCGGCATTATTATCCTGACCATTGGTGTACTTAGCCCACTAGTTTCAGGCAGAATTAGCCTGCCAGACTGGAAAATGTTACTCAATTGGAAAATGCTTTTTGCCGTTCTGACAGGCATTCTGGTCGCTTGGTTTGGTGGGCGAGGTGTTAATTTAATGAGTAGTCAGCCTATTTTAGTCACAGGATTATTAATAGGGACAATTATAGGTGTTGCTTTTTTTGATGGTATCCCCGTAGGTCCTTTAATTGCTGCGGGTATATTATCTTTGGTGTTAGGGAAATAATATGAAACAAATTGAACGCCTATTTGCGAATAATCACGCTTGGGCAACGCAAATGAAAGATGAGCAGTCGGACTATTTTAAAAAGTTGGCGGAACATCAAAAACCGACTTATTTGTGGATTGGGTGTTCAGATAGTCGGGTACCTGCGGAGAAATTGACAGGGCTAGAACCAGGCGAACTATTTGTTCATCGAAACGTCGCAAACTTGGTTATCCACACTGATTTAAATTGTTTATCGGTGGTGCAATATGCAGTAGATGTATTGGATATTGAGCATATTATTATTTGTGGTCATACCAATTGTGGGGGGATAAAAGCCGCTATTGGTATGCAGGACCAAGGATTAATTAGTAATTGGCTTTTGCATATTAGAGACTTGTGGCTAAAACATAGCCATTTGTTAGGGAAATTATCACAGGAACAAAGAGCAGATATGCTGACTCGTTTAAATGTGGTGGAACAGGTGCATAATTTGGCACGTTGTTCTATTGTGAAAGCAGCTTGGGGGCGAGGAAAAAAATTATCTATTCACGGCTGGGTCTATGATGTAAACGATGGATTTTTAAAAGATCAAGGTGTGATTGCAACAAGTCGTGAGCCACTTGAGATTACCTACCGAAATGCGATTGCTAGATTGCTGACTGAAGCTGACGAGATTTATCAGGCGAATGAAGATGATTATATATCACATCAGTAAACGTTGAACGCTGATGATATTAAATTTAATCACTCTTTTATTTATTAAGAAAAATTGCAGTAGTTATTTTCTCATTTTGCCACATCGGGTTGTGGCTTCATTTTTTACCTTTCCCTGTTCTCAGTATTATAACGGCTATAAGAGCAATAGAACGCTATTTTCGCTTCGCTATGGTCAGAATATTTTTCTGACATCGAATAGTATTTGCGTGCGGTTCTATTTCTTTTCATGAATATTGTATTTAGTCATCAAATTGTCATATCAAATAGTTACAATTACCTACGAAGTATTTTTAATAGGAGCATACTAATGAAACTTCGTTATTTAATTTCTTTGATGATGACAGCTCTCCCCGTAAGTGGGGTTGCACAAAATATCTACCCAATTGATCGTGCAACGATGATGGAAGGTGGAAAATTTGATTTTAAAGTCGAATTTGATGAAGTGATTAAACTCGAGCAAGCTAAAATCTTAATCAACGGTAAAGATTATCGTGATGTGCTAAAAGGCAATGTTGAGTTTGTTGAGAAAGAAGATGGCAAAGAGGTTTCTGCGTTGTGGATTCGTGATACGAGTATTGCTCGTGCGGATGCTTATAAAGTAACGGTAGAAACAAAAGGAAAAAAATCAGAAGTAAAATGGGACGTTTATGCAACGCCTGAAAAGCGTAAAGCAAAAAATGTGATTTTATTCTTAGGTGATGGTTTATCAGTAGCTCACCGCACAGGGGCGCGTATTTTGTCCAAAGGCGTGAATGAAGGGAAAGCAAATGCCAAATTGGCGATGGATACTTTGCCGTATATGGGCTTTATTGGTACATCAAGTACAGATGCCATCACTGCTGACAGTGCGAACACGATGAGTGCTTACATGACGGGGCATAAATCTGCGATCAATGCGTTAGGGGTTTATACCAGTCGTTCTGAAGGCAATTTTAATCACCCAAAACAAGAGACTCTAGGTGAGTTATTAAAACGCCGTACTAAGATGGCGGTTGGGATCGTATCTGATGCTGAGATTGAAGATGCAACGCCTGCGGCAGTTGTCTCACATACACGCCGTCGTAGCGATAAACCAGAAATTGTGGAAATGATGTATAACGTGAAGCCAGATGTTATTTTAGGTGGTGGTTCTGCATATTTCCTGCCGAAAAGCACTCCGGGTTCAAAACGTAAAGACGAGAAGAACTTTATTGAGCTGTTCAAAAATGATGGGTATCAGTTTGTTACGGATGCAACTGAGTTAAAAGGTGTGGCAAAAGATACACGTAAATTACTGGGTTTATTCCATACGGGTAATATGAATACTGTTGTGGATCGTCGTTTTCTCACTGAGAACGGTGCAACCAAAAAATTCCCAAATCAGCCAGATTTGACTGAGATGACCAGAGCAGCGTTAGATGTGTTATCTAAAAATGAAGACGGTTTCTTCTTAGTGGTGGAATCTGCGTTAATTGATAAAGCTTCTCACCCATTAGATTGGGAACGTGCTGTAATGGGAACCATTATGCTTGATCAAGCGGTTGAAATTGCAAAAGAATTTGCAAAAAAAGATCCGGATACTCTTATTCTAGTGACAGCTGATCATACTCACGGTTTGTCAATTACTGGTGTGGTAGATGATAACAAAGAAGCAGAATTAATGCGTGATAAAGTCACCCAATCAGGTTTCCCAAATTATAAAGATGAAGATGGCGATGGCTATCCAGATAAACTTGATGTGGATAAGCGTCTTGCGGTTTTCTTTACTAACTTCCCTGACTACTATGAAACTTTCCGTCCAAAACTTGATGGTCAATTTGTCCCAGCGGTAAAAAATGATAAAGGTGAATATGTTGCGAATGAAGCATTTAAAGATGTTCCGGGTGCAATGTTCCGTCAGGGCATTTTACCAAGAAACTATGGCTCAGGTGCACATACCGTTGATGATGTTGTGATTCAAGCAGGTGGACCGGGGGCAGAAGCAATCCGTGGTTATATGGAAAACTCTGACTTATTCAAAGTAATTGTAGACGCATTGGCGGTTAAATAATGCAATTAGTGATTGCAAATTGTTATAAAAACCTAGCACGTATAGTGCTAGGTTGTTTATTGCTCTTTTCAAGTTATTCTAGCTACGGTAATACATTAACTTTTAACGAGTTGTACGGGAAATTTTCTGTAACAGGGTTGGAATTTAGTGATAAGGTAAAAGCGTTAGTGGGTAAGAAAGTGACTATTAACGGTTTTATGGCTCCTCCCCTAAAGGCAGAATCACAATTTTTTGTTTTAACCAAAACACCCATGGCGGTCTGCCCATTTTGTTCATCTGATGCAGATTGGCCAGAAGATATTCTCGTGGTCTATTTGGGCAAGCGGCAAAATTTTGTGCAATATAATGCAATGATTTCAGTAAAAGGTATTTTGGAGTATGGCGTGTCGGTCGATCCTGATACTGGATTTGTCAGTCTGTTACGTCTGCGTGAAGCACAGTTTGATACACTTTAAGAAACAAAAGGAAACCGATGATGAATTTAACGATAAATACATTATCGATAGCAGTACCTAATCTACATTATCCCATCTTATCTATTCCTCATTTAAGGGTGGATTCACAACAGCATCTCGCTATTTTAGGTCCTTCGGGTTCGGGAAAATCAACATTTCTAAATGCCATCAGTGGTTTGATTCAAGTACAGCCTGACCAGATTAAATGGGGAGATATAGATTTGTACCAATTGAGCGCAACACAACGAGATACTTGGCGTTTTCAGCATATTGGTATGATTATGCAAGATTTCTATCTCACTACGGGTTTGACTGCACTTGAAAATGTTTTATTGCCTTATAGCTTTCGGCACTGGCGTATTCAGCCAACAGTGAGGCAGCGAGCAATCGACCTGTTAGCCACAATGAATTTTGAACAATTTGACCGCCCCGTTGAATATCTTTCTCGTGGTGAAATGCAACGAGTAGCAATTGCAAGAGCGTTATTATGTAAGCCTGAAATTATTATTGCGGATGAACCCACTGCCAGCCTAGATGCAGAAAATGGACGGATCATCACTGAGTTATTGATCAGATTAGCTAAGCAAGAATCTTGCACTCTCATTGTATCTACACACGATCGCTATCTTGCCGAACAGCTTTCCCGCCGTATTTATCTCAAAAATGGGCAAATTGAACGAGAAGAATCTTTATGTTAAACCTAAAACTGCTGTTACTTCATTTTCGTAAGAATAAATTGGGTAGCCTGATGATGATGATGTTGATCGCATTGTCGGTGGCATTAAGTATTGCGGTCAATTTACAAGAACGTGCGTTTAGAGAAGGCAGTGCAAAGGCTGCAGATCGTTTTGACATTGTAATTGGCGGCTTAGGCAGTGAGGTTCAACTAGTATTGTCCACCGTTTATTTACAATCTGCAGTCTTACCCTTAATTCCCACCTCTGTACTGACAGAACTCCAACAGAACCCACAGGTTGAATGGGCTGCTCCTCTCGCTTTTGGTGACTTTGTTCGTGGAATGCCAATTGTGGGTACCAACAAAATGTTTATCAGTCATAAGCAACGAGAAAAAATGGCTGGACGTGTGTTTGAAAATGCCTTTGAAGCGGTGGTAGGGAGCAAAACTGGTTTTAAATTGGGTGATAAATTTTCGCCTCTACACGGACAATTAGGTGAAGCAGGAACCCATTCACATCAAAATGTTGCTTATGAGGTTGTCGGCATTCTACCGCCAGAGGATAGTATTTGGGATACTGCAGTGCTTGTTCCACTTGAAACTATTTGGGAAACTCATGCACATAGCGGGCAATCAAATCTGCAAGCGGTCAATAATAAGAATCCAATTACAGGTAGAGTCCAAGTCACCAGAATTAATCAGCTTAATGATATTCACGAACACCCAGAATTAGGTATTTCAGCGATTGTAGTCAAGCCAAAAAGCTTTGCGGCTGCATATAAGCTTCGAGGCGAATACCGCAACGGCAAAACTCAAGCCTTGTTTCCTGCTGAAGTATTGGTGAGAGTATATGCAATTTTAGGGGATAGTAAGGAAGTATTGAAATGGATTGCAACCGTTTCACAGATTTTGGTAGCAATTGCATTGATTATGATCGTGACACTCTATCTCAAACAGCAACAACGCCAAATTGCTGCTTGGCGGATATTTGGAGCACCTAGATATAAAATTTTGTGGTTAATTTGGGCGACATTGTTGATGATGATCATCGCTGCAATTGTGCTTGGAGTAGCAATAGGTTATTTCTCTACCGTAATTATTTCACAAAAAATTAGCCTGAAAAGCGGTTTTGCCCTGCCTGTATCACTGAATCTAGAAGACGTCTACTACATTGCCAGTATATTCATTATCGCCTTATTAATGGCTCTTATTCCTTCACTGTTGTTCTACAAGCAATCGCCACTAAAGGGGCTTAAGGAAGATAGATAATTGTTTTTCGTAGTAATGCAATAATATACTTAATAATCTTTTTAGGAGCGGAATAAGATCTCTTCTGATTTTGCAAAATGATATCATTAAAATTATTATTCCCTCAAGATTGCAGTCATTACATTGCCATAAATACTTGATTCTTCTTAGCATGCAGAATCTATAATCATACTTTAACTAAATGAAAGAGAGTCAGGCAACAATTGCATTAGGTACTCCAGCTTATGTAGCAACCGAAATTCAATAGGAGAGGCATTCATTAATAGGTTAATGATTAGCTTATTAATTTAGTGGGAGCGATGTTGTATATGAACTCTAGAGAATGCTGTTGATTTTCATCAAAATGAACATATTAAATTATTCAAAATTGACCCTTTTCACCATATCTGTTACAGTGGAAAAAGGCAGGGATTTTTGTGTCATTTAACTTAATCGGAGAAAAAAAGATGTCTGTAATTGGGACTAATGTAGTAAAACGTGGTATGGCTCAAATGCAAAAAGGTGGCGTTATTATGGACGTCATTAATGCTGAACAAGCTCGTATTGCTGAGGCGGCAGGAGCTGTGGCAGTGATGGCGTTGGAGCGAGTACCATCTGATATTCGAGCTGCTGGTGGAGTGGCAAGAATGGCAAACCCTAAAATTGTGCGTGAAGTGCTAGAGGCAGTGTCTATTCCTGTGATGGCAAAAGCACGAATTGGGCATATCACAGAAGCCCGCGTGCTAGAGGCTATGGGGGTTGATTATATTGATGAGAGCGAGGTATTGACGCCTGCAGATGAAGAATTTCACTTGTTGAAAAGCGATTACACCGTGCCATTTGTGTGTGGGTGCCGTGATTTGGGTGAAGCATTACGCCGTATTGGCGAAGGGGCGTCAATGCTACGCACGAAAGGGGAACCAGGGACAGGCAATATTGTTGAAGCCGTTCGACATATTCGTAAAGTCAATGCACAAGTACGAAAAGTAGTGGCAATGAACCACGATGAACTAATGACAGAAGCAAAAAACCTCGGTGCACCTTTTGAATTATTACTGCAAATTAAACAATTGGGTAAATTGCCAGTGGTGAATTTTGCCGCAGGTGGCGTAGCCACGCCAGCAGATGCTGCATTGATGATGGAACTTGGGGCTGACGGCGTCTTTGTTGGATCAGGCATATTCAAGTCAGAAAATCCAGAAAAATTTGCAAGAGCCATTGTGCAAGCCACTACGCATTATCAAGATTACGATTTAATTGCTCGTTTATTCGAAGAGCTGGGTGAACCGATGCGTGGTCTTGATATTGCTAAACTTTCTGCTGCAGAAAGAATGCAAGAAAGAGGCTGGTAATGACGGATTTCTCCAATATTCGTGTGGGAGTGTTAGCTCTGCAAGGTGCAGTGAGCGAACATTTGACTCAAATTGAAGCGTTAGGTGCGACGGCGGTTGCGGTTAAGCATATTACTCAATTAGCAGGGCTAGATGCACTTGTATTACCAGGGGGAGAGAGTACGGCAATCGGTCGATTAATGCGAGAATATGGCTTTATTGAGGCAATTCGTGAATTTTCAGCACAAAATAAGCCAATTTTTGGTACTTGTGCAGGAATGATTTTGCTTGCTAAACAAATTATTGGCGGTGAGCCGAGCCATTTAGATTTAATGGATATTGCAGTGCAGCGGAATGCGTTTGGGCGGCAAATTGACAGTTTCCAAGCGGATTTAACAGTTAAAGGTCTAGAGGCACCTTTTCCTGCGGTATTTATTCGAGCCCCTTATATCGCTCAATTGCTATCTTCGGACATAGAGGTGTTAGCAGAGATTGAAGGCAATGTGGTATTAGCCAAACAAAACAATCTACTCGCTTGCTCTTTCCACCCAGAATTGACGCCTGATACACGCATTATGCGTTTGTTTATGCAGATGATAAAGTAACGCTCTGTTTTTTCTATTTATCTATTTTTCTATTCGATTAAAAATCTCTCTTGCTCTCTTTTATTTGGGAAACTGCAAGGGGGATTTTTTCTTTATGACTATGTTAGCAAGCGGTCAAAATCAGCTAATTTTTTACAAAATAGCCTTTTGCTCTTGAATTCTATTTTATTGAGACCATTTATCTTCTAACGCTAATGTTTGGCGGGCTATTTTAAGGAGAAGACAATGAACATTGATAAAATGACAACTAAGTTGCAACAAGCTCTTGCTGATGCTCAATCTTTGGCGGTTGGAAAAGATCACGCTTATATTGAACCAGTGCATTTATTAGTCAGTTTATTGGCACAAACAGAGGGTGCAATTTCGCCGTTATTTACTGCAATGAATGTTCCACCTGCACAGCTACAGCGTGAGCTAGAAAAAATGTTACATAAATTGCCACAAGTCAGCGGTGGACATACACAGCCTTCTCAGCAACTTTTCCGCTTATTAAACCAAGCAGATAAATTCGCTCAACAGATGGGCGATAGTTTTATTTCATCGGAGTTAGTTGTACTGGCTGCTGTAGAAGATAATGGTGATATTGGAAAAGTGCTAAAACAATTAGGACTCACTAAGGCAAAAGTGGAACAGGCGATTGGACAAATTAGAGGAGGCGAAAACGTGAATAATCAAAATGCAGAAGAAACCAGACAAGCATTACAAAAATATACCATTGATCTCACAGAACGTGCAAAAGCAGGCAAACTTGATCCTGTCATTGGGCGTGATGAGGAAATTCGCCGTGCAGTGCAGGTATTACAGCGTCGTACCAAAAATAACCCTGTGCTAATTGGCGAGCCAGGTGTGGGGAAAACAGCGATTGTTGAAGGGTTGGCTCAACGTATTGTCAATGGAGAAGTGCCAGAAGGATTGAAAAATAAGCGAGTATTGTCGCTGGATATGGGGGCGTTAATCGCTGGAGCAAAATATCGTGGTGAGTTTGAAGAGCGTTTAAAAGCAGTTTTAAAAGAGCTAGCAAAAGAAGAAGGACAGGTGATTCTATTTATTGATGAAATTCATACTATGGTTGGGGCAGGTAAAACTGATGGGGCAATGGACGCTGGCAATTTGCTCAAACCATCACTTGCTCGTGGCGAATTGCATTGTGTGGGAGCAACCACCCTTGATGAATATCGACAATATATTGAAAAAGATGCTGCACTGGAACGCCGTTTTCAGAAGGTATTGGTTGATGAGCCAACTGTGGAAGATACGATTGCGATTTTGCGTGGTTTAAAAGAGCGGTATGAAATTCATCATCACGTTCAAATTACCGATCCTGCAATTGTGGCAGCGGCAACGCTCTCACACCGTTATGTGTCAGATCGCCAACTGCCCGATAAAGCAATTGATTTAATTGATGAAGCTGCGTCTAGCTTGCGTATGGAGATTGATTCTAAACCTGAACCTTTGGATAAGCTGGAACGCCGCATTATTCAACTTAAGTTGGAACGTCAAGCGTTGCAAAAAGAGGAAGATGAGGCAAGCCGTCAGCGTCTTGCAAAATTAGACGAAGAAATGACCGCTCGTGAGCGTGAATATTCAGAATTAGAAGAAATCTGGAAAGCAGAGAAATCTGTCTTATTTGGCACACAGCATCTTAAAACGGAGTTAGAAAATGCTCGAATTGAGATGGATCAAGCTCGTCGTGAAAATAATTTTGAAAAAATGTCTGAGCTTCAATATGGCAAAATTCCAGCTCTTGAAAAGCAGCTCGAAGAGGCAGAAAAACGCACAGAAGTCGCAACAAATCAGCTACTTCGCACCAAAGTGACGGACGAGGAAATTGCGGAAGTCTTATCGAAAGCAACAGGCATTCCAGTCTCTAAAATGGTTGAGGGCGAAAAAGAGAAACTATTAAGAATGGAAGAGGCTTTACACCAACGTGTGATTGGGCAAAATGAAGCGGTCGAAGCCGTGGCAAATGCGATTCGTCGTAGCCGTGCGGGGTTATCTGATCCCAATCGTCCGATTGGTTCATTCTTATTCTTAGGTCCTACAGGGGTAGGTAAAACAGAATTGTGTAAAACATTAGCCAATTTCTTGTTTGATGATGCAGAGGCGATGGTGCGAATTGATATGTCTGAGTTTATGGAAAAACACAGTGTTTCACGCCTAGTCGGTGCACCGCCAGGGTATGTGGGTTATGAAGAAGGTGGCTACCTAACTGAAGCTGTTCGCCGTCGCCCTTATTCGGTCGTTTTGCTAGATGAAGTAGAAAAAGCCCACGCTGACGTGTTTAATATTCTGCTTCAAGTACTTGATGATGGGCGATTAACTGATGGACAAGGTCGCACTGTGGATTTCCGCAATACCGTGGTGATTATGACCTCAAATCTAGGTTCACATTTAATCCAAGAGAAACCAGAGGAAATGGATTACGCAGAGATGAAAGCTCGAGTGATGACTGTGGTTGGGCAGCATTTCCGCCCAGAGTTTATCAACCGTATTGATGAAACAGTGGTCTTCCACCCGCTTACTCAAACGCATATTCAGGCAATTGCAGGTATTCAGTTACAACGCCTGACGAAACGCCTTGCCGAACGTGGTTATAGTGTTACTATCACAGAATCTGCATTGGCACACATTGCTGAAGCTGGTTTTGACTCATTATTTGGAGCGAGACCATTAAAACGAGCGATTCAGCAAGAGCTAGAAAACCCATTGGCTCAACAGTTGCTAAGTGGTCAATTATTGCCAAATAGCTCTGTGATCGTCGATTATCAAGATGGGAAAATGATAGCGACACAACGCTAATCATAGAGAAAAACGCTAATTATAGAAACAAGCGGTCATTTCTTTGCAAAATTTTGCTAGGAAATGATTGCTTTATGGATAGTCTTCTTTTTCTTGACTAAAGAAAAGTGAGCCAATCCATTTGACTTTTACTGGGTTTATCGCTAATTTGTTACAGATTTTTAATCTGAACATAACCTTTATTAACAGGAGATTGTATGCAAGATCGTTTAGTGACTAACACACGCAGCGAATCGCTAATCAGTACACACAAGGTACTGCGTAATACCTATTTTCTATTGGGATTGACGTTAGCCTTTTCTTCTATTGTGGCAATGGTGGCAATGTCGTTAAATTTACCTCGTTTACCTTGGTGGGGAATGCTGGTGGGGTTTTATGGTCTGCTATTTTTAACCAATGCGACCGCAAATAGTGGATTGGGCATTTTAAGTGTTTTTGGATTAACAGGTTTTTTAGGCTATAGCCTAGGTCCAATTCTTTCAAGCTATTTAAGTGCTGGTTTAGGTGATGTTGTGGCTCTCGCATTTGGTGCAACTGCATTGGTCTTTTTTAGCTGTTCCGCTTATGTGCTGACGACAAAAAGAGATATGTCGTTCTTATCAGGTATGATGATTGCACTTTTTGTGGTGTTGCTCATTGGTGTGATTGCGAATATTTTCCTCACTATTCCAGCATTAAGCCTTGCAATCAGTGCGTTATTTGTGGTGTTCTCAAGTGGTGCGATTTTATTGACAACGAGCAATATCATTCACGGTGGTGAAACGAATTATATTCGTGCGACTGTTGATTTATATGTTTCACTCTATAATTTATTTGTCAGCTTTTTGCAAATTTTTGGCTTACTAGGTAGCGATGAATAATCGTTTTATAGTATAAAATTGAATAGAAATGCCACAACTAATGTGGCATTTTTTATTTTTAGCGTATTTTAGATGTGGTATTTAGGAGAGAGTTTTATGCATTATTTTATTGAATTTAATGGGCAGAAAATTGAAACGGATCAATTTGGCTATTTAAAGTATCTTAGTGACTGGTCGCCTGAATTGGCGATCAAGATTGCACATATTGATAATCTTGAACTAACACAAGCACACTGGGAAATTATTCATTTTGTACGAGCATTTTATCAAGAATATAACACATCACCTGCAATTAGAATGTTAGTCAAAGCCTTAGCTCAAAAATTTGGGGAAGAAAAAGGGAATAGCCGTTATTTACAACGCCTTTTCCCAGAGGGACCAGCAAAACAAGCTACGAAAATTTCTGGTTTACCAAAGCCAATAAAATGTTTATAATGTTTCTTGTTGAGAGTAATTCTCAATAACTTGTATCTAAATGAGAATTTAATTATAAAAGGAGACAAATTATGAAACTCAAGTTTTGGATAAAATCCTCTGTAGCAATGTTAGGTTTAGTTTCTTCATTGGCAATGGCAGCACCATTTAAGGTGGTGACAACATTTACCGTTATTCAAGACATTGCTCAAAATGTAGCTGGTGATAAAGCAGTGGTTGAATCCATTACGAAACCAGGAGCAGAAATCCACGATTATCAGCCGACCCCTAAAGATATTGTGAAAGCACAATCGGCGGATTTAATTTTGTGGAATGGATTGAATTTAGAACGTTGGTTTGAACGCTTCTTTGAGAATGTGAAGGGAAAACCTGCTGTTGTGGTTACACAAGGCATTAACCCAATTGCCATTAATGAGGGAGAGTATCAAGGCTTGCCAAATCCGCACGCTTGGATGTCCACTGAAAATGCTTTGGTGTATATCGAAAATATTCGTGCGGCATTGGTAAAACACGATCCTAAGAACGCAGAGAGTTACAACCAAAATGCAAAAGCTTATGCTGAAAAAGTCAAAGCAATTGCAGAACCATTGCGTCAGCGTTTGGCATTTATCCCTGAACAACAACGCTGGTTAGTTACCAGTGAAGGGGCGTTTAGCTATCTTGCTAAAGATTACCAGCTTAAAGAACTTTATCTTTGGGCGATTAATGCTGAAGAGCAAGGATCGCCAAAACAAGTGAAAAAGGTCATTGATGGTGTAAGAGCGAATCACATTCCAGTTGTTTTTAGTGAGAGTACCGTATCAGATAAGCCTGCTAAACAAGTGGCGAAAGAAACAGGGGCATTATATGGAGGTGTACTCTATGTTGATTCACTTTCAACCAAAGAGGGAGCAGTCCCAACTTATTTAGACTTACTTAAAGTAACTATTGAGACAGTCGTGACAGGCTTTGAGAAAAGTAAAAAATAGTTAAGTCATTTAAATCGTTTAACTTCGAAAGTATCTAAATATTGGAATAAAAATAGAGAAAAAATGAATAAATCTCCCGCCTGCATAAAAGTAGACCAGTTGTCTGTTCGCTATAATAATGGACATACAGCGTTACACGATGTGTCTTTTACCCTTGAAAACGGCACAATTTGTGCTCTAATTGGGGTGAATGGAGGTGGAAAATCCACTCTATTTAAAAGCATTATGGGGCTAGTTAGCCCCTTAACAGGCTCAGTTTTACTGAATAATTTACCTGTTAAAAAGGCACTCAAGCAAAATCGTGTTGCTTATGTACCACAAAGCGAAGAGGTTGATTGGCAATTTCCTGTTTCTGTCTATGATGTTGTGATGATGGGGCGTTATGGCTATATGAATTTTCTCCGCCGTCCAAGTTCAACAGATAAGTTAAAGGTCAAGGAGGCGATGCAGCGAGTTGGTGTCGAGTTGTTGCAGAATCGCCAAATTGGTGAATTATCTGGTGGACAAAAAAAACGTGTTTTTTTGGCTCGTGCGTTGGCTCAAGAAAGTGATATTATTTTGCTTGATGAGCCTTTTACTGGCGTTGATGTGAAAACGGAAAATGCAATTGTTGATTTGCTTAAACAATTGCGTGAGGAAGGGCATTTAATTTTGGTTTCAACGCATAATTTAGCGAGTATACCGAGTTTTTGCGATCAGGTTTTGATGATTAATCGCACTTTGTTGGCAGCAGGAAAAACAGAAAATACGTTCACTAATCAAAATCTAGAGAAGGTTTTTGGTGGATTATTGCACTATCAGGTTGAGTAACACTATAGGTTTTAGTCCTCCTACTACCACTTTTAATAACATTATCAGGCTCAATGGCATCATTGAGTCTGATTACACGCCTTTGACCACATTAAAAATAACGACGCATAAGCATTGAAAATGCGTTAAAGTATTGCCTATAGTAAACGAAAATGACAAAATCAATGTTATTATCTTATTTATTCGATATAAAAAATACTCGTGAAAACACCTCAATCTCTCTGTATTTTACGCCTCTCTGCAATCGGTGATGTTTGCCATACCCTTGCTGTTGTGCAAGCAATTCAACGCCAATATCCTGACACTGAAGTTACTTGGATTATTGGCAAAGTGGAAGCTAGTTTGATGGCAGGTATTCCAAATGTGACCCTTATTCCTTATGATAAAAAAACAGGCTGGAAAGGAATCTTTACACTCTGGTCCCAGCTCAAAAATAAGCGGTTCGATTATTTGTTAAATTTGCAAACCGCCTTTCGTGCTTCCATACTCTCATTGGGTATTAAAGCCAAGACTAAGATAGGGTTTGATCGTGATCGAGCGAGGGAGGGGCAATGGTTGTTTACAAATTTTAAAGTAGAACAGACCGCTTCCCCTCACGTTTTAGACGGACAAATGATGTTTGCTAAAGCGATTGGTGTGAAAGACTTAAAACCAAAATGGTATTTACCGATTAGTAAATCAGATTTGGCTTATAGTCATCAATATATTGATCCAAAAAGAAAAAATCTAATCATTGCCCCTTGCTCAAGTAAAGCGGAAAAAGATTGGCTACTTGAATATTATGCAGAAATTGCGAATTTTGTGATAGCTAAAAATGTGAATGTCATTTTATGTGGTTCGCCTTCTCGCTATGAAACGGAGACTGCTGAAAAAATCCAGCAGCTTGCACCGAAGTGTCATAATCTTGCAGGTAAAACAACATTAAAGCAACTTGCAGGCTTGATTAAGCAAGCAGATTTAGTACTTTCATCAGATTCTGGGCCTGCTCATATTGCGACCACTCAGCAAACACCAGTGATAGGGCTTTACGCTATTCATAACCCTCGCCGTACAGGACCTTATTGCGATCTAGATAAAGTTATTTCCGTTTATGATAATGCGATTGTTCAACAATATGGTAAATCTTGGGAAGTTCTGCCTTGGGCAACGAAGGCAAAAGGGAGAGATTTAATGAAACAAATTTCTGTTGAAACAGTTATGCAAAAAATTATTGAAAATATGGAATTAAAATAGTACAGTTATTGTAATTATTTTTTTACATGAGGGACTAAAATGAATTCTGTTGCCAATCAAGATAGTTTACATAACGTCAATATCACTGATGAGTATGTGTTACTCACTCCAAAACAACTCAAAGAGGAATATCCTCTCTCTGAAAAATTACGAAAACAAATAGAACAATCTCGTCAAACGATTGCGGATATTATTCATAAACGAGATCCTCGTAAATTAATTGTCATTGGGCCTTGCTCCATTCACGATCCTAATGCGGCAATAGAATATGCTAAGCGATTAAAACAGTTATCTGAGCAAGTGTCAGATAAACTTTACATTGTAATGCGAGTTTATTTTGAAAAACCACGCACTACTGTGGGCTGGAAAGGGTTAATTAATGATCCTAATTTAGATGGAAGTTTTGACGTCGTTAAAGGATTACGCATCGCTCGAAAATTGTTATTAGATCTAGCAGAACTTGGGTTGCCCCTTGCAACAGAAGCTCTTGATCCGATTACACCACAATACCTCGCAGATATGTTTAGCTGGTCTGCGATTGGTGCGAGAACAACAGAGTCGCAAACCCATCGTGAAATGGCATCAGGTTTATCCATGGCTGTGGGGTTTAAAAATGGAACCGACGGAAATTTAGGTGTTGCCATCAATGCAATGCAAGCCTCGGCTATGGGGCATAGTTTTATGGGAATCAATCAGCAAGGACAAGTTACAGTGCTTTCAACTAAAGGAAATCCTGATGGGCACGTTATTTTGCGTGGTGGAAAAACACCTAATTTTGAAGCAGTTTATGTTAATGAATGTGAACAATCTCTGCGTAAAGCAGGCTTGCCAGAAGCGATAATGATTGATTGTAGCCACGGCAATTCCAATAAGGACTATCGTCGCCAACCTCTTGTGGCAGAAAATGTGTTGTCGCAATTAGTGGCAGGTAATCAATCTATTATTGGCTTAATGATAGAGAGTCATTTATTTGCTGGAAATCAGTCATCAGAACAACCCTTTGCACAAATGCAATATGGTGTTTCAATTACAGATGCTTGTATTGATTGGCAAACGACTGAAATGCTATTAGTTACTTTTGCACAAACATTACGAGAGTGTTAGTCAGTTTTGCACAGTGCAACAATCGAAAGGAAAAAATATGTATACTCTATGTGAACAGATAAATCCGCTTGAGCCTATTCGAAAAAAGATTGATCAGCTCGATCAGCAGTTAATACAACTTTTGGCAACACGTTTGTCTTTAGTGGCTGAGGTTGGGAAAATTAAACATCAGCATGGGTTGCCTATTTATGCACCAGAACGTGAGGCCGCGATGCTTAATGCTCGCCGAGCGGAAGCACAAGAGCAAGGAATTTCTGCTGATTTAATTGAAGATGTGTTACGCCGAGTAATGAGAGAATCTTATGCTAGAGAGAATAAACTAGGCTTTAAAAAAGTCAATCCCAATATTCGTAAAATCGTGGTTGTCGGGGGCAAAGGCAAATTAGGCGGTCTGTTTGCCGATTATTTTTACAATTCGGGCTATCAGGTTGCAATCTTAGATAAAGATGACTGGCATAATGCAGCAAATATTTTGCATGAGGCTGATATGGTATTAGTCTCTGTGCCAATTGCTAACACGCTTGAAACGATAGCAGCACTTAAACCTTATTTAACCGAAACGATGTTGCTTGCGGATTTAACCTCGGTAAAATCACAACCATTAGAGAAAATGCTGGAGGTTCATCGAGGGGCTGTGGTAGGGCTACACCCTATGTTTGGTTCTGATATTACCAGCATGGCAAAACAAGTCGTTGCCTGTTGTCACGGACGTTTTGCTGAAAATTATGCGTGGCTACTTGAACAAATTCGTATTTGGGGGACAAAAATTGAGGTTGTTGATGCACAACAACACGATTACGCAATGACCTATATTCAAGCACTACGCCATTTTTCTACGTTTGCCTATGGGCTACATTTATCCAAACAGTCTGTGAAATTACCACAGTTACTGGCGTTATCTTCGCCAATTTATCGCCTTGAATTAGCGATGATAGGAAGGCTTTTTGCCCAAGATGCCGAGCTTTACGCAGATATTATTGCCGATAAACCCGAAAATTTAGCTGTTATTGAATCGCTTCAACAAAGTTTCGCCGAGGCTCTTTCTTTTTTTCAAACAAAAGATAAACAAAGTTTCGTTGAAGCGTTTAAAACGGTTCACCAATGGTTTGGCGATTATTCTGAATGTTTTTTAAAAGAGAGCCAGAATCTGCTTCAACAGGCAAATGATTTCCGCTATTAGTGTCGTAATAAGTGTCGCAACAAGCAGTCAGAATTGTTAAAAATTTTGTAAATTTTTAGGGCTAGTCGTGCTAGAATTCCACTAATTTTTGTTTTCGAATTTTAGGGAAAATTATGGCTAGACAACGCCTTATGACTATGCAGGAAGAGGTGGCACAAGCTCGTCATTCACAGGGAGAACGGGTTGCAATTGTAGCTGGGCTTAGAACTCCCTTTGTGCGGCGTGATACTGGATTTAAATCTTCTTATGCCCTTGATTTAGGCATAATGGTAACAAATGAATTGCTCAGTCGAATGGCAATTGATCGCCAGCAAGTTGAACAGCTGGTTTTTGGACAAGTAATTCAACACCCCGATATTCCCAATCCAGCACGGGAGATTGCTCTCGCACTCAATATGTCCTATCTACAAGCCTATACATTAAGCTGTTCCTGTCTGTCAGGGATACAAGCGGTTGTTAATGTCGCAGGCAGTATTTTAAGCGGCGGAATTGCGGTTGGTATTGCAGGTGGTACAGATTCCATTTCCAATGCTGCTTTTAGTATTAGTCCTAGAGTGGTACATAAATGGCGTGAGATTTTTAATGCCTCAACATTGAATGAAAAATATCGTCTTTTTCGTCAATTCTCTTGGCGAGATCTTAAACCGCACGGTATTAATCTGAAAGATTATATGACACAACTTTCTGTGGCTGAAATTTCAGAGCAGATGGCTCAACAATTTCACATTAGCCGTGAAGCACAAGATGAATATGCTCGCCATTCCTATCAAAAAATGCTTGATGCGTGGAAAATCGGATTGATCAAAGAAGATGTGATGCAGTCCTTTCCTCGTCCTTACGTGGATTTTGTAGTCTCGGATTCGCTTATCCCTGCTGCAACAAGAGAAAATTATTATTCTCGTTTTTCACCAGTGGTTAAAAAAGATTATGCCACGGTAACAGAAGCGAATATGCCAAAACCTGTTGATGGCGCAGCGGCGGTGTTGTTAATGAGTGAAAACCGTGCTAAAAGTCTTGGCTTGACGCCGCTTGGCTATATTCGCAGTTATGCTATTACGGGTAATGAAATTTGGCAAAATATGTTTATGGGAGCGGCGGCTGCGACGGGTCTAGCCCTTGATCGTGCTAAAGTAACACTTGATGAAATGGATTTTATTGATATACACGAAACCTCCGCTAGCCAAATGCTAGTAAATTTAGATTTATTTCGCTCCAAAGAATTTGCAAAAAATCAGCTAAATCGCACCGCTTGTTTAGGCGAAATTGATCTTAGTAAGCTTAATCACTTGGGCGGCTCAATTGCATTTGGTAATCCTCGAGCAGCCACCAGCTTAAGATTGTTAATTCAATCACTTAATGCTTTAAAACGAAAAGGTGGTGGATTATCCTTGATTGCTTCTAGTGGTTTAGGTGGACTTGGTGCGGCGATGGTACTAGAGAGTGAATAGCCTTCATAAAGTGGATCAATACAAAATAAAACTGTGGAAAAAGAGCAAGAAGTAAGGAAAAAAAATGGTCGAACAAGCAATGCCACACACGCCCTCTGCATTTCAAGTTGAGATTGACGAAAATCGAATTGCTATCGTTAAAATAGCTACCGTTGGTGAACAAGAAAATTGGCTATCAGAAAATTTTACGCAGGATTTGCGTGAAGTGATTGGAACTATTATTTATCAGCAAGCTCGTGGCGTGATTTTTATTTCGCAAACGCCGAAATCATTTATTAAAGGTTTTAAATTGGCAGGCTTAATTCAAAAATCAGCGGAGCAAGCCAAAACACTTGCTAAAGAAGCTCAAGCGGTAATGCGTGAGATTAACGTGCTGAATATGCCAGTGGTCGCAGCAATTGATGGAGACTGTTTTGGGGTAGGTCTAGAGCTTGCTTTGGCGTGTGATTACCGTATCGCTACTGAAGAATTGGATACTCGTTTCTCAATGCCACAAGTCAAATCTGGCATTTTACCTTTTGCAGGCGGAACACAGCGCTTACCAAGATTGATAGGTTTACCCAAAGCAACAATGATGTTGTTGTCAGGGATAAAAATCAGCTCAGAAAAAGCGGCACAATGGGGATTAGTCGATAAACTCGTGCCTGCAAGTAGTTTGTTTCATACTGCTTATCACTTGTTGCTAAGTAATCAAATTCAAAAAGTTGATCATAAAAAACCGCAGACTCGTTTTAAACGCTGGCGTAAGCAGCTTGAAGGAAATCCTCTATTTCGCCAGCGTTATTTGGACTATATCGAAAATCGAGTTTGGAACAGGGCATTTGGCAATTACCCAGCGGTCAGTCGTATTCTAGCCGTATTGAACGAACCTCACTTTAAAGTGGGCTTGGTAAATGAGCAGGAAACATTGTCTGAATTACTTGCAACAGATCAAGCTAAAGTACTGATTAATTTAAAATCCACCGAACGCATAATGAAAGCACAGTATCAACATTTATCTAGAGTGCGTGATGTTCAGCAGGTAACCGTGTTAGGCAGTGGATATATGGGGGCAGGGATTGCTTATTTGACAGCGAACAATGCTCAAGTCCCTGTTAGAATTAAAGATATTCACCCTTCTGAAATTCGAAAAGCGTTACGAAATTGCTATCAATTAATGAAGAAAACAGTCGCTAATAAACAGCTGTCGTATGGTGAAATGATGCAACGAATGAATCTGATCACAGGGGGAGAGCGTTTAGTTGCCGCAAAATCTACCGATTTTATTATTGAAGCGGTCTATGAAAATCTTGAACTCAAACAGAAAATGGTGCAAGAAAGCGAAAATTACTACAGTGAAGAAGCGATTTTTGCCACCAATACCTCAACATTTGCGATCCACGATATCGCCTCTGTTGCAAAACGTCCTGAAAATGTGATTGGTTTCCATTATTTTAGTCCAGTAACTAAACGCCAAATGGTTGAAATCATTCCACATCGCACAACCAGCGAGAGAACCATTGCGACCGCCATTCATTTTGCTATTCAGCAAGGAAAAATTCCGTTGTTGACGGCTGATAAAGAAGGCTTTTTTATTAATCGTGTCTTAACTCCATTTTTACTTGAAGCGATTCACTGTTTAATGGAAGGGGAAGGGATCGAATTTATCGACCGTTCGTTGCAAGAATTTGGTTTTAAAGTGGGACCTCTAGCAATGATTGATGAGATTGGCTTAGATATTTTGGTGAAGTCTAATCCTGCAATGGTGAGAGAATTAGGTAGCCGATTTGCTTTATCTGACAGTATACAGACACTTATCCGCAATGATCGTAAAGGACGCAAAAATAAACGAGGATTTTATCTCTATAATTCCAAAAATAGCCGTACCCAAGAAGATAAAAGTATTTATCACGTAATGGAAACGATTATGCGAAATAATATGGAATCACAAGACATTGCCCGTCGTTGTGTATTAAGAATGATTAATGAAGCGTGCTGGTGTCTGCAAGATAACATCATTCGTTCTGTTGATGAAGGTAATGTGGCTTCAGTTTATGGCTTTGGCTTCCCTGATTTTAGGGGAGGAATTTATGCCTATATTGAGAAAATTGGTGCGACTGAAATTGTTCGCCAATTACAGAATCACGCGGCACGTTATGGCGAGCGGTTTGCCCCTTGCAACTGGTTGTTAGAAAAAGTACAAAAGTAAGTTTATAGACAAACATTTTTATATTTACAGAACAATATTGCATTTTTGCAAATTTTTCCCTTGAACTAACTGTTTAATAAAAGAACATTTTGTTTTTTAATTGATGTTGGTGAATTATGTAATCTATTAAAGGAGTTATATGAAACTATCTAAAATTGCACTTTCCCTTTTTGCTCTTTCAGGTATAGCAGGTGTTGGCACAAGCTGGTATACAGGCAAACAGATCGAAGAACGTTATCCATTATTGATCAATGAAGCAAATAATTACTTGAATCTTTTACAATCCTACGGCATACAGGCAGAGATTAAAGAGGTTGAATTAGAACGTAATTTGTTTAGCTCAACGGCAACTTACCAAATTGAAGCTAAGACATCGACACAAACATATCAATTTAGCGGTAGTGATAAAATTTTCCACGGTCCATTTCCGCTTAATCGCCTAGCGCAATTCAAACTTACCCCAATGATGGCGAGTGTTGAAAGTGATCTTTCTGTAAAAGAAGCACAGCCGCTATTATTAGATAACAATCAGTTTCTCACTGCTCGAACAGACATCAACTACAGCAAGGAAACCGCTAGTGAAATAAAAACATCAGCTAAAAGTGGTGAATTTTTTCAGTTTGAACCATTTTTAGTTAAACTAGCTACCCAAAAAGTAGGAGAAAAGCAAAAAATTGATCTCCATTTACCTAAAATACAAATCATAGATAAAGCCTTAAATACGCTGTTCACTGTTGAGAACCTGAATTATCAACTTGATGCTGGTTGGTATAATAATGCTTATCCAATGCTCACACTTGGCGATTTCGGGCTCAAATTAGGTCATCTTGCAATTGAACAAGCAAAGCCAAATTCAGCTAGCGAGCAAAATAAAACATTCAAGATTGTATTCAAAGACGTGAGCAGTGATGGTTATGGTAAAATGATTGCTGATCGTTACCAAACGGCGGCTGATGTAAATGCCAACGTAATGATTGAAACGAATAATCAAAAAATAGATCTAGGCAAATATAATTTCGATCTGTTTATGGATACGGCGGCTGCTCCGTTCCAGCAGTTGATCGGATTAGCAGGCGATCCTGAACAATTAAGGCAAGTGCTTGAAACGGATCAACCGCACCTTGATTTATTGCAACAAGGTCTAATCTTTCAGTTAAAAAATCTTGTGTTAGAAAATGACAAAGGCAAATCCAATCTTCAATTGGATTTAAATATTGATAAATTTGATGCTAACGAAATACACAGTATCGACGATATATTAAAAATTCTTGCTCAATCGCATTTATCTGGCTCACTTGACTTGAATGCGTTAGAGAAAGCGAATGCTCAGATTAAGGAACTAAACGGACATTCTCAACACGATGCTGCACAGCTGGCAAAATTAGAGCGAGCAGAACTGGCTAAACAAGCACAACATAATGATATTTTCAATGTTGATGAAAATATGGTCAATTTTAGTCTAGATATTAAAGATGGCAAGGTGATCTGGAATAATAGTGCATTGACTGAAGAAGAACTTCAGCAAGCTCTTTTTGTTATAATGCTTGCTTTTTCGCAGTAGTGTGTTGTTTTTCGCTATTTCCCTCCCTCCGTTTACGAGGAGTGTGCTGAAAGCGTAGGGGGGGTAACCTATCATTTCTTCTGTTCTGCACGTTTGCGGCGGATTTCTTTCGGATCGGCGATTAAAGGGCGATAAATCTCAATCCTATCGCCATCAGAAACAAAATCAGAAAGTTTGGCAGGACGACTAAAAATACCGACCTTATTTTTACCTAGATCAATTTCAGGATATTTTTCTAATACACCCGATTGCAAAATGACATTCTCAATAGTAGTAGGCGTATTTAAATGAAGTTTTTTTAAGAAATATTTATTAGGATAGGCATATAATATTTCTACGTTAATGGATATCTTGTTATCTAACACCATACAATTCCTTTGCTCGTTGCCTAAATGCTTGCAGCATTTTAGCAGTCAGTTCATTAAAAATTTTGCCAAAGACAGCTGCTACAATTGGGTTAGAAAATTCAAACTCCAATTTCAATGTAACCTGACAACTTTGCTCATCAAAGGGCTGAAAAATCCAACAGCCCGATAAATGACGAAAAGGTCCTTCAATTAGCTGCATCTCAATTTTTTCATTCAAAACCATTCGATTATGTGTGCTAAATCGCTGTTGAATGCCTAATTTTTGAATGACTAATTCAGCCTCTAACTCATTTTCTCCAAGGCTAAGCGTATTCGCTGCTGTACAACCTGATAAAAATTGGGGATATTGCTCATAATTATTTACCAGTGCATACATTTGTTCTGCATTGTATGGGACAAGTGCGGATTGGTTTACGGTTGGCATAGTCATAGTTCATCAAAATAAAATCAAGGCATTTTAGCATATTACAAGCGGTAGGTTATTATCAATTTTTTGCAATTCAAGGGTATTATGTAGTTGTTGGATAATGTTCATTTTTAGTGCCATAGGAGTCGTATGACGTTAATTTATCTGAGCTACTTTGTGGCTCTGCAGCCTTAAATGGACTGGGTTTAATAAAACCTTAATTGCCAAGGCTCAGACCCTACCGAACTCGGCGGCAAACGCCCCAATTTAAGAATATAATCCATATCCTAATGGCTAATTTTCTATTCGTATCATAACTGCGGTAAGCCGCTCTTTTGGAAAGTTTGGCAGGATAGCCGAAGAGGTTATAGTAATAAATGATAAACAGGGCTTTCAATATTTTGTAACTCTCTATTCCCTTAAAAATAATTAAGGTCGGGCACTACCCCGACCAAACCTGTTAATCTATTTCGAATCGGAATCCGCAATCCCACTCACTCTCTCCTAACCGATATTCTTCTTTCAACCAAGGGCCGCAGGAATTTGAGCCGATGCCGCTGATTTTATAATCGATGCATAAAATCGTATTGTCGCTTTCCGTTAGTTCGTAATTGTGTTTTTTCGAACTGAGTTCTTCTTGCGTGTAAGGCGAAATATTGAAGCTGAACGGTCGGTCAGCTGTGATATAAAACTCGTGATTTTTCGACCGCACTTTGACTAACGAACAGCCCCAGTGGCTGCCATTTTCCTGCGGTTTGAGGTAATCAACGTAGTTTTTATGCGGCGTGGTGTGATAAAAACCGAGTTTGCCCGAATGATGTTTGTCTGCATAGCTTTCGGTTTCGCCATAGCCAAAATATTCCGTTTGCTGGAACTCTTTCGAGAGGAAAAAGCGTAAGCCGAAGCGTGGCAGGAACGGTAAGTGCGGTGTTTTTTTCGCATGAATTTTCACTTCAAATATGCCGTCGGAAAATAGATGATACGCCACATCCAAGGTTAAAATTCGAGTTTTAGACACTGCAACCAAACCGCATTTTACCTGAACGGTTACTTGTTCGTCAGTTTGTTCTAGCGACATTGCATAAGCACGGCTTTGTGCTTTGTCGTAGCCTGCTGCGATCCATAAATTTTTCGTTAAGCCGTCATTATCTCGAGGTGCATACCAAATATTGAAATCTAGCGGCTGCTTGAGCAGATTTTCACCGTCAATAAACAGTGCGTTCAAAATGCCTTTTTTCTTATCAAAAACATACTGCACTTTTTCTGTCGAAACCTGAATCTCAGCAGAATTTTCCAGTATATTAAAGTGCGTAACGGTTTGAAAAAAGTCAGCGTACCACTCAAATTACGTTCGTTTCCTATCGTGTTAGCCAACTGTATTACCGACGATGTAAAAGCGGCGAGCTATATTCCCAATGATTATCAAGGACAAGCAGATATTACATACCTTATCGTGGAAAAGGGCTATAAAAAACCGCTTTTTCTGCATATTCCGCAAAATTACATCGCCACCGCGGCACGTAAACAGGGTTTTGAAGAGGAATGGGCAAAGCAGCCGAATGCGGCAACTCCCGTGCATTTTTTTATGCCGCCAGACGGGGAAGATTATTTTGAAGGTGCACGCCCTTTATTGGATTTACTCGAAAAAAATCCACAATCCTTTGATTTTGATGTGGTAATTTGTGGTAACGATCGCATTGCGTTTGTCGCTTATCAACTCTTGCTCGCCAAAGGTTTCCGTATTCCGCAAGATGTTGCCGTAACGGGATATGACAATATGGTCGGCGTGGCAGATTTATTCCTTCCACCACTGACAACCGTGCAACTCCCTCACTATGAAATGGGTGTACAAGCGACATTACATCTTATCGAAGCACGTGAAGGCAAAGACAATTATCTGATCACCTGTCCTTTAATTATGCGAGAATCCTGTTAGCTATTTCGTAAAATGCCGCTGTGATTTATTGCTTAATGAAAAATCTGAATCTCTTGTGCGATTTAGTGCTGTTCGGTAGCCTAAAATTTTCCGATTCAACCCTTTATCTTTACTCTAAATTCAGCCTTTTCTTGTTCTACAAGGGAAAGTTCTTCAATCAATCATTTTTTCTTACCCTTAATTTACAATAGGGTAAGAAAAATGTAGCAGAAACACTGAGTTAAATCTTTGTGCAACTGCTACATAATACCGTAATTCAAGGTAGAATTGAGCGTACTGTTAATACAATCTCCAATTAAATTAAGAGAATCAAAATGAGTGAAAATAATGATCTAGCTCCTATTCGCTTAATACAATATAGCCACGGTGCAGGCTGTGGCTGTAAATTATCACCCAAAATATTGGAGCAAATACTACGCAGCGAGCAGGCAAAATTTTTCGATCCCAATTTAATTGTGGGACACGAAACAAAAGATGACGCTGCGGTTTATGATGTTGGTCATGGTATGGGAATTATCAGCACAACCGATTTTTTTTATGCCTATTGTCGATGATCCATTTGATTTTGGACGAATTGCAGCAACCAATGCGATTAGCGATATTTTTGCAATGGGAAACCGATTAATACTTTGCCCGCACAGGTCGCTCAACGGATTGTAGAGGGAAGGCGATGTGCTTGCTCACAGGCAAGGAATTGCTTTGGCTGACGGACATTCTATTGATTCGTCCGAACCTATTTTTGGCTTGGCAGTTACAGGCGTGGTTGCTTTAGAGCAGGTGAAACGAAATGCTTCTGCAAAGGCAGGTTGTAGGCTGTTTCTAACCAAGCCATTGGGGATTGGCGTGCTGACAACAGCGGAAAAGCAAGGGAAATTAAAGCCAGAACATAACACATTGGCACGAGATACGATGTGTCAGCTAAATAGCATTGGTGAGGAATTTGCCAAAATTGAGGGAATTTCCGCAATGACTGATGTAACAGGGTTTGGATTGCTGGGACATTTAGTGGAGATTTGCCAAGGATCAAATTTGCAGGCAGAGGTTTATTTCAGCGGCATTCAGACTCTTGATGGCGTAAAAAATTATATTGCTGAAGGTGCCATTCCTGGGGGGACGCAGCGTAATTTTGACAGCTATCGGCAGGTTATTTCTGCATTCACATTCAAGCAGAAAGCCATTTTATGTGATCCGCAAACTTCAGGCGGTTTATTAATTGCGGTTCAGCCTCAAGCGGTCGAATTAGCTAAAAAAATTGCAGAAAGGACGAATGTGGCACTTTATCCTGTTGGTAAGTTGTTACCAATGGATACACATCATACGTTAGTAACAGTGGTGTGAGACAGGTTATCTTCCTCCATCTGCGTATCTCCCTTTGTAAACGGAGAGAGGGAAGCTAATTCGCCGATTTTAAAAAGAAAAAAGGGAAAAAATGACTACACAATTTGATGTTGTAATTGTTGGCGGAGCGGTAACAGGCTCTGTTTTGGCACTTGCCTTAAGCAGTGCAACCACACAAAAACTTAAAATTGCACTCATAGAAAAATCACGGCCTGATTATGACAAACAAGGCGGTTTTGACGCTCGATCTATTGCTCTTGCCTATGGCAGTCTGCAAAAATTAGCTCGAATTCAACCGCTTGCAGATAGTCATTTAGCCGAAATTATTTGCCAATTCGCCACGCCAATTAAACATATTCACATTTCCGATCAAGGGCATTTTGGTAAAACTGAATTTTCAGCCCAGACTTTAGGAATTGAACAGTTAGGTGTGGTGGTAGAGCTTGCGGAATTGGGTAAAACGCTTGCGAATTTACTCTCTCAACAGCCCAATATTCAACAATTTTGTCCAGATACCATTGCAGTACTGGAGCGAACAACAACGGACTGCAAAATAAAACTCGCAAGTGGCACGAGCCTTACGGCAAAATTGTTAGTGGCGAGTGATGGGATTCATTCTTCGTTGGCACGTCAGTGTGGCGTGATAACGGAAACTGTAAAGGATTACCAACAGTCAGCGATTATTGCTAATGTTCAACTTGCACAATGGCATCAGTATCAAGCCTTTGAACGTTTCACACCGCAAGGACCTTTTGCATTATTGCCACTAAAAGGGAATAACCTCTCTTTAGTTTGGTGTGTGCAAGATACAACGCCATTAATCCACTTATCGGATAATGATTTTCTCAATGCCTTGCAGCAACAATTTGGTTGGAAATTAGGAAAATTTCAGCGAGTGAGTAAGCGGTTCGTTTATCCGCTTTCTTTGCAAAAAACAAATTCGCATATTCACCACCGCCTAGCGATTATAGGCAATGCCGCTCAACAGTTGCACCCTGTTGCAGGGCAGGGGTTTAATTTAGGATTGAGAGATCTTTTCACACTCTGTGACTTGATTACTCAGGCGTTTTTGACCGAAAAAGATATTGGCGAAACATCGCTATTATCTGAATTTGAAAGAAGACGTATCGCCGATCAGCAAAAAATGATGCAGGCAACAAATGGATTAATTTCCATCTTCAGCTCGCCGTTATTGCCTGTACAATTAGCAAGAAATCTAGGATTATCCGCTCTTACGCACTTCCCTAGATTAAACAACCAAATTGCCCATCAAGCCTTAGGGTGGTAATGGATTATCTCCCTCCGCTTGCGGAGGGAGCTGTCTATAGGAGGGAAATTGATTTTAAATTTAGAATTTAGTAGGATCGTCTACGTTTGTATTTTAAATCTAGACAAAGAGGAGCTGTAGAATATGCAATCAAGCAATCAAGCAATCAAGCAATCAAGCAATCAAGCAA
>NZ_SLXJ01000013.1 GCF_004345745.1 Nicoletella semolina | reverse complement strand
GTGCCGTGCATTATAGGTAAATTCAAAATCTATGCAACCTATTTTTGCAAAAAAACATTAAAAATTTATTGTTCATACAATTTTTGAGCAAATTGGCAACTTTTAACACAAAACTAACCGCTTGGTGCTTTATAAGCAGTCTGTTTTAACTCTCTTATATTTGTCCTTTATCGTGCTAACAACAAGCAATTGCTTTTTATGACTAAATCAAACTGAGCTTGGGAAGGGGCAATGAGTGAATTATTAAAAAGGCTTTCAAAAATATTGAACGCCTTTTTTATACTTAATTTACGTTTATGCTGGAAATTCTAGGCTTATGCCAAAAGAGCCTGTTTTTGTGTTGCGATTAACTGCTTAATACCTGCATTAGCTAACTCAAGTAAAGTGGCAAGTTCTGCTTGAGTAAAAGGCTCTCCTTCGGCAGTACCTTGAACTTCAACAAGACGACCATCTTCAACCATCACCACATTCATATCCGTTTCGGCGCTAGAATCTTCGCTATAGTCTAAATCACAAACTGCTTCGCCATTGACAATACCAACCGAAATAGCAGCAACTAGCCCTTTAATTGGGCTAACCTTCAACGCTTTTTCCAATAACAATTTATTTACCGCATCACAAACAGCAACACAAGCTCCTGTAATCGCAGCTGTGCGAGTGCCGCCATCAGCTTGGACCACATCGCAATCAACGGTAATAGTCCGCTCTCCAAGTAATTTCAGATCCACAATGGCACGCAAAGAGCGACCAATTAAACGCTGGATTTCCATCGTACGCCCACTTTGCTTGCCCTTTGCGGCTTCTCGTTGCGTTCTCGTGTGTGTCGCACGAGGCAACATTCCATATTCTGCAGTAATCCAACCTTGATTTTGTCCTCGTAAAAAGGCTGGCACTTTCTCTTCTACTGTTGCATTACAAAGCACTTTCGTATTACCGAATTCAATCAACACTGAGCCTTCAGCATATTGCGTATAATGGCGAGTGATTTTGACTGGACGAGTTTGGGTTGCTAAACGATTATTTGCACGCATAATTTTTCCTTTTTCTAAAATTTATCGGCATTTTACAGTACAATGCGTCAATTTTCATTACAAAACAGGATCACCTATGATTTACAGTATGACTGCCTTTGCGCATCTTGAAATAAAACAAGAATGGGGTAATGCCGTATGGGAAATGCGTTCGGTTAATCAACGCTTTTTAGAAACCTATTTCCGTTTGCCTGAAACCTTTCGCCATTTAGAAATGCCCCTGCGTGAACGGTTACGAGCAGCACTCACTCGAGGCAAAGTTGAATGTCATTTGCGTATAGAACTCAATCAGCATCAAACAGATGGCATCAGCTTAAACCAAGAATATTCACAGCAAGTCATCTCATCACTAAAATGCCTTAAACAGATGGCAAATGAGGGTGAAATAAATTTAGTTGATGTACTACGTTTCCCTGGTGTTATCGAACACGGTAACCCAGATCTTGACCAGATTAACCAAGATCTCTTAGCAGGCTTTGAACAGCTCCTGAATGAGTTTATCGTAATGCGTGGTCGAGAAGGGTTGAATTTACAAAAGTTAATAGAACAACGCTTAAAATCCATTTCAGCAGAAGCTGGAAAAGTACAACAACAAATGCCTGCCATCTTACAATGGCAAAAAGATCGCTTACAGCAGCGTTTTCAAGAGCTCAGTTTGCCACTTGATCCGCAACGCATTGAACAAGAAATGGTCTTACTTGCCCAACGAGTCGATGTGGCAGAAGAGCTAGATCGCTTACAACTTCACGTTAAAGAAACGCTCTCAATATTACAAAAAGGCGGAGCAGTCGGTCGAAAATTGGATTTTATGATGCAAGAACTCAATCGTGAAGCGAACACGCTTGCCTCAAAATCGATCAATGCAGAGGTAACCAACTCGGCAGTCGAACTGAAAGTCTTGATTGAACAAATTCGAGAACAAATTCAGAATTTAGAGTAATTCATCTTCCCTTTCTAAATTTCCCTCTGTTTTCAGACTATTTGCCACAAAAACAGAGGGAATAGGTATATAAGCTGCAAAAAATCAAATAAAACTCACCGCTTATCTTCTTTCCAAAAGTTTGCTTTAATCCTCTTTCCCCAAAATTTGGTTGATTTCACTCTTATATAACACAGCTTTTGCCCCAAAAATTGCTTGAATGCCACCGCCTACCTCAAATACATCAATCGCCCCTAGTGCTTTAAGGGTAGCTTTGTCTACCTTTGCTACTTCCCTAACTGATACCCTTAAACGAGTAATACAAGCATCAACATTTTCAATGTTTTCCGCATTACCCAGTGCCGAAATAATCTGTTGAGCCGCTTCGGTTAATGACGTGGTTTGCTTATCCAATACAACGTCATCACTTTCTTCTATGCGACCAGGAGTCAGCACATTAAACCGCATAATCAATAGGCGGAAAGTGAAATAATAAAGGACAGCCCACGGCAACCCAACCAGCACCACATTCAACCAATTGGTCTTATCATTGCCTTGCAAAATACCGAATAAAAGAAAATCAATAAAACCGCCAGAGAACGTATTGCCAATTGAAATATTCAGTAAATCAGCAAGATAAAATGAGGCACCATCAAGTAATGCGTGAATCACATAAAGCCACGGAGCAACAAATAAAAACATAAATTCAATTGGCTCGGTGATGCCTGTAATCAATGAAGTCAATGCTGCACCAAGAAAAAGCCCACCCACACGGCTACGGCGTGCTTTAGGCACGCAGTGATACATTGCCAAACAGGCTGCGGGTAAACCAAACATCATCGTATCAAATCTACCTGCAAAAAAGCGTGTTCCTTCCGTAAACAAACCGTGATGATTCGGATCAGCAAGCTGAGCAAAGAAGATCTTCTGAGCCCCAATGACTGT
Organism: Nicoletella semolina; assembly: GCF_004345745.1. Lineage (GTDB taxonomy): Bacteria > Pseudomonadota > Gammaproteobacteria > Enterobacterales > Pasteurellaceae > Nicoletella > Nicoletella semolina. Next base: position 50,587 of record NZ_SLXJ01000013.1, on the reverse strand, counting down.
CTCACCATTCACTATTTCTGTGCCACCCAACTCGGTGTACCAAAACAGCGGATAAATCATATGATGTAACCCCACTGCTCCACTTAAACGCATTAAAAATCCGTAGAAAAAGGTGCCAATTTCCCCCATCTGTGCAATCCCCTGCCCAGCAGACACGAGCCATTGCTGGAAAGTTGGCCAAATTAAGAAAAATAATGCTCCAACCAAAATCCCTGCGAATGCGGTGATGATAGGGACAAACCTCGATCCGCCAAAAAAACCTAAAATTTGTGGCAACTGAATAGTGTGGTAACGATTATGTAGGGTTACGCAAATCAACCCCATCACCAGCGAACCAATCACTCCTGTATCAATCGCTTTTACATCAGGCGAAAAAATAGGAATAAGAGCTGAAATTGTGCCCGTCATAATTAAATAACCGACCACCGCAGCTAACGCAGCCACACCTTTATCACGTTTTGCCAAACCAATACCTAGCCCAATACACAAAAGCAAGGCTAAATTCGCAAATACTACCGATCCTGCTGCAGACATAATCTGAAAAATCCCTTGTAATAAGGGATTATCTAATAATGGGTATGCCTGAACCGTGGCTTTATTTGATAACGCTCCACCAATACCTAACAATAAACCTGCTGCTGGTAAAATGGCAATCGGTAACATAAAGGCTTTACCCACTTGTTGAAGTACCTTGAACATATTTCCTCCGATATAGAATATTTCACTCACTAAACAGGTCGCACCACGAAAATGCGACCAAAATCTATTCTACGTCAATTTAGCCAAAAAGTATTGGAGACAGAAGACAGCTAACTATGTTCAGCAATCTTTTCCTGCTCTAATAAATAGACTGCTTGGAATGGTTGAAGACAAATTTGTTTATCCAACATCTCAACAGTATTGTAATTATTCATCAAAATCTGACCGCTTATCGGCACGCTAACTACTTGCTCCTCTCGACTTAAATTCGCCACAACGGTAAATTTTTGTGTGGCATTTTGGCGACAATATGCCCATACGCACGAATGTTCTAGCAGTAAATCGGTATAATCGCCATCTGTTAGCACCTCTAAGGTTTTACGCAACTTAATCAATGATTGATAAGTATAAAATACCGAATGACTATCCGCTAATGCTTGCTCTGCATTAATTTCACGATAATTTTCCGCTACCTCAATCCACGGCGTTCCTGTGCTAAAGCCTGCATTTTCGCTGGCGTTCCATTGCATTGGCGTGCGTGAATTATCTCGTGATTTTTGGGCAAGAATTTTAAGAATAAGCGGTTCGTTTTCACCTTTTTTTTGCAAGTTGGCATAAGCATTAAAGCTTTCCACATCTCGGTATTTTTCAATGGTCGTAAAATTGGGATTTGTCATACCAATTTCTTCGCCTTGATAAATATAGGGCGTCCCTTGCATTCCGTGTAATAGCATTGCGAGCATTTTGGCTGAAACAGTACGAAGCTCGCCCTCATCTCCAAAACGAGACACAATTCGAGGTTGATCGTGGTTACACCAAAATAACGCATTCCACGCCTTATTGTGCATTCCTTGTTGCCAATAATTAAAAATCGATTTTAATTGCACATAATCAGGCGGTGCATAAGTCCATTTTTCCCCATTTGGGTAATCTACTTTCAGATGATGGAAGTTAAATGTCATCGAAAGCTCCGTCCCTGCCAAATTCGCATACTGCTGACAATGCTCAAGCTGAGTAGACGACATTTCACCGACTGTCATCAAACCATACGGCGTCAGGGCTTTTTGATTCAACTCTTGCAAATAGTGGTGAATTTTATGTCCATCAGTATAAAAACGGCGACCATCGCCCTCAAAATCGTCCTCAAATTGTTCAGGCTTTGAGATCAAATTCACCACATCTAGCCGCAAGCCGTCAATGCCTTTTTCCGCCCAAAAACGACAAATCTCCACTAATTCTGCACGCAGCCGAGGGTTTTCCCAGTTTAAATCCGCCTGCTCAGTCGTAAATAAATGCAGATAATATTTTTGTGCTTTATCCGACCATTGCCAAGCAGAGCCACCAAATTTCGAACGCCAGTTTGTTGGCGTGTCTCGCCAGATATAAAAGTCGTGATATTCACTGTTGGGATCTTCTCCTTGTTTAAACCATTCGTGAAAAGTTGAACTATGGTTGAACACCATATCCATCACCACATAAATATCACGTTGATGTGCCTGTGCAATCAATTGCTCGAAATCTGCCATCGTCCCATAGATAGGATCGATCTCACGATAATTCGCAATATCGTAACCATTATCAATTTGTGGTGAAACATACATTGGCGTAATCCAAATGCCGTCCACACCTAGCGTTTGCAAGTAATCTAACCGCTGAATAATACCTTGAATATCCCCTGTACCAGAACCCGTAGTATCTTGGAAAGATTTGGGATAAATCTGATAAATAACCCCATCTTTCCACCAATTCTTGCTCATTTTTCTGCCCTTATAACATTAACAAGCGGTCAGATTTTGGTAAAATTTTGCAAAATCTGACCGCTATCTCGTTGATTATTCCAACTTTCCAGCTTTTTCTTTACGTTTGTAAACCATTGCAGTTAGAGCAAGTGGTACAGCAACCGCCACTAACATCGCAACCGCAAAAGTTCCCCAATAAATATGTTGAATGGATAAAATGCCTGGTAAGCCGCCCACGCCAATCCCGTTGGCTAACACGCCTGCAAAACCACAAATTAAGCCCGCCAACGCAGCCCCAATCATCGCACACAGCATTGGGAAACGATATTTCAAATTAATCCCATACATCGCAGGTTCGGTAACGCCTAAGTAAGCGGAAAGTGCCGCTGGTACAGACACTTCACGCTCATTGGCTTTTTTGCTGATAAATACGATCGCCAACACAGCCGAAGCCTGAGCAATGTTGGACAACGCAATAATAGGCCAAACAGGCGTACCACCAATGCTTTGGATCATCTGCATATCAATCGCAAGCGTAGTTTGATGTACCCCTGTCACCACGAGCGGTGCGTAAAGGAAACCAAATAACGCTGCCCCAATGGGTGCAAAGCTGCCTGTCATTGCATTTTTCACCAAGAAAGCAATCCCATTACCTATCTCACGCCCAATTGGACCAATAATCGTATGAGCAAGGAAAACAGCAATAATAATCGACGCCACTGGCACAATAATCAAATTCAGATAATTTGGCACAATTTTCGTCATAAACCGCTCAATATACGCCAACGCCAGCCCTGCTAAAATCGCAGGGATCACTTGTGCTTGATAGCCCACTTTTTCGACTGCAAGAAAACCAAAATCCCACACATCAGGCACTTGCGATCCCAATCCGTACGAATTCATCAACTGCGGCGAAACAAGGGTAATACCTAACACAATACCAAGAATAGGCGATGTTCCCATTTTACGAGCAATTGACCAGCAAATCCCCACAGGCAAGAAATGGAAAATCGCCTCGCCAATCAACCACAAGAAACTATGCACGCTCGCCCAAAAATGACTAACTTGTACAAGGGTTTTCGTGCCATTTTCAAACATTGCAATATCGCCAATCACATTACGAAAACCCAAAATTAAACCGCCACTAATTAACGCAGGCAACAATGGAATAAAAATATCCGCCATATGTGAAATCAATCGCTCATAACCTTTCTGATTTTGGCGGGCAGCGGTTTTCGCCTGTTCTTTATCGACATTCGCCAAACCCGTTTTTTCCAGCACAACCTTGTAGTAATCCCCCACTTCTTGCCCAATCACAACTTGATACTGTCCACCTGTGGCAAAATTTGCTTTCACCATTGGCAAACGTTCTAATGCTTTGCTATCCACTTTGCTGTCATCATTTAATACAAAACGCAAACGAGTAATACAATGTGTAACCGTTACAATATTTTCACGCCCACCCACAGAAGCAATCAATTGTTCAACAGAAAGCGGATCAATAATTGATTTAGCCATAAAGTACCTCCTAAATAAAAAGTAACGTGATTATAAGCTGGCAAGAAAAATCCACAATGGGAACGTTCCCACTAAAAATCAGAAATGTGAACTAGATCACATTTTATCAAAATAATGGGGTAACAATGCTCATTCTACGAGCTGGAAAGGTACTTTCTGCTGCATCACGCAATGATCTCCATTTAATTGACGTAGCAACAAATCCACTGCGGTTTTTCCTGCCTGCACATAGCCAAAATCAAGGCAAAGCAAATCGGGACAAAAATGTTGCAATAACGCATTTTCTCCAAGGTAGGCAAGCGGTATAGTTTGCTGATTTTTTTGCAAATATTTTAATGCCCCAATAGCCAAACTCGTACTGCCACAAAGCACGGCAGAAGGTGCTGCTTTCAAGAGCTGTGCGGTCTGTTGAAAAGCACTTTCAGGATCTAATGCTGCCAACACCATATTTGGCGTAAGCTCATAGTCTTTGCAAAAATTGAGATAACTTTGATTGCGTATCCGTCCACTGGTCTCATCTTGATCATCTACCCCTAAATAACCAATTTGACGATGTCCTTTCATATACAGTGCTTTTAACAACGCCTTAATCGCATTTTCATCGTCATAATACACCGCAGAAATATCAGGGTAAGCTCGCACGAGACTGACAAGCGGGCTTTTCCATTGTTGAACGGTTTCCAGAGGCAACGAAGAAAAACCAAACACAATCACGCCATTTACCTGACGCTGCTCGAACAGTTGAAAATATTTACTGACGGCACTTGCCTGAAATTGACTTTCTACAATCATTGGCGTGATATTGCGAGCGTAAAGCTGTTTTAGTATCGCACTCAAGGTTTGCATTTCTGCTGTCGAATGTAAGCGAGTAACAATAATCCCTACGACTGACTCTTGATTTCCACGCATCGCACGAGCAGTACGATCAGGTTGAAAACCTAATTGATTAATCACAGCTTGAATTTTCTCACGAGTTTTCTCGCTAACATTTGGAGCATTATTCAATACCCGAGACACAGTCGATTTCCCTACGCCACAACGCTGTGCAATATCCTTAATCGTTAATTTCGTCATCAAACCGCCCGTTCTGTTTCTGTTAGCCACTCCCCTGACAATTATATAGGGTTTTCACGCAGGTCTAACACAGAATAAAAGTAGAAAATGATTTCATTTAATCTTATCCGCCTAAAAAATAAAAAATTTGATACTATTAGCGTAGTATCTTCCCCTCCCTTTATAAGGAAAACTCTATGCAATATACAAATTTTATTGGGCTTGGCGTAGCGGGCAATTTCGCAGGGCATTTGGAGCAAGCTGGTGAAGCCGCCGATTTCTTGCATGTGAAAACAGAAACCATAACACAGCCCAAAGCTATCTTTCCGTTTTATATCCCAACCGATTGCAAAAATTTAGCCGAATCTGACCGCTTTCTCGCCACCTTTCCGCTCTCGCACAATACAATCCGTTTTCCGAATGATGCAGATAATCTACAAATTGAGCCTGAAGTTGCCTTAATATGTGAAGTACACTACCAGGACAACAAGGTCATTAGATTAACGCCAACCCATTTCGCAGCGTATAATGACTGTTCAATCCGCCGTCCAAACGCACGCAAAATTTGTGAAAAGAAAAACTGGGGAACAGCTTCAAAAGGGCTATCTGCCACCCAAATTGCACTGGATTCTTTTTCTGCTGGTTGCAACTTAGATGACTACCGCATCGCTTGCTTTCATAAACGAGATGGACAGCTCAATGAATACGGTATAGACAGCCCCACTGTCGGTTATAGCTATTTTCATCAACCACTGTTAGATTGGATTGTAGAGAAAATGAATCATCAGCCTGACCAAGATCCGATGAATAATATTGCGGACTTACTCCAGTCAGCACAATTTCCAACGCATGCAATTATTAGTATCGGCGCCACTCGCTATACCGAATTTGGCGAACGCCATTTCCTGCAAATTGGCGATACAAGTATCGTCGTTCTCTATGACAGCAAACGTTTTAACGCTGACCAAATCCGCACAATGGCGATACGAGAAAAATTTGATGAGGTAGGCATTTCAGCCTTGGTTCAACGGATTATTTAAAACAACAAGCGGTAAGATAATGCAAAAATTTTGCAATACCTTACTGCTGATTTCATTTTTCGATCTTGATCGCAAAATTGACTTTTTTCTTTCCACTTTTTGTCAAATTTCGCCTACAGTTTCTCCATTTACAGCACCTATAAGTAAACAGCACAATGAGATTGAAAATACTATTTTTGCTATGTATTGCCGCCCAATTAGAAGCAAGTCCGTTGAATTTGATGCTACTTGAACAATATAAAAATCAAGAAGTAACAGGGTGGGTGATGAGTGAAAAACTGGATGGCGTAAGAGGATTTTGGGACGGTAAACAACTATTAAGCCGACAAGGCTATCCATTTTCTGTACCAGATTATTTCACTCGACATTTTCCACCTTTTGCGATTGATGGTGAATTGTTTAGTGAAAGAGAACAATTTGACAATATATCCGCCATTGTACGATCGACAGAGCCTAAAGGGTGGTATCAACTCAAGCTGCACGTTTTTGATGTGCCTAATGCTGAGGGAAATTTATTTAAACGGTTAGCCGTATTAGAGGATCATTTGGCGAAATATCCTTCACCACATATCGCTATCATCAAACAAATTCCGATCGAAAATAAATTACATTTGGAAAAATTCTTCAACAATATTCAGCAACAAGGAGGAGAAGGGGTTGTCATTCGCAATCCGAATGCTCCCTATGTGCAGGGTCGATCCGCACAAATTTTGAAATTAAAAGCCGTTGATGATGAAGAATGTACTGTGGTTGCTCATCATAAGGGCAAGGGGAAATATGCAGCAAAATTGGGGGCAATCACCTGCGAAAATCAGCGAGGGCGTTTTAGAATTGGATCTGGATTTAGCGACAAAGAGCGAGAAATACCGCCGCCGATTGGTTCAATCATTACCTATAAATATCGGGGGCTCACTTCAACAGGCAAACCTCGCTTTGCGACCTATTGGCGAGAACGTACTGTTCCATAAAGCTCAAACTTGCAAAAATTTTCGCAAAATTAACCGCTTTCTTATAGAATGTCGAACTTTTATCATCACAAGGAACAGTATATGTATCCGAATTGCCCTGCCTGCGAAGGCGAAAACACCTATCACGATTCCATTCAGTTTGTCTGCCCAGATTGTGCTCACGAATGGAATGAACAAGACGTAATCGAAATAGACAGTGATGACGATCAACTCATCGTCAAAGACAGTAACGGTAACTTATTGGTTGATGGTGATGATGTCATTTTAGTGAAAGATTTAAAACTAAAAGGCTCATCGGAAGTATTGAAAAAAGGCACAAAGTATAAGAGTATTCGCCTAGTGAATGGCGATCACAATGTAGATTGCGGTAAGCTATTACTAAAATCTGAATTTTTGAAAAAAGCCTAATATTGCAACTTCAGTAAAAAAACCGTGCCTGACAGCACGGTCTATAGTCCAAATTAAAATTAATTATTTTTCATTATGCGCTGAATACGTCCCGATGCGATCTCTTCTTCACGAATAGTCAGCACCTCACAGCCCTCTTTGGTCACGACAATTTGATGCTCATATTGTGCCGAATGGCTACGATCTTTGGTTTTCACTGTCCAACCATCGCCCATCAAACGGATCTCTTTCTTGCCTGCATTGATCATTGGCTCAATCGTAAACACCATACCCTCTTGCAACACCACACCGCCATCATCAGAAAAATAATGCAGTACTTGTGGATCACAATGGAAAGCATCGCCAATGCCATGCCCGCAATACTCTCTAACGACAGAAAAACCTGCTTTTTCAGCATATTGCTGAATAGCTTTACCAATTTGATTCAGACGAATCCCTGCTTTCACAGTGCGAATACCGATATAGAGCGATTCTTGGGTGACTTCCAACAAACGTTTATCTTTCAAACTTGGCTCACCGACTACATACATTTTAGAATTGTCACCAAAATAGCCATCTTTAATCACGGTTACATCAATGTTTAAAATATCGCCTTTTTTCAATTTTTTATCATCGCTTGGAATGCCGTGGCAAACTACTTCATTTAAAGAGATACAAATTGCTTTTGGAAAGCCGTGATAACCCAAGCAAGCAGGCGTTGCTTGTTGCACGTTTTCAATATATTCGTGACAAATTCGGTCAAGTTCTCCAGTGCTTATCCCCTCTTTCACATAGGGTTCAATCATTACCAGCACATCAGCTGCCAGCTGACAGGCTACTCGCAGTTTTTCAATTTCTTGTTCAGTTCTAATTGGAATATTTTTCATTTTTACTCTCATTTAATAGTATAGGACAACAACCACGCCTTTCAGCATGAATTACCGCCTGTTCATTATACGTTTTTCACCTCATACTTACCACCGCTGATTAAAGCTGATTTTATTTGCATTATTTACATTTCGTGTATGATAGCCTGCTCGCAGCAACTCACCGTTCTCGATGGTGATCCGAACAAGCGGTCATTTTTAAGACTAATTTTGCAATGGAAAAGAAAAAATGAAAAACATACTATTACTTAACGGTCCGAACCTAAATATGCTGGGTAAGCGTGAGCCACATATCTATGGCTCAAAAACATTAGCCCAAATTGAATGTCAGCTCCAACAAGCTGCACAAGACAAAGGCTTTAATTTAGCCTGTTTTCAAGCCAACAGTGAAGAAGCCTTAATTCATCGTATTCATCAAGCCTTTGAACAGACAGATTTTATCATTATCAACCCAGCGGCATTTACACACACAAGTGTGGCATTGCGTGATGCTCTGCTGGCTGTGGCAATCCCATTTATCGAAATCCATATTTCCAACGTCCATTCAAGAGAACCGTTCCGCTACCATTCCTACTTTAGCGATGTAGCTCAAGGTGTGATTTGTGGTTTAGGTATTAAAGGATACGACTACGCTCTTGATTATGCTATCAATAGTCTAGCTGTAAAGGAATAATTAAGATGACTAATTCACACTATAAATGGCTTAAAGCAACACAAATCTACCCTGACAGGGGAAAAAAATCCTATCGTTTAAAACGCTTTCGCTATCTTCTACGTTCTTGGTTGCATTGGTCAAAGATAAAAAGATTCGAACAGTTTATAAATGCTAATCCGTTGCTGATTCCTCTACTGAATCGTCGCGTGAATTTTGGCTACCCTCTTGTTCATCGTTTTCTAGATAAACGCTTTAATAGTGAACAGCGGTTTCAGTGCATTAAAGATAATTTACTTTTTTTGTCAACGCATTTATCCACAAAGGATATTGATCCAATTTGGGAATATCCTCTCTCTTTTGGCGAGATTGTTGAAGAATTTGAAATAATTCTCAACATTAACGAACAACAACCGATGGAAGGCTATTTAGCATTAGAATTACGTTACAAACCAACTAGGCAACTAGTTTATTTACTTACTTTTGGTAAATTAAATTCAACATCTTTGCTGATTGCTGCAGTGCAAGGTCCCAACTATGACGGTTCTAAGGAACTAGTGAAACAACTCACTAAAAAATGCCATGGCTTACGCCCCGCTTATTTGATGGTAGAAATGATGAAAGGCTTAACACAAATATTAGGTTATCAACAACTGCTTGGTATTCCACAAAAATATCAAAATAAATCACGTTTAATACAGAGTAAGCGCTACATTGTAAACTACAATACCATTTTTCAAGAAAGCGGTGGAATTCTAGATCAATACTGGCTATTACCAATAACGAACAAGCGTAGCTTAGACAATATTGCCAGTAATAAGCGTTCTATGTATCGAAAACGATATGAAATGCTGGATAAGTTGATGGTTACAATACAGGACAAATTGAGAGCCTAGCATCGTACATAATTCTGTTTTTTCAGCTAATTTCTTAAGATTTTCATCGCAAATTAATGAAAATTCAGGTAACCTAGCACCCCTTGTAACTTTGCCTTGCATTAGACTTGCAAAGATTGATTAAACACTATTCACGGATCTCAGTATGGATATTCGCAAAATAAAAAAACTCATTGAACTTGTTGAAGAATCAGGTATCACGGAATTAGAAGTCACCGAAGAAGAAGGTACAGTCCGCATTAGTCGTGCAGCCCCAGCTACTGTGATGGCAGCACCAATACAATATGCACAGCCTGCAATGCCCGTTGCTCCAGCAGCTTCAGAACCAACAACCGCTGCTCAGCCAGCCGTAGCTGCACCTGCAGAGGAAATCAGCGGACATGCTGTACTCTCTCCGATGGTTGGCACATTCTACCGCAGCCCAAGCCCAGAGGCTGCACCATTCGTCGAAATTGGAAAAACAGTAAAAATTGGTGATGCACTTTGTATCGTGGAAGCAATGAAAATGATGAACCGTATCGAATCTGACAAAGCAGGCGTAGTCAAGGCCATTCTTGTTAAAGATGGTGAAGCGGTCGAATTTGATCAGAAACTATTCATTATCGAATAATGCTATCTGGCAAGCGGTCATATTTTTGCATTTTTCATACCGCTTAGACAGTCTTTTTTATATTGCTTAAAAAAAGGGCAACCCAAATGTTAGAAAAAGTTGTAATTGCAAACCGTGGCGAAATTGCCCTGCGTGTATTGCGTGCGTGCAAAGAACTCGGAATTAAAACAGTTGCAGTGCATTCTACTGCAGACCGTGAATTAAAACACGTCCTCCTCGCTGATGAAACTATCTGTATCGGTCCAGCACCTTCACCAAAAAGCTATTTAAATATTCCTGCCATCATTGCAGCGGCTGAAGTAACAGGGGCAGATGCTATTCACCCAGGCTATGGTTTCCTATCTGAAAATGCTGATTTTGCAGAGCAAGTTGAAACCTCAGGTTTTATTTTTATTGGTCCAACCGCTGATGTGATTCGTTTAATGGGCGATAAAGTCTCTGCGATTAATGCAATGAAAAAAGCAGGCGTACCTTGCGTTCCTGGATCAGATGGTCCTGTTGGCACAGATTCGGATAAAAATAAAGAAATCGCTAAACGGATTGGGTACCCTGTGATTATCAAAGCATCAGGGGGAGGAGGCGGTCGAGGTATGCGTGTGGTACACCACGAAAAAGATCTCGAAGAATCCATTGCAATGACGAAAACTGAGGCAAAAGCGGCATTTAATAATGATATGGTCTATATGGAAAAATACCTTGAAAATCCACGCCATATCGAAATTCAGGTGCTTGCAGATACACATGGCAATGCGGTTTATTTAGCTGAACGTGATTGCTCTATGCAACGCCGTCATCAAAAAGTAGTAGAAGAAGCACCCGCACCAGGTATTACGCCAGAGTTACGCCAATATATTGGAGAACGCTGTGCAAATGCTTGTCGTGAAATTGGCTATCGTGGAGCGGGAACTTTTGAATTCTTGTACGAAAATGGCGAATTCTACTTCATTGAAATGAATACTCGCTTGCAAGTCGAACACCCTGTAACTGAGATGATCACAGGTATAGACCTAGTAAAAGAACAGCTTCGTGTTGCAGCGGGATTACCGCTATCATTTACCCAAGATGATGTCAAAGTGCGTGGACACGCAATGGAATGCCGTATCAATGCAGAAGACCCAAACACATTCTTGCCATCGCCTGGTAAGATCACACGTTTACACGTTCCTGGGGGCTTGGGGGTACGTTGGGACTCACACATCTATGCAGGATATTCAGTACCGCCAAATTATGACTCAATGGTCGGTAAGTTGATTACCTTTGCAGAAAATCGAGATATCGCAATCCGTCGCATGGAAAATGCACTCTCAGAGACGATTGTAGAAGGAATTAAAACAAATATTCCGCTACATAAGCAAATTCTCTCTGATAAAAGTTTCCGCCAAGGTGGAACCAATATCCACTATTTAGAGCATAAACTCGGTTTAAAATAGTTGAATAACTAACATCAAAAACTCAATAAAAAACCAAATACCCTGTTCAGATTTCATCTCAAGTATTTGGTTTTTTATAGGTTTTCTCTTATTTCAGCTATTAATTAAAAACGAATTGAAGTTGCATTATTTTTTAATACCGCATTAAGCTCTTGAATATTTTGTACCCCTTTCGTTTTTAACCATTCTACAGCAGCAGATTTGCCCTGTGCTTTATAGATTTTCGCCCCTTCTGCCCATGTTGCTCGTCCACATAACACACCGTTATAGTGCGATCCTGCTTGCTTGGCAAATATTAATGTTTGCTGAAATAATTTCGCAGATACGCCTGCACTCAAGAAGATAAAAGGCAATGCTGAAATCGAACTTTGCTCGGCAAAATAAGTCGCTGCTTGCTGCTGGCTATATAATACTTCTCCCTCAGCAAAGCCCTCTACATACTTCATATCAACAGGCACTTCTACTTTAAACACGTCCACGCCATATTTAGGATCTACATAGCTACGCATTGCATTAATAACTTTATGGGGTTTTAGCCTAGCAAACTCTTTTTCATCATCAATATTCGCATCATAAGTCAAAATCTCCAAAAATAGCGGTATCTCCTCTGCTTTACATTCAGAGGAAACACGTTCTACAAACGCTTTTTTGCGATCATTAATGCAATCAGATTCATCAACGTCAACATAAAGCAACAGTTTCACAGCTTCCGCCCCTTTTTGCTTCAATCTAAAAACAGAAACTTCATCAATTAAATCTGGAAAATGCCCCTCAACAGCTTTGTCGTAACCTGTTTTTTCGTATGCCATCATTAAGCCTGTTTTATTCTCTCTCACATTTGCGGCTTCCCAGCCAAATTCAGGATCAAGTAAAATAGCTGACGCATAAGGAGTTAAAATAGCAGAAACAAGACTTTTAAATTCACTGATTTGAGTCGCCGTTGTATCATCTCCCAACATTCGTTTTAATGCTCCACGTTGATCTATGGCCAAGGCACTAATAATGCCCTGCTCGTTACACATTTTTTTCAGTAACTCTGCTTTTTTAAGCCCATTTATTTGCTTTGACATAGAGTATTCTCCTTTAAATTCCATCATCTTGCTGTACAGTATTCACTTTGGTATTAGCCAATTGCTCCGATAATTTAACAATACCTTGTTTACCACTGCAGATAGCCAGTTCAACCAGCTCATAAAAATCTAACTCATCTTTTTCCATACAGCACTCAACTAACATTTGTAGATTTGTGCCTGTGATTACCTCACTTTTCACCAAATTTTTTGCAACCAGTGAAGCCACTCTAAAAGGTGAGCCACCTAAAATATCGCAGCAAAACAAAATGTGGCTTTGGCAATCAAAGGACTCGATAGCAGCTAAAATTTCTTGCTTCAATTCTGCTGGACTTTTACTCTCAGGAAAGTTAAGAAATACTACATTTTCTTGCTCTCCAATGATTTGCCCGAGGGCATATTGCAATCCTGAGGCAAATTGACCGTGTCCTAAAACAATCATATTATTCATAAGCACTCCTTAAATTTGGCTAGATTTCTCTAGCCAAAATAAGTGATGTTCAATTATAGGAAGCCAAGAAAACGCCCAATAATCCCCAAAGCAACAGTTAGCATAATCAAACGTAGTGGCGACCAACCTCTTTTTACTAACCAATACATCAATAATGTGTAAACTAATGGCAAAAACGCTGGCATCAATTTATCAATCACATCGCTTTGTACTTTAACAACCGCATCACCTGCTGTGATTTCAAGCGTAGTATTAAATCGAATATAAGTCGCAACCAAAGCACCAATCACTGTCATACCGACCATAGAAGCAGCGTGTCCAACTTTCTTGGTATTCGATTTAATCACTGGAATAGCAGCAACCCCCATACGGTAAGCATAATGTGCTAAACCAAAACGCAGCCCAAAATGGACAAGGTTGAAGACAACAAAGAAGAACACGGCTCCCATAATCGATCCTTGTAGTGCAAGGCTTGCCCCAATACCGCCACAAATTGGCAACAACGTAAGCCAAAACATCGCATCACCAATCCCACCTAAAGGTGCCCCCACCGCAATTTTGGTACTTTGAATACTATTTACACTCTGTTTAGAACGCTCCATTGCCAATATAATCCCCATGACAAACGTAACTAAAAATGGATGAGTATTAAAAAATCCTAAGTTACCTTTCATTGACTTACTCAGGTCTGATTTATTTGTATGGATTTTCTTCAATGCGAGAGCAAGCCCATATAACCAGCCTGCTGCCTGCATTCGCTCATAGTTAAATGAAGCCTGTAATAGCAATGAACGCCACGCCATTTTGTTAAGATCCTGTTTCGTTAGCTCGGCTCCCATGGATTGATCTTGGTAAACATCATCATTTTGCAATGCAAATTGCATATTTTTAGATTCCATTTTCAAACTCCTCTTTTTTTACTTCCGTACTTTCAGCACCTTTACGCATATAATCAATAATTGCCATTGCAGTTGCGGTAGCAGCGATTGCCAAAATAGGTAACGCTAACCAAGCAGCAGCAACAAACCCCAAGATAAAATAGGGAATATATGCATTCTTCATCATAATTTTCATTAAGACTGCAAACCCAATGGCAGGCATAATGCCTCCTGCGACACCAAGCCCATCAATGACTTGTTTTGGCAATAGCTCAATAATTTTCCCAGCGTGTTCCGCACCAAAATAAACGGGTAAGAATGCACAGAAGAAATAAAATGTGCCTAGCACAAGTAAGCCAAAATAATTAACATAATCAATACCTTTTAAATTTGCTTCTTCTGCCATTTGATCACAACGAACCATCACGGCAGACATTACAGAAAACAGGAAAGTAATCCCCATTTGTACTGCAATTGCAAAAGGTACAGCGATTCCGACCGCTACCTTTGGATCGGTTTTGGTACTAATCGCAAAGGTTGCTCCAACCACTGTACCAATGATGACATTTGGTGGCTGAGCTCCCGCCAGCGGAGCTAATCCCATCCAAACTAACTCCAATGTACCGCCAACTAAAATACCCGTTTGTAAATCACCCAAAACCAAGCCTACAATAGGGCCTAATACCACAGGACGATGAAAGTGTGTTAGCCCATTATAAAGATCAAGCCCAGCTAAAAAGGCAACAATGCCTAGGGTAATTGATTGCAATAATCCAATTTCCATAACTCCTCCTTATTTGAGTAATTTAAATAAGTCTATGCTCTCTTCTGTTGGTACGCCTTGTATATAGCATTCCACACCTAATGCTTGTAACCGCTTAAAAGCATCAATATCGTATGTGCTAACCGAGACTGTTTTATGAACTTGCTGCTTGCCTTCAATAAAATGCATATTGCCAACATTAATTTTTTTGATAGGCACACCGCCTTCAACTAATTTAAGAAAATCAGCAGGACTGCGACAAACCAATAAAATTTTCTGCCTATCCGCAGCACGATGAATATTGTCAATGACTTTTTTTAATGACCAAAAACGCACATCAATACCATCGGCTAATACCATCTCCATCAGATTTTGCTGCATTTCATCTTGAGCAACCTCATCATTCGCCACTAACACCAAGTTGGCACCTGCAAACCCAACCCATTGCACACCAACTTGTCCGTGAATTAATCGCTCATCAACACGGTTTAATACAATATTTGGCATAATTTTCTCCTTTAAATAAAATGCGTTAAACGCCTATGAAAGAGGATAAGAGTGAATGATCACCCCCTTCACCACTCTATTTACTTCGCCTGTTGGACAAGGATTATCTGTTGTGTGTCCCATTAGGTAAGAGCGATAAAAAGCAAACATCTGTGCAAATGTGATATAAGGAAAAACAAGAGCAAGATCAGAGAGATCAGATAATCCCTCTAAACAAATTTGTCGCTCTGCAGGTAGTCGATGATCCAATTGTGCCGTTAAAATAACCAAATTACTTACTTTCCCATCACGCAACAGTTCATTACAGAGATCAATATCATATTGACGAGTATAGAAATCGTTTGATAAATAAACAAAGACTGCTGTTTGAGCATTAATAATGGATTTCGGTCCGTGGCGAAAGCCTAATGGCGTATCATAAATTGCAACAACTTCGCCAGCGGTCAATTCCAATAGCTTCAACGCAGACTCTTGTGATAAGCCTTTAAATCCCCCACTCCCTAAATACACAACACGATCGACATCATTGCTCGCCAAAGCCTTAATTTGCTGGTGCTTTTTTTCAATAAAGTCTTGCGTGATATAGGATAATTTTTCAACAACATCACAACAAAAATGAGGCTGAAAAAACACAAGTGCAGCTGCTAGCGTCATACTGGAAAAGCTGGAGGTCATTGCAAACCCCTTGTCATTCGTTTGTGGCGGAAGTATCAATGCACAAACATTTTCAGTAGCATAATTTTCTCGATAAAGTTTGCCCTCTTGGTTACACGAAAAAATCAAGTGGTAGCCCTGATCGACAATTTGATTAACAAGTTTTACCGCTGAAGCACTTTCAGGGCTATTGCCCGAGCGAGCAAAGGACACCAGTAAAGTTGGTCGATGTTTTTTCAAATATTGATAGGGATTAGAAACCAGATCGGTGGTTGGAATAGCTTGAGCTTTTAATGAAGTGAATTGATTAAAAAAAGGTAACAGTACGTCTCCTGAAAAAGCAGATGTCCCCGCACCTGTCAAAATAATATGTAGATCCGCTTGCCGTAACAAGGGAGCAAGAAAAGCATCAAGAGCTTGCCGCTGTTTTGCCACAAGCTCGGCGGTTTGTCGCCAACAAGCGGGCTGTTGACAGATTTCTTTTGCAGTCCACAATGCATTGGCTTGTTCAAGAAGTTGGATTTCAATTCCCAAATAACTCATCTCTCACTCCTTATAAATAAGAATAAATATTCTACTTACTCAGGAAATTGATGATATATACTTATTTGGAAAGAAAACCTTATTCTTGATTAACCAAAATCACCTCAACGCCTTGTTGTTGGAAAGCCTGTAAATACTCTGCAGGAATTCCATTATCAGTAACGAGCACATCAATTCGAGCAAAATCACGAATAACGTGAAAACTTCGTTTTCCAAATTTACTCGAATCCGTCACAGCAATCACTTGCGTTGAAATATCGCACATCAAGCGGTTCAGACTTGCTTCTTGTTCATTATGCGTTGTAATGCCTACTTTGAGATCATAGCCATCAACACCTAAAAACACCTTGTCAAAAACATAATTTTCCAAGTTTTTTTCGGCTGAAATTCCAGAAAAAGACAACGCATTTTTCCTCAATATACCGCCTGGCATCCGAACCTGAACACCCTCTGCTCCAGTTAATTCCATTGCAACATCAAGACCATTCGTCATCACCACAACATCTCTCAAATACTGCATATTGAATGCAATTTGTTTAGTTGTAGTTCCTGAATCTAAGATAACAGAGTCACCATCATTAATCAGTTTTGCTGCTGCCTGACCGAGTAACTGCTTGACTCTAATGTTTTGATGATCCCTTTCCTTTATAGATAATTCACTCATCATTCGGTTACTTGGCAGAGCAAAACCGTGTGAGCGAACAATCAATCCTTGTTGTTGTAAATAGCGAAGATCATTACGAATAGTCACACTCGATACAGAGCAATACTTAGCAAGTTCTTCCACACGAATACTATTTTTAGTATTCACAATTTGAACAATCTGAGCACGTCTTTCCATCGTACTTATCATTTCAATTCCTTACGAAACAAAATGAAAAATTATTTCATTTTGTTTCGGATTAATTATTAATGCTTTCATTTATAGCGTCAAATACTTTCTTTCAAAAATGTGATCCACTTCACACATTTCGATAATTTATACCAAAACCTTTGATATTTTGAACCAAATTATAGCCATTTCATACCTATTTTAATAGTAAAAGCAGCTTGTCAGCACAAATCCTGCACATAAAATGAAAGAAAAAGAAAGATAAAACCATTAAAACCTAAAATATACAAAAAATACACTTCGCATCTTAGAGATCTCAAACGATCTTGTGGTCAAAATATTTTAGTAAAAAATAGTGGCTACATATTGACTATGGTTATTTATCCAGTAAAATAGCTTGTATAAATAACCAGTATTTATACAGGACATATTATGGCACAGCTTAGAAGTTTAACTCGTAGTCTACCGTATCAGCCAATCCCTCTTTACCGTGATTCAAGCTCTGATCGTTCGATCAAACTTGATCTTAATTCGCTTTGCATTCGCCGCCCAACCCACACTTTTTTTATTCACGTTAAAAATCCACACCTATTAGCGTGGGGGATTGAGGTTGATGACTTATTAATTGTTGAAAATAACACCAATCTTTTGGTCAACGATTTAATCGTGCTTGAAAAAGCTGGAGAATACAAATTCTATCAATTTTTCAATGAGATTGAAGGAGAAAAAATATTATTCTCCCTTGATGTAAGAGAACCTAACCTAAAAATACAACAATGGGAAGAAATCAAGATTGCAGGGGTCATCACAAATGTTGTCCATAATATGCGACATAGAATAGCAGCTAAACATACAACACAATAATGTTTACTATTGCGATTCCTATCTTACTGATTATCTAGCCTGTTCCAAAGAACGCAAGAATGTTATTTCATCTTGCCAAATTTCAGGCTGAATAGTCTCAAGAATAAGAGGCTTATCATCAAAACGAGGATCATTCATTATAAATTGGAACACCTCTGTGCCAATCGTGCCATCTTGTAAAATATGATGGCGATCAACTCGACTTGCCAAAGGCGTTTTTGATCCATTTAAGTGCATTCCACGCAAAAAATTAAATCCTACAACCTGCTCAAATTCAGCAAAAACTTTTTCAGCTTGGTGAAATGAGCTAATGTCGTAACCTGCTGAAAATAAATGGCACGTATCCAAACACACACCAACTCGCTGCTTATTTTCAACTTGCTGAATAATTTCTGCCAAATGCTCAAAACGCCAACCCAAGTTAGAACCTTGTCCTGCCGTATTTTCAATAACAGCAACCACATTAGGCACAGCCTCAATCGCTAAATTAATAGATTCTGCAATTCTCGCTAAACAAGCTGATTCAGAGATTTTATTTAAATGGCTACCTGGGTGAAAATTGAGTAGCTTTAAGCCTAATTGATCGCAACGAACCATTTCATCAATAAATGCTGAGCGTGATTTCTTTAAATTTTCAGCGTCAGGACTACCTAAATTAATCAGATAGCTATCGTGCGGTAAAATATAATCAAGCGAGAAATGATGTACCTGACAAAAACGTTTAAATTTCTCAATATTATCTGATTTCAAAGCTGGAGCTTGCCACTGCCGCTGATTTTTTGTAAATAAGGCAAAAGCATTTGCACCAATTTCTACCGCCCTCAATACCGCATTCTCAACGCCACCAGAAGCACTTACATGTGCACCAATATATTTCATTCCTATTTCTCCTTATATTCATCTTATAATTGTTGTAGGATACCACCTTTTATATTTAATTTACCCTAACAGGATTTTTTCCTAACACAATTTTTCCAATTATGATTAATGATTTTTCTTTACTCTGCCGCTTATTTGGCAATCTCTTTTTACGTTCACCGACTGATCCCATTTTACACAACACATTTAACTGGCTAAAACAAGGCGGACTTCGCCAACAATGGGCATTAAATACAGATATCCAAAGCGAACAAGCACTCACTATCGTTGAAAATAATGCAATTCCAGAGCAGCTCTCTATGCATTATGCTATGCTTTTTGGTGAAAATGGCAAAGTAACAACTGCAATTTCCGACTATGGTTTTTCTGTTGAAAAATTCATTTTATTCCGCCAATTGCGTGCAATGCCTGAATTGAAAGAACCCAATCATACCGCGTTATTGCTACTAACCGCTTCTTGGATTGAAGATAACCTCCATTCACTTGAAGCACAGCGAGAACTTTTTGAGCAATTCTTACTTCCTTGCCTAAGTAAATTTTTAGGACAAGTAGAAGCCTTCGATACAAACTTTTACAAAGCATTAGCACAACTCACCCGTGATGGGTTAAGTGCAATGGCAGATGAGTTAGAAGAAACTCCTATTAAATAAAAGGATATTCTTTTTATAACGTTTTTGCATAAGGGGCAGTATTTTGTTCTTTACCTTTGGCTAGAACATAGCTATTTTGTCGAAACGATAACTCACTCTGATTTAGGGGAAACTATGAAATTGAATGCAAAACTATCTATTGCTACTGCAACGCTACTCCTCTCTGGCGTTGTACAAGCAGAACATAAAACCTTCGTAAACTGCGTAAGCCGCTCACCATCAGGATTTAGTCCTGCGTTGGTGATGGAGGGTATTTCTTATAATGCCAGCTCTCAACAAGTTTATAATCGCCTCGTTGAGTTTAAACGAGGCTCGACTGAAATTGAACCTGCACTCGCTGAAAGTTGGACAGTGAGCGAAGATGGCTTAACTTATACTTTTAAGTTACGTAAGGGTGTCAAATTCCACTCAAATAAATATTTTAAACCAAGTCGTGAATTCAATGCTGATGATGTTATATTTTCTTTCCTACGCCAGCTTGATAAAAACCACCCTTATCATAATGTATCAAAAGCTACCTATCCCTATTTCAATGTGATGAAATTTCCCCAATTACTAAAATCCGTTGAAAAAGTGAACGATCATACAGTTAAAATTACATTAAATAAACAAGATGCAACCTTTATTGCTAGCCTTGGAATGGATTTTATCTCTATCTATTCTGCAGAATACGCAGATAAGTTGCTTAAAGCAGGTACGCCAGAAATACTAGATACTACCCCTATTGGCACGGGTCCATTTGTATTCTCTGGGTATCAGCTTGACCAACGTATTCGTTTTCTTGCTCATAAAGACTATTGGAATGGTAAAGCAGATATTGATCGCTTGATTTTTGATATTGTACCTGATGCAACTACCCGCTACGCTAAATTACGAGCTGGTACATGCGATATGATAGATTTCCCAAATCCTGCTGATCTTGAAAAAATGAAAACCGATCCAAAAATTAACCTCTTGTCCCAAGAAGGATTAAATATCGCCTATATTGCCTTTAATACCGAAAAAGCCCCTTTTGATAATATCAAAGTTCGCCAAGCACTAAATTACGCAGTAGATAAAAACACCATCATTGATGCGGTCTATCGTGGTGCTGGTGTTGTCGCTAAAAACCCATTACCTCCAACCATTTGGGGCTATAACAACAGCATTACTGGCTATGAATACAACCCAGAGAAAGCAAAGGCATTACTTAAAGAAGCTGGTTTTGAAAACGGTTTTGAAACCAATATTTGGGTACAACCTGTGGTTAGAGCCTCTAACCCAAACCCACGTCGTATGGCTGAATTAATCCAAGGCGACTGGGAAAAAGTGGGCGTAAAAACTAAATTAGTCACTTACGAATGGGGAGACTACATCAAACGCACCAAAGCAGGAGAACTAACAGCAGGCACTTATGGTTGGTCTGGTGATAATGGCGATCCTGATAACTTCTTATCACCACTATTTGGCTCCGCAAACATTGGTAATAGTAACTACGCTCGCTTTAACAATCCTGAGTTTGACGCTTTACTAGAAAAAGCAGTCGGCTTATCTGACAAAGCAGAACGTACAAAGATCTACGAACAAGCACAAGTTATACTCAACGAACAAGCACCGTGGATAAATGTTGCACACTCGATCAATTTTGCCCCGACAAGCAAACGAGTCAGAGATTTCAAACAAAGCCCATTCGGTTATTCATACTTCTATGGCACGAAAATAATAGATTAATCTCTCTCCCTCCATTTTTGGAGGGAGAAGAAAAAATTTAATTAGGATTAAAAATAACAATTGTCTTACCGTGAGCGGAGATTAATCCTTCATCTTCTAACATCTTTATTACTCTCCCAACAGTCTCACGGGAGCAGCCAACCATTTGACCAATTTGTTGGCGGGTGATCTTGATTTGCATACCTTCAGGGTGAGTCATCGCATCAGGCATTTTTGATAGATTAATCAATGTTTGAGCAATGCGTCCTGTTACATCTAAAAACGCAAGGTTACTGACTTGACGAGAAGTCATTCGCAGACGGCGTGCCATTTGTGCGGAAAGATACATCAAAATATCAGGATTCAGTTGGACAAGCTGTTTAAACTTTATATAGGAAATTTCTGCAATATCACAATTACCCTTCGTTCTTACCCAAGCAGTGCGTGGTTGAACATGGTTTTCAAATAAACTAATTTCCCCCACAAATTCCCCCTGACCAAGATTGGTGAGTAACATTTCTTTTCCATCGTCATCCTTAATAAAAACAGAGACATCTCCGTTGATGATGTAAAAGAGTGATTCTGCATTCTCGCCTGCATTGATCATCATATGCTTAGCTGGATAACGGTGAATTCGGCAATATTTTAGAAACCATTCCACTGTGGGATCGTTAATTGAAGGAAATGAGCCAATACCTTCAAGTTGTGCCGTGGAAATGGATACATTTTGCATAAAAACCTCTACTATAGTTGGCTTATCAGCTCGTTTTTTTACAATTCTAACATAACTTTACATATTCTTTAAGAAAGATTTTTTTTCTTTAATATCAAGGCTTTCGTTTAGTTCTGACCATACAATGACGACTTTCTCAGCTTGTAATTGTGCTAATAAGCGTACTCGCTTTTCTGTTAGAGAAAGTTCTTGCACTCCGTAATCTGTGCCTTCACGCAAGATAAATGAATCAAGGATATTAATTAGCGTATCTTCTTCAAGTTGTTGCCACGGAATAATCATAGTCTCGACCAATAAATTGTATTACCTAGTAAAATAGTGGCTTAATAAATGCCCACTGTTTCTCAAAATGTTGATATTGGCTAAACGTGAAATTAGAACGAACGAGACGTATAAATTGCCCTTCACAAAAATTAA
This sequence comes from Nicoletella semolina, assembly GCF_004345745.1. Classification (GTDB taxonomy): domain Bacteria; phylum Pseudomonadota; class Gammaproteobacteria; order Enterobacterales; family Pasteurellaceae; genus Nicoletella; species Nicoletella semolina. The sequence goes on along the minus strand of NZ_SLXJ01000013.1, from coordinate 27,778 downwards.
CCAAATAAGCTGCCAATGCTCGTTCATCAGTAAACCCTTTCCCCTCACGAAGCTTACGCATTTGTAAAATATTGACGAATTGCAACTCTAATGCATCAAAAAATTTAGCGACTCGATTTTTCAATATTTCATTTTCAAACATCAGTGCGTGTCCTGTAAGGATACGAGTTACCCCTGGATTCTTTTGAGCAAAATCTAAAATCGTTTGCAAAATCATTTTGATGGCAGATTCAGTATCTTCTCTACGTTTACTGATATTAATATAGCTAGTCAGCGTTAATTCGATCTGCTCAATGAGTGCCTCAAATATTTTAGTTTTACTTGGGAAATAACGATATAATGCCCCCTCCGAGACGCCGACTGCTGCGGCTAAACGCTCTGTTGTAATACGTTGCATTCCTTGTTCTGAATTAAGCAATCCAATCAATACCTCAAGTACCTGTTGCTGACGTTCTTTCACTGTCCTTTTAGGCATTTTAACCACAAGCTCAACCATAGCTATCTCTCTTTTTCCCTTATAAATATCTTCTTTTTTGCAATTTTTTTCTCAAATTTGACCGCTTGCTACTGTTTACCAGAATGACCAAAACCGCCTTCGCCACGCTCAGTTTGAATGAATTCATTCACAACATTAAGGCTAGCTTGTACAACAGGAAGAAAGACCAATTGTGCAATACGATCCCCCACATTCACGGTAAAAGCTTCATCACTTCTATTCCATAATGAAACCATTAGTGGACCTTGATAGTCGCTGTCTATCAATCCCACAAGATTGCCCAACACAATGCCATTTTTATGTCCTAACCCAGAACGAGGTAGGATAACAGCAGCTAAATTCGGATCAGCAATATAAATCGAAATGCCTGTTGGAATCAGCACAGTTCCCCCTGCCTCAATAGTTAAGGGCTGTTCAATTAATGCTCGTAAATCAAGCCCTGCAGAGCCTTCTGTTGCATAAGTTGGCAAAGGGAATTGATGACCGATTCGGCTATCTAAAATTTTTAAGTCAATTTGCTTCATTTTGTTTCCTTATATCGCTCAATAATCGTTTGTATGAGATATTCTGCTAATGTGGTTTTATACATAAGAGGAAGTTTTTTTTCACCCGTCTGCCAGAATAGGTGCAAGGCATTTTGGTCTTGCCCAAACACCTGACTATCAGATACATCATTCGCACAAATTAAATCTAATTTTTTACGTTTAAGTTTGTCTTTAGCATAAACTGACACGTCTTGTGTTTCAGCCGCAAATCCAACCACAAAAGGACGGTTCTGCGTAAGGTGAGCAACATTGGCAATAATATCGGGATTTTTCACCAATTTAAGCGTAAACTCGTCATTATTATCTGTTTTCTTAATTTTCTGCTCAGCAACAGCCTCTACTCGATAATCAGCAACTGCAGCACAACCGATAAAAATTGCAGATTGCTGAGCAAAAGCGACCGCTTGTTGTGCCATTTCAAGTGCAGTTTCAACATTAATTCGCTCAACATTTTTAGGTGTTGCCAAATTCACAGGTCCACTAATCAGCACAACTTTCGCTCCTCGCCTTGCAAAAGCATTGGCTATCGCAAAGCCCATTTTACCCGAGCTATGATTGCTAATGTACCGCACAGGATCAATCGGTTCTCGAGTTGGACCTGCAGTAATTGTAACGTACAAATTCTCTAAATCTTGAGAAGATTGAAAATGATCATAAATCGCTTGCCATATTTCTTGAGGCTCAGACATTCTTCCTTCGCCATTGTCGCCACAAGCTTGAAAACCGCTATTTGGTCCAATAATCTGCACATCTTGCTCTCTCAATTTTTGCAAATTTTCTTGCACAACAGACCGCTTATACATTTGCTGATTCATCGCTGGTGCAATCAAAATGGGGGCAGGCGTAGCAAGGCAAATAGTTGAAAGTAAATCATTTCCCATACCAATACGTAACCGAGCAATGAAATCAGCAGAAGCAGGAGCAACAACGATTAAATCAGCCCATTTTGCTAACTCAATATGTCCCATAGCCAGCTCAGCTTGTGGGTCAAGCAGCGAGGAAGAAACAGCATTGCCCGAGAGAGCTTGAATAGTCAGTGGCGTAACAAAGGATTCCGCCGCTGGCGTGAGTACCACCCTTACCTCAGCATTCGATTTTCTGAGTAAACGAATAAGCTCCAACGTTTTGTATGCGGCAATGCCACCTGTTATCCCAATTAAAACTTTTTTTGTCGCCAGCATAATGACTTGTTTTCAGAAAAATAAAGGGTATTCTACGCAAATAGGCACTCACTCACAATCTATTATTTTTGTGATCTTGATCGAAAATTTACTCAAGGAGATTTGTCGACATCTTATATTTTCCCTATGATTCAGCCATCTAAATTTTGAGGATTAAATATGAATAACCTCTCTCTTATGCCTCGTGAAAAGCTACTAAAATATGGCGTAGGTAGCCTCACTGACGTTGAACTATTAGCCATTTTTTTGCGAACAGGAATAAAAGGCATACCAGTAATGGAACTATCGTACCAAGTATTGCGTGCGTTTGGTTCACTGCGAGGATTATTGAGTGCAGATTTAGAAGAATTTTGCCAAATTAAGGGATTAGGAAAAACACAATATATCCAGCTCCAAGCAACTAAAGAGATGACAAAACGTTACCTATCACAAAAAATGTCGTTTAATGAAGTCATCAGCGATCCTTTTATCGCCGTAATGTATTTTCAAGCTGAATTGGAACAGAGTGAACGAGAGATTTTTATGGTACTATTTTTAGATAATCAGCACCGCTTGATTAAACACGAAAAAATGTTTTTTGGCACAATTAACCAAGCCACAGTTCACCCTCGAGAAGTGATCAAAGAGGCACTAAAATGTAATGCCGCTGCAATCGTCGTAGCACATAACCATCCATCAGGGTTATGCACACCAAGCGAAGCTGATAGAGCATTAACCCAAAAAATTGAGGAAGCCTGCGATTTGGTCGATATTCGCTTTATAGACCACATTATCGTAGGTAAAGGCGATTATTTTTCTTTTGCCTCAGAGGGATAGTAAGAGGAATAGCGTCGCCCAAAAGACAAAAATAAACACATAAATACTCACTAAGATGGCATAGGATAAGCTCAAATTGATTAGAATAGGACTTGAATAAAACAGTAAAAGCAAGTATAATTCGCAACCTTTAAATAGTCCGTGGGACGGGCATATACCTGACGAGGTAGTTAGACAACAATGCCTGATAGCCCGAACCAATTAACTTAATTAAGTCACTGGAGAATTCAAATGTCTAGAGTCTGTCAAGTAACAGGCAAGCGTCCAGCAGTTGGTAACAATCGCTCGCACGCAATGAATGCGACTAAACGTCGTTTTCTACCTAACCTTCATACTCACCGTTTTTGGGTTGAGAGCGAGAACCGTTTCGTAACCTTACGTTTAACAGCGAAAGGTATGCGTATTATTGATAAAAAAGGCATTGATGCAGTATTAGCTGAAATCCGTGCTCGTGGCGAGAAAATCTAAGGAGCTAAACAATGGCAGCTAAAGGTAATCGTGATAAAATCAAATTAGTTTCTACTGCTGAAACTGGTCATTTCTATACAACAACAAAAAACAAACGCAATATGCCTGAAAAAATGGAAATCAAAAAATTTGATCCCGTTGTACGCAAGCACGTTGTGTATAAAGAAGCAAAAATCAAATAATTTGATTTAAAGATAAGAACCCAGCATTAGCTGGGTTTTTCATTTTTTATAAACTCTATTAGAAAAATTCTTTTCTATGTCTCCTATCATTCTACAGGCTGATGTCCATAAGCGAGAGATTTAAAGTGAAATATTAAAAATAATTATTTAACTTTTATGCATAAATATGCAATAATTTAGTCATTACAAGCGGTTAATCCCGCTATTCATTTGTAAATGTACTAAGGAAATATTATGGCACTTTGGGGTGGGCGTTTCACGCAAGCAGCAGATCAACAATTTAACTATTTTAATGATTCATTACGATTTGACTATCGTTTAGCTTTACAAGATATTGATGGCTCAATTGGTTGGGCAAAAGCGATTCATTCCGTAGGGATTATTACGTCCGCTGAGTTAGAGCAATTAACCGATGCACTTAAACAAATTCGAGCTGAAATAGAGCCTAATTTGGCGATTATTTTGCAAGAAAAAGCGGAGGATATTCATAGTTGGGTGGAATTGCAACTAATTAAAAAGGTGGGAGATTTAGGCAAAAAATTACACACTGGTCGTAGCCGTAACGATCAGGTTGCCGTTGATATGAAATTATGGTGTAAAGTTCAGATAGATTCGCTACAACATTCTATCTATGCTTTGCAACAAAAATTGGTTGAAACTGCAAAAAATAATCAACTGGCTGTGATGCCAGGTTATACACATTTACAGCGAGCACAGCCGATTACCTTTGCACATTGGTGTATGGCATATTATGAAATGCTTGAGCGTGATTATACTCGCCTTACTGATGCAGCCAAACGAATGAATACTTGCCCACTTGGTTCAGGAGCATTGGCAGGTACTGCTTATGCCATTAACCGAGACCAACTCGCTCAAGATCTTGGTTTTGAATCTGCTACTCGAAATAGTTTGGATAGCGTTTCAGATAGAGATCACGTGCTGGAATTATTGTCTGCGGCTTCAATTAGTATGATGCACCTTTCTCGTTTTTCGGAAGATTTAATTATTTTTAATAGTGGCGAATCTCATTTTGTTGAGCTTTCCGATAGGGTTACATCAGGTTCTTCATTGATGCCACAGAAGAAAAACCCAGATGCGTGCGAGCTGGTGCGAGGCAAAACAGGGCGTGTATTTGGAGCATTAACGGGCTTACTCACTACATTAAAAGGACTACCGCTAGCTTACAATAAAGATATGCAAGAGGACAAAGAAGGTATTTTTGATGCACTAGAAACGTGGCAGGCCTGCTTAAATATCTCAGTATTAGTGTTAGAAGATATTAAAGTCAATACGGATCGAACCCAAGAAGCAGCACAACAAGGTTATGCAAACGCAACAGAACTAGCAGATTACTTGGTTATGAAAGGGATTCCGTTTAGAGAAGCTCACCATATTGTTGGCGAAGCTGTAGTTTATGCAATTAGTCAGAAAAAGGCGTTGGAACAATTAACGTTGGACGAATTCCAAAAAATTCATACCACTATTATTGATGATGTTTATCCGATTCTTTCACTGGATTCCTGCTTGGCAAAACGCTCTGCAAAAGGTGGAGTCAATCTAGAACGAGTCGCTGAAGCGATTGATCAAGCAGAACATCATCTCTCTACTAAAAAACATTAAAGAGACTGAAAATAAGCGGTGAGTTTCTAGCAAAAAATTGCAAAATTTTCTAAAGAAAAGACCGCTTATTCAATAAAATAAATCTAACATTATTCAACCCTCTCACTAAAATAATCACCGCCGTGTTATTGATCAAATTGATATTCTGGCGATAACAACTCATTAATGTCTGAATCAGCTATGCGTAACGTGATTATCCCCTCAGCATAAGATCCAAGCTCATAAGCAGGATAAGAAAATACCAATGCATTATGTTCAAAATAAAAATTTGGCGAGATTCTAAATTCATTCTCTGAAATAAAAGTGGCTTTACGAGTGGCTTTGTACTGTTTCCAAAGCAATGATTTCAGCTTAGGCTGATGGTTTTTGGGTACAAGCTCATCTAAGCGAATAACCGATTTTTTAATCGTATCAATATTAATGTAATCATAAGATTCTGTACCGTGAACACCACCTGTATAGGCTTTTTGAGCCACTTCAAATTGCACAATATGATTACGCTGCCCGAGATAATGTGTTGATAATGTTGTATTCAACGCCGAAAACTTAAATTCTTTAGCTTCTTCCAGCATTGATTGATAGCGATTTCTTAAATGATCTTGTAATTCACTAAGGCTTGCTATTTCAGTTAAAGAGGATTGAGGAAAATACAACGCTGAGGTTTCCTTCCATAATAATTCATTTAACCAAGCTACTTGCGTGGTGTTAATCGAAAAATATTGTGTCACTTCCGACTCTGCGTGGTGTGAACTATTTGCTTCTTTTGTCAATGGAAGCGTTTCCGTTTGATCAAATAGCACTTCCGTCTTTACTTGCAGGGCAGGAAAATCACTTGCTATTTTTTCCAATTCCTCCTTTGCCTGCATCAAAGCTGCATTGGCTATTTTTAACTCATCAAGCTCTTGGTGACTATGTTGTAGATCTAATTGTGCTTTTTTTAGGTCTGAGGCTAATTGTACAATCTGCTTTTCTCCCTCAAGTATTTTTTGTTGCAAATGTGAATCATCGCAGGCAACCAAAAATAGTGTGGAAGAAAATGCCAAAGTCAGTATTGTTTTTTTCATATCAATTTTCCCCTAAAAAAATCCCTCACAAAGCGTGAGGGAAAAAGATTAATCATCTAAAAAGCTGCGTAATGTTTCTGAACGGCTTGGGTGGCGTAACTTACGCAATGCTTTTGCTTCAATTTGACGAATACGTTCACGAGTTACATCAAATTGTTTACCGACTTCCTCTAAAGTGTGGTCAGTATTCATATCAATACCAAAACGCATACGTAGCACTTTTGCTTCACGAGGTGTTAAACCCTCTAGCACTTCATTAGTTGCTAAACGCAAGCTCTCTGCCGTTGCTGAATCAAGTGGCAATTCAAGAGTGCCGTCCTCAATAAAATCGCCCAAATGTGAATCATCATCATCACCCACAGGTGTCTCCATTGAAATCGGTTCTTTAGCAATTTTTAATACCTTACGGATTTTATCTTCTGGCATACCCATTTTTTCTGACAATTCTTCAGGCGTTGCCTCTCGCCCCATTTCTTGCAAGCATTGACGAGAAATTCGATTAAGTTTATTAATCGTTTCTATCATATGTACAGGAATGCGAATTGTACGAGCCTGATCCGCAATAGAACGTGTAATCGCTTGACGAATCCACCACGTTGCATAAGTTGAGAACTTATAACCACGACGATACTCAAATTTATCCACGGCTTTCATCAAACCGATATTCCCTTCTTGTATTAAATCAAGGAATTGCAGTCCACGATTGGTATATTTTTTAGCAATTGAGATAACCAAACGCAGGTTAGCTTCCACCATCTCTTTTTTCGCTCGGCGTGCTTTGAGTTCACCTTCGGCAATACGTCCACCAATCTCACGAATTTGGGTAATGGTTAAACCTGATGTTTGTTCCAACTTTTGTAAGTTGGCGATATTAGCACGGATACTTTCAGCGTAGCTTGCCAGTTTTGGTACGCCACCTTTCTTCGCATTAATCGCTTTCTCAATCCACGCATCAGAGGTCTCATTTCCTTGGAACGCTTTAATAAAATCCGTCTTTTTCATCTGTGCATATTCAACGGCATAACGTTGAATTTGACGCTCTTGGGTACGCACCTGCTTCATCATTTTTTGCATCGTCTCTACCAGCAAATCAAACTGCTTTGGTACTAAACGAAACTCGCGGAAAATCGTGGACAATGCTTGGATTTGATCTCGTGATCGTTTACTTGAACGCCCATATTTTTGAATAGCCAACAATGCTTTTGCGTGCTGCTCTTTTAACGCCGTAAATTTTTCACGAGCGAGTTCTGGATCAACACTATTATCATCACCGCTGTCTGTACTTGAATCAGCATCTTCATCATCTTCAGTATCATCATCAACATCAGCAACCGTTTCCTCATCTTCATCATCAAGAGGAATATCATCTAATTCAGCCGCTGCCTCCGCATTAGGATCAACAAAAGCGGTAACCAAATCTGATAAACGTACCGTTCCCTCTTCTACTTTTGCATAGCTGCCAATTAACTCGGTAAGTGCTTCTGGGTATTCGGCAACCGCACATTGCACCTCATTAATACCTTCTTCAATACGCTTGGCAATATCAATTTCACCTTCTCTTGTCAGCAATTCAACTGTCCCCATTTCACGCATATACATACGCACAGGATCAGTTGTTCTACCTAATTCAGATTCCACGGTTGAAAGTACTTTGGTCGCTTCCTCCACTACATCTTCATCAGCAATGCTACTGCCAGATAGCATCAAATCATCTGCATCTGGTGCAACCTCCAGAACTTTAATTCCCATATCATTGATCATTTGAATAATATCTTCAATTTGATCCGCATCGACAAGTTCTTCTGGCAAGTGATCGTGTACTTCTGAAAGCGTCAAATACCCTTGTTCACGTCCTTGAGCAATCAACAGCTCTAATTGAGATTGTTGTTCTTCTAACTGAGAATGTTGTTCCATAATATTATCCGTGTTTATAGTTTATTCGTAAGTGAGAAACCAAAATAGCGTGGCACCAAAATTATTGCGGATTATACCACTGCTTGCCCCCTCTAGCAGCGATTTGCAAAAAAATCTGTCAAAATGACCGCTTATTTTCGATTAATTTCGCCCTGAAAGCAGTAGCATCAGCTCTTTTTTCTCTTCTGCACTAAGTTCAGAGGTACGATCTTTCGCCATCAAATGTTCAATCTGGCGATCGATCAATTTACGATAGAAAAAATCTAATGTTTCAACAAAAGTTTCTTCAATATTTTCATCAACAACCAAGTGATCCCACTGTGCTAGTCGCTCTAAAGCCCTGTAATATTCGCTATGGCGTTGTTGTTCAAGTAATCCACCCATCGAAATCCCCATATTCTGCTGGCAAATTTTGACAAGTATTAAAAACAGATCAAATCCTTTTTCCTCCAACGAGGATAAAAATGCCACATCATCTGGCACAAATTTCACTAAATACGGATTTTGTAGCAATAAGGCAACCAGCAGACGCATTGGAGTGCGCTCAATTTTAGATTGCTGTGGCAATATTGTTTTATTTTCCATCTTTTGAGGCAACAACGTCTCAAGCTGAGAGGGATCTAAAATCCCTAATTTTTGCCCCAAAATTGTCCGTAGATATAATCGTAATGTTTCCCCTGGAATCCGTTTAATTAGTGGAATAGCCAAAGAAGCCAATTTGGATTTTCCTTCTTTGCTGGATAAATCGACCTGTTTAAGCAACATATCAAATAAAAAATCGCTAAGTGGCAACGCTTGTTCTAAGTAACGCTCAAATCCTTCTTTACCGTACTGGCGTATAAACGTATCAGGATCTTCACCATCAGGTAAGAAAATAAATTTTAATTGCCGCCCATCGTGTAAATGAGGTAACGCATTTTCTAACGCTCGCCAAGCCGCCTCTCGCCCTGCTCGGTCGCCATCATAACAACAGATAATTTGTTCAGTACAACGAAACATCTGCTGAATTTGCTCACTTGTTGTGGCCGTACCAAGTGATGCGACTGCATTATTGACCCCAAATTGTGCCAAGGCAACCACGTCCATATAGCCTTCTACCACAAATAAAAATGCAGGCTGTTCATTGTGTTGTAAAGCTTGATACAAACCGTAAAGCTCGTTACCTTTGTGATAAGTGGCTGATTCTGGCGAGTTCAAATATTTAGGTTTTTCATCGCCCAGTACTCTGCCACCAAACGCAACCACTCGTCCACGTTTATCTCGAATAGGAAACATAATACGATTGCGAAATTTATCATAAATCCGACCGCTTTCATTCTCCGAGAGCATTCCTGTATCACGCAATTTTTGATATTCGTCATTATCTGTCGCAAATTTCCGCAATACCGCATCAAAACTATTTGGTGCAAAACCAATTTCAAAGCGAGAGATCACCTCTTTAGATAAACCTCGTTGCTGTAAATAGTGTTGGCTAGATATATCTTGCGATAACTGCTGCTGGTAAAATTGAGATATCGCCTCCAACAATTCATAGAGATTACGGCGAGTTTTGTAGCTAATCGGTTTTTTCCCGTCTGGAGCAATCACATTTTCACGAGGGACTTCAAGATTATGCAATGCCGCAAGCTCTTCAATGGCTTCAGGAAATTCCAACTTATCATATTCCATCAAAAAACTAAGCACATTTCCGTGAACGCCACAGCCAAAACAATAATAGAATTGCTTAGATTGGCTCACTGTAAATGAGGGACTTTTCTCGTGATGAAATGGACAGCAAGCTTGATAATCTCGCCCTGCTTTTTTGAGCTTCACTCGGCTATTGATTAACTCAACAATATCCGTACGAGCAATAAGATCATCAATAAATGAACGAGGAATACTGCCTTTCATTGATCATCTCCTGCTTAATTGGCAAGTAGTTAAAAATCAACCAACAAGCGGTCGAAATAGGTAATTTTTCTGCAAAAACTGACCGCTTATCAAGGGAGGTAAAAACAAAATACTACAAAACATAAAACCGTGATCCCTAAAAGGTTTCACGGTTAGCATCTAGAAATTGATAACTAAATTAGTATAAACGTGTGCTGCGAGCGTTCTCACGAGCGGTACGTTTTGCGTGGCGTTTTGCCAAAGAGGCTTTTTCACGTTTACGAACAGTTGTTGGTTTTTCATAGAATTCACGAGCACGAACTTCTGCTAATAAGCCTGCTTTTTCGCAAGAGCGTTTAAAACGACGTAATGCAACGTCAAATGATTCATTTTCACGAACTTTAATTACTGGCATATGCCATCACCTCAGGAATTTATAGTTAAATAATATCGCAAATTAGTAGCGATAAAGAAATAAAAAGATGACACATTCTATCTGAGAGCAAGTCCGAAGTAAAGCCCTAATCCAAGAAAACCTTATCCTTTTGTGTTACGAATTTTGTCCAGAATTAATTCGGTAGCCTAAGATCAAATAGCATGCACTAAACGCAAAAGATATCGTCCATACTGAGTATGCCCAATAATTTTCGCTATTTCTATCACTTGCTCTTCTGAAAGCCAACCATTCCGCCAAGCAATTTCCTCTAAACAAGCAATATATAAGTTTTGCACACTCTCGATCGTTTTCACGAATGAAGCTGCCTCGTGTAAACTGTCATAAGTACCCGTGTCAAACCAAGTAAAACCTCGCCCAAGTAGCTGTACATTCAATGAGCCTTCTTTAAGATACATTTCATTCAATGTGGTAATCTCCAACTCGCCACGAGCGGATCGCTTCACCCTCTTTGCAAATTCTACTACTCGCTTATCATAAAAATACAACCCCGTTATCGCCCAATTTGATTTAGGAGCGACAGGCTTTTCTTCAAGTGATAGCACACGAAAATCATCATTAAATTCAACCACACCAAAACGCTCTGGCTCTTTAACTTGATAGGCAAATATAGTTACCCCAGCCAATTGGGTGGCTGCACGTCGCAGCATCGGCGTAAAACCTTGCCCATAGAAAATATTATCCCCCAATACTAAGCAGACATTATCATCACCAATAAACTGCTCTCCAATTAAAAAGGCTTGAGCAAGTCCATCAGGTTTGTGCTGAACCGCATAGGAAAGTCGAATGCCAAAATCAGCTCCCTCGCCTAATAAACGTTTAAAATGACAAACATCTTCAGGTGTCGTGATAATTAAAATATCACGAATACCTGCCAACATTAGCACAGAAAGCGGATAATAAATCATCGGTTTATTATAAATAGGCAACAACTGTTTCGATACACCCCGAGTAATTGGATAAAGACGAGAACCAGAACCGCCAGCTAAAATAATCCCCTTCATATCATACCTGCTATGTTGTTCGGTTTGCTAAATACCACTTGACCGTTTGACGCAAACCACTCTCAAAAGTCTCTAAAGGGCGCCAACCTAGCTCCATTTCAATTTTATTTGCATTAATGGCATAACGCTTATCATGCCCCAGCCTATCAGGCACAAAAGTGATTAAATCTTGATATCTTGACACATACTCAGGCTTATTAGGTACTAACTCTTCTAATAAATTACAAATTGATTGCACCACCTCAAGATTGGTTTTTTCTTGATGGCCACCAATATTATAGTTTTCTCCAACTTTTCCATTTTTCAGCACCTCATACAAAGCACGAACGTGATCTTCCACAAATAACCAATCACGAATTTGTTGCCCATCACCATAAATCGGCAGCGGTTTACCTGCAAATGCATTTAAAATCATCAATGGTATTAGTTTCTCAGGAAATTGGTATGGACCATAATTATTCGAACAATGTGTAATCAATGTGGGTAATCCGTATGTCCTATGCCATGCCCTGACTAAATGATCACTAGACGCTTTAGATGCCGAATAAGGACTAGACGGTGCATAACAAGAGGTTTCCTCAAATAATACCGTTTCATTCGCTAAATCGCCGAAGACCTCATCAGTTGAAATATGCTGAAAACGAAAAGCAGACTTTTTCTCCAAGGGTAATTTCGCCCAATAACAGCGAGCAACCTCCAACAATGTGTAAGTCCCCACAATATTCGTTTGAATAAAAGCCGATGAATGCTCAATTGAACGGTCAACGTGGCTTTCTGCTGCCAAATGTACCACTACATCAGGCTGATACACCTCAAAGACGGATTTTAACGCAGCGTAATCACAAATATCTGCTTGGACAAATGCATAATTTGGATTGTTTTCGACCGCTCGTAATGCAGCTACATTAGCAGCATAAGTCAGTTTATCTATATTCACCACGCACTCTTGCATTTCATTGACCAAATAACGAACAAATGCCGAACCAATAAAGCCTGCTCCACCAGTTACCAAAATTTTCATTGTCATCGCCTATTCAATTATAAAAACACTGTCTATTTTGTAGGAAGTTGAGAATAAATCAACCTGACTTTACACATCTTACCATTGCCCTCTATATCCAATTAGTAGATAATACGTTCCTTACGCAAACTTAATATAGGATAAAAAATGAGCGACATTCAAATCCCTCTGATCTTTACTGACGCAGCGGCAAATAAGGTAAAAACCTTAATTGAAGGTGAAGATAACCCAAATTTACGTTTGCGTGTGTATATTACAGGTGGAGGCTGTAGTGGCTTTCAATATGGCTTTACCTTTGATGACCAAATTAACGATGGTGATCTCACTATCGAAAACCAAAACGTAGGTCTCGTTGTCGATCCAATGAGTTTACAATATTTAATTGGCGGAACAGTAGATTATGTCGAAGGTCTAGACGGCTCTCGCTTTCTAGTTACAAACCCAAACGCCAGTTCAACTTGTGGCTGTGGTGCGTCTTTTAGTATTTAGCTATCCGATTTCAAAAACTATCTTATTATTTTTTAGTTTTTATCACATAGCCCGAAATAGTTAGTTATAGTTGATTTTCTCTCCTCCTTACATTTGGTACTTAAATTATCATTATAGCGGAATTAAGCCATATCACTTTTTCTTAGTTATTCTATGTAGTAAACACCCTTTATGTTTTTTCAATTTGATGGCCCCATTATTGTCAATAAAAAAGCAACATATAAAAAATTAAAATAGAAAAAGCAGGCTTAAAGCCTACTTTTTGTAGTTCTTGTTCCATTGACAAACAATATAACTTTATAGAATTAAACTTTTGTTAAATCTAGATGCTTAGTTTCTTTAGAAGCCAATAGAGCAAAAAGGGTGATGAGTGCATTTATAGCTAGATAAATACCGACCCCAAAAATACCGTAGCTGGCGTTAATTTTGATGGCAAATGTAGCAGCGATAGTAGCTCCTACAATTGAGGCAAAATTGTATGCAAGAGACGCACCTGAATAGCGTACTTCGGTTGGGAAAAGCTCTGGTAGTAGTGCTGCCATCGGCCCAAACGTCATACCCATTAAGATCATTCCAATGACGAGAAATAAGAAGACCGAGGTCGGTGTGCCATTCGAGAGGAAGAATGGCATACACAATCCAAATAATCCGATAGCGGAAGTAACAAAAAGCAACCATCTACGGCGTCCAATTTTATCGGCATAAATGCCTGAAATGCTGACAAAAATGCCAAATACAATTGCACTTAGTAGTAATAAGCCTGTAAATGTATTAGGTTGTATTCCAAGCCCCATTGGGTGTCCAGACTCGGATAGGGTTGGGGCTGTTCTGGAGTAGATTTGTGCAAATGCAGTCATTATGTAGAATAGAACATAGGTGGCGGTCATTACAAATGTGCCGATAATAAGTGGTTTTAAGTGATACTTAAATACCGCACTGACAGGAGCAGCGTGCTTTTTACCTTTCGCTTCAGCTTCTTTGAAAACGTGGCTTTCATGTAGAGTTAGACGAACATATAGCCCAACTAATACCAATACAATAGAGCAAATAAACGGAATACGCCACGCCCATTCAACAAGAGCGTCTTTGCCAAAAATATAACTAATTAAGAAAAAAGCACCGTTTGCTAGAAATAAGCCTATCGGAGCCCCTAATTGTGGAAATGTGCCATACCAAGCACGTTTACCATCTGGTGCGTTTTCAGTCGCAACAAGTGCAGCACCACCCCATTCACCACCAAGTCCAATACCTTGCCCCACACGACATAGACAAAGCAAAATGGTTGCCCATATTCCAATGTCAGAATAGGTCGGCAGTAAGCCAATTACAACCGTTGAACCTCCCATTAACAGTAAAGAAACGACTAAGGTTTTTTTACGTCCAATTCTGTCACCAAAATGTCCGAAAAGTGCTGATCCAATTGGACGAGCAAAGAACGCTAATGCGAGCGTAGATAGCGAGAGCAGATCATTTGAAACAGGATCATTACTGTTAAAGAATTGTGTATTAAAGACCAATACCGCAGCGGCGGCATAAATATAATAATCAAAAAATTCGATTGCAGTACCGATCATTGAGGCGACTGCTACTTTTTTAGGGTCATTTCTGAGATTTTGTGCTGTGTTAGCCATTTTAAATATTATCCATATAGCGTTTAAAAAGAACTAAAATCCTAGCATTTATAATGCTTATACGCAACAAGACTCAGTTCATCAATCATTCATAAATTTTTATAAAAAACTGCAAATTTAATAATATAAAGATTTTTATATTAAAATAAGTTGTATTGAATAGTACTTCTTCCAGAGGATAAGAAATATTGACGATAAAAAATTTTATTCTTTATCACTAAAATATCGTAAAACATTGAGCGAATCTCACTATTTAAAAGGATAAATTTCAATGACAAGCGGTTAGAATTCACCTATTATTTGCAGATAATGAAAGGATTTATTTATGTCGAATTTTGCTTATCTTCAACAAAAACGTAAACAACTTAAACTCAAGGTCAATGATGTTTGCCAGCAGGCAGGTGTAACAAGGGCTTATTTTAATCAATTGGTTACAGGGAAGATCAAAAATCCTAGTGCCACCAAATTGAGCAGCTTGCATAAGGTGTTAGGCATTATGGAAACAGAAGATCAACGTGTGGGTATCATTTTTGGTAAGTTCTATCCTGTGCATACAGGGCATATTAATATGATTTATGAGGCATTTAGTAAAGTTGATATGCTGCACGTTGTTGTTTGCACAGAAACCGAACGTGATTTACAGCTTTTTCACGACAGTAAAATGAAACGAATGCCGACCAATGAAGACCGTTTACGCTGGATGCAGCAAATTTTCAAATACCAACAAAAACAAATTTTTATTCATCATTTAGTTGAAGACGGTATTCCAAGTTATCCAAATGGTTGGGAAAGTTGGGCTAAACGAGTGAAAGCATTATTTGAAGAGCAGCAAATTCACCCAACTATGGTATTTAGCAGCGAAGTACAAGATAAAGATCCTTATGAAAAATATCTCAATTTAGAGGTGCATTTAGTTGATCCAGAACGCCATTCTTTCAATGTCTCTGCGACTAAAATTCGCAATAATCCATTTCAATATTGGCGATTTATTCCAAAAGAGGTTCGTCCGTTTTTTGTGAAAACCATTGCAATTTTAGGCGGTGAAAGTAGTGGTAAAAGTGTACTGGTTAGTAAACTTGCCAACGTATTTAATACCACATCGGCATGGGAGTACGGACGAGAGTTTGTCTTTGAGCAGCTAGGTGGCAATGAACAGGCAATGCAATATTCAGACTACCCACAAATTGCTCTCGGACATAAGCGTTATGTTGATCACGCAATGAAGCATGCTGATAAGGTAGCGATTATTGATACTGATTACATCACAACTCAAGCATTTTGTATCCAATATGAGGGTAAAGCCCACCCATTTTTAGACTCAATGATTAAAGAATATCCGTTTGATGTAACGATCTTACTGTCTAATAACACCAAGTGGGTTGATGATGGGCTACGCAGTCTAGGTTCACAAAAACAACGCCAACGTTTTCAGCAATTATTGAAAAAATTATTGGATAAATATAGTGTGCCTTATATTGAGATTGAATCTCCAAGCTATTTAGATCGTTATGATCAAACTAAACAAGTTATCGAAGCTATTCTGAATGAGCAGCCGCTCTCTTTAACATTCAAAACGATGGTGGAGAACGGATTATGATACTTTTTGCAGGCGACCCTCACGGCAGTTACGCACACCTTTACCCTTTTGTTGAAGCCTATGATAACGTTTCACTCATTATTTTGGGTGATCTTCAGCTAACCACAACGCAAGAACTGGACAAACTTGCGCAGCATTGTGATATTTGGTTTATACACGGAAATCACGATAGTAAAACCGTTGCGGCGTTTGATGTGATTTGGGGGAGTGAATGGAAAAGCCGTAATATCCATAGCCGTGTGGTGGAGATTGAGGGAGTAAAGATTGCAGGATTGGGCGGTGTATTTCGAGGACATATTTGGATGCCACCACATCGTCCAATGTTTTTTGATCCGATTCATTATTGCCAGCATTTACCACAAGAGCGAATTTGGCGTGGTGGTGTACCATTGCGTCATCGCTCTTCTATTTTTCCTTCTGATGTTGAGATACTTGAAAATCAACGTGCTGATATTCTTATTACACACGAAGCTCCTCGCCCTCACCCACAGGGCTTTTCCGTCATTAACCAACTTGCCCGAAAAATGGGAGTACACAAGATTTTCCACGGTCATCATCACGATAATTTTGATTATAAAGGCATCAATCGTAATCCAACTTGTGATATTTTTAATATCGGATTTCGTAGCCTCTCTGATATAAATGGCAACTATTTACTTGTCGGTGTAGACGATCGGGAATAGATGTAATGTGATTAATGATATCCCATCATATGCAATAAACTGCGAGTATATTCAATCGCTTCACTGCGATTAGATACGCCTATTTTTTGGTATAAGTTGCGAATGTGTGTTTTAATCGTTGTCATTGCAACCGCTAATTCCTGACAGATTTGATCGTTGCTATATCCTGAATAAATTAACCCCAATACCTGCCACTCTCGCTGTGTTAAAGGACTAATTTTCAGCAATTCTGGGACTTGTGGATTTTCCAGTAAACTTTTAACAAAAGCTTCATCAAAATGTGCCACCTTGTGGCGATTATGCTGATTAATACTGCGTAAAATAAACACTGCCTTGTGAGAGGTCAGTTCGTCTAGCACGTTCAGTTGCAATAGCTGGCGAATTTGCTCAGCCATCAGATCGCCTTCAATCACAAATACACTGATGAAATTCGTTTGTTGGCTCAATTTAAGTGCTTGGATCAAATCACATTGTGCGAGATCCCGCCGCCCTTGTAAGGTGTATATTCGATTGCGGAGCGTTAATGCCCGCTGGCTATCGCTAACCAAATTAAATATCGCCGCAGTTTTCAATAAGCGATTGAGAATGTTTAACGCCTTCTCGTAATCTTCTTGCAAAATATAACAACGTGCAATATTTCGCCACTGGCGTTGAGTAAAATGATTGTACTCTTGGACTGGGAAATAGGCTTGCAGCAACCAGCTTTCCAAGCCCTCTTTTTGATTATTCATCTGCCAATAAATCAGTTGAACCTCATCAACAGCAGTTATCCAATCTTGATGAGGGGAATAGCGAGTAAACAATTCTCGACACTGCTCAATCAGACGTGCAGCATTAGCCAAATCGCCTTTAGTCAGCGAAATTTTCGCCAGCAGTGCCACACATTGAATCTGTTCTTGCTCTTTTTCCAGTACCTCTATCCCAGCATGAGCCATTGCTTCAGCCTGATCAAGCTGATGCCATTCCCATAAAATTTGACCTTTTAAACGTAACAGAAACTCATTCATTGGGATCCGATGAAATGCGGTGATCTGTTTTGTTGTCTCTTTTAGCAAGTCGTAAGCTGATTGTAAAAAGCCTTGTGCTGACAATATCTCAGCTTGTTGGAGACGAGACCAGAGCCAATGATGATAAACCTGCTGAGTAATTGCCATTTTTTCCACTTGCTGCATTAATGACAATCCTTCTTTCAGATAACCTCGACAATGCTGTGCCTCGCCAATAACAGATGTAGCAACGATTTGAGCATAATTAAATTCAGAACATAAATTGGTTAAGGCTTGTTTAGCAAGCTGATAAGCCTGCTCTTCATTTCCTTCATTAATTGCCACTTGTGCTTTTAAAGCATCAAAACGCCCCTGTAGACTCTCGGTAAGCGGTAACTTTGACCGAAAATTTTGCAAAATTCCGCTCACCTCCTGATAACGGTGCTGGCTCTGTGCCAACCACGCCTTGAGTAGCACTAAATTTTGATCACACCACAACTGCTCACAAGAAAGGTGATTTAAACCATCTTCTAGTAATTTTAATTGTCCTTGATGGAATAATTCCCAGCCACGTTCTTGTAAAATATGGTAAAGCGTTTGCGTATTCTCCAACATTTTAGCATGATATAAGGCTTCGGAAGCATAACCTAATTTTAGCCACATTAACGCTGCAATTTGATGTAATTTTTGCCACTCATTTGGTAACTCTAAACGACAAGATTGCAGCAGATAAGAGGCAAGAATAGGGTGGAATTTCCACCAAATTTCGCCATCATTATGGGTTATTCGAGAAATAAACAGCCCCATTTTCTCAAGTTCATCAAGTTTTTTTACGCCATTTTCATCTTGGGTTAGCGCTATCACAAGTTTTTCATTCATCGATCTTAAAATCGCACAACGCAGCATAAACCGCTTAATTTGCGGATCAACATAATGAAATACTTCTTCGTTCAAATAATCTGCTATATGTTGCTGGTTTAGCTTTGCAAATAATTTTTCAGGGAAATAGGCCAATTCACTATTTTGTTTGAGTGTAAAGATCATTAACTGCAAAGCTGTTGCCCAGCCTTCAACACGATCGTACAGAGCAAAAATGACCTCATCGCTTAACGTTTCATTGAGTTTTTGCCCAAAAAATTGGCGTGTTTCATTTAGCGTAAAAGCGAGCTGATGCACATCAATTTCCAGTAATTTCTCGTGAATGCGTAAATTGGTAATGCTAAGCGGTGGAATCAGACGAGAAAGCAGCACTAAACTCATTGTTTCAGGTTGGTGTTTTAGCCAAAAACGCAACGCATCGTGAATCTGGCTATTTTCGATAAGATGATAATCATCAACAATAATGTAAAAATGGTGGGAAACATCATTCAACCGTACTAGCAATTGGCTAAAATAATCAATCAAATTATGTTTATAGTGAACATCTTGTAACGAAATACGAGCTACCTTTGCCAGTGCAGTCGAAAAATAATTAGCAAACTGTTCTGCGTTATTATCACTTTCATCAAGAGAAAACCACGCCACAGATTCCTTTTTTTGCAATAAACGAGCTTGCCATTGCAGAGCAAGAGTGGTTTTACCATAACCTGCAGGAGCAGTAATCAGTGTCAGCGGATAGTATCTTGCACTCCCCAATTTGGTAAGCAACTCACGGCGTTCCACTTCCTGATGAGATAACTTTATTGCTTGGACTGGCTGGTTAGCAATTAATTTAGTCGGAATCAGTTTTGTTACACTCTGCATTGCTCCTCCAAAATATAAGGCAAGATTTGTAAAGAAGAATTCTAGCAAACTTTACAGTAAATTACTCATTCCGCTCTATTTCCCTCCATCATACCCCCAATTCTTGGTATAAACGGCGACAGGCAATACCATCTTCACGGAATAAATGACAACGATTTGGATTAATACCCACTGACATCTGGTCGTTTTCATCGACTAATACAATGTCACTTTGGCGATAAATTAAATTTTGTTTAATTGGCGGCATTTCAAGATAGATAAGGGTTTCATTACCAAGTTGCTCAACCACCTTCACTGTGCCACTAATACACACATCGCCTTGATCATAAGGCAGTAAATGTTCAGGTCGAATACCCAATGAGAGATTATCGCCTACTTTCACCCCTGTGCTATCGACGGGTACCCAAAAGTTTAAATGGGTAGAATTCGGCAATTCAATTTTTACGCCGCCGTCACGCACATCAATCACTCGAACAGGTAAAAAATTCATTTTAGGCGATCCAATAAACCCTGCCACAAATCGATTTGCTGGGTAGTGGTAAAGTTCCAGCGGTTTTCCCACTTGAGCAACATTTGTCGTCATCGGACTACCAGATTGGATTGCCTGTAAGACGACTATTTTATCTGCGAGCGTCATTGCCTCAACTTGGTCGTGAGTGACATAAATCATTGTTCTGCCTAGTTTTTTATGCAATTTTGAAATCTCTATTCGCATTTGGACACGCAATGTCGCATCAAGGTTTGAGAGCGGTTCATCAAGCAGAAATACCTCAGGCTGCGAAACTAATGTTCGCCCAATCGCCACACGCTGGCGCTGTCCACCCGACAATTCCTTAGGTTTACGTTCTAGCAAATGAGCAAGCTGCAATATTTCAGCAACTTGATTAACTCGCTGGTGAATCTCAGTCTTCGATTTGCCAGCGAGCTTCAAACCAAAAGACATATTTTCAGCCACGTTAAGATGAGGATAAAGTGCATAAGACTGAAAGACCATTCCCACATTACGTTTAGCAGGGACAATATCATTCATACGCTGATCACCAATGTAAAGATCGCCAGTCGAAATATCTTCTAACCCTGCAATCATTCGTAAAACGGTAGATTTTCCGCAGCCAGAAGGTCCAACAAATACAACAAATTCACCGTCTTGAATATCCAAATTTATATTGCGTGAAATAGGTACGTTGCCGTAGGATTTACCAATATTGACCAATTTAACATTTGCCATAATGCTTGCTCCCTAATGTATTTTAACGTTTTAGTATTGCTTCTTTTTTATCCCTAGTCTAGCAATCAAGCGGTTAATTGCCATCATACTTTTGCAAAAAATTTTCAGCGATACGAAAAAAATATTAGCGTAAATATGTGAATTATTGTGTAATTTTTCCTAAAATTTATTCTAAATAATACATTATCAACCGTATTTTCTGCCAAATCATCAGAATTTGTGATCAAGATCACAAAATAAACAGTGAGGGTTGAGAGGGGAGAATGATGAAGATAAAAATAAAATCGATCATTATGGCAAAAAACCAATTTAATCTCTCTGTTACTTATTGCTTTATTCTTTTTAACTCAAAGTGAGGATCATCTGATGAAAAAATTTACACAAATCACACTCTCTATGGTCGCAAGTTTTGGGCTTGTTCAAGATATTCAAGCGAAATTAATTGAAGGACAACTTAATGTTTGGATTAGTGCGGACAAGGGCTATAACGGCTTGACTGAAGTAGGTAAAAAATTTGAAGAAGAGACTGGTATTAAGGTGTTAGTTGAGCACCCAAGTAAATTGGAAGAGATTTTTCCACAAGTCGCCTCAACAGGCGATGGACCAGATATTATCATTTTTGCTCACGACCGTTTTGGCGGCTATGCACAGGCAGGCTTGCTTGCAGAAGTACAGCCAAGTGCAGAATTTAAAGCAAAATTCTCTGATATTGGCTGGGAAGCAACCAAATACAATGGCAAACAAATTGCCTACCCTATTGCCGTTGAAGCATTGTCGTTAATTTATAATAAAGATCTAGTTGCCTCTGCACCAAAAACGTGGGAAGAGGTTGCGGCATTAGACAACAAACTGAAAGCTAAAGGAAAAAATGCGATTATGTGGAATTTGGTAGAACCGTACTTCACTTGGCCGATTATCTCCTCTCAAGGTGCCTATGCTTTTAAAATGACTGACGAAGGCTATGATGTTAAAGACGTTGGCGTCAATAATGAGGCAGCACAAAAAGGTTTACAGTTCGTTGTAGGCTTAGTTAAAAATAAAGTGATTAATGCTGATACAGACTATGCAGTTGCTGAAGCCTCGTTTAACAAAGGCAATACGGCGATGACCATTAATGGGCCTTGGGCGTGGGCAAATATTGAAAAAAGTGGCGTTAATTATGGTGTTGCTGTACTGCCAACTTTAAACGGTAAAGCGAGTAAACCCTTTGTAGGCGTACTAAGTGCCGCAGTGAATGCCTCCAGCCCAAATCAAGATTTAGCCAAAGAATTTTTGGAAAATCACCTACTGACTGAGGAAGGTTTAGCCACTGTGAATAATGATGTGCCGCTAGGAGCAGTAGCGTTAAATTCATATCAACAGAAATTAGCTCAAGATTCCCGTATTGCCGCCACAATGAAAAATGCTGAAAACGGTGAAATTATGCCAAATATTCCGCAAATGAGCCGTTTTTGGTATGCGGAAAAAACAGCAATTAACAGTGCGGTTTCAGGTCGCCAAAGTGTGAAAGCCGCCCTTGATGAAGCACAAGCTAAGATTGAAAAAGAATAATCTTAATAAGAATAGGGCGAAGAGTGAATTCGCCCTGAAGTCATTTTTACCTGTCTACTTTCTTATCTTGCATACAATGTAAAGGGGAAATATTTATGCAGCACATCACCAAGCCCTTAGCACCACTTCAATATTGGGGTAAGCGTATAATCGTTGGATTGCTGTATTTGATTTCTTTCTACCTTGTATTAACTATCTATTTACAGGGTGAGCTACTGTTTGCTTTACTCGTTTTAATTGTTGTTACAACAGGGATTTTTGTGTTCAGCAATGCTCGTAGCTACCGCTGGCGTTATCTTTTCCCCGGTGTCTCTGCAATTGGAATCTTCGTGGTTTTTCCATTGTTATGTACGGTATTAATTGCGTTTACCAATTACAGTGGCAGCAATCAGCTTACCTTTGAACGAGTATTGCAACAACTACAAACACAACGTTATTTTTCAGGTGAACGCTTTCAGTTTAAATTGCTTGAACGTGCAGAAGATAGTAATGAAGCAAGCAGCAATACAAGCAACAACGGTGAAAAACAGTATCAACTTTTGCTTGAAAATCGCAAATTGCAAAAATTTTACCTTTCTGAACCGCTTGTTTTAACCGATATTGCTTTGAATGGCATGGCAACAAATATTACCGTTGATACCATAGCAAACGAGCCTTCGCTCAAGGTCGCATCGTTAAAAATCATTACTCAACATCGCCAGCATTTACAACGTCTAAACGTAACATTACCAACCAATGAAATGGTCACAATGAGTTCATTACGTCAATTTGCTCAACAAAGCCCACGTTTTCATTTTGATAGCGACACACAAATTCTGACTAATCAAGAAACCAATGAACGTTATAGACCGAATGATGACATTGGTTTTTTTGAACAGATAGATGCACGGAATAATTTTAATGGAAAGCGGTTAGAACCAGGTTACATCGTGGGTAATGGTTGGACAAATTTCACCAAAATTCTCACCGATGAGGGCATACAAAAACCATTCCTCCAGATTTTTATTTGGACAGTTACTTTCTCGCTGCTGACGGTATTATTTACCACCTTATTGGGTATGGTGTTCGCCTCATTAGTACAATGGGACGCACTTAAGGGCAAAGCGATTTACCGCCTGCTGCTGATTTTACCCTACGCTGTCCCAGGGTTTATCTCTATTCTGGTCTTTAAAGGTTTATTTAACCAGAGTTTTGGTGAAATCAACCTCATTTTAGACGCATTATTTGGTATTCGCCCAGAATGGTTTAACGATCCATTTCTTGCCAAAGTGATGATCTTAATCGTCAATACTTGGTTGGGCTATCCCTACGTTATGATTGTGTGTATGGGGTTGCTAAAAGCTATTCCGACTGATTTATACGAAGCTTCGGCAATTGATGGAGCAGGTGTGTGGCAGAATTTTACTCGGATCACAATGCCATTATTAATTAAACCGCTTATGCCACTGATGATTGCCAGCTTTGCATTTAATTTTAATAACTTCGTTCTCATTCAACTATTAACCGAAGGACACCCAGCAATGATAGGAACAAGCACACCAGCAGGGCATACCGATTTATTAGTCAGCTACACTTACCGAATTGCGTTTGAAGGGAGCGGAACACAGGATTTTGGCTTAGCTGCTGCCATTTCAGTCATCATTTTCCTATTAGTCAGCGGACTGGCTCTTTTCCAAATGCGAATGACTAAACTCTCTCAAAATTAACCGCTTGATAACAGATAAAAAGAAGATAAAAAGGAACTAAATATGGCCATTGTTCAACCTAAATCAATGAAACGGCGACTTTTCGCTACTCACGCTTTTCTGATTATCTTTTGTGCATTAATTATGTTTCCGCTGTTGATGGTCTTCGGTATCTCGCTACGTCCAGGGAATTTAGCCTTAGGTGAAATTATTCCAAGTGAAATATCGTTAGAACACTGGAAATTAGCACTGGGCTTTAGCGTTACCCACCCTGATGGTTCGGTTACTACTCCCCCTTTTCCTGTGCTTTTATGGCTGTGGAATTCGGTCAAGGTAGCAGGCATTACTGCATTAATTACACTAATATTGTCCACCACCGCAGCCTACGTCTTTGCTCGCTTTCGTTTTCTTGGCAAAAAAATGCTGTTGCAAAGTATGCTGATTTTCCAAATGTTCCCTGCTGTATTGTCATTAGTTGCCTTGTATGCGTTATTTGACAGACTCAGTCAGTACATTCCATTTTTAGGACTTAATACCCACGGCGGTGTCATTTTTGCTTATCTTGGCGGCATCGCAATGTATATTTGGATCATAAAAGGCTATTTTGAAACCATTGATACTTCGCTTGAAGAAGCCGCAGCACTTGATGGTGCAACGCCATGGCAAACATTCCGTTTAATTTTATTACCGCTTTCTGTGCCAATTTTAGCAGTAGTCTTTATCTTATCCTTTATAGCTGCAATCATTGAAGTCCCTGTTGCCTCATTACTGTTACGAGATGTGCAAAGCTATACGCTTTCTGTGGGTATGCAGCAATATTTACACCCACAGAATTACCTTTGGGGCGATTTTGCAGCGGCGGCTATCTTATCTGCAATCCCTGTAACGTTAATCTTTATCATTGCACAGCGTTGGCTAATTGGCGGCTTAACCGCAGGCGGTGTAAAAGGCTAAATATCACAATACAAACAGGACATTTATAATGAAATCCACTCACCCGTATCTTAATCCTTATTTTATTGATGAATATGGTCGCCACCGCTACCCTACTCCAGATGTAGTGAAAAAAATCAGTCAGTTGCTAAATATGAACAAGCAGGATATGCAAAAATCACGCCCAATCTTACCGCTTGTTAAAGTGGTTAAACAGGGTGAACCGATTTTTATCCGCCTATTTGTGGCAGATAAAACTCAGCGGATTCAAGCAAAATGGCAACTGACATTAGAAAGCGGTCAAATTCTCTCAGGAAAATGCAAACGCAATGCCATTGCCTTACCACGAGATTTACCCCTTGGTTATCATCAACTTACCCTCAATACCAAAGCTGCCAACTGTCGAGTAATTATCGCCCCCTCAAACGCTTACCAGCCACAAGCATTACAGCAACAACAAAAATTATGGGGAGCAATTGTACAACTTTATACCCTGCGAAGTGAAAAAAATTGGGGGATTGGTGATTTTGGCGATTTACAGCAATTTCTCATCAGACTTGCTGAAAAAGGGGGGGATTTTGTGGGGCTTAATCCGATCCACTCGCTCTTCCCTGCCAATCCTGACAGTGCTAGCCCCTATAGTCCCTCTTCACGCCTATGGCAAAATATTCTTTACATTGATATTAATGCCATACCTGCCTTTAAACAAAGTGAAGAAGCACAAAAATGGTTACAGTCAGCCGAAACACAGCGGCAGCTCGCTGAAGTAAGAGCATCAGACAATATTGTTTATTCGCAAGTAACAACGTTGAAATTAACCGCTTTACGCTTTGCATTTGAGCAATTTGCACAACAGGATCAAAGTGATTTTGAGCAATTTATCGCCCAACACGGCGAATCACTTCGTATTCAAGGCACATTTGATGCTCTTCACGCTTGGCTAACAGAACAACATAAAAACCAATGGGGCTGGCAAAACTGGGCTGCAGAATATCAAGATTATCACACCGCTAGTGTGCAACAATTTCAGCGTGATCAGGCAAGCGAAGTACGTTTTTATATGTGGCTACAATATATTGCCAACCAGCAGCTAAACACCTGTTACCAGCTTGCTTGCAAACTCGGTATGCCAATTGGTTTTTATCGTGATCTTGCAGTTGGGGTTGCTGATAATGGTGCCGAAACTTGGGCAGATAAAGATCTGTTTGTGTTGGGGGCATCAGTAGGCGCCCCTCCCGATATAATGGCACCACAAGGGCAAAATTGGGGACTTTCGCCAATGCACCCCGAAATTCTACAACAACGTGGCTATCAGCCGTTTATCGATCTGTTGCGTGCCAATATGAAAGATTGTGGTGCATTACGCATTGACCATATCTTAGGCTTTGCTCGTCTATGGTGGGTAGCAAAAGGCGAATCCGCTAAAAACGGGGTTTATGTTAAATATCCACTGGCGGATCTGCTAGCTATTTTAGCGTTAGAAAGCCAACGCAACCGCTGTTTAATTATTGCCGAAGCACTCGGTACTGTCCCTAAAGGTATGATAGACACGCTACAGCGTGCAGGCATTCTGACCTATAACATTTTCTATTTTGAATTCGACCAGCACGGCAGCAAACCGCTTGCACATTACCCTTATTCAGCAATGACAACACTCAGTACCCACGACCTGCCGACTGTGCAAGGTTACTGGAAAGGCTACGATTTTGAATTAGGGCAAAAATTTGGCATCTATCCAAATGAAAAAGTCCTTCAAACGTTACAAACCACTCGTCATCATAATAAAGCCGCTATTCGCCGAGCTGTAGAAGCAGAACAAGAGTTAGCACCTGATGAAAATGGCGTAAACCAAATCTTCACACATCAGCTACAAAGCTATGTTGCAGACACTCAAAGTGCCTTATTTGGCACCCAGCCTGAAGATTGGTTGAATATGCTAGAGCCTGTCAATATCCCAGGCACCAGCACAGAATATCCAAATTGGCGGCGAAAATTAAACACGAATATTAATTCGATATTTGATGATCCGAAAATTAATGAACTACTCACCTTAATAGAACAAAAACGCCAAGCTTAATTTTTTATTGACTATCTCAAAAAAATATACAACACAAACATCGTTTATACTTCTCCCTAAAGTGATCTTTACATTGTGTTTGTGTTGTACAATTCCTCCTTCGGTATTATCTCTGCGCCCACAAAGAGCGCTGTCCGTAGAACTGAGGGAGGGGAAGAAAAACAATAAAAAAGCGGTCAATTTCAGTGGAAAATTTACCAATAAATCCATCAAATTGACCGCTTGTACTAAAACGCTCGCCTACCACCTAGAACTTAAAGCCTATGCTTGCTCCGCCTGTGTAGTCACTAAACTGGTTTACACTGCCCGTTACTTTAAAAATAACTTTGCCACTATCC
The DNA here is from genome assembly GCF_004345745.1 of Nicoletella semolina. Lineage (GTDB taxonomy): Bacteria > Pseudomonadota > Gammaproteobacteria > Enterobacterales > Pasteurellaceae > Nicoletella > Nicoletella semolina. The sequence continues at coordinate 203 of NZ_SLXJ01000013.1, read as the reverse complement.
GACACCTTAGAGTAACCTATTGCCAACGCATTTCTACCACGATAACTCCCAACACCAATCGCAAATAAGCTGTCACTTGGGTTATAAGCTTGTACTAAGCTCGCCGCTGCAACCGCACTGGCAATACCGTTTTGTAGACGATTATCCACATTTTGGATTCGACTATTTATCTCTTGTACCTTCATACCAAGCTCATTACTCAG
>NZ_SLXJ01000012.1 GCF_004345745.1 Nicoletella semolina | reverse complement strand
GCCGGCAAATCTATGCTCGCCGCCTCTGTCGGACATTATGCGGACGAAGGCGCTATCGCTGTTGGTTATTCCACCGTCTCACACAGTGGCAAGGTGTTCTTAAAATTACAAGGCAATGCCAACACTAACGGCAAAATAGGTGCTGGTGCTGGCGTCGGATATCAGTGGTAGGAAGCTCTTGATAAAAGTGTATTGAATTTAAACACACTATTTAAACACGAATGCCTTTAACTTATTACACGTTAAAGGCATTTTATTAGAAATAAATTTTGTCGTTCACACACAAAGAAATTAAAAATAGCTTGCAATATTCAGAAATTAGATGTACCTTACAGCGAGATCAATTAGCTTATATTTGAGAAAGTACATTATGAATAACACTATCCGTACTCATCATCACCATCACTTAACCTGATATCTTTCGGGCATTTGAGTGTGGTCGGAAGATAGTAAATCTTCCGAGTACGTATAAAGTGCAATCCTATATAGCAGAAAATACATAACCTCTCGGAAGGAAACCTTCGAGAGGTTTTTTTATATTTTAGTTTTATCATTAAGGAAATAGCAATATGAATACAACCAGCCGTTTACGGATAGCGTTACAAAAAAAAGGGCGTTTAAGTCAAGATTGCAGCGAGTTACTCAAAAAATGTGGGGTAAAAATTACGTGGAATGAACAACGCTTAATTGCCTATGCAGAAAATATGCCGATTGAGATTTTGCGAGTGCGTGATGATGATATTCCTAACCTTATCTTTGATGGCGTGGTCGATCTCGGATTCGTGGGCGAAAATGTACTAGAGGAAGAAGAACTTGGTCGCCAATATGCAGGTGAGCAGGTACAATATCAAAAACTCAAACGCCTTGATTTTGGTGGCTGTCGACTTTCTCTTGCCGTGCCACGAGATGTACAATACGATGGCGTGCAAAGTCTTGCTAACACTCGCATTGCCACCTCTTATCCCAACTTACTTAAACGTTATATGAGCAAAAATGGCGTACCATTCAAAAACTGTTTTCTTAATGGGTCTGTGGAAGTTGCTCCTAGTGCTGGTCTAGCCTCTGCCATTTGCGATCTTGTTTCTTCTGGTGCAACATTAGAAGCAAATGGGTTAAAAGAAGTCGATATTATTTATCAATCAAAAGCCTGTCTGATTCAGCGTGCCGAACCTCTCTCAGTAGAAAAACAAGCGCTAGTCGAGCGTTTATTAACCCGCATTCAGGGCATACAGCAGGCTTCAGAAAGCAAATACATTATGCTACACGCCCCTAAAGATAAATTAGCTGAAATTACTGCACTACTACCTGGTGTAGAAAATCCGACAATTCTTCCACTTGCCAATGATTCTGCTCGTGTCGCAATGCACGTTGTCAGTCAAGAAAACTTATTCTGGGAAACGATGGAACAGCTCAAAGAAATGGGAGCAAGCTCTGTGCTAGTGCTACCGATTGAGAAGATGTTGGCTTGAGCATTTGCTCTCGCCCGCTTGCGGGAGAGAGACCGCTAAAAATTGTGTAAGGCAATTTTTAGCAGAGAGAGGGGGAATCGCCCTCTCCCTGATTTCCGCTTCTGAACGAAGCTCCAATCGTCCCTCTCCCGTAAACGGGCGAGGGGAAAATATAAGGAAAAAATATGCAAACCCTAATTTGGAAAAACTTAACACAACAACAACGCCAAGCCGCCCTGACTCGTCCTGCAATCAATGCTTCACAAAACATTCAACAAGCGGTCGATTTCATTCGAGAAAATGTACTTACCAATGGCGATAAAGCGTTATTTGAGCTTTCGGAGAAATTCGACAAGGTGAAATTAGACAGTCTTACCGTTTCTAAAATGCAGATCCAAGCTGCAAGTGCTCGTTTATCAGATGCACTAAAACAGGCAATCCAAAACGCCAAAACCAACATCGAGAAATTCCACCAAGCCCAAATTCCGCAAGCGGTTGATTTAGAAACTCAAGCAGGTGTGCGTTGTCAAGTGGTTACACGACCAATTAACCGAGTTGGCTTGTACATTCCAGGGGGATCCGCCCCACTATTTTCCACCGTGCTAATGCTTGCCATTCCTGCCAAAATTGCGGGCTGTAAAAAAATCGTGCTTTGCTCACCACCGCCGATTGCAGACGCCATTCTTTATGCCGCCGAACTCTGTGGCGTGGAAACCATTTACTCAATAGGCGGTGCTCAAGCGATTGTGGCAATGGCTTATGGCACAGAAACAGTGGCGAAAGTAGATAAAATTTTTGGACCTGGCAACAGCTTTGTAACCGAAGCAAAACGCCAAGTATCGCAAGCAGTCAATGGGGCGGCAATTGATATGCAGGCTGGACCTTCGGAGGTATTAGTGATTGCTGATGAGTTTGCTGATCCTGATTTTGTAGCGAGCGATTTGCTTTCTCAAGCGGAACACGGTGCCGATAGCCAAGTGATTTTAGTGACATACAGCGAAACCTTGGCAAAAACGGTGGAGAAGGCAATTGAACGTCAGCTTGCAACATTACCGAGAAAAGAGACCGCTTGTAAAGCTCTGGAGCATAGCCGCATTTTCATCGCTGAAAGCCTCGAACAAGCGATCGAAATTAGCAACGAATACGCTCCTGAACACTTGGTGGTACAAGTGGAAGACGCCAGAGCATTGCTTGATAAACTCGACAATGCAGGCTCAATTTTCTTGGGAGCATATTCGCCTGAAAGTATGGGGGATTATGCCAGTGGCACCAATCACGTTCTACCGACATATGGCTACACCCGCACCACCTCAAGCCTAGGCTTGGCGGATTTCAGTAAACGAATGACCGTGCAGGAACTCACGCCACAAGGTTTTAAAGATTTAGCAAAAACGGTGGAAGTGATGGCACAAGCCGAACAGCTAGAGGCACATAAACAGGCAGTTTCGATTCGATTGGCTAAAATTTCCTAGGACGAGCCGTCCTAGGATCGATGATCCCAGCCCCGCATGGGGCTGAAAATTAGAAGATAAAGAGCCACAGAGTGGCTCGGAGTAAGTAACCCCATACGGCTCGTATGGGGGAGGAAGGAAAATATATGCAAATCTCAAAACTCTCTCGAAAAAATGTGCAAGCCCTGACCCCTTACCAATCGGCACGCCGTTTGGGGGGCAATGGCGATGTGTGGCTGAATGCGAATGAATCTCCAACTTCGCCAAATTTTGATTTACTCAACCGCACTTTTAACCGCTACCCTGAAGCTCAACCTACTGATGTAGTGAATCGCTACGCACAATATGCAGGTGTAAAACCTGAAAATGTGATTGTGACTCGTGGTGGCGATGAAAGCATTGAGCTGATTATCCGTGCTTTCTGCGAGTCTACGGACAGTGTACTTTACTGCCCACCGACTTACGGAATGTACAGCGTGTCGGCAGAAACGTGCGGTATCGCCCTGAAAACCGTGCCTTTAACCACTGATTTTCAGCTTAATTTGCCTGAAATCGAACGTAATCTTGACGGCGTGAAAGTGGTATTTGTGTGTAGCCCAAACAACCCAACTGGCACGCTAATCAAGCGGTCGGATTTACTCAAACTTTTACAAATCACCGAGGGGCGTGCGATTGTGGTAGTGGACGAAGCCTACATTGAATTTTGTCCCGAGGCAACAATGGTAAGCGAGCTTGCCAGTTTCCCACACTTGGCGATTATCCGCACGCTTTCCAAAGCCTTTGCTTTGGCGGGATTGCGTTGTGGTTTTACCCTTGCAAATCAAGAGCTAATAGGCGTACTACAAAAAGTCATCGCCCCTTATCCGCTCCCTGTACCCGTTTCCGACATCGCAGCACAATCCTTAACCGAACAGGGCTTGATGGAGATGAAACAACGTGTGACAGATGCACTAGAGAACCGAGCGTGGCTAATCGAACAGCTAAAATCTATTCCGTGCATGGTAAAAATTTTCGATACCGAAGCCAACTATGTTCTTGCCAAATTCCAAAACGGACAAAAAGTATTTAAAGCTCTTTGGGAAAAAGGCATTATCTTGCGTGATCAGCACAAGGCATTGGGATTGCAGAATTGTATTCGGATTTCAATTGGTACAAGATCGGAGTTGGAGAGAACGGTGGAAGCAATTAGAAATGCCTAGCACGAGCCGTGCTAGGTTCCACAATCCCAGCCACTCTGTGGCTGTTAATTAGCTAATATAGGGCCACAGCGTGGCTCAGATTAAGTAGCCCCATACGGCTCGTATGGGGTAGGACGATAAAATATGAGCTATACCAAACTTTTTTATCATATCGTTTTTCGTACGCTACAAAGCGTTCCTGCAATTAACGAAGAAAATGAGAAAGAGTTGTACCAATATATTTGGGCATTTTGTCAGCAACAAAAATGCACTTTGCATCGCATAAATGGAATGCCTGATCATTTACATTTATTGGTGGAAATTCACCCAAGTATGGCGGTAGCAGATTTTGTAAAACAACTTAAAAATGCGAGCCATAAATGGCTTGAACGCCATAGTGATCTTTTTCCTGATTTTTACGCTTGGTCGAAAGGTTATTGTGCGTTGAGTTATAGCGAACACGAAATTGGGAAAATCATCAATTACATCAAAGGGCAGAAAGAACATCATAAAACGTGGAGTTTTGTTGATGAGATGAAAGAGCTGCTTGGAAATGTAAATGAATATCTCGAACAAGATTTGTAACCTAGCACGAGCCGTGTTAGGTTCCATAAACCCAGCCACGCTGTGGCTGATAATTAGATAATATAGAGCCACAGAGTGGCTCAGATTAAGTAGCCCCATACGGCTCGTATGTGGGCTGCCACAGGAGCAAATATGACACAACCAACCCTTTTTATCGACCGTGACGGCACTTTGATTGACGAGCCGAAAACGGATTTTCAAATTGACAGTTTGGAAAAACTTAAACTGGAACGCAATGTGATTTCTGCGTTGCTAAAATTAAAAGATCACTACCGTTTTGTGATGGTCAGCAACCAAGACGGCTTAGGCACAGAGTCGTTTCCACAAGAAGATTTCGACAAACCGCACAATGCGATGTTGGATATTTTCCGCTCGCAAGGTATTGAATTTGATGCGATTTTGATTTGTCCCCACAAGCCAGAAGATAACTGCGATTGCCGTAAACCGAAGATCAAATTGCTGAAAAAATATATCGACAAAAATTTGTTCGATCCTGACCACAGTTTTGTGATCGGCGACCGTGCCACCGATGTGCAACTGGCGGAAAATCTCGGCATTCCGGCGTTGCAATATCACCCAGAAAAATTGGACTGGGATCTGATTGTGGAAAAATTATTGCCAAAAACGACCGCTTGGGAACGCCCACCACGCTATGCCGAAGTGGTTCGCACCACCAAAGAAACCGATATCAAAGTGCAAGTTTGGCTAGACGAAACGGGCGTGAACCAAATTAGCACAGGCGTGGGCTTTTTCGACCATATGCTTGACCAAATCGCTACGCACGGCGGTTTTAGAATGAACGTGCAATGCAAAGGCGATTTGTGGATTGACGAACACCACACCGTGGAAGACACCGCCCTCGCACTCGGCACAGCATTAAAACAGGCGTTAGGCGACAAACGTGGCATTCAACGCTTCGGCTTTGTGCTACCAATGGACGAATGTAAAGCACAATGCACAATGGATTTATCGGGTCGCCCATACTTCAAGTTCAAGGCGAAATTCAAGCGTGAAAAAGTGGGCGATTTCAGCACCGAAATGACCGAGCATTTCTTCCAATCGCTCGCCTACACCCTAATGGCAACGCTACATCTGAAAACAAAAGGCGACAACGACCACCACAAAATCGAAAGCCTATTCAAAGTGTTCGGCAGAACCTTAAGACAGTGTGTAAAAGTAGAAGGGAATGAATTACCGAGTTCGAAGGGAGTGTTGTGATTTGGCTATAAAATACCCTACACTAGTGTGTAGGGTTACGCATAGTGCGGTTGCTCTGCAACCCAGCTAGTTTGTCGCAGAGCGATAACATAATGCTTAGCCTAGCATGAAAGTGCTAGACAAAAGTGCGGTGAAATTTTTTGGAGAGAGGACATTTATATGGATCAACAGTTGATTGATTTAGGCGTTAAACTATCTGAAGCGTTAGTTAAAAATACAGCATCCGCTATTTTTACGAAAATTAAAGCAAGTAAAGCTAAAAAAGATGATAAAGAAACAATAAATGAATTAGAAGAAATTATTCAGGAATTAATTTCAGATAAAAATGAGTTATTACAAATTTCTCAAGCTTTTCAACAAGAGTTAATGGCTCAAAAAATTACAGATACAGAAATTGATTATATTACCAAGCAATTAATTCCTAAATTACAAGAATTAGCTAGTGCTACAGGTGGTAATGTTGATGAAATGGTAAGAATTTTATCTCCATTGGTTTCAAAAGAGACTCTGACAATTTTGCAATTGTTAGGTTTTAACTTTAGAAAAGCTATTGGTGAGCCATTAACTATTTTGTTAGAGAAGATGATTTTATCCAAATTACCAGCAGATCCATCTATTCAAACTGAATTACAATTAGAATTATTGAAAGTAGCCAGAGATCCAGCGGCCAGAAAAGCACTAGAGAAGTTTAAATAAGATTATTATATGACCAACCTAACTATCATCAACACAGGCTGTGCAAACCTGTCATCTGTAAAATTTGCATTCAACCGCTTAGGCTTACAGGCGGAGATTAGTCGTGATTTAGATAAAATCAAATCGGCCGATAAATTGCTGTTGCCCGGTGTGGGGACGGCTGCGGCTGCGATGAAGATTTTGCAAGATCGTGATTTGATTGACACGATCCGCAATGCTACGCAACCAATGCTCGGTATTTGTTTGGGTATGCAGTTAATGACTGAATTTTCTGCGGAAGGCTATGTGGGAACGCTTGGGCTTATGAGTGGCGAAACCGAGCTAATCCCAAACACTGGTTTGCCGTTGCCACATATGGGCTGGAACAAGGTTCAATATCAAGCCGACCACCCATTATTTCACGGCATTGAGCAAAACAGCCATTTCTATTTTGTGCATAGCTATGCAGTGTTGCCGAATGAAAACACCATTGCCACCGCTGATTACGGCGTGCCTTTTTCAGCTGCGATTGCGAGCAAAAACTTCTATGGCGTGCAATTCCACCCCGAGCGTTCAGGCAAAAATGGTGCACAGTTGCTGAAGAATTTCGTAGAAAATATCTAATTTTTCCCTCGCCCACTTGCGGGAGAGGGTGGAGAAAATCCGTAGGATTTTCGGAGGGAGAGGGCAAATATGCGAAAAAATGAAAGCCAAACGTTAAGAAAGAATGCTAAAAGCTTGCGTTCAAATATGACGGAAGCAGAATGGTCGTTGTGGTATCACTTACGTGCAAAACGTTTCTGTGGTGTAAAATTTTATCGCCAAAAGATCGTGGGAAATTATATTGCAGATTTTCTCTCTTTAAATCCTAAATTGATTATTGAGCTAGATGGTTCTCAGCACGCAGAACAAATGGAATATGACCGTATTCGTACGGCATATTTGGAAGAACAAAATTTTACCGTTATTCGTTTTTGGAATGATGAGGTATTGAGAAATATAGATATGGTGTTAGATGTCATTTTTGATCTTATACACCAAAACTCACCCTCTCCCTCCGAAAATCCTTAACGGATTTTCTCCACCCTCTCCCACAAGTGGGCGAGGGGAAGTATAAAACAGGAAACAAACACAATGAAAAAATCCATTATTATCCCCGCCCTTGACTTGATTGACGGCAATGTGGTGCGGTTACATCAGGGTGATTATGCTAAACAGACCACCTATTCCGATAATCCGATTGAGCAATTTGCCCGCTATCTTGCACAGGGAGCGGAGCAGTTACATTTGGTCGATTTAACAGGAGCGAAAGATCCGGCAAAAAGACAGACCACACTTATCAGCAACATTATCGAAGCGACACGATGCAAAATTCAGGTCGGTGGCGGGATTCGTAGCGAGCAAGATGTGGCGGATCTGCTGGCTGTAGGGGCAAATCGTGTTGTGATTGGCTCAACGGCGGTGAAAGATCGGGCTATGGTCAAAGGTTGGTTTGAGAAATATGGCGCGGAAAAATTCGTGCTGGCGTTAGACGTAAACATTAACGCAAGCGGTCAAAAAATTATTGCGATTAGCGGTTGGCAGGAAGCGAGTGGCGTATCGCTCGAAGCACTAATCGAAGAGTATCAAACGGTCGGATTACAGCATGTTTTATGCACGGATATTTCAAAAGACGGCACATTAGCTGGCTCAAACGTCTCTCTTTACCGTGAAATCTGTGCAAAATACCCTGAAATCCAATTTCAATCATCGGGCGGTATAGGTTCGCTCACCGATATCGAAGCCCTCAAAGGCACAGGCGTGGCTGGCGTGATCGTGGGGCGTGCGTTGTTAGAAGGTAAATTTAATGTGGCGGAGGCAATTGAATGTTGGCAAAACGGATAATCCCTTGTTTAGATGTGCGTGATGGGCTGGTGGTCAAAGGCGTGCAGTTTCGTAATCACGAAATTATCGGTGATATTGTCCCGCTTGCACAACGTTATGCACAAGAGGGAGCGGACGAGCTGGTGTTTTATGACATCACCGCCTCATCGGACGGTCGCACGGTGGATAAAAGCTGGGTGGAACGTGTGGCACAAGTGATCGATATTCCGTTTTGCGTAGCGGGCGGAATCAAGACGATTGAGGACGCAGAAAAATTGTTCGCTTTCGGGGCGGATAAAATCTCGATCAATTCCCCCGCACTTGCCGATCCGAATTTGATTACCGCATTGGCAGATCGCTTTGGCGTGCAAGCGGTAGTGGTTGGCATTGACAGTTGGTTCGAGACGGATACAGGCAAATACTGGGTGAACCAGTACACAGGCGATGAAAAACGGACTCGCCAAACCAACTGGCAACTGCTCGACTGGGTGCAAGAAGTGCAAAAACGTGGGGCAGGCGAAATCGTGCTAAATATGATGAACCAAGACGGCGTACGCAAAGGCTACGATTTAACTCAACTCAAATTAGTGCGTGATGTGTGCAACGTACCGTTAATCGCCTCAGGCGGTGCAGGCGAAATAGTGCATTTCCGAGATGCGTTTGTTGATGCGAACGTGGACGGTGCTTTGGCAGCGAGCGTGTTTCATAAACGGATTATTGAGATTGGAAAGTTGAAGGAGTATCTTGATGCAGAGGGTGTCAAGATACGTCGTTAATACTAGCATGAGCCGTGCTAGGTTCAATAATCCTAGCCTCTCTGCGGCTGTATATCTGAAAGAAAAAGAGCTACAAAGTGGCTCAGATTATGTAGCCTTATACGGCCCGTATAGGGTAAGGAAAACTATGCAAATTCAAAATATAAACTGGCAAAAAGTCGATAACCTCCTCCCCGTCATTATCCAACACTTCCAAACTAGTGAAGTACTAATGTTGGGCTATATGAATGAAGAGGCGTTAAATAAAACTCTGACAGAGAAAATCGTTACATTCTATTCTCGTACTAAGCAACGCTTGTGGACGAAAGGGGAAACATCGGGGCATTTTTTAAATGTAGTGGATATGAGCTTGGATTGCGATAACGATACGTTATTGATTTTAGCCAATCCAATTGGATCAACTTGCCATACGGGCGAGGAAAGTTGTTTCCACCAATTTGAAAGTCAATCTGAAGGTGATTGGAGGTGGTTTGCGAAATTAGAACAAGTACTTGCCGAGCGAAAATATGCCGATTCTGAAAGCTCTTATACCGCAAAACTCTATGCTAAGGGAGTAAAGAAAATTGCTCAAAAAGTGGGGGAAGAAGGCGTTGAAACCGCATTGGCGGCAGTGTCGCAAGATAAAGAAGAAGTCGTCAGTGAAGCGGCGGATTTAGCCTATCACTTGACCGTATTATTACATTCAATGAATCTTGAATGGAGCGACGTGATTAATAAATTAAAAGAGCGTCATCAGGGTATCGGACTGCACCCTGAAGGCGAAGATAAGGTTTATTGATGTTTTAACTAATCCTTGGTCTATTTTTTGATAAACTACATATTCTATGTCTGTATTGTCTCTAAGTGCCAACCAAGCTGACGATAATGTCTGTAACGCTCTCGAGCTTGTATTTTTAAGGTTTCATCTACAGGAACGAAATCAATTATTTGGTTGAAGCTGTTGATGAAATCAGGTACATTTTTTTGTAACGAAATTAGCAGATCTCGGTGTTGAGCGTTACGTTTACCTGCCCAAGTAATCTCAATTGGTGTTGCATAAGTCGTTACTTCGCCAGAGAGGTTGTGTGGCACAAAATCATCGGCTTGCCTAGCCCATAGAGCTTCATCAATATTGAGAGCCTGCTCTTCGCTTTCGCAACTAATGAGTACTCGCTTTCCAACACGCCACGCTTTTGCAGCTAACTCACAAGCTAGAAATTCTTCACTGGCAATCGTGCCTTGCTCAACTTCATTTATTAAATAAAATTGCACTTGTTTCATACTATGTTCCATCACTTAATAATGTACGGCATTCTAGCGGAATTTCGCCAAAATAAAAATAAGTGATAGCACTAGCGACAACCATAAAAGTCTGCCGATTAGAACGTTTCCACAAGCAATATTTGCCTTATATTTCACTCAGCTTAATCAATTTTACAATTTACCCTTCATTTCTAATGAATTCTTCAGAAAATTTTTGATATTTATATCGCTTTATGGTATCAATCTATCCCTGTTTAATCGGATAAACGAACAACGTAAACGTTTGCGTAAAAGGGAATAAAATGGATCAACTTGAAATGAAAAAAGTAGCTGCTAAAGCGGCGTTACAGTATGTAAAACCAGATACAATTGTGGGCGTGGGAAGTGGTTCAACGGTTAATTGTTTTATTGAGGCTTTAGGTAAAATCGCTGATCAAATAAAAGGTGCTGTGGCTGCTTCTAAGCACTCTGAAGCATTACTCAGAGAACAAGGCATTGAGGTATTTAGTGCCAATGAAGTCTCTAGTCTTGATGTTTATATTGATGGAGCAGATGAAATCACGCCACAAGGCTATATGATTAAAGGTGGAGGTGCTGCCTTAACTCGAGAAAAAATTGTGAGTTCGTTAGCAAAAAAATTCATTTGCATCGTAGATGAACGCAAACAAGTTGAAGTATTGGGGTCTACCTTTGCCTTACCAGTAGAAGTCATTCCGATGGCTCGTTCTTATGTTGCTCGCCAGCTAGTCTCATTAGGTGGAAACCCTGAATATCGTGAAAATGTGATCACCGATAATGGCAATGTGATTTTAGATGTTTACAACTTTAAAATTCTAGAGCCGCTAAAGATGGAGCAAACGATAAATAATATTGCGGGTGTGGTTACAAATGGCATTTTTGCACAACGTTATGCCAATGTTACTATCGTTGGTACGCCAAATGGTGCAAAGATTATTGAATAATATTTTTTATATAAGGTCCAAATATGAGCGTGAAAGTTTCTCTTGATAAATCTAAAATTAAATTTCTACTGCTTGAAGGCGTACACCAAAATGCAATTGATGTATTAAAAGCAGCAGGCTATACAAACATCGAATTTCATAAAAAAGCGTTAGAAGGCGAAGCTCTGCTAGAGGCGATAAAAGATGCACATTTTGTCGGTATTCGTTCTCGCACCTTCCTGACCGAAGAAGTATTACAACACGCTTCTAAACTCATTGCTATCGGCTGTTTCTGTATCGGAACAAATCAAGTGGATCTTGAGGCTGCAAAACGCCGTGGTATCCCTGTCTTTAATGCCCCATTTTCGAATACACGCTCCGTTGCAGAATTAGTATTGGGAGAAATTTTGCTCTTAATGCGTCAAGTGCCAACAGCAAATGCACAGGTCCATCGTGGTGTATGGAATAAATCCGCAGTCGGTTCAAATGAAGTGCGTGGAAAAAATCTTGGCATTATTGGTTATGGACATATTGGCTCACAGTTAAGCGTACTGGCAGAAGCAATTGGTATGCGTGTCTATTTTTATGATATAGAAAATAAACTACCATTAGGCAATGCCCAACAAGTTGCAAGTCTTGATGAATTATTGGCTATGAGTGATGCCATTTCATTACATATCCCCGAAAACGCTTCAACTAAAAACATTCTCAATGCGACTAATTTATCAAAAGTGAAAAAAGGTGCTGTCGTGATTAATGCGGCTCGTGGTACAGTCATTGATTTAGATTCCCTTGTAGAAGTATTGTCATCAGGTCATTTACGAGGTGCCGCCTTAGATGTATTCCCAGAAGAACCCGCTTCTATCAACGAACCATTCAACTCGCCATTATGTCAATTTGACAACGTTATTCTTACACCACACATCGGCGGTTCAACCTCAGAGGCTCAAGCCAATATTGGCTCTGAAGTCGCCCATAAATTTGTAAAATATTCAGACAATGGTTCAACATTGTCTGCAGTAAACTTTCCTGAAGTCTCGTTACCAGAGCATAAAGGAGCAAAACGTTTACTCCATATTCACGAGAACCGCACAGGGATATTAAATAAAATCAACCAAGTTTTTGTCGAGCAGAATGTCAATATCGCCGCACAGTTCTTACAAACTGATCCTACCATTGGTTATGTCGTTATCGATGTGGAATTAGAGAATACCGATGAAGCACTCAAGCGTCTAAAAGAGATTGATGGCACGATAAAAGCGAGAGTGCTGTATTAGACAAGGGAGTGGTATTAAACGCAAAATAAGCAAGATAATCTCTTGCTTATTTCTTTTGCCAACTCCCTTGAGTATCAATGATCCACTTTTGTTGTATATGTTGAACATTAATTTGCTGGAATTGCTTGTGATTAACTAATAGCACTAAAATATCCGCATTCTCCAGTGCTTCGTTCGGAGTAACAAATGCGACATTATCAGGCAATACGATAGGTCGATGAGAAATATTTGGTTCAATGGCGAATAGCTGTCCGCTATGCCAGTTTGCAAGTTGTTGCGTAATCTGTAGTGCTGGACTTTCACGCAGATCATCAATATCCGCTTTAAATGTCAAACCAAAACAGGCAATTTTTAATTGAGAAGGTGAGCAATTTAACTCTGTAGCACACTCAGCAACAGCTAGCTTTACTTGTTCTATCACCCATTGTGGCTTATTACGATTAACCTCTCTTGCGGTACGAATTAAACGAGCATACTCTGGCAATTGAGAAACAATAAAATAAGGATCTACGGCAATGCAATGTCCACCAACCCCAGCACTTGGTTGTAAGATTTGTACTCGTGGGTGTCTGTTTGCCAATCTAATTAATTCCCAAACGTCAATGTTTAACTGATGACAAATCATTGAAAGTTCATTTGCAAACGCAAGATTAACATCACGGAAACTATTTTCCGTCAGCTTACACAGCTCGGCGGTTCGTGCATTTGTTGTTAAACATTCGCCTTTTACAAAAATTTTATATAAATTAACCGCTTGCTCAGTGCAATTTGGGCTTAGCCCACCAATAATCCGATCATTATGAATAATTTCTTGCATAATATTGCTGGGGAGTACACGTTCAGGGCAGTAGGCAACCGCAACGTCATCAGGAAAACGCAGATCCGTACGAACTTCACTTAGCCAATAAGCCAACTGTTCTGTCGTGCCAACTGGCGAGGTTGATTCAAGAACGACCACATTACCTTGCTGCAAGTACGGTGCTATCTGTAGAGCTGCTGTATGAACATAGCTTAAGTCAGGTTGAAAGTTAGACTGTAATGGCGTAGGCACAGCAATGATAAACACATCAGCATTATCCAGTGTAGCAGAAACAGACAACCGCTGTTCATTCATAACCTGTTGTAGTGCTTTTTCTAAATGAGGTTCTGCAATATGAGCCTTTCCTTGCTTTAAGGTTGCAAGTACATCAAGATTACAATCTACCCCTAACACCTGCTTCCCAGCCTGTGCAAAAGCAATCGCAGTCGGTAAACCAATGTAACCTAAGCCAATGACGGCAATGCGATCAACGGTTTTCATAGTTTAATATCTCTGAAATAGTGTGGAAAATACGCTCACTCGCCCGTCCGTCGCCATAAAGAGCGGTAGTCTGGCACATACTTTGATAGCTTTGCTGATTTTCTAATAGCTCGCCAACCGCTTGAGTAATTGTCCGAGTATCCGTCCCAACTAATCTCACGACACCAGCGTCAAGTGTCTCTGGGCGTTCGCTCGTTTCTCGCATTAACAGCACGGGGGTGCCAAGTGCAGGGGCTTCTTCTTGAATGCCACCAGAATCGGTCAAGATTAAATAAGCTCGTTTCATCAAATAAACGAAAGGGAGATAGGCTTGAGGTTCAATTAAAAAAATGTTATTCACATTTGACAACCACGCTTGCACAGGTTCCACAATTTGCGGATTCAGATGAACAGGATAGACAATTTGTACTTGTGGATAGCTCGTTGCAACCCTTTTTAATGCTTGACAAATCTGCTCAATACCTTGCCCCATATTTTCACGACGATGACTAGTAACTAAAAGGAGCTTTTTATTTGCGTCCAAAAATGAAAACTGCTGATTGAGTTGCGTTGCAAGCGGTGAGTTTTCCGTTATTTTTTGCACGACTTGAAATAATGCATCAATCACTGTATTCCCAGTTACCCAGATTTTTTCTGCAGCAATCCCCTCTCCTAACAAATTCTGCTGAGCTTGTGCTGTCGGTGCAAAATGGTAATCTGCTAGAAGTCCAATCAAACGGCGGTTTGCTTCCTCAGGAAAAGGATTATCACGCTGATCAGTACGCAACCCTGCTTCAATATGTGCAACAGGAATTTTTTGGTAATAGCAAGCAAGAGAGGCAGCAAAAGCGGTCGCTGTATCACCATGTACGATAACTAAATTCGGTAAATAGTCAGCTAATACATTTTCAAGAGAAAGTAGCATTCGAGCGGTCATTTCGCCTAAAGTTTGTGCAGATTGCATTAAATTTAGATCGAAATCAGGCTGAATATCGAATACCTCTAGAACTTGATCGAGCATTTGGCGATGTTGTGCTGTTACACAAATTTTGGTTTCAAATGTGTGGGAATGCAAAAAGTGTTGTACTAACGGTGCAATCTTAATCGCTTCTGGACGAGTACCAAAGATAAAAAGCAGACGTTTTTTGCCATCATTAATCCCATTTTTGACGTTATTGCTTTTCTTCATTGTGTTTCTTACTTACTCTACGCTTATAACGACGTACCCAGCGAGTGATTCGCCACGCATTCATAATTGAATAAGAATAAAGAAAAAATAATGCAACAAAAGCCAATGACATCACCCATTGGTTCCAGTAATAAATTTCACTCAATATACCAAACATTGCACATAGCATTGCCCCCACAGTAATCACCAAAAGAGCTTGTCGAGAGCTAAGCCCTGCTCGCATCATTAAATGGTGGATATGCAATCTATCAGGACGGAACGGGCTTTTGCCTTTTTTTAAGCGGCGAAAAATGATGGCAACCATATCAATTAATGGAATGGCAATCAGCCATAAGCCAGTGATAGGACTAATTGAATATCCCTGTCCCTGCGTGCTAAGCAGTAAAATCCAAATCATTGTGAAACCAATAAATGTGCTACCTGAATCCCCCATAAAGACTTTCCATTTCGAACCAAATAGACTTAAATTAAACAATGCGTAAGGCAACAGCACCAAGATAAGACTAAAACACCAATAGGCTAGTGTATGTTGTCCATCTAACCACATTAAAATACCAATCCCTGCAAAACTCACACTAGATAAACTCGCCAAAAGCCCATCAATACCATCAATCATATTAAATGCGTTAATAATTCCAATAGTAATCAACACTGTCAGCACAACACCTAGCGTCCCAATCTCAAGACTAAAAGGTGCAATTAACTGCCCTAAAGTTTCAATTGATAGACCACTGTAAATCATTGCTGCTGCAAGACAAGCTTGAATACCCACTCGCAGAAAAGGGCTTAAATCAAAACGGTCGTCTAATACGCCTATGACCAACAATATGGTAACCGCAGTGAGGTAAAGGTCAGGTAGATGCATTTTCTCCCATTGCAGGGTGTAAAATGTTAAATTCCCCAAAAAAAGAGCAATACCACCGATGAGCGGAATTACGCCTTGATGACGCTTGCGGAAATTGGGTTTATCCACTAATCCTACCGACTGTGCCAAAGGACGCATAAGAATTAACGTCAAAAATGAGACTGTAAACACCAATAAAAAAGTTAAGTACATCGTTCTGCGAAATCAAGATAAAAAACGAACAGCAGGATACCACAAACATTAAAACTCTCAATACAAAAATCGTGAATAGACAAGTAATCCAATAGAGTGGGATAATAAGATCAATTTTATTTAGCATTTAAGGAAAAGAATCATTATGACAACCTCCCACGCTTTGTTTGAAAAAGCCCAAAAAGTTATCCCTGGCGGAGTTAATTCCCCAGTACGAGCCTTTAAAGGTGTTGGTGGCACACCTATTTTTATTGAGAAAGCACAAGGTGCATACATTTTCGATTCCGAAGGAAAACGTTACATTGATTATGTTGGTTCGTGGGGACCTATGGTATTAGGACACAATCACCCAACAATCATTGATGCCGTGCTAAAAAGTATTCCAAATGGATTAAGTTTCGGTGCACCCACGGCAAAAGAAATTGAGCTTGCAGAGCTTGTATGCAAACTCGTTCCCTCCATTGAGCTTGTGCGAATGGTGAGTTCTGGCACAGAAGCAACAATGTCAGCGATTCGCCTTGCTCGAGGCTATACAAAACGAGATAAAATCATTAAATTTGAAGGTTGTTATCACGGACATTCTGACAGTTTACTTGTCAAAGCAGGCTCAGGAGCATTGACACTTGGTCAGCCAAGCTCTCCTGGTGTTCCCGAAGACTTCGCTAAGCACACACTGACTTGCGTTTACAATGACATTAATTCAGTTAAAGCTGCATTTGAACAATACCCTGACCAAATTGCCTGTTTAATTATTGAGCCTGTTGCAGGTAATATGAATTGTATACCACCTAAAGAAGGTTTTTTACAAGGGTTAAGAGAACTTTGCACTCAATACGGCACTGTTTTTATTATTGATGAAGTGATGACAGGCTTTCGAGTGGCACTTGGTGGAGCACAGACGTATTATGGTGTAACCCCAGATTTAACCACTCTTGGCAAAATTATTGGTGGAGGAATGCCTGTTGGTGCATTTGGTGGAAAAAAAGAAATTATGGAATACATTGCCCCAACAGGTCCAGTTTACCAAGCAGGTACACTCTCAGGAAATCCGATTGCAATGGCGGCAGGTTTGGCGTGCTTAACAGAACTTTCAAAATCTGGCAACCAAGAAAAACTAGCAAATCAAACACAGATATTAGCTCAAGGATTTAAATCATTAGCAGATAAACACAATATCCCACTATGTGTACAATATGTTGGTGGAATGTTTGGTATTTTCTTTACAGAACAAGAAAAAGTAGAGAATTATCAAGACGTAGCGAAATGTGATGCAGAAAAATTTAACACATTTTTCCATAAAATGCTCAAGCAAGGAATTTACCTCGCTCCATCAGCATTTGAAGCAGGCTTTATGTCTTTAGCTCACAATGAAGAAGATATTACTCTTACCCTAAAAGCTGCTGATCACGCCTTTGCCGAAATGAAATAGGTTAAGAGTAAATTTCTCGTTTCCTCTATTCAAACGAAAGGGGAAAAAATCAAATAGGGCGAATACAATTCGCCCATATGTTGCTATTTAGAATTTAAATTTTCTTTAATCATAAAATTTAAAAAACTTATAACTCTTCCTCTCCTTTAATGAGAGAAAGAGGATAGAGAAAAGCCAATTAAATTAAGCATTATCACCAATTAACACCGATTCCAAGGCAATTTCAATCATATCATTGAATGTTAGCTGGCGTTCTTCTGAGGTTATTTTTTCATGAGTACGAATATGGTCAGAGACTGTACAGATGGTAAGAGCTTTTGCTCCAAATTCCGCAGCAACGCCGTAAATGCCAGCAGCTTCCATTTCAACGCCTAAAATGCCATATTTTTCCATAATGTCAAACATTTCAACATCTGGTGTGTAGAATAAGTCTGCAGAGTAAAGATTACCAACTCGCACAGCAACATTTTTTTGCTTTGCTGCTTGAACAGCCGCAAGAGTCATATCAAAATCAGCAATAGCTGCAAAATCGTTATCTTTAAAGCGAATGCGATTGACCTTTGAATCTGTACAAGCACCAATACCAATAATTACATCACGCAATTTTATGTCAGAACGCACTGCACCACACGAGCCAACACGAATAATTTTTTTTACCCCATATTCGGTGATCAACTCTTTTGCATAGATAGAGCAAGAAGGAATCCCCATACCATGCCCCATTACAGAGATACGACGACCTTTGTATGTACCAGTATAACCAAACATATTGCGAACATCAGTTACTTGCTCAGCATTTTCTAAAAATGTTTCTGCAATATATTTTGCACGCAGTGGATCACCAGGCATTAATACAACGTCAGCAAATGCGCCTGCTGGAGCGTTAATATGTGGAGTCATTTTGTGTTCCTCTTGATGAAATGTGAATAAAAAATTAATAACCTTGAACGGTTACATCGACTCTTTGATTATTTAATGTAGCAAGTAAATTTTTCAATAAACTTGATGCTCCAAAGCGAAAATGTGAACTATCTATCCAGTCCTCGCCCAAGATTTCTTGAGCTAATTGCAGATATTGTGCCGCTTCTTCAGTCGTTTTTACACCACCTGCCGCTTTAAATCCAACCTGTTGTGCAACCTTTAAATCACGAATTGTTTCTAACATAATGCGTGCCGCATTTAATGTCGCATTGACAGGCACTTTACCTGTTGAAGTTTTAATAAAATCTGCCCCTGCACGAATTGCAATTTCACTCGCTTGGCGAATGAAATTATCGCTTTTTAGCTCGCCTGTTTCAATAATCACTTTGAGCATTATATTGTGAGATTGGCAAAGAGCTTTGCATTGTTTTACTAATTCAAAACCGATTTCACTATGACCAGCGATTAATGCTCGATAAGGAAATACAAGATCAATTTCATCTGCTCCATATGCAATAGCTGCTTTGGTTTCAGCAAGGGCGATGCCAAGATCATCATTTCCGTGTGGAAAATTGGTTACTGTGGCAAGTTTGATATGCGTGAGGTTGTGTGCTTGCAGCGTTTTGCGTGCTATTGGTACAAAGCGTGGATATAGACAAATTGCTGCTGGTGTGCCAAACGCTGTATTTGCTTGCATGCAAAGGTCAATAATTTTTTGGTCTGTATCATTATCTTCTAATGTAGTTAGATCCATTAGAGATAAAGCTTGTTGGGCAATATTTTGCATAATTTCCTCCCTTTAAATAGTTATTTTTCTCCGTTTTTTGCCTCTTAGCCACTTTATTTATATTATGTAGCAAGCGGTCTGTAAGATTGAAGAAAAAACGAAAACACCACAGTTTCCTGTGGTGCTTTTAATCTTATCTCAATAATGCTAGAGGACTGCTCCACCAAAACCGACAAATAATCCTGCAATTGCTGCACTCATTAGGTTAGAAAGCGTACCTGCGGTAACTGCTTTCAATCCCATACGAGCGACATCGCCACGGCGAGATGGTGCCATACCGCCTAAGCCACCAATTAAAATAGCAATTGAACTTAGATTTGCAAATCCACAAAGTGCAAACGTAATAATTGCAATTGTTTTTGGACTTAATACAACGGCTGCTTCAGGTTTTAAGTAATTAGCAAAATCAGCATACGCCACAAATTCATTCACGATGAGTTTTTGACCGATTAATGAACCCGCAATACGAGCTTCATCACCCCACGGTACACCAATCACCCACGCAAGCGGCTGGAAGATATAACCAAAGATAGATTGAAGTGTTACGCCATCTTGACCAAATAAACTTGCTACCCACCCGATAAATCCGTTAAGCATTGCAATTAAAGCAACGAAAGAAAGCAACATCGCCCCTACATTCATTGCAAGTTGCATACCAGAGAATGTTCCTACAGCAGCAGCTTCAATCACGTTAGATGGTTTATCTTCAATGTCATCATCACTTAACTCATCTTTAAAAGTCTCTGTTTGAGGGTGAAGAATTTTAGCAAATAATAGACCACCTGGCGCAGCCATAAATGAAGCGGCGATTAAATACGGAAGTGGCACGCCCATACCTGCATACCCGATCATTACCGCACCAGCGACAGACGCCAAACCACCACACATCACAGCAAATAATTCGGAATTTGTCATTGATTTGATATAAGGTTTGATTAAAAGAGGAGCTTCTGTTTGACCAACAAAAATATTGGCTGCTGCAGACATGGATTCTGACTTTGATGTGCCTAATAATTTTTGTAATGCACCACCTAGCAATTTGATGACAATTTGCATAATACCAAGATAGTAAAGTACAGAAATTAACGCAGAGAAAAAGATAATTGGAGGGAGAACACGTAATGCAAAAATGAAACCGCCACCACCAAAGACTTCAAACATTTTGTCGCTGACTAATCCGCCAAATATAAAGCTCATACCGTCATTACTATAGCTAATGACTTTACTCACTCCTTCAGCCGCAGCCAACAATGCTTCACGACCTGCTGGCACATAAAGGATTAATGCACCGATACCAAATTGAATAGCTAACGCCCCAAAAACCGTGCGATAGTTAATTGCTCTTTTATTATTGGATAATAAGAATGCAATAAATAGGAGTACAACGATACCTAATAGACTAATTAATACGTCCACTTTTGAATACCTCGAAAAGAAAAAATAATACCGATTTTTGATAAAATCGCCTTTTTTAAAAATGGATGATACTATACCGATTTTTTTTGTAAAAATCTTCAATTTTTTGTAGTTTTGTAATAAATACGCCTATCTACATATAAAAATTTGATCTATCTCTCACTTTTTCACTCTATGTATTGCATTGAAAGCCATAGCGTATTATTCTCTTGGAGTTATTCTTCCATTTGTTACAATGTTATGGAGCTTTTATGTCAAGATTATCTAAAGAAAGTATTCTTTCACAAATCAAACAAGGCTTAATTGCCTCTTGCCAGCCTGTTGATAACGGTCCGATGGACTCCCCTGAAATTGTTGCTGCTATGGCAGCGGCTTCCGTTGCTGGTGGTGCTGTTGGACTACGGATTGAAGGTATTGAAAATCTCAAAGCCGCACGCAAAGCTGTTGATGTTCCCATTGTTGGCATTGTGAAATACGACTTAGACGATAGCCCTGTACGGATTACACCATTTTTACAAGATATTGATGATTTATTCAATGCAGGTGCTGATATTATTGCCTTTGATGGTACCGATAGAGTGCGTCCAACTACAATTGAAGCCTGCGTAAAACGCATTCAAGAGCTAGGAGCAATGTCAATGGCAGATTGTTCTAATTTAGCTGAAGGCTTATATTGCCAATCACTTGGCGTAGACTTGATTGGTAGCACAATGTCTGGCTATACAGGCGGTGAAACACCGAAAGGGCCAGATGTACAATTGGTGCGTGATTTAGTTGCAAATGGTTGTCGAGTGATGGCAGAAGGGCGTTATAACAGTCCAGAGCTTGCAGCTCTTGCGATAGAGAATGGTGCTTACGCAGTTACAGTGGGATCAGCACTCACTCGATTGGAACATATCGTTAGCTGGTTTGTAGATGCGATTGCAGATTGTAAAACGGATTGCAAAAAAGGAGCATAAAATGACCGCTTGTTTAGCAATAGATATTGGTGGTACAAAAATTGCCGCAGCTCTCGTCTCTTTGAATGGCAAAAAGGCAACTGTGGTACAACGAATGCAAATTCATACGCCACAAAATCCAAGTGCTGAGGCATTAGATAATGCTTTAGCTGAAATTTTGCAGCATTTCAACGGAACGTTTGAGAAGGTCTCCGTTGCCTCAACGGGCATTATTCAAGAAGGCATTCTAACCGCATTAAATCCGAAGAACCTAGGTAATTTAGCTTTCTTTCCTCTAGAACAAAGTATTGCCAAACATACCGATAAACCTATTACCTTACTCAATGATGCACAGGCTGCAGCTTGTGCGGAATATTTGCTTCAACCTGATGAGATTGAAAATTTTGCGTTTATTACTGTATCGACAGGCGTTGGAGGCGGAATTATTCTAAATCGCAAATTATTTACAGGTAAAGGTGGTGTCGCAGGACATATTGGACATAGCCTTGCAGATCCTAATGGTGAGTTGTGTGGTTGTGGACGTGTAGGCTGTGTAGAAGCGGTAGCCGCTGGACGAGCAATTGCAAGAGAAGCTGCAAAATGGGATTCTCCTTGTGAACCACCAGAGGTCTTCAACCGTTTCCGTCAAAGCGATGAGCAAGCGGTTCAATTGGTTGAAAAATCTGCAAAAGCAATTGCAAATTTGATTGCTGATTTGAAAATTAGCTTAGATATTCAGCAAATTGCAATTGGAGGCAGTGTCGGATTGGCTGAAGGGTATTTGGACACTGTTAATCATTTCCTTGCTCAACTACCTGAAATTTATCGTCCTTCAATAGTGAAAGCACATTATGCTCAAGATGCTGGATTAATCGGTGCAGCGTGGTGGGCAGAGCATATTGATCAGCTATAATTAACAGAAGGGACTAAAGGCATATTATTTGATAGTTCGACTAACATACAATACTTTAGTCTGATAGTAATAGTTCCCTCAATAGTTTAATTGAAGGAACGATATAAAGTGTCTTGACAAGGTTGGCATAAGCTGAGTTCATCAATAAATACTCGCACAGCAGAGATAAAACAATTGCGATTCTTAACCTACCCACCGAAATCTGTAAGTAAAAAATCCCTCAAACATTTTGCAACGTTTGAGGGATTTCAGACCGCTAGGCGATTAACTCATGTATAAACCACCATTAACGTGGAGAGTTTCACCAGTAATATATTTTGCATCACTACTTGCAAGGAAAGCGACCGCTTTTGCAATATCTTGAGCAGAACCTAAATCCCCTGCTGGAATTTGCCCTAAAATCGTTTGTTTTTGTTCAGCAGTCAGTTCATCTGTCATATCTGTTGCAATGAAACCAGGAGCAACTACATTGACTGTAATGCCACGAGATGCCACCTCTTTTGCTAATGCTTTAGAAAAACCGACTAAACCTGATTTAGCCGCACAATAGTTAGTTTGCCCAGGGTTACCTGTTGAACCAACTACTGAACCAATATTGACAATGCGTCCGCCTTTTTTCATCATTGGGCGAAGAACAGCTTTTGATAGGCGAAAAATTGACGTGAGATTAGTTTGGATAATATCAAACCAATCTGCATCTTTCATACGCATCAATAATCCATCACGAGTAATCCCTGCGTTATTGACTAAAATATCAATATCACCAAATTCGGCTTTAATTTGAGCAAGTACCGCTTCAATAGATTCCGCTTCTGCGACATTTAACACCAAACCTTTTCCTTTTTCGCCTAAGTAAGCAGAAATGCTTTCTGCTCCTTTCTCTGATGTTGCTGTACCGATAACGATAGCCCCTCTTGAAACCAACTCTTCAGCGATAGCTTTACCAATACCACGAGTTGCCCCTGTAACCAATGCGATTTTACCTTGCATTTTCAATTTTCTCCTACTTAGTTATATGAACACCAAATTTAGTGCTGTTTTCAATATATGGGAAATTTAAGGACACTTACATATCCCCAATGAATATTATTTCTGTACAACAGCTTCCAATGAAGCAACATCATTTACTGCCTTGGCAGTTAAATCTTTTACAATACGGCTAGTTAAGCCAGTCAGCACTTTATTCGGTCCCATTTCGTAAAGGGTTGTTACGCCGCTTTGTGCGATCTTTTCTACTGTTTCTGTCCAACGTACAGGGTTGTAAAGCTGGCGTACTAATGCATCACGAATAGCTTGTGCATCTTTTTCAATGGCAACATCAACGTTATTAATAACAGGTACAAGCGGTGGATTGAGCGTAATATTTTGCAAGGCTTGAGCTAATTTTTCTGCCGCAGGCTTCATTAAAGCACAATGCGAAGGCACACTCACTGCCAGCGGCAATACACGTTTTGCTCCTGCTGCTTTACATAATTCGGCTGCTTTTTCTGCCGCTGTCTTTGTTCCTGCAATCACAACTTGTCCTGCACTGTTAAAATTCACCGCTGATACAATTTCCCCCACATCCGCTTGAGCTTGTTCACAAGCATTCATAATCGCCTCATTATCTAGACCGATAATCGCATACATTGCCCCACTTCCAGCAGGCACTGCCTGTTGCATTGCATTACCACGCAACTCGACCAGCTTAATCGCATCTTGAAAATCCAACACGCCAGCACAGACTAATGCACAATATTCACCCAAACTGTGTCCTGCCATCATAGCGGGCTTTAACTCTGGATATTTTTGTTGCCATACACGGTAAATTGCCACAGATGCAGCTAACAGAGCAGGTTGAGTACGCTGCGTTTGCCCTAACTCCTTTGCGGTACCATTTTGAACAAGATCCCAAAGATCATAGCCTAATACATCTGATGCTTGTTTAAATGTTTCTTCCACAACAGGGAATGCAGTTGCAAGATCTGCTAACATTCCGACCGCTTGTGAACCTTGTCCTGGAAATACCATTGCAAAATCTGACATATTTTTTCCTCTTTTATTTATTTTTTAAATTTGCTATCTGAAACACACTGTGTGTCCCTACAATCACATTATTTGAGTTTGTTATGAAACATACTGTGTGCTGTCCATTACTAACAATACTAATCTGGTGAATAATACAACTTGCCAATTTCAATCCGCTGGCGACCTGTTTCTAGACGCCATTTATTGCTATCACGCAAAGAATAAACACAGCCACAGTATTCTTGTTGGTAAAAACGTTCACGCTTACTGATTTCGATCATTCGTTGTGATCCGCCACCTTTACGCCAGTTGTAATCCCAATATACCACATCATCAAATTTAGCCGCTGCACGATGTCCGCAATCATTAATTTGATTCATATCTTTCCAGCGAGAAATGCCCAAGCAGCTAGTAAATACAGGAAAGCCGTTGTTATGTGCATATTCTGCAGCTTTTTCAAATCGCATATCAAAGCACATTGTACAACGTATACCTCGTTCAGGCTCCCATTCCATTCCTTTGGCTTTTTGAAACCATTCTCGGCGATCATTTTCATAGTCGTCATCAAAATCAATAAATGGAATCCCCCATTTTTCGGCAAAACGAATATTTTCCTCTTTGCGAATAAGGTACTCTTTCATTGGGTGGATATTAGGGTTATAAAAATAAATGGTAAATTCAATACCAGAAGCGTGGATAGCCTCCATCACTTCCCCTGAGCAGGGAGCACAACAAGAATGTAACAACAACTTATTGTGTCCGTGAGGTAAGGTTAATTTTTCACGCACAAAAGGAGCATTAGGATCTTTTCCCTTGCGTGTACGTTTTGCTGTTAAAGATCGTGGTAATCGAATATCGTCTGTCATAATATTGGGTCTTTATTTACATTTGTGTTCAGTAGCCAATTTTGCTTATCGCAATTTTAGCACAATAGTTTAAATCATCTATTCGCTAAGAGCTATGCTCAAATGCAACCTTCTGTCATTTAATCCATTTTTCTTCATCTTGCTTTCGCTCAAATTCTGCTTCAAATGTGGTATGAGATTGGGTGGGGTTTGCTTTGCTAAATCGTTGAAATTTAAATCGTTTAAGTAACCATTTTAACAAAATGCCCTGTACCCACTGACGACTAATTGGCAAGGTCATCAATAACGCTAATATATCACTCAAAAAACCAGGGATAAGTAACAACACGCCAGCGACTGCAAAAAAGAAGGAAGAAATCACCGCTTGTGCAGGAATTTTTCCTTGAGCAAGCTGACTGCGAATATCCATAATCATTAAAAAACCTCGCAATTTCAGTAGCCATAAACCGGCTAACGAGATAAAGATCATCAGTAAAATAAGAGGAAAAATGCCAATTGCTGATCCCACACTGACCAGCAGAGCAATCTCTACACAGATATAAATAAATAAGCTAAAGAAAAAAATAATAACAGGCATAGTTGCTCCTTTTAATTGATTAAATTAATAAATAGAGGCACAAATAAGGGTTTTCAACGCCTTGTCTGCTTTTTCTTTATTTTTTGTTAATTTTCCCAATAAATTGTTATAGAGATAGGTTTAAAAATAGTAGAATCTGTGTTATCTATAGCAACCTTTCCGCTCAGTTAATATCAAAAGCTGGCGATAATGTAAGATAAAAGAGAACTAAAAGCGGTTAATTTTTAGGATAAATTTACAATAGAGGCTCTTAGCAAAATTTCAAAAACAGTCTCAATATAGAACAATCCAAGAAATAAAAAGAAAGGACACAATTTAATGAACGGTGCAAATTTAACGGTTGAATGCTTGAAAGCACACGGCGTTACAACCCTTTTTGGTTACCCTGGTGGGGCAATTATGCCTGTGTATGATGCTATCTATGATTCAGGATTGGATCACTTACTCTGTCGACACGAACAAGGCGCAGCAATGGCCGCCATTGGTTATGCTCGTTCAACAGGTAAAGTTGGAGTTTGTATTGCTACCTCAGGACCAGGTGCAACCAATTTAGTAACAGGATTAGCTGATGCACTGTTGGATTCTATCCCTGTCGTTGCAATCACAGGGCAAGTCGCCTCGCCATTAATAGGCACAGATGCCTTTCAAGAAATCGATGTCCTTGGGTTATCATTAGGTTGCACGAAACATAGCTTTATTGTTCAAAATGTGAATGAATTACCTGAAATTATCGCCAAAGCATTCCAAATCGCACAAAGTGGTCGCCCAGGTCCTGTTTTGATTGACCTTCCTAAAGATGTGCAATTTGCACCCACTGACGGCAAAGCCATTGTCTGTGATAAAATTCCAGATCCAAAACAAGATTTGGCTGCCTTAGCACAAGCTAAATCGCTTCTTCTTGCGGCAAAACGCCCTGTTTTATATGTTGGTGGAGGGGTTGGAATGGGTAATGCTGTACAAGCGGTGAGAAATTGGTTAAACATTGCAAATATTCCGACAGTCTCAACACTTAAAGGTCTGGGCGTGATTCCCCCAAATAATCCGTGCTATATGGGAATGATTGGAATGCACGGCACAAAAGCAGCTAATTATGCCGTACAACAATGTGACTTATTGATTGCCGTTGGAGCACGTTTTGACGATCGTGTAACGGGACTACTCGAAACCTTTGCTCCAAACGCCAAGGTGATTCATATTGATATTGATATTGCAGAAATTAATAAATTACGCAAAGCCGATGTCAGTTTAAAAGGAAGCCTCATTGACGCTATTGACTTCCTCTCTACACCGCTGAATATCGAAGACTGGCAAAATGAAGTTCGCCAACTTAAAGCAAAATTTGATTTCCAATACAATGAAAATCAAGGTGAAGGCGAGATCGATCCTTGGGCAATGCTCAATACGCTTTCACAACGCAAACCTCAAAATGCTGTAATTACCACTGATGTAGGACAACACCAAATGTGGTCAGCACAGCATATGCAACATTTTGAACCCGAAAATTACTTAACCTCTGCAGGATTAGGCACAATGGGATTTGGCTTGCCTGCCGCAGTTGGTGTTGCAAAGGCTCGCCCACAAGATCCTGTTATCTTAATTAGTGGCGACGGCTCATTTATGATGAATGTGCAAGAATTGGGTACGATCAAACGTGGTAACTTACCTGTTAAGATTGTCCTAATTGATAACCAGCGATTAGGCATGGTTCGCCAGTGGCAATCTCTTTTTTTTAAAGGGCGTCATAGCCAAACTATTTTAGACGACAACCCTGATTTTGTTACGCTGGCAAGTGCATTTGACATTCAAGGTGAACGAATTGAAAAAGCGAGCGAAGTGTCAGGGGCAATTGACCGCTTGCTAAATGCCCAAAATGCTTATTTACTACACGTTTGTATCCACGAAAACGAAAATGTTTGGCCACTCGTCCCACCTGGTGCGTGCAACGCAGATATGCTAGAGCAAGATATTGAGAGTTAAGGAAAATCAAATATGCAATCTTATCAATTAGTCATTAAAGCCAATAAACGCCCTGAGACAACTGAACGATTACTAAGAGTAATTCGTCATCGTGGTTTTGAACTTCTCTCACTGCAACTAGAAAGCGAGCAAAAAACTCTCACACTTAAAATAACGGTAAAGAGTGAACGAGCGATATCCTTGCTCAAAAATCAGATTGCTAAATTGCCTGATGTTCTCACTCTTCACTAAGCGTAAATGATAGTAAATAGTAAACAGCATATTAGAACCCTGTATGCTACTAAGTATAAAATTCCACCTGTGTTTTTTATTATCTTTAGTTTGGCATAGGGTTCAAGTTCTGAATTTAGTGATCGTTGTAGATCATTCCTCTAAGCGGATTTGATGAAGAAATCGCTTTGTTCGTTCGTGTTGTGGAGTTGAAAAGAGTTCTTTTGGAGAACCTTGCTCGACAATTGTGCCGTTATCCATCATCACAACAATATCTGCCACATCAAGTGCAAATTTGATCTCGTGCGTCACCACGATCATCGTCCAACCTTCATTCGCAAGAGTTTTCATTGTATTCAGTACTTCCTGTACCCATTCTGGATCAAGTGCTGAAGTGGGTTCATCGAATAACATAAGTTGAGGTTGAATAGCTAATGCTCTTGCTATGCCGACCCTCTGCTGTTGCCCTCCAGATAATTGGAAAGGGTAATGGTGCATTTTGTCATTAAGTCCTACTTTTTTGAGTAAAATTTCTGCATTACGTTTGGCTTGTTCCTGCGGTTGCTTTTGTACAAAAATTGGTCCTTCGATCACATTCTCCAATGCTGTTTTATGGGGAAATAAATTATAATTTTGAAAAACCATACCTGATTTACGGCGTAATTCAAGTAAAGACTTCGTATTGATTTTTTCTGAAAAATTGATGATAAATGGCTTCTCTCCTACAAATTCAATGCTCCCTCGTTCAGGCAATTCTAGAGCATTAAGGCAACGTAGCAACGTCGTTTTACCTGAACCTGAAGGTCCTAAAATAACAACAACTTGCCCCTTTTGAATATTTAAATCTATACCTTGTAACACAGGGTGCTGCCCAAAAGTTTTATGCATATTACGAATCTTAATCATTATTTTCTCTCTATTTTGCAACATAGCGGTCAAAATGCTTCTCTAAACGAGCTTGAATAAAAAATAGTACCCAGCAGTAGCACCAGTAAATCAAGGCAGCTTCAATGTAAATAGGTAAGAAATCGTATGACATATTGGCAATTTGTTGAGACACTCTAAACATTTCCGTTACCGTAACAACTGAAGCGAGCGATGTGTCCTTAAATAAACCGATAAAAGTATTACTGAGTGGCGGGATTGCGACTTTTAAAGCTTGAGGTGCAATAATACGGCGGAAGGTTTGCATATAGGTCATTCCAATTGTATAGCCTGCCTCCCATTGCCCTTTCGGAACAGACAGAATGGCTGCTCGAATAGTCTCAGAGCCATAAGCACCAATATTGAGGGAAAAACCAATAATGGCTGCAGGAATGGGATCAATAAAAATGCCGATTGCAGGTAAGCCGTAAAAGACTATACAAATTTGTACCAATAATGGTGTACCACGAATAATTGAAATATAAGTTTTGGCAAATAGTAGGATAATACGGTAAAGCCAGTGTTTACTTGAACTAATCCGCAGGAGTGCAACGGCAGTTGCAATGATCATTCCAATAAAAAAAGAGGCAATAGCGAGCGGAATAGAAACCAAAATTGCGGCTTCTAACATAGGTAAAAAACCATTAATAACTAATTCCGCTCGTGCTTCCGTCATAAATGGTAAAGAGGCTAACAAATTATTTAACACGTTATTTCTCTTATTAAAATAATTAGATTGATGAGATCGTACTTTAGCTGAACAGACTATCTAAAAAAAGCGGTCTCATATTGCATAAATTTTGCAATATGAGACCTTAATTAAACAATTACTATTTGACACTAATATCGGTACCAAAAAATTGCTCACTTAATTTTTTCAGTGTGCCATCTTGCTGTAATTCAATGATAGCTTGGTTGATCTTTTTCAGTGCTGTGCCATTACCTTTATTAGCAATAAGACCTGCCCCTACTTTTTCACCACTCTCCCAGACAATCACCAATCCTGAATTTGGGTTCTTTTTAAAATAGTCCAATACCGCCAGTTTATCGTTAAATGTAACATCAGCACGCTTTTGTTGTATCAATAATAATCCCTGTGCCAATCCATCAACAGCAACAATCTTCGCCCCATTTTGACGAGCAAGTTCACCGTAGTTGGAGGTCAGCGATTGCGTTGCCTTTAATCCCTTCACTTCTTCTGGCGATTTCACTCGAAAGTCGCCCTGTTTTGCTACCAACACAGCACCTGACCAACTATATTCCGTTGTTTTATCAAATGTTGCACGGCGTTCTGGGCTGGTTAGTGCAACTTGATTTGCAACTAAATCGAAACGGTCTGCTTTTAAGCCTGCAAGCATTGCGTCCCACTGCGTTTCTTTAAATTCAACTGTTACCCCTAATTTTTTTGCAACAGCACGAGTTACCTCAACATCATAACCTGTTAATTTTCCCGTTGAATCGTGATAGGTAAAGGGTGCATAGGTCCCTTCTGTACCCACTGTTATAACACCTTTATTGTCAATTCTTTCAAGCAAACTTTTTTGAGCGAATCCAGTTGCTGGATTAATGATAGTGAATATAGATAAAATCACAGCAGATAATTTCTTAAACATAATAAACTCCTTATAAATGCACTTTTCATAAATCTAAATGCAAATATAAGGGTTAGCAAATAACTAAAACGAATACCTCAAAATAAAAAGTTACAATATCCCACAACAATGTTTAAATTTTTGCTTAGAACCACAGAAACAAGGCTGTTTGTTAGAGAGCTTTGGGGTGTTTGGATCGACAAAATACCAGCGGTTTTTGAGATAAACAAACAGTGAAATTTCGTGGTGAATTTGTCGTTCCCCATTATTAACGAAAAAGGCATTAAATTCGACAATGCTATGGCATTTGCTGACGTGAGGTCGGTGTTCAATGATCTCTAATCCGTCCCATTGGGTGTTTTCTGCCCAGTGTTGCATTTCCCTTAAGTTAAGATAGAGTTGTTGAGCTGGCAAAGTGGTAGCGATGATATAGGGAATATTTACCAACGTATAAGCACTGTAGCGTGATCGCATCAGTTTTTCTGCGGTTTGCGGTATTGCTTCTCCAAGGTGATACGGCTGGCAGCAATCTGCGTACTGCTTTTGAGATTGGCAGGGACATAAAGATGACATTGTGTAAAATTTCTATTAAAAATCACCGCAAGTGGGAGCGGATTGTTAAATGTTGATAAAATGAAAAGGTCTAAGAGAGCATCTTAGACCTTGGTATTTAAAACTGTTGACTATTTTTTCATTATTTTAAAAAAACGTAAGATGAAAATAAGTAAACTTGCACCAAGTACGCCAAATAGTAAACCTGAGAGGTTAAATGATCCTGCTTGGTAAGCAGATCCGATACCCAACACATCACCAAATACCCAACGACCTAATGAAGAACCGATAATACCGATGATGATATTCATCAGTAATCCCATATCGCTTTTCATTACTTTTTCGGCTATCCAGCCAATAATTGCACCAACAAAGATCGCAGCAATCCAACCCATAATTTACTCCTTAAATAGATAAATTGTATAAACAATCAGCATTATTACTGAAAGATTATCTGAAGGGGCTTTCCCTTCAGAATTTTTGCATAGCGGTTATTTTCTCACTCGAGTATGCAATCCTTTTTGTTCTAACTTACGGTATATCCACCATTGTTGTACCAATGTGATTAAGTTAGAGGTTAACCAGTATAACACCAGCCCTGATGGAAACCAAAGGAAGAACACCGTAAATAAAACAGGCATAAATGTCATTACTTTTTGTTGCATTGGATCTGCGACTGGCGTTGGCGACATTTTTTGTAACAGAAACATCGATGCACCCATTAATAATGGCAGAATATAGTATGGATCTTGTGCTGATAGATCTTCAATCCAACCAAAAAACGGAGCATGGCGAAGCTCTACCGCTTCCATAAATGTCCAGTACAAGGCAATGAAGATTGGCATTTGCAACAAGATAGGTAAACAGCCACCCATTGGATTGACTTTCTCTTCTCGGTAGAGTTTCATCATTTCCTGACTCATTCTCTGGCGATCATCGCCAAAACGTTCACGCATTTCTTGGATACGAGGCTGCAACATACGCATTTTTGCCATTGAGGTATATTGTGCTTTGGTAAGCGGATACAGAATCGTTTTGACCACAAGCGTTACCCCAACAATTGCAATCCCCCAGTTACTCACCAAAGACTGGATAAAGTTTAGTAAAGCAAAGAGCGGTTTTGCAATAAACCACGCCCAGCCGTAATCAACAGTGAGATCAAAGTTATTCGCAGTTTTTGCCATCGCATCTTGATCTTTTGGTCCAGTCCATAAATTGCTGGTGAGTGTAACTTCACTGTTTGGTGCAACTTGCGTGATTGGCCCACGATAACCAATTGTGCCTACACCATTTTGCGTACGAGAGTAGAGATGGTTTTGTACATCTTGATTGGGAATCCAAGCAGAGACAAAATAATGCTGTAAAATAGCCGCCCAACCTGCTTGAGTATCAATGGAGAGATTAGCTTTTTCCATTTCTCCGAAACTGTATTTTTTATAATTAGTTTCTAATGATGAATAAGCACCGCCCGTATAGGTTGGCATCGCAAAATTCCCTGAGCTTTCGATTAAACTGTGCTTAAGCTGTCCGTAAGGCTGCACTTCCAAAGTATTCGCTGTTGCATTTTTAATAGTGAAATTGACCGCTACATCATAGCTACCTCGCTTGAGCCTAAAGGTTTTAATGTAGGTTACACCCTCTTTTTCTAACACAAGCGGTACAACTAATTCGTCTTGTCCTTCAGCCAAGGTAAATTGATTGTCTGATACTTGATATTGTGCTCGTCCTAGATTGGTATCAATCCCATCTTTTCCAACCAAACCGCTTTGAGCGATGTATTGGAAATTACCATTTTGTTGCAGTAATGCAAAAGGTGTATTTGAATTTAATGTTGCCTTGTGCTGCAACAAATCAGAATCCACCACATCACCACCAAGCGTGTTGATAGTTAAACGTAACACATCGCTTTCTACGACAATGGTTTTGCCTTGTGTTTGCTGTTCAGAAGTAGTTGGAGCTACCGTTGAAGAGTTCGGTACATCATTGCTTTGAGTAGCAGCCTGCTGCTGCATCTGCTGAGCTTGTTTTTGAGCCTGCAATTTTGGATCAAAATCCTGTTGCCACTGTGTAAAAATCAAGAATGATACAAGCAGCAAACCCATAATCAATAAACTACGGTTTGAATTCATTTTTTAGTTCTCATCAAAATAAAAGGGAAACCCCACATACATAAAGTTGCCCATTCTAATATAGGTTATGAAACTATCCAACCGTTAAATGATTTAGAAACTCAGATTTGCAAAGATTTCAGCAAAGCAAATCGCAGCCCTGCATTGTTCGAGGCACTTGAGATTTTTAAATCCCATCATTGCTCCTTCCTTGACAACTTACTGAAATATATCTTCTGAATTCAGGTCCCCTTGTCATTCTTTTGCCATATATTCTACATATACTCAGAAGTAGTTAATCACACACCACAAAATTTGGAGAAACAAAATGAAATTCACAAAAATTTTTACCTCTTGCTTACTCTATTGCACTACTATACTCGCTCAAGCTAACAGCCCAACACACGTTGATGCCATTTTAGAACGTCTCAATCACGCAAATGCCCATCGAGATCATATTATGGTCGTGGCTCATCGTGGCTTATGGAATAAAGAAGGACAAGCGATTTATGCTGAAAACTCGGTAGCCTCTATCCGCAAAGCGATTGAGTTGGGAGTAGAAGTGGTTGAGCAGGATATTCGCCAATCAAAAGATGGCGTTTTTGTGGTATTGCACGATAAAACCCTTGACCGCACGACCACTTGTCAGGGGTTAGTTGAAGACAAAACTTGGCAAGAACTGCAATCATGCAAGCTAACCATTCATCACAATGGCGAAACCACCATCACAGATGAACACGTCATGTCTCTTAGTACTTTATACGATGAAATCAAAGGCAAAATTCTCCTTAATTTAGATAACAAAATTGGCTACCAGCATTTTCCTGCTATGTTTGAGTTGGCTAAAAAATATGGAGTAGAAAAGCAGATTTTAGCTTCTGTCAATCAAAATACCCCTGAGCAACGTGAAAGTGCAAAAAAAATTAACACAAACTTGGCTAACTATGGCGTAAACCTCATGCCAAATATTTATGATAACAAGGTGGATTTTAAGTTGTACCAAGCAATCCTTGCTGACTATCGTCCAAAGTTAGTGCAGTTACGCAACGCCCATAAGCCAGATGGCAAATTAACACAAGATGGTGGCATATTATTTAGCCAGCAAAGTCTGGAATTGGCAAACAAGTACAACGTACATTATTGGCTCAATACCCTGTATGAGTCCAAAAATCCAGGATTGCGATCAGGCGGACGTGGCGATGAAATGGCGTATTATGCAGGCTTACCTAACGAAGTCTACGGCTTTTGGATCAAAAAAGGGGTCACGATATTTCAAACCGATGAACCTGAATTTCTATTAAATTGGCTGAATAAAAATGGCTACCGTAAAGCCTACTCAAAATAAAAAATCGCTATAATTAAGCGATAATTGTCAAGTTTATCTTGAAGGCAATCGTTTGCTCCGTTAAACTTAGTCGCCTACTTCTAGCAAAGGTTAATGGCGACTTGTAAGTACCAACCCACAAATTATTTAGGAGTAAATAATGTCTGAACATGCAATGCTTATCTTGGCGGACGGTTCCGTATTTCACGGACGGTCTATTGGAGCCAAAGGCTATTCAATTGGTGAGGTAGTATTTAATACCGCGATGACGGGCTACCAAGAAATTCTCACCGATCCTTCATATACAAAGCAAATCGTTACCCTAACCTATCCTCATATCGGTAACACAGGTACAAATTTGGAAGATACGGAAGCCAACACCGTTTATGCCGCAGGTTTAATTATTCGTGATCTTCCTCTTCTTCATAGCAATTTTCGCTCTCACACCTCCCTTACTGATTACTTAATTCAACATAATATTGTTGCCATCGCAGAGATCGATACACGCCGTTTAACTCGCTTGTTACGCAATAAGGGGACGCAAGCAGGCTGTATTTATGTTGGAAAAGACGAAACCGAAGCATTGGCATTGGCGAAAAGTTTCGGTTCAATGGCTGGACAAGATTTAGCCAAAGAAGTCACCTGTGGCGAGCTTTATCAATGGACAGAAGGTGAATGGCAACTTGGTCAAGGCTATGTCTCACAGCAAGCTCCCCAATTTCACGTTGTCGCTTACGATTATGGTGTAAAACGCAACATTTTACGTATGTTGGCAGAACGAGGCTGTCGTATTACAGTTGTGCCAGCAAAAACCTCCGCTGAGGCGGTGCTTGCCCTCAATCCAGATGGCATATTCCTCTCCAATGGCCCTGGCGATCCAGAGCCTTGTGAGTATGCTATCAAATCAATCCGCACCTTACTTGCAACTAAAAAACCCATTTTTGGTATTTGTTTGGGACACCAGCTTCTAGGTTTAGCAGTCGGTGGAAAAACACGCAAAATGGCATTTGGTCATCACGGAGCAAACCACCCTGTTCAAGATTTAACAACGCAAAAAGTATTGATTACCAGCCAAAACCACGGATTTGAAGTTGATGAAACAAGTCTACCCGATAACGTAGTCATTACTCACCGCTCTCTATTTGATAATTCCGTGCAAGGGATTGCACTGACTGATCAATCCGCATTCTCATTTCAAGGACACCCAGAGGCAAGTCCTGGTCCGAATGATGTGGCATATTTATTCGATAAATTTATTGATGAATTGAAAAAAGCTAAAGCACAGTAAGCGGTGGGATTTGTAAGAAAATTTGCAAAAACTTTAATAAAACTGACCGCTTTATATTTTGACAAATCTCCCCTTGCCCCTCTTTACTAAAGAGGGGAACTGATTAAGCTGAAATAAAGACTCATCGCTTAATTGGATAAAGAATGCTCCCGTCTTGTAAAGAGGGGCAGGGGGAGATTGAAAACCAAGAGAATTTGAAAATGCCAAAACGTACAGATATAAACACAATTTTAATTATTGGGGCAGGTCCGATTGTCATTGGGCAGGCGTGTGAATTTGACTACTCTGGAGCTCAGGCGTGCAAAGCACTGCGTGAAGAAGGCTATAAAGTCGTATTAGTGAATTCTAATCCAGCGACAATTATGACTGATCCCAATATGGCGGACGTGACCTATATTGAGCCAATTGAATGGCAAACGGTCGAAAAAATTATTGAAAAAGAACGCCCTCACGCTATTTTGCCTACGATGGGGGGGCAAACTGCGTTGAATTGTGCATTGGATCTTGCCAAAAATGGGGTGTTGAAAAAATACAATGTTGAGCTTATCGGTGCAACAGAAGATGCCATCGACAAGGCTGAAGATCGTGGACGCTTTAAACAAGCGATGGAAAAAATAGGGTTATTTACGCCGAAATCTTTTGTTGCACATACGATGGAAGAAGCTCTTGTTGCACAAGAAAAAGTTGGCTTTCCAACGTTAATTCGCCCCTCATTTACGATGGGCGGTTCTGGGGGCGGTATTGCGTATAACGGTGATGAATTTTTGGCAATCTGTGAGCGTGGTTTTGAGGCATCGCCAAC
This sequence comes from Nicoletella semolina, assembly GCF_004345745.1. Lineage (GTDB taxonomy): Bacteria > Pseudomonadota > Gammaproteobacteria > Enterobacterales > Pasteurellaceae > Nicoletella > Nicoletella semolina. The sequence goes on along the minus strand of NZ_SLXJ01000012.1, from coordinate 18,547 downwards.
CCACGAATTGTTAATTGAACAATCTGTTCTTGGCTGGAAAGAGTATGAGATGGAAGTAGTACGAGACAAAGCTGATAACTGTATCATCATCTGCTCAATTGAAAACTTCGATCCGATGGGAGTACATACAGGCGACTCCATCACCGTTGCCCCTGCACAGACCTTGACCGATAAAGAGTATCAAATAATGCGTAATGCTTCACTTGCCGTGTTGCGTGAAATTGGTGTGGACACAGGTGGGGCAAATGTACAATTTGCGATTAATCCTGAAAATGGTGAAATGATCGTAATTGAAATGAATCCACGAGTGAGTCGTTCTTCTGCCCTTGCCTCAAAAGCGACAGGGTTCCCTATTGCGAAAGTCGCCGCAAAACTGGCTATAGGCTATACCTTAAATGAGCTACGCAATGATATTACTGGCGGTTTAATTCCTGCTTCTTTTGAGCCTACTCTTGATTATGTGGTTACTAAAATTCCTCGCTTTGCCTTTGAAAAATTTGCGAACGCAGATGATCGTTTAACCACTCAAATGAAATCAGTCGGTGAAGTCATGGCAATGGGGAGAACGTTCCAAGAATCGCTACAAAAAGCGTTGCGTGGATTAGAAACAGGCATTTGCGGCTTTAATTTACTCTCAGAAGAGCCTGAAAAAATCCGCAGTGAGTTAGCCAACCCAGGTCCAAACCGCATTCTTTATGTTGCTGATGCTTTTGGAGCGGGCTTTAGTCTTGAAGAAGTGCATCATTACTCTAAAATCGATCCGTGGTTTTTAGTCCAAATTCAAGATTTAGTGAAAGAAGAGTTAGCATTAGAACAAAAATCGTTGAATGATTTGGATCACAAAGAGATGTATCGCTTAAAACGCAAAGGCTTTTCTGATAAGCGAATCTCACAACTGACTCAAGCTAGCGAGAAAGCCGTGCGTGATTATCGCCATCGCCTCAATATACGTCCTGTGTACAAACGAGTAGATACTTGTGCGGCAGAATTTGCCTCTGATACTGCTTATCTTTATTCTACTTATGAGGAAGAATGCGAAGCAATGCCTTCAGAGCGTAAAAAAGTCATGATTTTAGGTGGAGGTCCAAACCGCATTGGGCAAGGCATTGAATTTGATTACTGTTGTGTACACGCCGCCCTTGCATTGCGTGAAAGCGGTTTTGAAACCATTATGGTGAACTGTAATCCTGAAACCGTTTCCACAGACTTTGATACCTCTGATCGCCTCTATTTTGAGCCTTTAACGCTCGAAGATGTGCTAGAGATTGTGCATATTGAACAACCGTGGGGCGTGATCGTCCATTATGGCGGACAAACGCCATTAAAACTCGCCAATGCCTTACACGAAAACGGCGTGAATATTATTGGTACCAGTGCAGACAGTATTGATATGGCAGAAGATCGTGAACGATTCCAGCAGATTTTGCATCATCTTGGTTTGAAACAGCCTGCTAACCGTACCGCACGCAATGCCACTGAAGCCATATCTTTAGCCAATGAAGTAGGCTATCCGCTAGTTGTGCGTCCATCTTATGTATTGGGTGGACGGGCAATGCAGATTGTCTATAACGATGATGAGCTAAGTAAATATATGCGAGAAGCCGTCTCGGTATCCAACGATAGTCCAATTTTACTTGATCACTTCCTCAATAATGCGATTGAAGTCGATGTGGATTGCGTATGCGATGGTGAAAATGTAGTGATTAGTGGGATTATGCAACACGTTGAACAAGCTGGCATTCACAGTGGCGATTCTGCCTGCTCAATTCCGCCTTATTCATTAAGCGGTCAGATTCAACAAGAAATTTGCAAACAGACTGAAGCGATGGCATTTGCATTAGCGGTTAAAGGGCTAATGAATGTTCAGTTTGCTGTGCAAAATAACGTGGTATATGTTTTGGAAGTGAATCCTCGTGCTAGCCGCACCGTGCCATTTGTGAGTAAAGCAACAGGACAACCTTGGGCAAAAATTGCGGCAAGGGTTATGGCTGGCATTTCTCTGCAACAGCAACAGGCATTAAATACCATTACCCCAACACACTACTTTGTGAAAGAGTCTGTCTTTCCATTTATTAAATTCCCTGGGGTAGATACTATTTTAGGACCTGAAATGCGTTCTACAGGAGAGGTGATGGGTGTTGGCAAAACCTTTGCAGAGGCATTTTTCAAGGCTCAGCTCGGTGCAGGCGAACGCTTACCAAAAGTCGGCAAAGTGTTTATGTCTGTGCTAGATCGTGATAAACAAGCACTCATCGCTATCGCACAACGTTTCCAAGAACAGGGATATGGATTATGTGCAACCTTTGGCACAGCGAAGTTCTTGCGTGAGAATGGCATTGTGGTACAAACGGTCAATAAAGTGCGTGAAGGTCGCCCACATATTGTTGATGCGTTAAAAAATAATGAAATTGCCATCGTGATTAACACAGTCAGCGGTGATCCCAAAGTGATTGAAGATAGCTACTCTATCCGCCGCACCGCACTACAGCAAAGAGTGCCGCTTCAAACCACCATTGCTGCAGCAGAAGCAATCTCACAAGGCGTAACAAACATCGGCAACTTTGAAGTCTATGCTCTACAAACATTGCATACTGGTCAATGTTAATGAAGTCTCAAGGGGAAAAGCCTTAAAAGCTACTCCCCTTCCAACAAATCCACGACTGCCTGTGCTGCTTGTTCATCTGCGTTACATTGAATATGTTGATGTAATTCAATAAAACGTTGTTTTAACAATGTTGTTGCTGCTTTTTCGTCTGTGGCAGTTGATAAATAAACTGATAAATGTTGTGCTAAATTTTTTGGACTGCACTGATCTTGGATTAGCTCTGGGACAAGCGGTGCGTTTGCGAGTAAATTTGGCAATGAAATATAATCTGTTTTTACGATTCTTTTTGCCAACCAATAGGTCGCAGGCTTCATTTTATATCCCACCACCATTGGCGATTTGCACAACATCGCTTCTAATGCAGCTGTGCCTGATGCCAGTAATGTTGCTTGTGCGATAATCATTGCATTGCGAGCTTGTCCAATTAAAGGAATAACCTCCAAATCTGGAGCAACTTTTGCTTTTAATGCTTCAAATTGGGCAAGGCGTGTTTTGCTGACTAATGGGACTAAAAACTGGATATCTGGATAGGTTGTTTTAAGTAATTCAGCTGCTTGCAAAAAAGGTTCTGTCAGAAAATTGAGTTCACTGGCTCGGCTACCCACAAGTATTGCAACATAACGTTGGTTTTCATTAAGCTGTAATTGTTGGCAGGCTTTTTGGCGATCGGGGTATAATGGGATTGCATCAGCCATCGTGTGCCCGATAAATCGGCAAGGCACATTAAAACGATCATAAAAGGCTTTCTCAAAGGGCAAAAAGGCAAGCATCAAATCTGTTGCTTCAGCGATTTTATGTATGCGATTTTGTCGCCACGCCCAAACAGATGGGCTGACATAATGAATGGTTTTAATTCCTTTTGCTTTCAGTTTTGCTTCGATCCCTAAATTAAAATCAGGTGCATCAATCCCAATAAAAATATCAGGCTTAATCGCTAACATTGTCTGAACAACTTCCTGACGGCGTTTTAATAATCGAGGGAGATGTTTTATGACTTCCACCAGCCCCATCACAGAAAGCTCTTCCATATTAAATAACGTTTCACAACCTGCTTGTTGCATTTTTTCGCCTGCTACGCCAATAAAACGTGCGTAGGGATAGTGATTTTTTAATGCATTAATTAAACCTGCTCCTAAAATATCGCCAGACACTTCGCCTGCAACAATTGCAATGGTGGGAGAACGCATAAATTTTCCTTAAAAATTTGCAAAAATAGTGGTAAAAAAGACCGCTTGTTCGGTTTCCATTGGGATAGTTATCGCCTAATTATCGAAATGAGTAACATAATACTGAGTGATGTTATGCTCAAAAATAAAATGGGGACACTTAACCATAATGGCATAATTGGAAATTGCCAAAATGTACCCATTAAAATAATTGCAAGTAAAGCGAGTTTGTATCGTGTTAATGAAGGCTGTTTTGAATTCAACGTTTGATTGATTTCTGCTAAGCGTAGGTTAATCTGTTTTTGTTGCTCTAATGCTTGAAAAAGCGTATTAGGTAGCTGGGCAAAATGTTGTCTAAATTGAGGCAGATTTTCCTTGATATCACGCCACATTGCTTTTACGCCCATTTGTTCGTCTAGCCAATTTTGTAAGAAAGGTTTTGCTGTTTGCCATAAATCAAGCTGTGGGTAAATTTGTCTACCTAATCCTTCAATGTAAAGCAGCGTTTTCTGGAGTAAAACAAGCTGAGGTTGGACTTCCATATTAAATTCACGAGCGACATTAAACAGATTTAGCAGCACATTTCCAAAGGAAATTTCAGAGAGTGGTTTTGCAAAAATGGGTTCACAAACTTCACGAAATGCTTGTTCAAAAGCATCAATATCCGTATCAGCAGGTGTCCAGCCTGATTCGACGTGCATTAATGCTACTTTGCGATAATCTCGATTAAAAAAGGCAACGAAACTCTCAGCCAAATAGCGTTTATCATTTTGATTTAATGTCCCAACAATACCGCAATCAATGCCAATATATTGTGGATTTTCTGGGTGGTTAGGATTGACAAAAATGTTGCCTGGGTGCATATCTGCATGGAAAAAGCTATCTCGAAAGACTTGAGTGAAAAAAACTTGTACGCCACGCTCTGCTAATAACTTCATATCAATGCCATTCGCATTCAATTCAGCAATATTTGCCACAGGAATACCGTAAATTCGTTCCATCACAATCACATTTTTATGGCAAAAATGGGTATGCATTTGAGGAACATAAAGCATTTCACTCTGTTCAAAATTGGCTCGTAAACGCATTGCATTACGCATTTCTTTACGCAAATCTAGCTCACTTAACAGCGTCTTTTCATATTCTCTCACGACTTCTACTGCTCTTAGTCGTTTGCCTTGTACATTCAATTTTGGAATCCAGTGAGCTAGGCGATACATCAGTGAAATGTCAGCAAAGATCGCCTCTTCGATATTAGGACGAAGGACTTTTAACACCACTTCTTGACCTGCAAACGCTTGAGCTTGGTTGAATTTTGCAGTATGCACTTGAGCGATTGAAGCAGAAGCCAATGCGGTTTCATCAAAATCATCAAACCACGTCTCAATACTGCTGCCTAAACTTTTCTCAATAATTTCTCGAGCCAGTTTCCCCTCAAAAGGTTCAACAGCGTCTTGTAGCAGAGCGAGTTGATCAGCAAATTCAGGGGGAAATAAATCACGCCGAGTAGAGAGCATTTGACCGAGTTTGATCCAAACGGGGCCTAATTCTTGCAAAGCTAAACGTAGGCGAACGCTCAACGGCTGATTTGAGAAATCATTTTTTACCCCAAATAATAGTTTGCGAGCAAAACGTAATTGGCGAGTAGCAGCGATATTTGGAATGGCTTCATCAATCCCATAACGTAAAAAGGTATGAATAATGCGGTAAAGCCTGCGAGAATTTTTGAAAATCATAGCGTCCTTGAAGATCTTTGTGTATCCAACTTTGCAATTTTTTGCTCTAATTTAACCGCTTGTTGTGCAAGTTCGCTAACTTGATCGCAAAAGTCAGCAATTTGTAAACGATGTACCACAACAGAAAATTCAGTCGTTAAGTTTTCAGCAAGATAATGGCTCTGTTGAGAAAATTGTTGCTGACATCGATTAAACAGCATTTTAACAACGTTTGTAGAAGCTTGTGCTAAGACATCACCTATAATCGGCGACAGTAATTCAGCAGGGTCAGTCTCAAGCTCATCAAGCAAGCGGCTAAATTGCTGTAACAGTTGCAAATCACCTTGTAAGATAACTGATTGCTGATTAATCAGGGTTGCTAAATGCTGTCTATCGCGTAGTTTAGGAAGTATTTGCGAGGCTAAGGTTATTGTACAATCAGGCGTACCACTGTATTGATTAAGCCACTCAGTTCTCGTTTCGCTAAACAAAATAAACAGTGTAATATTCGGCGAGATAAGTTCCACTTTGAGGGTTTTATCCGCTAATTTACGCAAAATGGGTAATGTCTGACCTGAACGCTGTAATAATAGATTAAAGACTGTTTCGATTGTGCCAATTGCCAACTGAGGCAGCATAAATTGTCTGAGAAGTGCCGTCATTATTCGCCCTAAGTTATCAGCTATCATACCTCCCTACCTTAATAGGGAGGTAAATGAGGGTTAATTTACAGAAATGCGAGCAAATTTTCGTTTGCCGACTTGGAACACAGCACGCGTGCCAGCGGTAATCACCAATTTAGTGTCCTCCACCTTCTCGCCATCTATTTTAACACCACCTTGTTGAATAGAGCGAATGGCTTCTGATGTAGAGCTAACAAGCTCTGCCTCTTTTAATAAATTAGCCAATGGTCTATCCCCTTCAAAACTTAATTCAGGCATTTCATCTGGTAATGCACCTTTTTGAAAGCGATTAATAAAGGCTTGCTCTGCCGCTTGGGCTGCACTGTCATTATGAAAGCGTGCGATAATTTCTTTAGCAAGTAAAATTTTAATATCTCGAGGGTTCTTTCCTGCTAGAACCTCCGCTTTTAACTGAGCAATTTCCTCTAATGGACGGAAAGAAAGCAAGTTATACCAATCCCACATTAATTCGTCAGAAATCGACATAATCTTGCCAAACATCTCATTAGGCTCTTCAGTAACACCAATATAGTTACCCAACGATTTTGACATTTTTTTCTCACCATCTAGCCCGACAAGCAAAGGAAGTGTCATTGCGACTTGCGGTTTTTGCCCTGCTGATTTTTGCAGCTCTCGCCCAATCAATAAATTAAACGTCTGGTCAGTACCGCCAAGTTCAACATCGGCTTTTAAGTGTACCGAATCGTAGCCTTGTAATAGCGGATAAATAAATTCGTGAATAGCAATCGGTTGGTTATTAGCAAAACGTTTTTTAAAATCATCACGTTCTAGCATTCGAGCCACTGTATAATTAGAGGCAAGACGAATCATTCCAACTGTTCCTAACTCGCCTAACCAGTCGGAGTTAAACACAATTTTCGTTTTTTGAGGATCAAGAATTTTGAAAATCTGTTCTTTGTAGGTTTCCGCATTGCGTAGCACGTCCTCACGAGAAAGTGGCGGACGAGTAGCATTTTTTCCTGAAGGATCACCAACTGTTGCCGTAAAATCACCAATTAAAAAAATCACTTCGTGTCCAAAATTTTGGAATTGACGTAATTTATTCAGTACCACGGTATGACCTAAATGAATATCAGGTGCAGTGGGATCCGCCCCAAGTTTGATACGCAATGGACGATTTTCTTTCAATTTTTCAATCAGATCGACTTCTGAATATACATCTTCTACACCACGTTTTAGTTCAGCTAAAAGTGTGTCAATCGGCAATGTCATAGATTATCCTTTCTGTTTTATAACGCTAAAATGGCAGATATTATAACGAGATAAGCTAAAAATCATAGAGAAGCATCACAAAAAATCGTAGATAATGCATAGATAAATCAAGAAAAAAATCAAAGTGAGAGGAATGGTTGATAAAGAAGCAAATGATAAAAAAATCGCTAGATTTTGTGGGGAAATCTAGCGTAAGAGTTGGAGTGATTACCTATTATTTTTAAATTTTCTAGATGATAGTGATTATCAAAAATAAAAGCAATCGCCTTTACATTATTTTACAAATAGAAATGGTTCTCATCATTAATTCTGTTTCTCTTCATTTCATTCGACAAAAAGCTATAACGCAAACCAAAGCTGGTTCAACTTTTTTATTTCAGGTTGGTATTCTTTTATTTTAGCAGCATAAGCGGTCAGATTGACGGAATTTTTTGCAAAATAGTGTGTAAAAAAATGCATTTTTTGTTGTGAGGTTAGCTGGCTTGACTCGAAAAACAATGCAATATCAAGGGCAGGATCCGAAAGTGCGGCATATTCCCAATCAATGATAAACAGGGAGTTGTCTTGCAAAAGCAGATTGCCAAGATGTAAATCGTGGTGGCAAACGGCTTGTGCCAACGGAGTGATTTGACGAAAAGGACGTAAAGAGGAAAGTTGTTTTTGCTTAGTATCAGGCAATTTTTCCCATAAAAAAGTACAGCGTTCTGCTAAATTTAATATCGCAAAATTTTGTGAATTTTTGACCGCTTGCCAATCAAAATGATGTAACCGAGCAAGATATCGGGCAAGTTTTTCTAGCAATTCATTTGAAAACGCACTTGGCACAGCTCCCTCAATCCAGTTTAGCAGTGAGCCTTGGGCATCAGAATAAACCACTTTGGGCGTAAAACCGAGCGGTGCAAGCTCTTGAAGCAACATCGCTTCGGCTTGGTAATTTATCCCGTAATTGCTTGCTCTATCGCTCTGTTTTCGCCAAATATAACGCTCTCCGTTTGCCAACTCAATCAATTGACTGCAAGCGGTAAGACCTGCCAACGGCGAGATTTGAACAATTGGACTTTGTCGCTGTTTAATCAACCAATTTAAGCCATTTTCAGCAAGTCCGTTATTAATTTGCACGCACATACACTCGATAGTGCGTACTTTCTGCAGTAGGCTTAGTCAATGAAATCTCTCGTCTTTCATTTGGCTGCAGCGATAATGTTCGCCACTCATTTAGCTGATCAGCCGCTTGTAAATAGATTGTGGGTGTATAAATAGTTTGTGTAACACCATATTGGTCATACCAAAATATTTTGTACGCCAACGTGGTGATTTCAGGCTTCAGGTTCGTAAAAACCAGTTGCTCTTCTTGCGTTTGAGTAGCGACCGATGTTGCAATAGAGGTCTCAATGTTTAAAATTGGCTGAGTTTGGGTAGGCAAATAGCTATTTGGCGAACCTGAACACCCCACCAAACACACGCATAATGCACATAGAAAAACACGAAGTTTTAACATACTTTTTCTCATTATTTATATTTTTGCTATTTTGCTAGCATTTTACCTAACGGTTCACCACCTAAAAGGTGCATATGGATATGGAAAACTTCCTGTCCTGCGTGCTGATTACAATTCATAATTAATCGATATCCCTCTTCAGCAATTCCTTCCTCTTTGGCAATCTTGGCTGCAACTGTCATTAAACGTCCTAGAACTGCTTCGTCCTCATCAGTAACATGGTTGAGTGTTGGGATAAATTTATTAGGGATAATTAAAACATGCGTTTTTGCTTGTGGAGCAATATCACGAAAGGCAGTAACTAATTCATCTTGATAAACAATTTTGGCTGGGATTTCTTTACGAATAATTTTGCTAAAAATTGTCTCTTCATAGTTGGTAGGCGTTGTCATATTTTATCCTCTTAATGCGTTTACAAGCGGTGGGATTGTGCAAGTTTTTTGTAAAGTTTGCAATCAAATTTCAATCTATTGAGTGAGAAATCAAAGCCAAAAATACAGACTTGGGATCATAGCCAACGGCGAACTTGCTGCTGGTAAGAGAGGTAAACTTGTCCGAATTTTTGTTCAAGCATACGCTCTTCAGGCAAGATTTGAAAATAAGTCAAATAGCGAATAAATCCCCAAACAACAATGACAAACGAGAGGCTCGCCGTCCACATTCCCCAAGCGATAAGTAATCCTACAAGGCTAAGATACATAGGATTACGGCTTACTTTATACACACTATGTACAACAAGCACTTGCGTTTTATCTAGATCAAGCGGGCTGATTGTGGTCTTTTTTTGCAAAAAAGCATAAACGCTCATTCCAGCAATGATGAAACTGATGATTGCGAATAACGCTGCAACAAAACGCCACCCACACACAGGTTCATTGTAGCGAGGTAAAAAAGTGATTAGTCCAATACCAATCATAAATAACACTGGGGGTGGCAATTTCAAAGACATGGTTCGTTCTCGCTCAATATCATTCACAGTCGCCTAATATCAGATGATTAAGCGGCGTATCCCACGGCTGGATCGGCAGCTTATCTAGCTGCTGAAAACGATGGGCTAAGCCCACGCTCACTAAATGCGGAGATTGACTTAATGTTCTATCATAAAAACCACCTCCCATTCCAATTCGATTGGCATTTTTATCGCACGCAACCAGCGGTACAAATAGCATTTCTAATTCGGAGACAGGCAACACCTTGCGAAGGTCTAATCTTGGTTGCAAAATACCGAAACGATTGGTGTGCAAACAGTCTGAATGATATTCCAAAAAGAGCAACTGATTAGCAGAAAATGGGTGCAGTACTGGCACATAGCATTTTTTGCCTAATAAGGCGATCTGTTGCATTAATTCAAGAGGGGAGATTTCGCCTTCAAATGGCAAGTAAAAACCAATTCGATCGGCTTGATAATCACAAAGGAGATCCAGTGCAGGGTTAATAATTGATTGTGCGGCAAAAGCTTGCTGCTGCGGAGAAAGCCTCTTACGCAAGGTTCGCATTTCTTTGCGAATACGTTGGCGTTGTTCAGTGATCGAATGTGTAATGGAATGTGAATACATAACAAGACCCGAAGTGCCGCTATCTGTTGTGGTCCTTGAACCAGTTGGTTCAAGGGAGTCGAATAACATCGTTTTTAGGCTTCTCGCAAGCGAGCCTGCTCACCAACAATGAGCAATTCAACTCAAGGAGTTTTAAATATCGGCTCAGGGACGTAACAAACAACGCACACCTCAGGCGATAGGAATACTAACGGAATTTAGTTGTTTTTCCTAGTGTTAGTCGTATTAAATAGCAAAAAATTTCTTTATTTGCCATTTTCTTGAACAATGACTGTATTTGAATGCTCGCTTTTTTCTAAGTTTGCTTCAAGTTTTAAGTCCTCCACTGTATCTAAGCCCACAACAAGAGCATCAGTTGATTGAAACTGACTAAGGGAGGTATCAAGCTGCTGTAAACAGGCTACTAGCACATTTTTATTATCAAGATTTTTACGTTGTTCTTGCTCTAATTCATAATTTAAATTCAGTGCCACAATAGCCAACACTTTCTCTAATTGGATAATACCAGACTGTTCTTTTAAGATGGCAACACGCTCTTCAAGCCGCTGTGCAGAAGCGAGTAACGCCTCTTGTTGTTCTAGAGGACAATATAAACGAAGCACTTGCCCAAAAATTTGTAATTCAATATTATTCTTCGACATTGTTGGGAAATCCTCACGGAATGCAAAATTTTTGCTATTATGCCACCCTTTAATCAAATCACAAATAAACTAAAGCATAAATAAACACTATGACAATTTCTCAATCTAATCAATTTTCACACCTTATTTCCACATTACAAATCGATTACACTGCTGCAGAATTTCACGGTTTTTTAAGTGGCTTATTAGCAGGTGGTGTGCAAGATGAATCATGGAAAACGTTAACATATCAATTTACGAATGATGGACACGCTTTTTCTCAACAACCCCTCCAGCAGTTAAGCGAATTTTATCCACAGCTACAACACAATTTTGAACAAGCCAACACGCTTTTTTCCCTTTGGCTACCCCAAAATGAAGATGATGGCTTTGCATTGGCAGACAGCATTGCAGAATGGGCAGGACATTTTCTGTTAGGCTTAGGATTGGCACAGCCTCGATTAGATCAAGAAACCGACGAAGTCGGTGAAGCAATAGACGATTTGGCTGAAATTGCTAAATTGGGGTATGCCCCTGATGACAATAACGCTGAATTACTAGAAGCAGCCGAAGAAATCGTAGAATATCTACGAGTAGTTTGCTTATTTTTGCACAGCCATTTTGCCTCTTATGCCGCATCTTCAGCTGATAATAGCAATAACAACGCAAGCAAAACGCAATTGCATTAAACTTAATTTACATTATTGGCATAAGTGAAAAATAACAAAAAATAAGAAAACATATTTCGTTACCTTGATTTGCAATTATTAGCACAATATAAACCGCTTGCTCCCAAGTATTGAAATCTATAGAATTTGTCAGTTTAACGTGAGCAGAATAAAGCAAGGATTAAAGGATTAAGTAATGTCGAGTACCTCCAAACATATTACTGTTTTGTTACACGAAGCGGTAGAAGGGCTATCAATCAAGCCAAATGGAACCTATATTGATGGCACATTTGGGCGTGGCGGACACTCTAGGCTGATCTTGTCTAAATTGGGTAATGAGGGACGGCTTATCGCCATCGACCGAGATCCTCGTGCTATTGTAGAAGCTAGCACGATCAACGATCCTCGCTTTCAAATCGTACATTCAGCATTTTCTGCTCTTCCAGATATTTGTGAAGATCTAAATATTGTTGGCAAAATAGACGGCATTTTACTTGATTTAGGCGTATCTTCACCACAGCTTGACGAAGCCGATCGGGGGTTTAGCTTTATGCGAGACGGACCCCTTGATATGCGAATGGATACCACCAAAGGGCTATCTGCTGCACAATGGTTAGCACAGGTTCCAGTCGAAGATTTAGCATGGGTACTCAAAGCATTTGGCGAGGAACGTTTTGCCAAACGCATTGCACAAGCGGTCGTTTCTTACAATAAATCTGCACAAGAAAAAATTTCTCGCACGCTACAGCTAGCTGAGATTGTTGCCAATGCAGTGCCGTTTAAGGATAAACATAAACACCCTGCAACTCGTACTTTCCAAGCTATCCGAATTTTTATTAATAGTGAGCTGGACGAATTAGACACCGCTCTTAAATCAACCTTAAATGTACTTGCACCGCAAGGGCGACTATCCATTATCAGTTTCCACTCCCTTGAAGATCGTATGGTGAAACAATTTATTCGCAAGCATAGTAAAGGGCAAGTTGTACCAAAAGGCTTACCAATTTTGGAAAGTGAATTAAATAAACATATTCCTCTTCTTGCAATTGGCAAGGCGATAATGCCGAGTGAGGCGGAAATTGAGCTAAATGCTCGCTCTCGCAGTGCCGTGCTACGAATTGCGGAGAAACGCTAATGTCAAAACGCTATCCTTTACATCAAATTATTCTTGATGATTTAACCTCATATAACAAAGTAGCCATAATGTTATTAGTTGCGATTGTTGCCAGTGCTATAGCAACGATTTGGATCACTCACCAAACACGGCTGGTAACTGCAGAACAAAATAAATTAATACAAAAAAATCAAAAGTTGGAAAACCAATATATTCACCTACAACTAGAGGAAAATTCGTTAAGTCAAAAATCTCGTGTTGAAGCAGTGGCAGAAAAATTTGGTCTACAACCTATTCAAAAAACACAAGAAGTTATTTTAGTTGAGTAATGAATGAAAAAAGCGGTTAAATTTAATACGAAGAAAGAAAAAAAAACGCTTTCTTCTGTACCTTATACAACGAATAAAACAAAAAATGAACCTAGTTTCTTACCTAATCGATTTTTGATTAGTTATATTGTCATTGCGTTAATGGCAATTGCTTTACTCTACAAAGGTTTTTCACTGCAAATAACAGATTCAGAGCGGTTAATTAAAGAAGCCAACGATCGCTCAGTTCGAACTAAAGAATTACCTTTTACACGAGGAAGAATTTTAGATCGCCATAATCGAGTGCTTTCTATTAGCGTACCAATGTATTCCATCACCATTGATCCTAAAGAATATTTTGATACCAAATTACGCCGTAATAAAACGCAGTGGCGAAAATTAGCAATGGAAATGGGCTTTTCTGCCAGTAAAATTGAAGCCAACGTCAATCATTTCATCAAAGCAAAGCCGAAAAATAAGCAAAAGAAATACAATCCTAAAGTTATTTTTAATCACGAAAATGACGGTTACTGGACTCTACTTTCAGAAATGACAGGCTTAAATTATGCCGATTTACTCGTGAAAGTGCGTAATAACCCAAACTCTGACTTTGTTCAAAGTGAAATGGCTCTTGCAAAACTTGAGCGTGAAAAAATGCAAGAACTAGCAAAAAGCCTAGAAATGAAATACAGCACCTTAATGGAAAAACTTTATACCGCTTCAGAACAACGCTTTTTATATATCTCACGCCACGAATCTGAAACGATTGCCGACTTTGCAAAAGCGCTTAAAATTGATGGATTGATACTCAAGGTGCAATCTCGCCGTTTTTATCCTTTAGCAGAAGAAATTTCCCAGCTCATTGGATTTACTGACGTGGATAACAAACAAGGTATGGAAGGGCTAGAACGAAGCTTCGATGCGTTGTTAATCGGAAAAAATGGCAAAAAAATTATTCGTAAAGATGCACGAGGCAATATCATTGAAACGATTCGCAATGAAAAACAGTACGACCCACAAGATGTTGTATTAAGTATTGATGAAGAGTTGCAATCTATGGTTTACCGTGAAATCAAAAAAGCGGTAATTGAAAATAAAGCCGAATCAGGAACCGCCGTATTAGTCGATGTGCAAACAGGCGAGATTCTCGCAATGGCGAATGCCCCTTCGTTTAATCCGAATAATCGCAGCGAATTTAAATCCGAGCTTGCTCGCAACCGAGCAATTACCGATACTTTTGAACCAGGTTCAACCGTCAAACCGCTCGTGGTACTCACAGCATTACAAAATAAAGTGACTTACCACGATGAAATCATTAACACTCGCCCCTTTATTGTCAATGGACACACTATTAGAGACGTTGCTCCTCGTGAGAGCCTGACTTTAACAGGGATTTTGCAAAAATCGAGTAATATCGGGGTAAGTCGCCTTGCACTTAGAATGCCACCAAGTACTCTAATTGACACTTATAGTAAAGTCGGATTTGGTAAGGATACAGGGCTAGGACTTGGCGAACAACGAGGCTCAAATGGCGATCGCAGACGTTGGGCAGATATTGAACGAGCGACAGTTGCCTATGGTTATGGTCTTAATGTTACGCCGCTCCAGCTAGCTCGAGCTTATGCGACTTTAGGCAGCTTTGGTATTTATCGTCCTCTTTCTATCACCAAAGTCGATCCCCCAATCATTGGTGAACGTGTACTACCTGAAAAAATCACCCGAGAAGTCGTGGCGATGATGGAAACGGTTGCTCACAAAGGGGAAGGCGGTGCAAGAGCAGCGGTCGATGGCTACCGTGTCGCCATCAAAACAGGTACTGCTCGAAAAATTGAACAGGGTAAATATGTTGAGAAATACCTCGCCTACACCGCAGGTCTTGCTCCTGCAAGTAGTCCTCGCTTTGCTCTCGTGGTATTAATTAACGAACCTAAAGCAGGTGCGTACTATGGCGGAGCAGTTTCTGCCCCACTTTTTTCAAGCATAATGGGTAACGTTCTTAAGGCTCGTAATGTTAAACCAGACAACCTCACTGGCACAGAAAATGCAGTGCGTGAGCTTAATCTGAATTCAACTCACTAGTCAGCAACGAGCAGATAATTTTACCATTTAGTACTACATAGCTAGTGCCAAATCACTCTTTTTAGTAAGGAAATATAATGCAACGCCTACTTTCTTTTTTGCCAGAACTCTCTGTTTGGACAGATACACTTTCCACCTTGCAAGGGATAACCCTAGACAGTCGCACAGTCAAACAAGGTGATCTTTTTATCGCACTCAAAGGACATCAAATTGATGCTCGCCAATTTATTGAACAAGCTATCGAAAACGGTGCGACACTGGTGCTTGCAGAAGCCGATGCAGAGCAACAAGCTCCTGAATTACCTAGTCAATTTGCGAAATTTAACTTAGATCGTACTACTTGCAAAGTCATCAGCGTCCCCAACTTAGATAAACATTTATCCCAAATTGCAGGCTTATTTTACGCCCACCCAAGTGAGAAATTAATCTTAGCTGGCGTTACTGGCACAAATGGCAAAACTACCACTGCCCAACTTCTTGCTCAATGGCATAACCTACTAGGCGGCAAAGCAGCTGTAATGGGGACAATTGGTAATGGCTTGTATGGCAATGTCAAAGAAGCCATTAACACCACAGGATCAGCGGTCGAAATTCAGCAAAATCTAGCAAATTTTGTTGAACTCGGTGCGGATTTTTGTGCAATGGAAGTGTCCTCACACGGTTTAGCACAATACCGTACGGAAGCTTTGCAATTTGACGTGGCTATTTTCAGCAATTTAAGCCGAGATCATCTTGATTATCATCACACAATGGAAGAATACGCCGCTGCAAAATTCCGTCTATTTAGCGAACTAGCAACGAAAAAGCAAGTTATCAACGCTGATGATGAAATTGGGCGTGAATGGCTGACAAAATTACCACAAGCGATTGCAGTCAGTTGCGATCCAACGTTTGAGAGCAACCACTTATTTATTAAGGCTCAAGCGGTTACATTCACCCTAAAAGGTGCAACCATTGAATTTTGCTCAAGCTGGGGCAACGGTACACTAAACAGCTGCCTAATTGGAGCATTCAACGTCAGCAACTTACTTACCGCATTAGCGGGCTTATTGGCTCTTGGTGTCGATTTACAAAAATTAGTTAAAACTGCACCGCTGCTCACAGGCGTTTGTGGACGAATGGAATGCCTAACAGGTGAAAATAAGCCGATGGTCATCATAGACTACGCTCACACACCAGATGCACTTGAAAAAGCCTTACAAGCCGCACGCCTGCATTGCGAAGGCAAATTATGGTGTGTGTTTGGCTGCGGTGGCGATCGTGATACAGGTAAGCGCCCGCTGATGGCACAAATTGCCGAACAATATGCAGACAAAGTCATCATCACAGACGACAACCCAAGAACAGAAGATCCTGACCTCATTTTTGCCGATATGCTAATGGGATTCAAAAAACCTAACACCATACAAAAAATGCACATTCGTCAATACGCTATCGAAACCGCTATCGCTCAAGCTGAACCCAAAGATGTCGTACTGATCGCAGGGAAAGGACACGAAGATTACCAAATCATCGGTACTAAAAAAATTTCATATTCAGATCAAGAATGGGCAAGAAAGTTTTTAACTTCATAGGTATTCTGTTTTACTCGGTTCAGACCTAGAGGGTAAATAATAGCTTTGGCAAATGGGGAAACAAGATGATAAAACTCACACTTCAAAAAATTGCTGAAATTCTAGGCGGACGGTTAGTCGGTTCAGGGGAAATTTCAGTAGAAAATATCAGCACTGACACCCGTCAAGCGGCGGAAAATGGTCTGTTTTTTGCGTTAAAGGGCGAGAAGTTTGATGCTCACGATTACCTCGAAAATGCGATTGCACAAGGTTGTGTAGCGGTGGTGGTTGAACGTGAGAGGAGTGTCGCTGTGCCACAAATCGTGGTGGCAGACACTCGTTTGGCGTTGGGCGATTTAGCAAAATGGCTAAAGGCACAATTAAATCCGAAAACCGTGGCAATAACAGGATCCTCTGGCAAAACCACCGTCAAAGAAATGACTGCAAAAATTTTGCAAAAAATGACCGCTTGCAAGGACGAAGTTCTCTACACATTGGGTAACTTAAACAATGAGTTAGGTGTACCGATGACCTTACTTCGCCTCACGCCAAAACACAAATTTGCCGTGGTGGAATTAGGTGCAAATCACATTGGTGAAATCGCCTATACCACAGCGATTGCTCAGCCTGATGCGTGCTTGGTAAATAATGTTGCCGCCGCCCACCTAGAAGGTTTTGGATCGCTAGCAGGTGTTGTACAAGCAAAAGGTGAGATTTATCGTGGCTTAAAAGCTGATGGCAAGGCGATTGTAAACCTCACCCACTACCACCCACAATGGCAGGCAGAAATTGGCAATCACGAATTGCAATCCTTTTCTTATGTAGGATCAGATACCGATTCTTATGCTGATTATTGGGCAGAAAATGTGGTATTAAATCTCAATGGCTCGACTTTCTTGCTACATACGCCACAGGGCGAAATTGAGATCAATTTGCCCTATTTAGGCACACACAATGTTAGCAACGCATTAGCTGCAACCGCATTGGCAATGGCAGTGGGAGCAGATTTAAATGCCGTCAAACAAGGCTTGGAGCAACACTCAAAAGTAAAAGGACGCTTACTCCCAATACCAATCAACCAGCATTGCTTGCTAATTGACGATACTTATAATGCTAACGTGGATTCGATGAAATCCGCAGTCAGCGTGCTACAAAATTACCCTGCTTTCCGTATTTTTGCGGTGGGTGATATGGCAGAATTAGGTAAAGATAGCCCTGCTTGCCATCAAGAAGTGGCAGATTTTGTCGCTCAAGCGGACTTAGATTTAGTAGTGAGTTTTGGCAAAGAGAGTGCAGTAATTAGTCAAAATTCAGATCATCATTTCACTGACAAAACCGCAATGTACGATTTCTTACTACCAATTATATTGCAAAAAATCCAGCAAAACGAACCGCTCGTTCTACTCATAAAAGGCTCTCGTAATCAAAAAATGGAAACATTACTTGATATGATCTACCAATCACCTAAATTTAGGCATAATAGCCAATCAGTGTAATTGTCGAGCGGATTTCACGCATTTGCCAGCAAATAATAATCCTAGCACAACTTCTGCCTTATTTGTCATAACTCCCTAGCCCCCATTATTTCCCCTCCCTCCGTAAGCGGTGGGGGGAGGGAAATCCTTTCTTCGCTTTTATTCCCTTTCGCGCCTTCCGCCCACAAAGAGCGCTGTCCGTAGAACTGAGGGAGGGGAAGAAAAACAATAAAAAAGCGGTCAATTTCAGTGGAAAATTTACCAATAAATCCAT
>NZ_SLXJ01000011.1:31869-71258 GCF_004345745.1 Nicoletella semolina | reverse complement strand
ATTCAAATAAACTAATTCAAGTAAACTAAAGCAACTAAACCCCTGAGAGGAATCTCGGGGGTTTTTTTATACTCTATTACCTTATCTTAGCCTCTCTCATTTATTACATTGTTTTGATTTCACTTCCTATTGACATAGGAAGTGAAATCATTTTTGGATAACGATATTGTACGCCAGCAACAAGTTGTTCAACAATGAGCATACCAAAGAACAAATGCTAAGAAGTGCAAAGGCACAAGTAGCAACAAGCTGAATTTCAGCAATTTTCTAATGCGGTTAATTCTCAGTTTTACAAGGCATTACAAGAAATATACGTTCATCTTGTCAACCTATCGGATAGGGTTGGGCGGCAGGTTGTTTGTCTATGTTATTGTTGGGGTTAATGCTTATCTTAACTCGTTAGCTGAGTTTTATAGAATTACCATCACAATAATTTATATAAAACAGGTGAGAATTTGTTTATTGAAACGCAGTTCTGTTATGAATTTGCTAATCACGATGAAGCCACTCTTTCTTACGAGCAGTATTCTTGTAGTAATAAGTTGATTTATTCTCAAATAATCAAACGTGTGATGTGAAATGAGTATTTAAATAATGATATTTTGCTGTGAATCTAATATAACTATCAAACCTCATACTTTTCTTATTGCAAAAAACGATGAAAAGATGTCCCTTATGTTGACCAAAAGAGCAAATATTTGATTTAGATAAAAATATTCTTAATTGAATAAGTGTAGAATCTAATTAGTCATCTATTAATATCTAAGGTCTTTATGCTTTATTTAGAATTTTTACTCCTACTTGTATTTTTGTATGCTGGTAGTCGCTATGGTGGCATAGGATTGGGGGTTGTATCGGGTATTGGTCTGGTGATTGAGGTTTTTGTGCTTAGAATGTCGCCTACCTCGCCGCCAATTCAAGTGATGTTGATCATTCTCGCTGTTGTAACCTGTGCTTCAGTTTTGGAGGCCGCTGGTGGGTTGAAGTTTATGCTACAAATGGCAGAGCGTATTTTGAGAAGTAATCCTAAACGAGTGACTATTTTAGCACCCATTGTTACTTATACAATGACATTGATGCTTGGTACTGGACACGCAGTTTACTCTATTATGCCAATTATTGGTGATGTTTCGCTTAAAAATGGGATTAGACCAGAACGTCCAATGGCAGCGGCTTCCGTTGCCTCTCAATTAGGAATTACTGGTAGTCCGATTTCGGCCGCTGTGGTCTATTATTTAGGGCAAATTACGGAATTACCTGCTTTTTCTCAAGTAACTTTATTAAATATCATCTTTGTTACGATTCCTGCGACTTTGTCAGGTGTGCTAGCACTTTCTTTATACAGCGTAAAACGAGGTAAAGAATTGCAAGATGATCCAGAATACCAAAGACGTTTGGCAGATCCAATGTGGAAAGATCGTATTCTAAATACCACCAATACTTCTTTAAATGAGCAACTTCCTGTTACGGCAAAATATGCAGTCTTGTTATTTTTGCTAGCACTCGTTTTCATTGTAATTATTGCAATTTTCCCTGCTGTTCGTACGATTAATAGCAAAGCTATTCCAATGAGTGCAGTAATACAAATGGTAATGTTAGCATTTGGTGGGATTATTTTGCTTGCAACCAAAACTGATGTTCAAAAAGTACCAAATGGTGTCGTCTTTAAATCTGGTATGGTTGCTGCGATTGCTATTTTTGGTATTGCTTGGATGAGCGATACTTATTTTACCTATGCAATGCCTGCTTTTAAAGGAAGGATTACAGAAATAGTGAACACATACCCTTGGACATTTGCCTTTGCACTGTTTGCGGTTTCGGTGGTGATTAACAGCCAAGCTGCAACGGCTCGTATGCTATTGCCAGTTGGATTAGCAATGGGATTACCTGTGCCGTTATTGATAGGGTTAATGCCTGCAACTTATGGTTATTTCTTCATTCCTAATTATCCATCTGATATTGCAACCGTGAATTTCGATATTTCGGGTACAACAAAAATTGGAAAATATTATTTCAATCACAGTTTTATGGTGCCTGGTCTAATTGGTATTGTTGTGGCTTGTAGTGTGGGGGTTACCTTGGCTAACATCATTATCTAATTTGACAGTCCCGAATTTTCGGGACTTATTTTTCGAGAGTTACTTTGTATTGCCTTTAGTACAGTAACGAATAGAACTGTCTGCGAAATTTACCAACAATAGGATCATTATGACCAATTGCCGCAGTGATCGATAAAAATTGGTTTTTGATTTCGCCATTTCCAGCGGCTAGATCTTTTTTTAGCCAATCAAGTAATAAATTAAGTGCCTCTTCATTACGGTGTGTTTGATGTAATTGATTGGCGAGTTTTATCGCAATTTCAGGGCTTTTATTTTTCTGATAATCTGCTTGGAGTTGTTGAATTTCAGGCGAGTCTGCTGCTTGCTCTAATAACTCAATTTGAGCCTGTAGCCCATTCCAGCGACTGTCTCTATCTTGCAGTGGAATCTGACTTAAGATTGTTTTAGCTGCTTCACCATTTTTCATCGTGATGTAAGTTTCGGCATAAAGCAGGGCAAAATCGCTATTTTTCTGATTAGTTAATTCCCACGCTGTTTTTAATAAGGGAAGAGCTAACTCATATTGTTCACTTGCTAAATATTCTAGTGCTTGATTAAATTTCAGCTCTTCTTCTTTCGGTAAGATGTTATTTAATCTTAAACGCAGTTCTTGCTCGCTGACTAATCCTTGAATTGCATCGACAGGCTGTCCGTCTTTAAAGAAATAGCAGCTTGGGATCGCTTGAATACGAAACTGAGCGGCAATCATAGGTTGTTCATCGCAATTGATAATTGCTAATAAAAATTGTTGCTTAAATTCATCAGACAAATGACGTAGCATTGTTTCCATTTGAAGTGCCTGTGGTTCATTTGGAGACATAAAATGGAAGACGATAGGTGTTTCACTCGCCATTTGAATAACATCATTGAAGTTATTTTCATTCAGATTAATGATTGGATTCATTTGCTTTCCTTGTTTTCTTTCTTGATTGCAAAATTATACACATAATTGACCGCTTGGGCGTTTTGAAAATAGAAAATCTAAGAAGCTATAGCTTATTTAGCTGACGTGAGCTTCTTAGATTTTTAGTAGAAACGACGATTTATAATCGTTTAACTGTTTACAAATTTCTCGCCTAATTCAATATCTTCTCTAAGTGTTGGTAGCATTGCTTCAATGGCATTTTTCTCATAATCACTTAATTCGCCAATATCAAGGAGTTTTTTTATTCCTTCTATACCTAATTTCACAGGCTGAGCGAAGAAACGTGCGTATTTCCCATCGCCTTCAACATAAGCAAATTCGATAGTCTCCTCGCCATTTAGTCCTTTTAGAACAGAACGAGCAAAACGAGCGGCGGCTTGTGCCATTGAAAGGGTGGCGGAGCCTCCGCCTGCTTTGGCTTCCACTACCTCAGTTCCTGCATTTTGGATACGTTGTGTTAGTTTCTCAATTTCTTCTTGACTAAAGTTGATTTTATCTTCTTCTGTTGCCTGAGAAAGCAAAGGCAAAATGGTTACGCCAGAATGACCGCCGATAACAGGGACTTTTACTTTATCAACATCTTTACCCTTTAATTCTGCAACAAAAGTTTCTGAACGTAGTACATCTAGAGCGGTTACCCCAAAAAGCTTGCGTTTATCGTATACGCCCGCTTTTTTTAATACTTCCGCTGCAATGGCGACGGTTGTGTTCACTGGGTTTGTAATAATACCAATGCACGCTGTTGGACAAACTCGTGCAATTTTTTCAACTAAATTACGCACAATGCCAGCGTTGATATTGAAAAGATCAGAACGATCCATACCAGGTTTGCGAGCAACACCTGCAGAAATTAATACCAAGTCAGCTTCTTTTAATGCTTCGCTTGGGTCATCGCCACTCACGCCAATTACTTTAACCGCCGTTGGGATATGGCTAATATCTACCGCAACTCCTGGGGTAACAGGAGCAATGTCATATAAAGCGAGATCTGTACCTGCTGGAAGCTGTAATTTTAACAATAATGCCAATGCCTGCCCAATACCACCTGCTGCACCTAATACTGTTACTTTCATAAATAGTCTCCTTAATAGCTAGAACTGAGTGAATAGAACTTAATGGATCAAGATTTTAGCCTTCGATAGAGTCAGTTTAGGCAAACTGGTAAAAATATTCAAATAGTAAAGTTCAATTTTGCGAAGTAGTACAAATTTTTATGAAATTTTATTAACTTTTAATTGCTTTCTATATGTAAAAAGGCAGAATTGTGTAAGAGGGTAGAATTCTCTTTGTTTTTTCGACAGAATTTTTAAGAGATAGATAGTTAGAGAGGTTGAATAAAGCGTGATGGAAAAAATAGGATCTTTGACCGAGGCGTTTAAATTATTATTAAAAGAAGAAAAATTCGGTTCGCAAGGAGAAATCGTTACAGCCTTGCAAGAAATGGGCTTTAAGCAAGTCAACCAGTCAAAGGTTTCACGAATGTTATCTAAATTTGGTGCAGTTAGGGTGCGAAATACTCGAATGGAAATGGTTTATCAGCTTCCTGCAGAATTAGCTGTGCCGACAACCTCTAGTCCGTTAAAAAATTTGGTGATTGACATTGATTATAATGATGTATTGATTGTCGTGAAAACAAGTCCTGGGGCAGCTCAATTAATTGCAAGGTTACTGGATTCAATGGGGAAAGGGGAGGGGATACTAGGTACAATTGCAGGAGACGATACAATTTTCATTACCCCTACTCGTGAAACGCCTATTTCACAACTTATTGATAATATTACAGATTTATTTGAGACCTCCCTCTAATGCGTATTTTTATTGCAGGTGGTACAGGATTTATTGGGCAAGCACTGTGTCGAGCCTTAGTTAAACGAGGTGATCAACTGACTGTGTTAAGTCGCCAGCCATTGATGGATACGCAAGCGGTTAGATTTTGTCAGAATATTGCAGAATTCACTGATTTTAACGCATTTGATGCGGTGATTAATTTGGCAGGTGAACCTATATTTGACAAGCGTTGGGCAGTCGTACAAAAAGAAAAATTATTGAAAAGTCGTATTGGTATCACTCAGCAAATTGTACAACGCATAGAACAGAGCGAAGATCCGCCTAAGGTATTCTTATCAGGCTCTGCAACAGGGTTTTATGGCAATTTACCGAACGCAAAGATGTATACTGAACAGACCGCTAGTGGCACACATTTTGCAGCGGACATTTGCCGACAGTGGGAAAGTGAAGCAATGAAAGCAAGCCATCAGACTCGGCTGTGTTTATTGCGTACGGGTATGGTGCTTGATTCTTCTGGTGGTGCATTAAAGAAAATGTTGCCGCTATTTCGTTTAGGTTTAGCAGGAAAGATCGGAAATGGGAAGCAGTGTTGGGCGTGGATTTCATTGTACGATCACGTTCGAGCGATGTTATTTTTATTAGATAACCCAGCTTGCTCTGGGGCGTTTAATTTTGTTGCACCACAAGCGGTCAGTAATGCGAATTTTACTGCAACGCTCGCCTCCGCTCTCAATCGTCCAGCCTTTTTATGTGTGCCTGAGTTTATGCTGAAAATGGTATTAGGTGAGCGTTCGCAATTATTATTGGATAATCAACCGCTTTATCCTCAAAAATTACTGCAGGCAGGGTTCAAATTTAAAGAGCCTGAACTTGCTCCATTTTTAGCTAAGTTAATGAATAGGAAGAGGTATTTATGAATTATCAAGATATTACTGCTCAAATTAAACAGGAATTCTTTTCTGGTTGGAAACCTTTTGAGGTGGTGTGGCTGACGCTGTTTATGGCAATTCAAATAGGGGTTTACGTTTATACGCCTGATTCAGTGCTTGGAATGATTGCAGGGATCTCTGGTATTATTTGCAACGTATTTATCAGCAAAGGGAAAATCAGTAACTATTTTTTTGGGTTGATTTTTGCGTATAGCTATTTTTATGTCGCGTTGGGCGCAAATTTTTTAGGTGAGATGAATACGACACTTTATGTTTACATTCCTGCTCAATTTATCGGTTATTTCCTATGGAAGCAAAATTTGCAAAGTTCAGAGGGAACAAAATCGGTTATTGCAAAATCACTGACACTAAAGGGTTGGACTATTTTGCTGATATTGATGACTGTTGGGACGATACTATTTGTGCAAATTTTAAATATGGCTGGCGGAAGTTCGACAAGTTTAGATGGATTAACGACGATTATCGTGGTTGCGGCACAGACGTTAATGTTATTACGCTACCGTGAGCAGTGGTTATTATGGATTGTGTTAAACGTGGTTTCTATTCTCCTTTGGGCGGATAATCCATCAATGTATATTATGTATTCTGCTTACTTACTCAATTCCCTCTATGGTTATTACAATTGGACAAAACTCAAAACAGATCAATAATTTGCTGGATAAATAAGGTTGAGGGTTCTCAACCTTTGTTTTTTTCGTTATCCTGCACCATATTTTTTTATCTTATTGCCTAAAGAGAAAAAAGAAATTTTGCAATTACCGTTACCTATTCATCAGATTGATGATGATACTTTTGATAATTTTTACTCAGAAAACAGTTTATTGCTGTTAGATTCGTTGCGAAAAAATTTTGCATCAGTTAAGCAGCCATTTTTCTATATTTGGGGAGGGAAAAGTAGCGGTAAAAGTCATTTACTAAAAGCAGTCAGCAATCATTATTTAGCCAATGGGCTTTCTTCCAGTTATATTCCATTGGAAAAATCGCATTATTTTGCCCCAACGGTATTAGACAATGCAGAGCAGCTTGATGTGGTGTGTATTGATGATTTAGATCTTGTTGCAGGCAATGAAGAGTGGGAATTATCTATTTTTGATCTATTTAATCAAATCCGTGAGCAGCAAGGATTGTTTACACAGGGCAAAAAAACACTGTTATTAATCAGTGCAAATTTACCACCTAACCAGCTACCAATTAAGTTGCCTGATCTACGCTCTCGTTTAAGCTGGGGCGAGGTTTATCGTTTAGACGATTTAACGGATAGTCAGAAATGTATCATTTTGCAAGGCAACGCTTACCGTAAGGGCTTGGAGCTGTCTGATGAGGTTGCTAATTTTCTGCTTAAACGAGTTGATCGTGATTTACACGGTCTAATGACACAATTAGACGTGCTAGATCGTGCCTCTTTACAAGCTCAAAGAAAACTCACGTTACCTTTTGTAAAAGAAATTTTAGGATTATAGATGAAGAATAAATCAATACTGTCTTTGGTTAATTTGGCTTGTGAGCGGGGTGAAACTCGTTTATTTGAACACTGTTCTTGGACGATGGAAAGTGGCGAGTGGGTGCAAGTCGAAGGGCATAACGGTATTGGAAAGACCAGTTTGTTGCGTATTGTGGCAGGGCTTGCTGTGCCTGTTGAAGGGGAAGTGCAGTGGAATGGGGTGTTAATTGACAAGCAGCGGTCAGATTTTTATCAAAATTTGCACTACTTAGGGCATCAAGCAGGCATTAAGCCAGAGCTGACAGCGTGGGAGAATTTACGTTTTTTTCAAAAAACGCAATCGCTACCGATCAATGATGAAATGATTTGGCAAGCGTTGGGGAAAGTTTCGTTATTAGGGCGTGAAGATTTGCCTTGTTCGCAGCTTTCAGCAGGGCAACAACGGCGAGTAGCACTAGCAAAATTATGGCTTACATCTGCTCAGCTTTGGGTGCTTGATGAGCCATTTACCGCAATTGATAAAAAGGGTGTTGAAGATTTAATTAGCCACATAGAGCGGCATTGTATTCAAGGTGGAATGGTAATTTTTACCAGTCATCAAGCAGCACAAAGCCGTAAAGTTCGTACGGTATCTTTAGATCAATTTAAAGTGAATCAAATGGATTAGGCAGATAAATAGGATTAGAGATAAGAATGATTTTGACGATTATCCAGCGTGAGCTAACGATTGCTTTTCGCAAACCTGTGGAAATTTTAAATCCATTATGGTTTTTTCTGATTGTTATCACGTTATTTCCACTGTTGATGGGACCTAATCCTGAGCTGCTTGGCAAAATTGCATCAGGTATTGCTTGGGTCGCCGCATTACTTTCAGCATTGCTCTCTTTTGAGCGACTTTTTCGAGATGATTATCTTGATGGCTCATTGGAGCAATTGATGTTATTACCTGTTTCTCTGTCAAAAATTGCACTTGCCAAAGTGTTGGCTCATTGGATTTTAACGGGGCTGCCGTTAATTTTACTTTCACCCATTACGGCAATTTTGCTTTCACTGGAAATACACGTTTGGTGGGCGTTGGTACTGACTTTATTGCTTGGTACGCCTATTTTGAGTTGCTTAGGGGCAATTGGTGTAGCATTAACTGTTGGTTTACGAAAAGGCGGAACACTGCTAAGTTTGCTGATTTTACCTCTTTTTTTGCCTGTGCTGATTTTTGCATCTGCTGTATTGGAAGCAGCCACTCTAAATCTTGCTTATAGCGGTCAGCTTGCGATTATGGGTTCAATTCTTGCATTGACGCTTACTTTTTCGCCTTTTGCGATTGCTGGGGCATTGCGAATTTCAATGCAATAAATGATGGATAATAGGTTTAGGGCTTGCGTCTGCAAAAATATAAAATGCTTTATATTCAGTTAATTTGGAGAACGTTATGTGGAAATTTCTTCACCCTTATGCAAAATCGGAAACACAATACCGATTGCTTGGGAGAATTCAGTCAACCATAGGTTGGCTAAGTCTGATTTTGCTGTCAGTAGCATTTATTTGGGGGTTAGGTTTTGCCCCAAAAGATTATCAGCAAGGTGATAGCTATCGGATTATTTTTATTCACGTTCCTGCCGCAATTTGGTCAATGGGCGTTTATGGCTCGATGGCGGTTGCTGCATTAGTGGCATTAGTATGGCAAATTCGCCAAGCCAGCCTTGCGATGATCTCAATGGCACCGATCGGAATGATATTTGCTTTTATTTCGCTTGCGACAGGGGCAATTTGGGGGAAACCTATGTGGGGAACGTGGTGGGTGTGGGACGCTCGATTAACCTCCGCATTGGTACTGTTTTTCCTATATTTAGGGGTAATGGCACTCTATTCTGCTTTCCAAGATAGAGCGATTGGGGTAAAAGCTGCTGGTATTCTTTCGATTGTTGGCGTAGTTAATTTGCCAATTATTCATTTTTCAGTGGAATGGTGGAATACCCTTCATCAAGGGGCAACTATTACAAAATTTGATAAACCGTCAATGGCAGTTGAAATGCTCATTCCATTATTATTAGCAATTTTTGGCACGATGTTGTTTATGATCTGGTTGAGTATTGTACGCTATCGTTCTGCTCTGCTTTATGATGAACGTAAGCGTCCTTGGGTAAAAATGTTGGCTCAAGCGGTCTAATTTGGAGAAAAATATGCAGCTTCAGTTTCAATTTCAGTCAATAGCTGATTTCTTTTTAATGGGTGAATATGGTTTTTTTGTATGGCTGTCTTATGGTGTTACTTTTTTCATCTGTGGCGGATTAATTTGGCAGATCTTGCGTGAGCCAAAACAGATTCTCAAACAAGTTAAAAAAGAGGCTACTCGTGAGCAGTTAAGGAAAAAAAACCGTCAAAACCAATAGTCATAGACGATTAAAAAAGTAGCGGTTAGTTGTAATTCTTTCTTTATAAACGTCAATTTTAGGTTATTACAATGTAATCAAAGTATCACTAAAATGATAACAATTATCAAAAAATTGATATAGATCATAATCTCTTGAAACTACAAGGCAATTTAGCAGAAATTTTCTAATAACTGGGTGATAATCGCAGCTAGTGAATATTTAATTAAGAGGAAATTTCTATGACCCAACAAGCAAAAAATGCTCAATCTTATGATGCAAGTGTTGAAGTTAATCAACTGGTTGAAAGAGGATTAAAAGCATTGGAGGCTTTCCGCCAGCTTAATCAAGAACAGATTGATTATATTGTCGCCAAAGCTTCCGTTGCTGCTCTCGATAAACATGGTGTGCTAGCACTGCATGCTGTCGAAGAAACTGGGCGAGGGGTATTTGAGGATAAAGCGACGAAAAACCTATTTGCCTGTGAGTATGTGGTTAATAATATGCGGCATTTGAAAACAGCAGGTATTATCAGTGAAGACGATGTTACAGGCATTACCGAAATCGCTGATCCTGTTGGTGTGATTTGCGGTATTACCCCAACCACCAACCCCACCTCAACCACTATTTTCAAAGCCTTAATTGCCCTCAAAACTCGAAATCCTATCATCTTTGCTTTTCACCCTTCCGCCCAACAATGCTCCGCCCAGGCCGCCCAAATTGTGTATGATGCGGCGGTCGCTGCTGGTGCACCGCAAGATTGTGTACAATGGATAAAAACTCCTTCAATGGACGGCACATCGTTGTTAATGAAACATAAAGGGATTGCGACCATTTTGGCAACAGGTGGCAATGCAATGGTGGAAGCGGCCTATTCTTGTGGAAAACCTGCATTGGGGGTTGGGGCAGGAAATGTGCCTGCTTATGTAGAAAAAACGGCAAAATTAAAACAAGCAGTATATGACCTTGTGATGTCGAAATCGTTTGATAACGGTATGATTTGTGCATCAGAACAGGCTGCGATTGTTGATCAAGAAATTTATGACGATTTTGTCAAAGAAATGCAGTCTTATGGTGTTTATTTGGTCAATAAAAAAGAAAAAGCGTTGTTAGAAAAATATATCTTTGGTGTAGATAAGG
This sequence comes from Nicoletella semolina, assembly GCF_004345745.1. GTDB lineage: Bacteria > Pseudomonadota > Gammaproteobacteria > Enterobacterales > Pasteurellaceae > Nicoletella > Nicoletella semolina. Next base: position 60,546 of record NZ_SLXJ01000011.1, on the reverse strand, counting down.
CGGATAAAAGTAGTTGTTCAGGGGCAAAGTTAAATGCTGCTGTGGTGGGAAAATCGGCGGCTTGGATTGCTGAGCAGGCTGGCTTTAGTGTGCCAGAAGGCACCAATATTTTGCTCGCAGAGTGTAAGGAAGTAGGGGAAAATGAGCCACTTACTCGAGAAAAATTATCACCCGTGTTAGCATTATTAAAATCCAACTCCACTGAACACGGATTATTGTTATCAGAAGCGATGGTGAATTTTCACGGTTTAGGGCATTCTGCGGCGATTCATACTCAAGATAAACATCTTGCAAAAGTGTTTGGCGAGCGTGTGAAAGCGATCCGTGTTATTTGGAATTCTCCTTCAACCTTTGGGGGGATTGGCGATGTGTATAACTCATTCTTGCCTTCTCTGACTTTAGGTTGTGGTTCTTATGGAAAAAATTCCGTAGGGAATAATGTAAGTGCGGTGAATTTAGTCAATATTAAACGCATTGGCAGACGGAGAAATAATATGCAGTGGTTTAAGGTGCCTTCTAAAATCTATTTTGAGCGTGATTCGATTCAATATCTCAAATCAATGCACGATGTGCATAAAGTGATGATTGTAACAGACCGATCAATGGTAGATTTAGGCTTCGTTGATCGCATTACGGAGCAATTGCGTTTGCGTCGTAATCAGATCACCTATCAACTTTTTGCTGATGTAGAGCCAAATCCAAGCCTTGAAACCGTTAAGCGAGGCACAGAGCTAATGCGGAGCTTCCAACCTGATACGATTATTGCGTTAGGGGGCGGATCGCCAATGGACGCAGCGAAGATTATGTGGTTGTTCTATGAGCAACCAGAAGTGGATTTCCGTGATTTAGTACAGAAATTTATGGATATTCGAAAACGAGCCTTTAAATTCCCTCAACTTGGGCGTAAAGCAAAATTTGTTGGGATCCCAACCACATCAGGTACAGGATCTGAGGTAACACCATTTGCGGTGATTACCGATGGTGAGATTAAATATCCTTTGGCAGATTATTCCTTGACGCCAACGATAGCCATTGTTGATCCAGCGTTGGTGATGTCTGTACCAGCACAGGTCGCAGCGGATACAGGGCTTGATGTACTGACTCACGCAACGGAGGCTTATGTGTCAGTGCTTGCTAATGATTATACTGACGGTCTTGCATTACAAGCGATTAAGTTAGTATTTGAAAATCTTGAAAAATCCGTTAAAGAGTTTGATGAGCTAGCACGTGAAAAAATGCACAATGCTTCTACAATGGCAGGTATGGCATTCGCTAACGCATTCTTAGGTATTTGCCATTCAATGGCACATAAAATTGGTGGAAAATTCCATACTGTTCATGGTCGAACCAATGCGATTTTATTACCGCACGTTATCCGTTATAACGGTACTCGCCCAACTAAAGTGGCAACTTGGCCTAAATATACCGATTATGTCGCCGATGTGCGTTATCAAGATATTGCCAAAATGCTAGGTTTGCCAGCGAAAACCCCTGCTCAGGGTGTCGAATCCTTTGCCAATGCGGTGTATGATTTGGCGGTGCGTTGTGGTGTACAGATGTCCTTGCGTGAACAAGGGGTTGATGAAAAGGCATTTTTGGCTGCTCGTCGAGAATTAGCTCTAAATGCGTTTGAGGATCAATGCACTCCAGCTAATCCTCGCTTAGCTTTGGTGGGTGATATGGAAGAGATTATGACGAAAGCCTATTACGGCAAAGAGTGATTTGATTAAATAACGAGTAATACATCGCCTGCGAATGGGTTGTTTTTAGCTTTCGGATATTTTGTAGGGACGCACTGTGTGCGTCCATGTTTCTATTTACTGCTTTTTAATTATCCAACAATTGTGAATGTGTGGGTTTCGTTCAAAATCAAGTGGTAAGGTTTTATGCGAAATGTTTTCTGCATTAAGCCCTAATTTCACGAGTCCATCAAAATCCATTTTAAATCCTCGTTTATTGTTCGAGAAAATAATCGTGCCATCATCGGTTAAAATTCGTTTGAGTTGCTGCATAAGCGAAATGTGATCTCGTTGCACGTCCCAGCTGTTTTCCATTCGTTTCGAGTTGGAGAAGGTTGGCGGATCGACAAAAATTAATTCAAAACGCTCTCGGCATTCAGTCAGCCACTGCAAACAATCAGCTTGAATAATGCGGTGTTGTTTACCATTTAAATCGTTGAGATCTAAATTTTGTTCAGCCCAATTGAGATAGGTGTTTGACATATCGACTGTTGTGGTTGATTTTGCCCCATTTAGTGCAGCGTGAATCGTTGCAGAGCCTGTATAAGCAAAAAGATTGAGGAAAGTTTTGCCCTTTGCCATTTCCCCAACCATTTTGCGAGTTAAACGGTGGTCAAGGAATAAACCCGTATCAAGATAATCAGTCAGATTAACCCACAATTTTGCACCGTATTCATTCACATAAAAATAGTCGCCTTTATTGGCCAATTTTTCGTATTGATGAGTACCTTTTTGTTTTTGGCGAACTTTTAATACGAGTTTATTTGTTTCTATACCTGTGACATACAAGGTGGCAGATACTGCATCAAGCAAGCGTTGGCGAGCTTTTTGTTCGTCAATATTTTTAGGGGCAGCATATTCTTGTACCACAATATGATCCGCATAGCGATCGACGGCTAGATTGTAATCAGGTAAATCTGCATCATATAAACGATAGGCTTCAAGCCCATTTTGTTTCGCCCATTTTTCAATTTTCTTAATATTTTTCGCTAAACGATTAGCAAAATCAGGGGCAACGTTTTGTCCTGCGTGTTCAGCCTGTCCGATGTTGCGGTTATCAGGATTGTCTAACTGTACTCGTTCACTTAGTTGATAATTTTTTTGCACACAATCAAGCGGTCCGTTTTTGGCTTTAAATTGCCGATGTGAACGTAAGCGTAGGCTGTTGAGTAACTCAGGTTCACCACTGAAAATAGACACATTCCAGCCACTAAATTGCTGTTTTAGACGCTGACCAAAGGCTGAATAGAGGGCAATCAATGTGGGTGTCGTGCCTAAACGCTCGCCATAAGGAGGGTTACAAATTACTGTTCCCATTTTATCAGAACAAGGATTAGTTAAATAAGCCACATCACCTTGCTGCCATTTGATTAGATGTGCGACGCCTGCATTTTTCGCATTTTGCTTCGCTTTAGTTAAGACTCGAGAATCAAGATCAAAACCGAAGAAGTTACAGGCTTGTTTGTCATCAATGGTGCTAGCAAGCGATTTAACATTGGCTTTGGCTTGCTCAACGACTTCTGTCCAAAGCGATTGATCGTGTCCTTTCCAACCGTAAAACCCCCAATGCTGGCGAGATAATTGCGGTGCAATATTGGCTTGCATTTGTGCTGCCTCAATCAATAACGTGCCAGAGCCGCACATAGGATCGACTAATGGTGTACCTTTTTGCCACCCTGCTCGAACCACGATTGCCGCTGCCAACGTTTCACGCAGTGGAGCTTTGCCAGTTTCTTCTCGGTAGCCACGAATATGTAACGCATCGCCACTCAAATCAAGGGAGATAACTACGTTTTCACGATCTAAATAAACGTGAATGCGAACATCAGGACGAAGTTTATCTACGGTTGGACGAGCAAATCCTTTGCGTTCAAAATAATCCACAATACCGTCTTTGACACGCATTGCTCCAAATTGGGTATGACGAATATCTCGGTTTGTACCATTAAAATCGACAACAAAAGTATCTCTGGGATCGAATAAATCTAGCCAGTTGTAGGCAACAACAGAGGCATAAAGATCCGTATCACTAAAAATTTTGGTGTGGATTAATGGGAATAAAATGCGTGAAGCAAGGCGACTATGTAATAAAGCGCTATAAACGCCTTTTTGAGTGGTGGTGAAATGTACGCCACCTTGGGCGACTTTACACGCAATATCAGGGAAAATTTGTTCTAGCTCGGTTTTTAATAATTCTTCAAAGCCCCGTGCTGTCGTGGCAAAATAGGTAGTTTTCATTTGATTTCCTTTTTGGATTTCCCTTCAAAAATGCAGTTTTATTTTTTAGATTGTCTGGAATTATAGCTTAATCACGTTACAAGCGGTGGGATTTTGCGATAAATTTGCAACGATTGTATTAGTTGATGATGACTGTTGTCTATGATTGCTATTTTGTGATAGTTTTGGTTAGGGGTAAGCGATAGAAACTTAATATATTTTCCCGCAGCTGGCTGGCACAAGACCGATAACTAATCCCTTTTAATTCAGCGATTTTATGAATCACTGCTTGAAGTTGTTGGTTTATTGTTGAGGACTGAAAACCTTGATGTTGCCAAGGCGAATCTGTTTCAATTAGTAAACGTGCTAGAGGGAAATAACTGACCACTCTCTGAGTTTTTGGATTCCATTGTACATCGGGGGTTATGCTGACAACATATTGCGTTGCTAGAAGTGCCTCTAATGCTAAATCTGATCCTTTAAACCAATGAAAATGTGCTCGTTTAATATGGTGTTTTGCTAACAAATCTAGCACTAAAAACGTATCGTCATATACGATATGTAAATTAAGTGGTAAATCATAGTGCTTGCTTTGGATAATAAATCCTTCTAGTAGCTCAAGGTAAGGTGTATAGTCAAGGTTTGGTTGTTTTTGTTTGCGATAATGGGGTAATCCGATCTCACCAAGAACGGTCAGCTCTGATGAATTTTTTACAATCCAATCAAATAGTTCATTCTGCACACTTTTGCTCGGTAAAGGTTGCTCTGGGTGAAAACCCGCACCGATAAAAATTTTAGATTGTGATTTTTTTAAAGAAAGTAACCGTTGGCAACTTTGGAGATTTGTTGCAACGGCAATCACAGCATCTAAACGTGAATCACTGAGAATGCTTGTAATTTGTTCATCAGAAAATTGATCTAGGTGAATATGGCTATCTATCATTAGAATATTTCCCAAGGTAGTAAGAACGAGGGAGATAAAAAGATCTTATTGGAGTAGAAGGATCTTTACCGCTTGTTTAGTCCAATAAAATTTCTCGTAAAATTGCAATGCCTTGTGCCAATTGTGCTTGTGCAATAATCAGTGGCGGGAGTAAACGTAATTTTTGTTTGGCGGTGAGTGTCAGTAATCCAGCGTTTATTGCTTTAGCTTGTACATCACTTGCACTAATTCCTTTTTCAAATTCTATGCCAAGCATCAATCCTAAACCTGTTACATTTTTTACTTTAGGAAGCGTTAGCAAAGCCTGTTTAAGCCACTCTCCTTTTTGGGTTACGGCGGATAAAAATTGTTCATCTAAACGTGCCAATACCGCATTGGCGGCAGCACAACAAACGGGATTCCCCCCATAGGTCGAACCGTGATCACCTAAACCAAGTGTTTCCTCACATCGTTCTCCAAAGAGTATTGCACCAATGGGTAAGCCCCCGCCTAATCCCTTAGCGAGAGTTATCATATCAGGGGTTAAGTCAAAATGCTGATAAGCAAACATTTTGCCTGTACGCCCAATCCCTGTTTGAACTTCATCAATAATTAATAAAATATCTCGTTCTTGACATAACGTTTGTATGCCCTGTAGATAGCCAGCTTCTAAGTTTTGTATTCCACCTTCTCCCTGTACAATTTCTAGAATCACAGCACAAACATCTGCTTTTTCAATCCGTTGATGGAAACGACTTAGATCATTAATAGGTAAGTGTTCGAAATTTTCAGTGAATGGAAAAAAATGTTGATGAAAGATGGCTTGCCCTGTTGCAGCAAGGGTAGAAATAGTGCGTCCATGGAAGCTGTTTTCAAGGGTTAAAATGACAGAACGTCCAGTGCCATACTTGTCGTGGCTATATTTACGGGCAGTTTTGATTGCCCCTTCATTTGCTTCAGCACCAGAATTGCAAAAAAATGCACGTTTCAAACCGCTTACACGGCTTAATGTTTCAGCTAGATAGCTCGTAGGCTCAGTATAGAATAAATTTGATGTGTGTTGTAATCTACTTGCTTGCTCGACGACATTGGTAAGCCATTTTTCATCAGCCCAGCCAAGGCTATTCGTGCCAATACCACTGGTAAAATCAAGGTAACACTTACCCTGAAAATCCCAAACCTCACAGCCTTTTCCATGCGATAGTGCTAAATTGAATCGTCCGTACGTTTGTGCGATAAAGGTGTGATCTCGTGCTTGAACTTCTGCGTTATCCATTTCTCTTTTCCTTAGGTTAATTTCTGAAAAAACGTGTACCGTTACCTAGTTTACCTAGCATTTCCAACAAAATCGCATTCTCTACTCGCCCATCTATAATAGCCACTTCACCTACCCCTGCTTTTACTGCTTCTACACAACACTGAATTTTAGGTACCATTCCGCCAGAAATAATCCCCTCTGTGATCAAGGTTGAAACATCTTCAATATTCACACTAGAGATGAGTGTGCTTTCATCAATACTATCTCGCAACAAGCCAGCAATATCGGTCATCATAACTAACTTATCCGCCTTAATTGCGATTGCGATGGCAGCGGTTGCAGTATCTGCATTAACGTTATACAGTGTGCCATTTTCGTCAGTACCAATGGTAGAAATAACAGGAATAAGTCCTTGAGTGAGAGCAAAATGGATCCCTTTTGGATTGACTGCGACAATCTCTCCAACAAAGCCAATATCGAATTCGGCTTCAATTTTTTTACAAACTAACATTGCCATATCTACGCCAGATAACCCAATTCCCTGACTACCGAGTTGAGAGACTAAATTCTTATTTACCTTACCAGCTAACATTTGTACGACAATGTCCATTGTCTCTTGATCGGTTACTCGTAATCCATTGATAAATTGACTGTCTTTACCAATTTGCTTTAAGCCCTGAGCAATTTCTGGCCCTCCGCCGTGTACTAATACCACCTTCACTCCAAACTGATGTAATAGACGTACATTATCCATTACATTTTGTGTTAAATTAGGGGTAATCATCGCATTGCCACCATACTTAACGACAACTGTTGCACCCTGCCATTTACTTAACTGTAACAGGGCGAGTTTTGAGAGCTTTGCGAATTGGCTAATCTCTGAATTTTGCATTTTTTGACCTCAATCTGACCGCTTGTGCTGCTTAACTCCGATAATCGCCATTGATTTTGACGTATTCATACGTTAAATCACAGCCCCACGCTTGTGCATAATAATCTCCATCGTGCATATCGACTAAAATTTCAATTTCACGCTCGCTTAAAATTTCACTCGCAAATTCTTCGCTATAGGGGTGATACATCGCATTTTGGCAAACCAATACTTCACCTTTTTCGCTTTTAAGAGTGAGGGAGACATTTTTGATAGAAAAATCGCCTTCTGCATAACCAATAGCACATAACGCTCGCCCCCAATTTGCATCTTCACCAAACATTGCGGATTTAAAGAGATCGCTTGAAATAATGCTTTTTGCAACGGATAATGCGACTGCTTTACTAGGAGCGTGGTGGACACTACATTGCAAAAGTTTTGTTGCTCCTTCACCATCACCCGCAATTTCACGGCTTGCCCAGACGCAAATTTTGTGCAAGATCGTACAAAATGTAGCATAGTCTGCATTATTTTCCGCAATATACGGATTCCCCGCTAAACCATTTGCCATCACCACCGCCATATCGTTCGTGGAGGTATCGCCATCTACACAAATTTGATTTAGTGTTTCTTTCACTTCTGCTTTCAGAGCTTGGTCTAACATTTGAGGTGAAATCGCAACGTCTGTTGTAATAAAAGTCAGCATTGTTGCCATATTGGGGTTTATCATTCCACTGCCTTTTGTCATTACCCCCATACGACAAAGTACGCCGCCAAGCTTAAATTCTAATGCAAAATCTTTACGGCGGGTATCTGTTGTCATAATAGCTTCTGCAGCGAAGTTACCCCCTTTGTTGCTTAGCATATCGACTGCTAACGGAATGCCTGTTACAAATGGCTCTATTGGCAAAGGCATACCAATAACACCCGTTGAGGCAATGACAAAATCATTGGGTTTTAAGCCAGTCGCTTGAGCGGCCAATTCACAGCACGTTTTGGCAAGTTCAACCCCATTGGGGTTACAAGTATTCGCATTACCACTGTTACATAGCATTGCTTGGCTATAGCCATCAGCAATGTGTGTTTTTGTAACCAAAATGGGAGCACCCTGTACTTTATTTTGGGTGTAGACTGCAGCCGTTGCACAAGGTACATCACTTACCAGCAACGCTAAGTCAAGTTTATTTTTATTTTTTCTAATCCCACAGTGTACACCACTGGCTTTAAATCCTTTGGGGGCGGTTATTCCGCCTAAAATTTTAACACTCATTGGATTACCTCTTGTTGTATTTACTATAAATAATTAAAAAGAAAGCCCTGCGGTTTCTTCACGACCTAACATTAGGTTCATACATTGAATGGCTGCACCTGATGCCCCTTTACCAAGATTATCAAAGCGTGCTGTTAGCAAAATGTGTTGATTATTACCAAATAGAGCGATCTCTAAATTGTCTTTCCCAGTCAAAGTATTTGCAGCCAACATTCCACTTTCAGGTAATGCTGCAAAGGGTTTAACGGTAATAAGTGGTCGGTTTCGGTAGTAGTCTTGCAGTAACATAGTGAGCTTTTCTCCCGATTGGTAAGCGGCTGAAAATGCAGTCATTGGTAACGGTATAGAGACTAATATGCCGCTGTAAAAATCCGCCACGACAGGGGTAAATAAAGGGGGCTGAGTAATTCCTGTAAATGTGGTCATTTCAGGTAAGTGTTTATGCTGTAAACTTAAGCCGTAGAGGCGAGGGGCATTTAATTCGGGTAGGCGATTTGGCAGGTTATAGTCGGCAATCATTGCCTTTCCCCCTCCTGAAAATCCAGTGATTGAATGACAAGTGAGCGGAAAGTCCGTGAGAATTGCTTCCATTTCCACCAATGGGCGAATTAAGCTAATAAAGCCTGTTGCGTGGCAACCAGGGATTGCAACACGATTTGCAGCACGGATTCTATCCGTCTGTTTGGAAAGTTCTGCTAATCCATATACCCAGTTTGGATCAATACGGTGAGCGGTCGAAGTATCACAAATTTTTGCATCGGTGGGAGCATAATTGATAATCTCTTTTGCCGCCTCATCAGGCAAGCAAAGAAAAGTTAGATCGGCTTGTCCAATAGTATGTAAGCGAGTATTCAGATCTTTTCGCTGTTTTTCAGGTAGCTGCATTAATTCAATGTCTGTCTCTCTGCTAAGTCGTTCAAAAATACGCAAACCAGTTGTTCCAATTGCACCATCAACAAAAATATGAAACTTTGCCATAATCCCTCCCACAAAAAATTACAAAAGATAGTATGCGAATCTATGCATAAAAACAAGAAATAAATGAATAAAAAATCATATTTAATGAATTTTTATTTATCTTGCCCCAAGTAATAGGAATGACAGTCTATAAGGAGGATAGTCTGTCAGTAAAAAAATCAGTCTCAAGGAGAGACCGATTTAGTGAAATTAAACAAACGAGGGGCGAGTAAATTATACCGATTTTTGCTTGATTAGTGCATAAATTATGCCAGTAACTAGCGAACCTGCCGTAATGGCAATCAAATATATCATTGGTTGTGAGACAAATGGGATCACGAATAAACCGCCGTGCGGTGCTTGGAGGGTAATACCAAATGCCATTGAGATAGCCCCTGTGGTTGCTCCGCCTAAAATGGAGGTAGCGATGACTCGCACAGGATCAGCCGCAACGAAAGGCAATGCCCCTTCTGAAATAAAGCATAGCCCGAGTACAAATGAGGCTTTGCCTGCATCATATTGATTGCTGTTAAATTTACGGCGTGCAATCACGGTTGCAATCGCCATACCAATTGGTGGTACCATTCCCGCTGCCATTACTGCTGCCATTGGTGCGTACTGTTGTGAGGCAATTAAGCCTACGCCAAAAGTGTAGGCCGCTTTATTGACAGGCCCGCCCATATCAACGCACATCATCGCCCCTAAAATTGCCCCTAAAATAATCGCATTGGTTTGTCCCATCGAATTGAGCCACTCCACCAACGTTTCCATAATTGCTTTGACAGGTGGATTAATCAGATAAATCATTGCAAGCCCAACGATTGTTGAGCCTAACAGTGGAAGGATTAAGATCGGTTTGAGTGAACTGAGACTTGCAGGAAGCTGGATAATATGGTTAAGTCCTCTGACAGTATAACCTGCCAAAAAACCTGCGACTATTCCCCCAAGAATACCAGCCCCTGCAGTGGTGGCGAGCATACCGCCAATTAACCCTACAGCCAGCCCTGGGCGGTCTGCGATTGAAAAGGCAACATAGCCTGCAAATACAGCGATCATTAAATGGAATGCACTGCCTGCACCAATATCCATTAACGCCTTCGGTAAACCGTTGGCAATGGTTGCATCTTTAAAGGCTTCAATGCCAAACATAAATGAGATCGCAATTAATAATCCGCCAGCAACGACAAGCGGTAGCATATGCGATACGCCCGTCATTAAATGTTTATATAACCCTTTTTTCTCATTAGTGGTGGCATTTTCGACAGGTTTGGACGTTAAATTTTCCTGATAAATCGTTGCTTGAGCGAATGCTTTTTCGAACTCTTGTGCAGTTTTCTTTAACGCTAATCCTGTAGAGGTACGATACATTAATTTGCCTTTAAATTTACTTAAATCAACATCAATATCTGTCGCAACAAAGACCAAATCCGCTGCGGCGATTTCTTCGGAAGAAATTGGATTACCGACACCGACCTGACCACGAGTTTCCACTTTGATTTGCCAGCCTTGTGTCTTAGCATAATTTTCAATTGCTTCTGCCGACATAAAAGTATGAGCCACACCTGTTGGACAAGCGGTGATTGCGATAATATTTTTCGGCTGAGTTTTTGCGTGAGTTTGCGTAGCTATTTCAAGAGAAACGTTAGCGGTCGGTTTTGCGAGAATTTTTGCAGAATTGACCGCTTGTGTGAGAGTATTTTCTGGTTGGCTAAAAGCCTGATCTAAATTAGCGATTGTGCCTAGTTTGCCTGCTGCATTTGCTGGAATGTTATCATCAAATAAGAGAACCAGGTCTGCGTGTTCGACTTCTACAACTTGATATTGCTGCTGTTTAGCGGCTGCGGACAACATTTCATTGATCAAAAATTTGCGAGCATTGCCGAGATAGGTTGGAAATATAAAAGAAATCTTCATATTGGAATCCTTATGTGTTTGAAAAAAGTGGAGTTAATTTAACTTGTTCGATAAGCGGATCGAGTGCTGTGCGATCATTTATACCAACATTACTTTGTGAAACTGCTAAGGCTGATGCTGCTGTAGCGAAAGTAAAGGTTTTCGCTTTATTCCAACCTTGTGACAGTCCATAAATCAAACCTGCAACCATTGAATCGCCAGCACCAACCGTACTGACAACCTGTTCACAACGTGCTGGCTGAGCGTGGAGAATGTTCTCATCATTCAGCCAGATTGCCCCTTCTGCCCCCATTGAGATGATGACGTTGTCAATTTTTGCGATTGAGCGCAATTTTTGTGCCGCAGAGATAATCTCTTCAAGGCTATTTAGCGGTTGATTTGCCCATATTTCTAGTTCTCGCTTGTTGGGTTTGACTAAATAAGGATTTGCTTGAATACCGTGATTAAAGGCGACGTTGCTGCTATCAAGAACGAGTTTAACGCCTTGTTGCTGTAGCGTTTTTAGCCAATTTGTGAATTGTTCAAGATTGATTCCGCAAGGCAATGAACCACAGACAGCGAGCAGATCAACGTGGTCTACTAATGCTTTGGATTGCAACATAAAGGCGTCCCAATCTTGGCTTGAAACCTCAAAACCAGAAAAATTCAGATCGGTAACCTCGGCTTCAGTTTCGGTAATCTTGACATTAATCCGTGTTTTACCTGCGACACGATAAAAGTGATCATTAAATGAATACTGTTGAAAAGCGTGTACAAAATCGCTTTGATTGTCTTGCCCTAAAAAGCCAGTAACAGATAATTTGCAGCCTAAATCAGCCAGCACTTTGGCAACATTAATGCCTTTGCCCGCAGGGTATAACCCAAGTGTTTTCACACTATTGACTTCGCCGATTTCAATCTTTGTTAATTGTCCGACTAAATCAAGGGCGGGGTTGAGCGTAACAGTGGCAATACGCAATCCTGTTGTATCGATTTGAGCAGTCATTTTTATTCTCCCAGTCCAGCCGCAATCGCTTGCTCAATGCCTTCTAGTGCTTGCTCTGCATCATTACCTTCTGCGACGAAACGCAAGATTGAGCCTTTGGTTGCTCCCAGCGAGACGACTTTCATCAAACTTTTTGCATTAACAAGCGGTGAGTTTTTATCAAGATTTTGCACTTTTATGGTGGCTTGATATTTTTTCGCTTCATTGACTAACACGGCACTTGGGCGAGCGTGAAGACCGTGAGCATTATGTATGGTGAATGTGCGGCTAATTGAATGATTGGACTGTTCAGGCGTATTTGCTGAAGTTGAATTTTCAGCTGTGTTTGAAAGCAGATCAATGATTTGTGGTGCAGGGGATACAGTGATTTTTTGGCGAGTTGTAAGGGAAAATAAAGGAGTAAGCTGGTGAACAAATAAATAGTTGGTTGCCGAGATGGTAATGAGTGTTTTGCCTTCTTTGTTGCGTGCAACGGCTATACCATTAGCGAGATTGCCCTCTGTGCTGTCATTTAGAAAGAGATTATCACCCAAAGCGAGCGGTCGATTAGCGAGAATATTTTGCAAGAAAGATGGTTGTACATAGCCTCTCTCGTGTAATTTACTTGCGTTGATTGCAGATAGCGTTAAAAGGCTGATACTGTCTAAATCTAATGATAACAATTCGCTTGAAATAGCAGGCAATTCTTCGGTTTTTTTCCCACTGAGTAAATCAATAAAATGAGTAAGGTTATCGGTTTGTGCCAAGGTGTTAGCGATTTCCTCGTCGGCTAAAATGTGTGTTAATTGGCGAAGCAAGCCTAGATGTTCATCGGATTTGGCTGCAATACCAATCACGATGTAGGCTTTGTTGCTTTCCCCCTCTTTGGTTACTTGCCCCCCTTGGCTAGTTTCTTCCCAGTCCACACCTTGTGGAAATTGGTAAATTTGTACGCCAGTTTGTTGTACTAAATGCCGTGTTTCCAGTGTGCCGTGCGGAATGGCAATACCGTTACCTAAAAAGGTAGAGGTCTGTGTCTCACGATCTAGCATAGCTTGTTGGTAACCGTCAGCAACATTGCCGTTTGAAATAAGACCATTGGCAACAAGTTGGATAGCCTCTTGTTTTGAGTGAGCCGTGGCGTTGAGCTGGATATTTTCTGCTGATAAATTAAGCATTTCATCTCCTTGTGGTATAAGCTAAAAATAGAAAATGTGTCAGCGGGATTGTACTCTATTTATTTGCTAAATCGATACAGCAAATAAATTTTTCCCAAAAAAATCCTTTTTTGTGATCTAGTTCACAAAAAAGGAGGCGAAGCATCAAGTTTTACAACGATAAAAAAGAATGGTTAGATATTTAATCAACTATTTCGTTTGGTGTAAAAAAATAGGCAATTTCACGTTTTGCCGAGTGTTCAGAGTCTGAACCGTGTACGGAATTTTCTCGATAACTTAATGCATATTTATCCCGAATTGTGCCTTTTTCTCGGTTGTCAGGGTTGGTCGAACCCATCAATTTTCGATATGTTGCTACCGCATTTTCTGCTTCCAGCACGGCGACTACGACAGGGGCAGAGGTCATAAAATCAACGAGTGGCTCAAAAAAGGGTTTGCCTTGATGTTCTGCATAGAAACCGCCAGCTTGTTCCTGATTTAAATGCACCATTTTTAATGCTTTAATCGTGAAGCTGTGTTGTTCAATATAAGCTAAAATTTCGCCAATCAAGTGGCGGCGAGTGGCATCAGGTTTGATGATAGCAAGTGTTTGCTGTTTCATTATTACCCCTTTCGATTTGTATTTTTCTGCATTTTAGCAGTATTTACGCAAAAATGCAGAGGTGATACCTTATTTATCAAGATGTGTAAAAAGGCTAGAAAAATTTTAGTAGGTTTGCCATTTCGATTGCACCTAATGCACATTCTGCCCCTTTATTGCCTGCTTTTGTACCTGCACGTTCGATGGCTTGCTCAATATTTTCGGTTGTCAATACGCCGAAAATAACAGGCATGCCTGTTTCTAATGCAATAGCACCAATGCCCTTGGCTGCCTCGTTGCAGACATAATCATAATGTGTGGTTGAACCACGAATAACGGTGCCTAAACAGATGATCGCATCATATTTTCCACTACTTGCCATTTTCTTGGCAACGAGCGGAATTTCAAATGCCCCTGGAACCCAGGCTGTGTCAATGTTGTTTTCGTCTGCACCGTGGCGAATGAGAGTATCGATCGCACCACTTAATAATTTGTCATTGATAAAATCGTTAAAACGAGCGGTAACGATACCGAATTTTAACCCTGTTGCCACTAAGTTACCTGTGATTTTTGCCATTTTTTGTTCTCCTCAATAATATGCAAAATTGTTAAAAAAATTGACCGCTTGTTATTGGTTTATCATTTGTAGGGACGCAGTGCCTGCACCCGTGGGCACACGCAGTGTGTCCCTACCGAATTTACGAAATCAAAATGAGAAATTAAACAGATGTCCCATTTTGTACTGTTTCACTTTGAGGTATTCCAAATCGTGCGGATTTGGTTCAACCATAATCGGCTCACGGCTGACGATGTTCATTCCTTGAGCTTTCAATCCTTCGATTTTCGTTGGGTTGTTGGTGAGCAAGCGGATAGATTTTACGCCTAATTGCTCAAATATTTGAGCAGCGATGTGGTATTCACGTTCATCATCTTTAAAGCCAAGAGCAAGGTTCGCCTCAACGGTATCCATTCCTTGATCTTGCAAGGCATAAGCACGCAATTTATTGATTAAACCAATGCCACGCCCTTCTTGGCGAAGATAAAGTACAATGCCACGCTCCTCTCTTTCGATTTGCGTCATTGCTGCTGCAAACTGCTGACCGCAGTCGCAACGCTGTGAGCCGAATGCATCGCCTGTCAAACATTCTGAATGGATACGGCATAATACATTTTCACCATCGCCAATCTCACCTTTTACTAACGCAACGTGTTCTTTACCGCTAATGGTTTCCACAAAGCTATGTGCCATAAATTCGCCATACTTAGTTGGCATTTTTACCACTGAAACAGGCTCAACTAATTTGTCGTACTGGCGGCGGTACGCTTGCAGTTGAGCAATGGTGATAAACGGCATATTGTATTCAAGTGCAAATTTTTGCAGATTCGGCATTGTCATCATCGTGCCATCTTCTGCCATAATTTCACAACACAAACCAGCCGATTTCAAACCTGCTAAGCGAGCTAAATCAACGGTTGCTTCCGTATGTCCGTTACGCACCAATACACCACCATCTTTTGCCACTAGCGGGAACATATGTCCTGGGCGGCGGAAATCGCTTGCTTTAGCATTATCGTCTACTAATTTCAAGGCGGTTAACGAACGCTCAAACGCAGAGATCCCTGTACCTGTTTCAATATAGTCAATCGCCACCGTAAAAGCAGTTTCGTGGTTATCCGTATTTTTAGTGGTCATTGAATGCAGCTCCAATTTTTCGGCAATTTGGCGAGAGATTGGCATACAAATTAGACCTTTACCGTGAGTTGCCATAAAATTGATATTTTCAGGTGTGGCAAATTCTGCCGCACAGATAAAATCACCTTCGTTCTCACGATCTTCGTCATCGGTTACTAAAATAATTTTACCTTGACGAATTGCCTCAATGGCATCTTCTACTTTTGAAAATTGGAAAGTTGTCATTTTATTTTCCTAAATGAGATAAGGGGTAGGGACACACTGCGTGTGTCCACGGACGCAGGCACTGCGTCCCTACAAAAAAACATTAAAACCCAGACTGTTTTAAAAATTCCAAGCTGATATTGCTTTTCGGCTCATCAATGGGCTTTTTCATTAAAAATTGTTCGATATATTTACCAACAAGGTCATTTTCTAAATTCACGATACTGCCGATTTTTTTCGAGCCTAAATTCGTTTCTTTGATGGTGTGCGGAATAATGGAAACACGGAAACTTTCATCATTAGTATCGACCACCGTGAGGCTAATGCCATCAATCGTAATTGAGCCTTTTTCAATGATATAACGCATCAATTTTGGCGAGGTTTTAATACGAAACCACGTTGAGTTATGAGCAGGCGTAATTTCGGTAATTTCGCCTGTACCATCAATATGCCCTGATACGATATGCCCGCCAAAACGCCCATTTGCTGCCATCGCTCGCTCTAGATTTACAGGGCTACCAATGATCAGATCGCTAAGTGAAGTGCGTTTTAGTGTTTCTGACATCACATCAGCCATAAACTGCGTGGCGGAAAATGATATTACAGTTAAGCATACGCCATTGACGGCAATGCTATCGCCTAATTTCACATCTTTAAGCACAGTATTTGCGTTAATTGTGAGAACGGCAAATTCGCCTTGTTTATGAATTTGAGCCACACAACCCACTTCTTCAATGATTCCTGTGAACATTTTTTCTCCGTTTTAATTCTATTCTTTATCTAAAGGGAGGATTTAAAACTTCATAATCCAATAAAATGTCATTGCCGATGAGTTCACTTGAGATTAACTTCAGTTTTACCGCATTGGCAATATCGTTGATCCCCTGCCCTCCGATTGGCGTTTTTGCTTGTTTTCCTCCCACTAATTTGGGCGCAATGTAGCAGTGTATGCGATTGACAATACCACTCTCTAACGCACTGAAATTGAGGCTGGAACCACCTTCAAGTAATAGGCTATCAATCTGCATTTCTCCTAGTTTTTGTAACAGATCGTGTAAATCGACCCGCTTGTTTTTCGCTTTACAGACTAGAATTCTTACGCCAAGCGGTTGAAATCGCTCTATTTTTTGCAAATCATCACAAGCAGTGGCAATGATTGTGTGGTATTCCTTGGCTGTTTGTACTAGCTGGCACTCCAGTGGCGTGCGTAATTGACTATCGCAGACAATCCGAATTGGTTGTTTGGCATTCGGTATGCGACAATTGAGCAGAGGATCATCCGCTAAAACAGTTTCAATGCCCACCATAATGGCACTGTATTGGTGGCGTGTGGCTTGAACATTTGCTCTTGCTTGTTCGCCTGTAATCCATTTGGATTGTCCGCTATGGGTGGCAATTTTACCGTCTGCCGTCATTGCATATTTCATCAAGACATAAGGACGCTTGGTTTGAATATAATGAAAAAAAATCGGATTTAATTTATCGCACTCGGCTTTTAAAAAATCTTCCACTACGTTAATTCCTGCCTGACGAAGTTGTGCAGCTCCTTGCCCTGCAACCAGTGGGTTAGGATCACGAGAGCCAATCACGACTTTTTTAATACCACGCTCAATCAGTAATGTTGAGCAAGGTGGTGTGCGACCGTGATGGCAGCAAGGTTCTAGCGTAATGTAAGCGGTTGCTCCTGTTAAATCGGTTTGGCAATTTAAGATGGCATTACGTTCTGCGTGCCAACTACCGATTTTTTCGTGATAGCCTTCGGCAACGATTTGGTTATTTTTGACAATGACACAACCTACCAATGGATTGGGATTGGTCCAGCCTAAACCTTGTTTGGCCAATGAAATGGCTCGGTGCATATAATCTAAATCGGTCATTGTTGAAGTTATTTTAAGGGCAGGAAATATGCCACACGACCGTTTTAAGGTAACGGTTTTGTGCAACAGAAAAAGCCTTGAAATCTTTCGATCTCAAGGCTTGCAAAAAAGATGAGAAAAACCACCGCTTATGCAGTGATTTTGTATCTTCTTCTATCCAGACTATACTGTCGGTACTGGAATTTCACCAGTTCCTGCTCAACTTAAACTTATGCTGTTTTCGTTTCGCTCGTGGACTTTACCACCGATCGGGAATTTCACCCTGCCCTGAAGATTATTAAAAAATTGTTGCAAATTCTGTGCTTTTTAATTAATGATGTCAAGACTAAGTTTTTGGTATCGTCTATTAAAAAACATTAACTTAGTCTGCCAGATTTATTGTGCTTGATTGATGACATCTTCAATAAATTGCTCATTAATTTCAATGCTTGCTCGTTCACGCAATGCTTGCGTTAAACTTTGTAGCATAGAGAGTTGGTTTGCTTGCTCTAACTGTGGAATCATCGCTTTAAATTGAGTAATGTCGCCGTCGGTGACTTTATCAAGAGCAATGATGACTGTGTCGCCAGCGAGATTTTTACCGATTCGATAAGTTGGCTGAACAGGATTATCGTTACTCGGTTTAGGCATTGCGAAGATGGTGTTAGAGAGAACAGGGTCTTGATGCTGAATAAAAGCAAATTCTTCACTTTTATCGAAGGTTACTGTATCGAGTTTGCCCTCTTGAAGTGCTTTGAGCTGGTTTTCTGCTTTTATTTTCAGTGCGTTTTCTGCTCTTTCTTGTTTTAGTGAGCGAGTAACAGCTTCTTTTGCCTCTTCAAAAGTATACAGGCGTTGTGGCTCATATTTACTCACTCTGACAAAAAGTGTATGTGGAGAGAGGCTATCCCCAACTTCAAGTGCCTCAGAATTTTGTCCGTTTTGACGTAGCTCATCACTGAAGAGGGCTTTGATCACTTTTTCGTGGTTGAGCGGTGCAGGCACGTTTTCTTGGGTAAAGGATTCTGTATTTTGCACAGTTAAGTTAGCCACTTTTGCCACTTCAGCAAGCGAGCCGTTGCTCTCAAAGGCGTGATTTGCCATTTCACGAGTAATGCGAGAATATTCGGTGAGAACAAGTTCACTGCGAAGCGTGTCTGTAATTTGTGCCTTGACTTGCTCAAGGGGAATTTGAGTCGGTTTTTTTTCTGCAAGCACTTTAATAATGTGGTATTTACCTTCCACTTCAACAGGATTGCTCACTTCGCCCACATTGAGTGTATGGGCTGCCTCTTCAAATGCTTTTGGAAAGATCCCTGTTGTTACCCAGCCTAAATCCCCTCCGTTTGCAGCAGAAAGTTTATCAAGTGATTTTTGCTGTGCAAGCTGTGCAAAATCGCCGCCATTTGCAATTTCTTTGGCAATTTCGACCGCTTGATCGGCAGTCTCAACTTGAATATGTGCAATCTGTTTTTCTGCTTTGGTAACGTATTGAGAGAGGTTCGTTTGATAATAATGCTCAATTTGTTCGTCTGTTACTTTGATATTTTTCTCAATATCTTTTGGTGTGATTGAAACAAATTCTGCAGTGAGGGTTTCAGGTTTAACAAAATTATTTTGGTGCTGGTCAAAATGTGCAACTAGCTCGTTATCTGTTACATTCTGCTGTGTGATTTCTTGCTCAAGAGATAAGGTAGAGAGGCGAACTTGACGTTTTTGCAATAATAATTTGGCTAACAATTCTTGTTGAGCGGGAACGATAAAATTGCTACTTATTACGCCTTCTTGAAGCTGCGAGAACAGCATATCTTGGTTGATAATAGCCGCATATTGGTCTGCAGATAGACCATTGTTACGCAAAAGCTGCTGATATAAATGATTGTCAAATTTTCCATCTTTTTGGAAGATGTCAAGATTGACAATTTCGGATTTGATTTGGTCGGCACTGATACCAAGCTTTAGTTCCGCAGCATATTGACGCAATAATTCTTCATTTACTAATTGATTGAGGACATCTTGATGGAAAGTGCGAGAGTACTCTGGCGTTTCCATCAGATCCCAATAGCGTTCACCAAGTTGCTGAATTCGCAAATTTTGTTCATTATTTTTGGCATTGTTAAATGCGTGTTGAGAAATTTCTTCGCCATTCACTTTTACTGCTGAAGTATCTGTTGCAATTAACGTCCCGCCAATTCCACCAAGGACGAAAGTAACAGCGATTAATCCAAAGATAACTTTAAACCAAAGGCTGTTTGTTTTTTCGTGCATTTTTTCAATCATTTTGGAAATCCTAATCTAGTCAGAAATGGGGCTGATTATACTTAAAACAGGAATATTCTCCAATTTGAATTTGTGTAAAATAATGAATTAATTTGACCGCTTGGCGAAAATGAGCGATACGGAATTTTTTGCTTTTCTTCCCCAAATTTGTTTTAATTCTCGCCCTATTTTGTTAATAAGGCGTTGCCTTGATTTTCTCTCTACTTGATTAAGGATACCGTATGGGTATTTATGTATATATCTGTTTCCTGTCTGCGTTATCTATTTTATTAGGCTTTTTTACGCATAAAATCAGCGATAAAGTGCAATCTACTATTGCGATTACCGCTGCGGCAATGGTGGGTTCATTGTTGTTGCTTTTGCTTGGCTCTTTAGGTTGGTTTAGCTTAGACAGTGTAGCCAAAGAAGTAATGGAGCAGGTGGATTTCAAAAGTTTCTTGCTAAATGGGATTTTAGGTTTTTTGCTGTTTGCAGGGTCGTTAGGCATTAAGCTACCTGTGTTGAAAGACCAAAAATGGGAAATTACCATTTTTGCACTCTTTTCTACTTTGTCATCAACTTTCTTTATTGGTGCAATGATTTATGCCATTAGCCATTTGATAGGGCTGCCTGTTGATTTTATTTATTGTGTATTATTTGGTGCATTGATTTCACCTACAGACCCAATTGCGGTACTGGCAATTATTAAAAATTTACGAGCACCTAAAAGGTTATCAATGCAAGTTGAGGGGGAGTCGTTATTTAATGATGGTGTCGGCTTGGTGATTTTTATCACAGTTTTTGCTGTTGCATTTGGCGGGCAAGAAGCGACTTTTAGTGGAATTATGGGACTGTTTTTGCACGAGGCTATCGGCGGCATCTTATTTGGGTTTGTGCTAGGTTTTATTGCGCACATTTTAATTTCTAACACTGATGATGGCAGTATGGAGATTCTTCTTACCCTCACTATCCCAACCGCAGGCTTTATGTTTGCCAATAATATTTTGCACGTTTCAGGTGCATTAGCGATGGTCGTTTCAGGGATTATGATTGGAAACTGGACTCGTCATTCAGGTTTTTCAGAGCAGAGTCAGCGTTACTTAGACCATTTTTGGGAAATGATTGACCATTTCCTCAATTCGTTATTATTCTTCCTTATTGGCTTCGCACTGTTATTGATTGATTTTAACATTTACGGCACGGTGTTAATGATTGCGGCTATTCCAATCTGCTTAGTGGCTCGTTATGCTAGTCTGTGGATTCCGTTTAAAGTCTTACAACAATTCCGTACTTACAACCCCTACACATTGAAAATTATGACGTGGGGAGGACTGCGTGGCGGCTTGGCGTTGGCGATGGCGTTATCTATTCCAGCAAAAACGGCATTTGTGAATGGGATTGATGTTAAAGATTTGATTCTTGTGATGACCTATTCGGTCGTAATGTTCTCTATTTTAGTGCAAGGCTCAACGGTAGAGCCTGCGATTCGTAAATCGAAGGTTGTTGATCCAAATAGAGAAGAGTATTTACAGCCTACGAATAATCAACATTAAACTCTTAGGTAAAATGTTTGAAAAAGGCTTGCTTTTAAGTGAGCTTATCTTTAGAATTTCGAACCTCGTGTCGTAGCTGAATTAGAGATCGGCTATTGATGAATATTCACTTTCACCTTTTTAGGAGTAAAAATGTCTCTAAGCGTAGAAGCAAAAGCAAAAATCGTTGCTGAATTTGGTCGTGATGCAAAAGATACTGGTTCATCTGAAGTTCAAATTGCACTTTTAACTGCACAAATTAACCACTTACAATCGCACTTTGCAACACACAAAAAAGATCATCACGGTCGTCGTGGTTTATTGCGTATGGTTTCACGTCGTCGTAAATTATTAGACTACTTGAAGCGTACCGATCTTGCTAAATATGCAGATACCATTGCACGTTTAGGCTTACGTCGTTAATTCTAAATAATGCAGAATTGAAACCCACATTTGTTTATGCAGTGTGGGTTTTTTATTGTAGAATATTTACTGTTCTCATTGGGGTGCATTACAGTGCTGAGAGATACCCATAGAACCTGATCTGACTAATATCAGCGTAGGGATTTGAGACAGAAAATAGATTATCGCCTGTTTTGAATCCTTCTATTTTTATTTTTTAGAAGGAATATCTAATGAAACTCACCAAACATTTTCCACTTTCTTTTGCCGCATTGTCTTTCACGGCATTTTCAGCAATAGCGAATTCACCCACACTAACCGTTTATACCTATGACTCTTTTACCTCAGAATGGGGGGCCGCACCAAAATTAGAGCCGCTTTTTGAACAGCAATGCCAATGTGATCTTAAATTTATGCCCTTTGAAGATGGTATTACTATGTTTAACCGTCTGCGTCTTGAAGGGAAGAAAACCAAAGCTGATGTATTGCTGGGGATTGATAATTTTCTGATGCCAGAAGCTGAAAAATCAGGGTTGTTTATTGAGCATAAATTGACACAAGCTCATCTGGAGCTACCGCAAGCGTGGTCAAATAAAACCTTTATTCCATATGATTTCGGTGAATATGCATTTATTTATAATAAGCAAAAGTTAGCCAATCCGCCGAAGAGTTTAAAAGAATTAGTGGAACGTCAAGATTTGAGAGTGATTTATCAAGATCCTCGTACAAGTACCGTAGGGCGAGGGCTGCTTTACTGGGTAAATAGTGTCTATGGTGAGAATGCACCACAGGCTTGGGAAAACTTGGCTAAACATACTGTAACGGTGGGAAAAGGTTGGTCTGAAACTTATGGTGCATTTCTAAAAGGTGAATCGGATCTTGTCTTAAGCTATGCGACTTCGCCACTCTACCATCAATGGCACGAACAAGATGAAAATTATCTTGCGGCAAATTTTAGCGAGGGGCATCTAGTACAAATTGAGGTAGCAGCAATCACGAAAAGTAGCAAGCAGCCTGAATTGGCTCGCCAGTTTTTACAATTTTTGCAGCAGCCAGAAGCTCAAAAGATTATTGCATTTCATAATGTGATGAAGCCTGTTGTCAGTGATCAAGCTGATTCCGCATTTAAAACACTGCCACAATATCGTCAGTTAGATTTTACCCAACCTAATTTAAATAGCGTTAGGGCGTGGCTTGCCACTTGGCAGCAAGCGGTCAAAAAATAGTTATTTTTGTTCTTTGGTTTTGCCTCTCTTTTTAGAAGAGAGGCATTTTTTAAAGCAAGGAAAAGATCCGAAAGTCAAGTGCCAGAGAAGGTGATGAGATAAGTTTTGCACAGGTATTTATTGTCAAGCGATAAATTGCTTTAAAACTGAAAAATTTTTGAGAAAAATGGCTAGATAAAATATAACTCATTGATTTTAAAAGATAAGTTATTTTGCAATCAATTGTAAAGAGGGTTGTAAAACCCTAGAATACATCAAGGTTTACTGTGTTTTTTTAATAATAATCCACAAAGTTATCCACAGGTTATGTGGATAGAAAAAGCCTTATTTTTTTACTGATCTTACAAACAGTAAAGGCGGACGATGAAGAAGATCTTTGAATTCGTTATGCCATTGTGTTTGCTCGGTGAGCATTGGTTCTGCTATTTGCTCAATCGCAAAGCCTGTACTAATGAGCTGGTTAATAATAGTTGCGGTTGTGCGGTGATACGTTTTGAAAGATTGCTTGAACCAATTACGTTCTCGTATTCCTTCTTCTCGATAATGATTTAGTCGGTAAGCAATTTGTTGTTTCTGTGCATTTTTCTCCCAACGATCTCCTTGCTTATGTGCAGTAACGATGGGGTGTTCTTGTGAAAAAATGAGCCTACCATTTGGTGTTAATTTAGTCGAAATATCCGTGAGTAATTGTGGAAAATCGGCAATGTAGTGAAATGCAAATGAGCTAGTGATAAGGTCAAAATGAGTTTCAACTAATTGTGAAAGCTGTTCCATCGGTAATGCATAGAGGCGACAAGTGGTCTGATTCTTCCAGTGATTTTCAACGGTATTTTTTGCTTGCTTGAGCATTGATTGTGATAAATCAATGCCAACGACTTCTCTTGCACCAAGTTGTAAGTAAGTCAATAAATGCTCGCCAGTGCCACAACCGAGATCTAAGACCTTTTTATTTGTTAAGTCTGGTAGTAAAGAGAACATTGTTGGTTTTTCTACCACTTCGTTCAGGCTGATTGGATTTTGACGTAATTTAAGATAGCGTTCAAAAAAGACAGGAGTATCATAAATACTGGTTTTCATTGTTTTAATAGTTTTTTGAGAAATGATGTTAAAAGGCGTAAAAATTACGCCTGATAAATATTGACAACGGTCATTAGCAGATCGTTAGCTCTTTTGATAAATATCTTCACCATTGCGGCGAGTTTTGAGTAAACGTAAAATCCAAGTATATTGCTCTGGGTTTTTGCTGACAAAATATTCGATTATTTTATTCATCTCTCGTGCAGATTGCTCCTCATAGGTTACTCGCTTTTCCGATTCCGAAAATTCAAGCGGTGGTAAGATTTCTATTTGATAAACGGATTTTTTATCGTTATAGATTGGAAACATTGGAATGACAACAGCGTTAGTGACTTTTGCCATTTTGTTCAATCCTGGGAGTGTTGCTTTTTCTGTAGCAAAAAAATCAACATAAACGCTTAATTCTTCGCCATAATCCTCATCAGGCAAGAAATAACCCAAATCGCCCCTTCTAACATCATTCAGAAATTTTTTAATTCCATTCTGACGAGTGTGCATTTTTCCACCAAAACGCTCTCGAGTGATGTTCCATAGCCAATCAACTAATGCATTGCGATGGGGATTGTACATTGACGTCATTGGGAAACCGTGAGTGTACATTGCCACCCCTGCCGCATCAATCGCCCAAGTGTGTGGGACAAGCAAAATAACATTCTTACCTTGTGAGCGAGCCGCTTTAACATATTCAAAACCTGAAAATTCACACCGCTTTTGTAGATAAGCAGTCGATCTAATTGCAGTTTCTCCGATTGCCAGCATTGTTTGTGAAACCGTAATAAACATTTTTTCGATAACGGTTTCACGTTTTTCTTTGCTCCAATTGGGAAAGCAATAACGTAGATTTACCTCCGCTCTATGGTATTGTTTTCCATCTGTTTTTTTGAGATATCTAGTAATTATTTTGCCGATACAAGCGGCGAGTTTATCTCGCAATTTTGCAGGCACATAGGCTAAGATGGCAAGGATAAATACGCCAAACCAAATGCTCCAATATTTAGGATAAAGAAACTCCATTAGAAATTTATGCTCATAGCCTGAGCGTTCTGTAATGCGTTTTGTCATAGTGTCTCTTTTTGTTGTGGATCTATGTGAATATTTATTTACAAATGTTCCACGTTCTAATGCTTTATTTACGGTCGATCAAATTTTTTATGGCGAGAATAATCCCCAAACCGATGAATGCCCCAGGGGGAAGAATAGCGAGCAGTAGACCAGAGTCTAGTTGCAGCAGATCTATTCTAATGGATTTTGCCCAATCTCCAAGTAATAAATGCAATCCGTCAAACAGTGTACCGTTGCCGATAATTTCTCGTAGTGTTCCAAGTATCACAAGGCTGAACGTCATACCTAGCCCCATTGAAAATCCGTCAAATGCAGAATGCAGTACCGAATTTTTAGAGGCAAAAGCTTCCGCACGTCCAATAACAATGCAATTGGTAACAATTAAGGGGATAAAAATTCCCAAAGATTGGTAAACGGGGTAGGCGAACGCATTCATTAGTAACTGAATGGCGGTAACGGCGGTGGCTATAATCATTACATAGATTGGAATGCGAATATCATGAGGCGTAAAATGGCGAAAAATAGAAACGAATGTATTGGTGCAAATTAGCACTAACATCGTGGCTATGCCTAAACCAAGAGCATTGGTCATATTGTTTGAGACTGCCAGCAAGGGGCAAAGTCCTAACAATTGCACTAATGTCCCATTATTTTTCCACACCCCTTCAGTAAATAGCCTACGCCACGATTGTGTCGAGGCTTGTGATGAGATTGGCAATGAGCCGTTTGGCGTATCTTCAATTGCTGTAATTGGAATTTGGTTTTGATTGTTCATTCTTATATTCTCAATTTTTTATCTTCTCTCATCATACTACTGGCAGTTTGGGAAATGTTCAATCAATGTAGGAGAGGAGTTCAGTTCTGTGATCACCCATTTAGCACTCAGGCGAACATTATTGACAACTGCTCTTGGAGTAATAGTTGCTCCCGTAAACTGATCAAATTGCCCGCCATCTTTTTTGACTTTCCATAGTGCTTCATTTTCTAATGAAAAGCGCTTGCCAGTGAAGCTTTCAATCCAATCATCAACACGAGTTTCGATTTTATCACCTAACCCTGGTGTTTCGTTGTGGGCTAGTGTTCGCACACCAAGTATTTTGCCATCAGGTTGAATACCCATTAGAAGTACAATATTGCCAGAATAGCCATCAGGAGCAGTAGCTTGGATTGCGTAAGCGGTGAGTTTATCTGCTTTTTTTGCAAGGTAAATCCGATCCAAATAGGGTGAATTGGACAGATCCACGATTTTGCAAGTTGCGAGTAGATCGTTATCAAAATAAGAAGGCGGCACAACTTCTTGTAACAATTGGCGCTGTTGATGAGCGGTAACTTGAGCAATTTTCTCTTGAGTTAAAAGAAAAACGGCGGTGGAAATGGCAGTGCAAAGCAGTGCCACTGCTCCTAAAATTAGCCCATACTGAGTAGTTATTTTTTTTACCTGCATTCTATTCTTATTCCTATATTTTTTTTGATTTTTGACCGCTATTTATTTTTTCGACCTTTTTTTGTGCCGTACAAACGAGGTTGAGTATAATGATCAATCAGTGGCACGCAAATATTGGCGAGTAGCACGGAAAAGGCTATCCCATCAGGGTAATTGCCGTGGTAGCGGATAAGGTATAACAAGATCCCAATTAGACCGCCAAAGATTAATTTTCCTTTTGGGGTGATGGAGGCGGAAACGGGATCCGTTGCGATAAAAAACGCACCAAACATCATTGCTCCACTGAACAGATGAGTGACCACATTTAAGTGCTGATGAGGCGTAATCAGTTGGGTAACAAGACTGAATAGGGTAAAACTTACTAACATTGCCAGTGGAATTTGCCAGTGAATAATTCGCTTATACAATAAGAATAGTCCGCCTCCTAAAAAAGCAGCATTGATTTGCCACCAACCTGTTGCAAGCGAATGCTTAAAAATAGGTGAAGCAAGTAAGTTATCCATACCGAGTGTGGTAAGGTTGGTTTTCGCACTGTCTAATGGAGTGGCTTGAGAGAGGCCATCAACACTACTAATTAATTGATGAAGACTAAAACCATCGCTGGTGATTCCCTTAAAAATCAACGAAAAACTGTCTACCAATGTTGGTGGTTCATTGAGCAGTTCCAGCGGAACTAGCCACGCTGTCATTTGTACAGGAAATGAGACCAGCAATAACGCATAAGCGACCATCGCAGGATTAAAAATATTCTGCCCTAAACCACCATAAGCGTGCTTTGCTAATAATAATGCAACGACCATTCCAATGGTAATCAGCCAGTAAGGCGCGTAGGGCGGAATTGAAACTGCGAGAATTAGACCTGTCAGTACGCCTGAAAAATCAGATAGATAGAAAGCGGTCGGTTTACGCCGTATTTTTGCAACGCTTAGTTCAATAACGATGGCTAGCATTAGTGCAATAGTGATTTGAATTAATACACCATAGCCAAAAAAATACCACAATGCAAAAATGGCAGGTAGCATCGAAAAAATGACCCAAAGCATAAATTTTGCGGTTAAATTTGATGAATGAGTGTGGGGAGAACTCACCATTTTGAACATAATGCTATTCCTTCTCTTTCTGCTTACTTAAATTCTTGGCAGATTTAAATTAAATCGAATGGCTAACAAACGAATAAAAATGACAGAGCTAATTGTCACAATATCAACCCAGCGACTTTCTACCCCTGCATAGTAGAAAAGTACGAAAATGGCTCCACCGATCAGGCTTGCCGTTACATAAATCTCTCGTTGTAAAATAATGGGTACTTCATTGCGTAAAATATCTCGAATTAGACCGCCAAAACAGCCCGTTACGCCACCGAGTGCAATCGCAATCAATGGGTGAACGCCAAAATCTAAGCCCTTTTGTACGCCAATGACGGTAAATACGCCCAAGCCAATGGCATCAAAAAACAGCAGTCCTTTTTGCCACCCTTTTTTATCAATATTATGTTTCAGCACAGCGGTAAGAATCACTGCAAGGGTAATCATTAAAACATAAATAGGTTGTTTTATCCAAAAAACAGGCGTGCTACCAATCATCACATCACGCAGAGTGCCACCGCCGACACCTGTTACAAAAGCCAAAATAAACAGACCAAAAATATCCATTTTATGCTGGCGAGCAGCCATTGCTCCAGAAATAGCAAAGACAATGGTGCCAATTAAATCTTGTAGAAATAAAAATGACCAAGGAAGCGGCGGAAATAAATTAAACTCATTGGGCATTTTGAGCCTCCATTTGTGCCATTTTTTTTGCTTTAGCTCGAGCAAGGGCAGCGGCCACAGCCGCTTTACGAGGATCGTTTTCTACGGGAGCGGTCTGTTCAGGGTTATTTTTTGCATCGATTTCTGTAGAACCGACCGCTTGCGTATCCGCTTGTTGATTAACGGCTTGCTGTACTAACTTTTTGGATTTAGCTCGAGCAAGGGCAGCGGCCACAGCCGCTTTACGAGGATCGTTTTCTACGGGAGCGGTCTGTTCAGGGTTATTTTTTGCATCGATTTCTGT
>NZ_SLXJ01000011.1:0-31776 GCF_004345745.1 Nicoletella semolina | reverse complement strand
TTCCTGTAGAACCGACCGCTTGCGTATCCGCTTGTTGATTAACGGCTTGCTGTACTAACTTTTTGGATTTAGCTCGAGCAAGAGCTGCGGCAACAGCCGCTTTACGAGGATCGGTTTCTACTGGAGCGGTCTGTTCAGGGCTATTTTTTGCAGCGATTTCTGTAGTAGACTGTTTTGCTAATCGTCTTGCTTTGCGTTGTGCCATCAATTCGCTATTATCAGGCTCGCCATTTTGTTTCACGTTTGGTTGCATTGGAGATGTTGTATCTGATGGGGCTTTTTTCGCTTTAAGACGAGCAAGGGCGGCAGCAACAGGATCTTCGCCTTGGCTGTGAGCAACTTCTTCTCTACGTTTTTCTGCAGCTTGGGCAATACGAGCGTTTCTCTCTTCTTTTTCTTTATTTAACCTTGCCTCACGTGCTTCAAAACGCTGTTTGGCTTCCTCTGCAAGTTTCGCTTTTAAATCAATTTCTGCAATCTTGGCTTTTTCTTGGCGGAAATACTGAATCAGAGGAATATAGCTTGGACAGACGTAAGCACAGACACCGCATTCAATACAGGCATCAAGGTGATATTCACGAGATTTATCGTGATCTTCAGAGCGTGCAAACCAGTAAAGTTGTTGCGGAAGCAATCCTACTGGGCAAGCGTCTGAACAACTTGAACAGCGAATGCAACTGCGTTCAGGTTCAGGTGGTGCGTATTCAAAATGATCTGGTGCAATAATGCAATTTGCGGTTTTAGTAATCGGCGAGTTTAAAGAAGGTAAAATAAAGCCCATCATAGGACCACCTAAAAAAACAGGAAATCGTTCATCTGATTGATAATCGACCTGTTCAAGGAGGTGAATAATGGGAGTACCTAGTCTTGCCCACACATTGCCCTTGTTGCGGATCTTATCCCCAGTTAGGGTAACAACACGTTCAATGAGAGGTTCATCGTCAATGATCGCACGTTTTACGGCAAAAGCGGTGCCAATATTATGCATCACGATCCCCATTTCAATCGTCCGTTTACCTTGCGGTACTTCTAAGCCTGTTAAAACTTGTATGAGTTGATCATTAGCACCAGATGGATATTTAGTTGGAATGACTTTGATAAACATATCATTTGAACCTATCAAGGCTTTTTCAAGTGCCTTGATGGCTTGGGGTTTATTATCTTCAATAGCAATGACAACTTCTTCTGGGCGTAGGATATAACGCAAGATACGAATGCCTTCGATTAATTCTTGGCTATGGTCTTGCATTAGGCGATCATCGCAGGTGATGTAGGGTTCACATTCTGCACCGTTGATGATAAGTAACTGGCAACGCCTTTCTGCAGCACTTAATTTTGCAGCGGTTGGGAAAACCGCACCGCCTAGCCCTGCAATACCTGCTTGGTAAATTTTTTCGATAATTTGACCGCTAGTTAGCGTGAAAAAATCGGCTATGGGGTGGCGTTCTCGCCATTCATCTTTACCATCGGCTTCAATAATAATGGTTTGTTCAGCAATGCCTGATGGGTGTGATGAAACGTAGGGGGTAATGGCGATAACTGTGCCTGATGTAGGGCTGTGTACAGGGAGTTGGCGATAATGATCGCCTTGGGTGAGTGCTTGCCCTTTGAGAACAAGATCTCCGACATTGACTAATAATTCTCCAGCCATACCGCTGTGTTGAACGACAGGCACATAAAATATTTTGGGTAAGTGAAGACGGCGAATCGGTTTTTGATTCGACTGAATTTTCATTTCTAGAGGGTGAATACCGCCTGCAAAATCCCATAGTTTGCCTGACTTTAAACGGGTTAAAATGTCAAGTTTATCCATTTTTATTTCCTTGACTATTTAGGGGTGATTGGCTATCAATCAAGGATTGAACTGGAATATCCGTGGTATTAACGCTAGGAATGATCAAAGTGGGATCAAATTTCCAATTCCAATTTTGTGCGGTAGGCTTAATGCTAATCATGTCAATACAATTTGTGGGGCAAGGAGCAACGCAAAGTTCACAGCCTGTACAGAGATCGGCAATCACTGTATGCATTGCTTTATTCGTGCCAATAATGGCATCGACAGGGCAGGCAGCGATACATTTAGTGCAGCCGATGCATAAATCTTCGATAATAAATGCAACCTTCGGTTCTGGTTCTTCAATGCAGTCCATTGAGGGGACGTCTACGCCCATCAACTCGGCAATTTTAACCACAGTTGCCTGCCCCCCAGGGATACATTTTGTAATATTTTCGCCATTAGCCACCGCTTGTGCGTAGGGTTTGCAGCCAGGGTAGCCACATTGACCACATTGGCTTTGCGGTAAAATGGCATCAATTTGCTCTACAATTGGGTCAGCTTCTACTTTCAGCTTAATTGATGAATAGCCGAGTATCGCTCCAAATATCAGAGCAATAAATGCGATCACGCCAATAAGATAATAAATTAACATCAGACTTTTACTAACCCAGTGAAGCCCATAAAGGCTAAAGACATTAAGCCTGCGGTAATCAGTGCAATGGAAGCACCTTGAAAAGCCGTAGGAACGTCAGCTGCAACCAGTCGTTCACGTAATGCAGAAAAAAGAATTAATACCAGTGAAAATCCTGCGGCAGCACCAAAGCCATACAGTACCGATTGCACGAGGTTATTGGCTAAATTAACATTTAGCAGTGCCACACCTAAAACGGCACAGTTAGTTGTAATAAGCGGAAGGTAAATTCCAAGTAAGCGGTAAAGTGTAGGGCTAGTTTTATGTACGATCATTTCAGTTAGTTGTACTATTACTGCGATAACAAGAATAAAGACCAGAGTGCGTAGAAAATGGGCGTTTAAAGGAGTGAGAATAAAGGTATCAACCAAATAAGCAGAAAGCGAGGCAACGGTTAGCACGAAGGTGGTTGCCATTCCCATTCCGATAGCGGTTTCAATTTTTTTGGATACACCCATAAAAGGACATAACCCTAAAAATTTTACGAGTACGAAATTGTTAATCAATACAGTGCTGATTACTAATAAAATATATTCCACGTTTTCCTACACCTGTTAATTACTAATCTAAATCGGCTGCCAAGCCAGTCATTATCTGTTTTTTTAAGCCATTGAACAACCCTATTTTCGGCGTATTTAGGCTTGATATGGGGATTTATGTTTTCTTACTGTTTCTTAACTATAAATTATGAATAATCTATTTTGTAAATAAAAACAGTTCGCATTGACTTATAGCGATATAAGGTCTAGAATTTGTCCAACTTTTTATTCTTTATCTATATTTCAATTCAATCAAGAGGATTTGTTATGAAAAAAGCACTCTCCGCCGTTGCATTAGCCGTTTCTGCTTTTGCTTCAACTTCCGCATTCGCTGCTAATGAAGTTAATGTTTACTCTTACCGTCAGCCATACTTAATTGAGCCAATGCTTAAAGAGTTTGAGAAAGCGACAGGTATCAAAGTGAATGTAACTTTTGCGGATAAAGGGTTGGTTGATCGTGTGAAGCAAGAAGGCGAGTTAAGCCCTGCCGACGTGTTATTAACCGTGGATATCAGCCGTGTGAAAGAGATTGTTGATGCAGGCTTAGCACAAAAAGTGGACTCGAAAGTATTGGAGAAAAATATTCCTGCACAATTCCGTGATTCTGGCGATGAGTGGTTTGGTCTGACAACTCGTGCTCGTGTTATCTATTCTTCTAAAGAGCGTGTGGGTAAATTACCTGCGAATTTTGATTATTTAGATCTTGCAAAACCTGAATACAAAGGCAGAGTGTGTGTCCGTTCTGGTAAGAATGCTTACAATGTTTCACTTTTTGCTTCAATGATTGAACATTATGGCGAAGCGAAAACAAAAGCCTTTTTAGAAGGATTAAAAGCAAATCTTGCACAAAAACCACAAGGTGGCGACCGTGATCAAGTAAAAGCAATCAAAGAAGGTGTGTGTGATTATTCCATCGGTAACAGCTATTACTATGGTAAAATGCTCGATGATGAAAAACAAAAGTCTTGGGCTGAAGCTGCTGTAATCAACTTCCCTGGTGGTCAGTTTGGTACGCATGTTAATATTAGTGGCGTTGCATTTGCAAAACATTCACCAAACAAAGCTAATGCGATTAAATTGGTTGAGTTTTTAAGTGATAGTAAGGCACAAAAATTATATGCAGAGTTAAATCACGAATATCCAGTAAAACAAGGTGTTGAGCCGTCTGCGTTAGTAAAAGGCTGGGGAAGCTTCTCTGCAGACGCATTAAAACTTGAAGATATTGCGAAAAACTACGAAAAAGCATTGAAATTGGTTGATGAAGTAAAATTTGATGATTTCGCTAAGTAAGTAGCAATACAAGTTGTTTGAGCATGCATAGCTTATGAACAAGCGGTACATTTTGAGTGATTTTTTGCAGAATTTTTGCTTAATTTGACCGCTTGTTGTTACTATTTTATTGGGCGTTGTTCATTTATCTATAAAAATTTTCACGGACGCATTTAAGCGTCCTGTTCTGTTTTTAACTGTCCTTGAATTTAAGGTAAAAAGTTGCAATGAGAAACCGTCATTTTATTTGGCAGCTATTCGCACTTTGTCTAACTTCGTTAGTATTGTTGCCTTTGGTGGCGATTGTATATCACACCTTCGATGGAAAATGGCACAATTTGGTGCATCTTTGGCAGACAATGTTGGGGCATTATGTGATGAATTCGGCATTGTTGGTGATAGGCACTGTGTTGCTGTCATTGTTGTTTGCGTTGCCTTCTGCGTGGATTGTGGCAAATTATCAATTTACAGGACAAAAAATATTGCAATGGTTACTCTGTTTGCCTTTAGCAATGCCTGCTTACCTTATTGCTTATCTCTATACTGACCTGCTGGATTATTCAGGGGCTTTTCAAGAATGGTTACGTTCTATTTTTGGTTGGCAGCGTCCGCAAGATTATTGGTTTCCTCAAATTCGCACGTTGTATGGTGCGTGTTTTGTACTTGCTTTAGTGCTTTATCCTTATATTTTTCTGCTCGCTCGTGTCGCATTGTTAGAACAATCTGAAAATTTATTACAGAGTGCCAAGATGCTGGGAGCAAGCCCACGCCAAATCTTTCAACGGATCACTTTGCCACTTATTCGTCCTGCGATTGCAGTGGGAATGAGTTTGGTGGCGATGGAAACGCTTGGTGATTTTGGTACGGTAGCTTATTTTGCTGTGCCAACTTTAACCACGGCAATTTATGACTCTTGGCTTGGTTTTCGAGATTTAGGGACAGCGGCACGCATTGCGGTATTTATGCTATTAATGATTTTTCTGTTTATTGTGTTGGAGCAATATAGTCGCCGCCGTCAAAAAAGTTATCAGCGGGGTTATGAGAAAAAATCTGCGTTTAAAATATTACGAGGCTGGCGGCTGTGGCTTGCTCATTTTTGGTGTTGGGGGCTATTATCACTTGCCTTTTTTATTCCATTTGGGCGTTTGCTCTATTGGGCGTATGATTATTTTGAGCAGGCTTGGAATTTAGATTTTGTTCGATTTGCACTGAATAGCTTGAAGGTATCGTTTATTGCGTCAATTGTTACGGTATTTGTTGCTTTAGTTCTACATCTTGCTTATCGTATGGCGGTCAATTACAAAATTTGGCAGCCAGCTCACCGCTTATCATTACAATTAGCTTCCTTTGGTTATGCTATTCCAGGGACGGTATTAGCGATAGGTTTATTATCTCCGTTATCTTTTGCTGATCATCAGCTTCACGCTTGGTTAAAATCTTTTTCTTTGCCTACGGTGGGTTTAGTTTTTTCAGGATCGATGTTTGCGTTAGTGATGGCGTATACGATTCGTTTTTTGGCAATGGCGATTGGCAGTATCGACAGCTGTCTTGGGCGGGTATCTCCCTCTTTGGATATGGCAAGCCAAACTTTAGGGAAAAGTGGTGTGGGAATGTTTAGAAAAATTCATATCCCTCTTATCTCAAAAGGGATTATCACTGCCTTGTTGATGGTCTTTATCGAAAGTATGAAAGAGCTGAATGCTTCATTATTATTAAGACCATTTAATTTTGATACGCTTGCAACTTATGTGTTTACCTTCACGTCAGATGAACAATTAGAAAAAGCTGCACTACCTGCGATTGTATTAGTGCTGGTGGGATTAATTCCTGTTATTTGGCTGACTCGTTCTCTTGTATTGCAGTCTGAAAAAGGACGTTAAATAAGTGTTTCAAAGGCATAAAAAGCCATTAAAGGAAATAAAAACATTAAAAATGAAAGTATTAGATGTTCAACAATTAAGTTGTCAATTTGGACAAAATGTCATTCTTCAATCATTAAATTTAGCGGTAGAGGAAAATGAGATTGTTTGTCTGTTAGGGGCAAGCGGTTGTGGTAAAACAACGTTATTAAAAGCAATCGCAGGCTTATTGCCTATTACGACAGGTTATGTCGTGCTATCGGGAGAGGATCTGCATCAAAAAGCAGTTGAAGATCGTAAAATTGGATTAATTTTCCAAGATTATGCTCTATTTCCACATTTAACGGTGGCAGAAAATATTCAATTTGGATTGAATAAATTGCCAAAATCTGAACAGCAACAAATAACTGAAAAAATGTTATCTGTAGTACAGTTACACGGTTTTGGGCAGCGTTTTCCTCACGAACTATCAGGCGGACAACAGCAGAGAGTGGCAATTGCAAGGGCATTAGCTTGCCAGCCTGAGCTGCTTTTACTTGACGAGCCTTTTTCTAATATTGATAGCCAAACTCGTTATGTGATGATTCAAGAAATCAAGCAGATCTTAAAAAGCCAAAATGTACCTGCCATTTTCGTCACTCATAGTAAAGAAGAAGCCTTTGCATTTGCTGATAAGATTGCCGTAATGGATCAAGGTAAAATTGTTCAATTTGGTACACCTACAACACTCTATTACACTCCTTACAACCCCTTTGTTGCTGATTTTATGGGCGGCACAAATTATCTTGATTGTCATATTGAAGATGATGGAATGTTGCATAGCCCAATAGGGGGTTATCGGCTATTTCCTGATATGGATTATTCTCAAGGGCATTATTACTGGCTACTGCGTCCTGAACAAATTTTGCTGAAACAAGATTTAGCAGGGCAGGGGGTTGTGGTCGATAAGTTATTTTTAGGGCAATTCTATCGTTATCAAATTGCCATTAATGGCGTTAAGCTAACGGCTTGTCAAATGGTAGAGTTACCTTTGCAGGCATCGGTATCTGTAGGATTTCAATGTCGAGATTTGGTATTGTTTGAGAATAAGATTTAAAAGTGTACTTGCTACTGGCATAAATTGCTTAGTTACTAGGTTACGAATTTTAATGCTTGTTCTACGACTTCAATGCCAGCTCCTTGTTTGCAGGCGTTCTCACTTAGATGTCGTCTCCATTGTCTTGCCCCTCGGCATTGCTGGAAAACTCCTAACATATGTCGAACGATATGATTGAGATAAATACCTTGGCTGAGTTGTTGTTCAATGTAAGGCAGCATTTTTTCCACAGCCTGACGGGCGGTAACAAGCGGTTGATTTTGACCAAAAATTTGCAGATCAATTTCGCTTAATAATGACGGATTTTGGTAAGCCTCTCGCCCAACCATCACACCATCAACGAATTGTAAATGATGTTTGATTTCTGC
Organism: Nicoletella semolina; assembly: GCF_004345745.1. Classification (GTDB taxonomy): domain Bacteria; phylum Pseudomonadota; class Gammaproteobacteria; order Enterobacterales; family Pasteurellaceae; genus Nicoletella; species Nicoletella semolina. The sequence goes on along the minus strand of NZ_SLXJ01000011.1, from coordinate 24,177 downwards.
AAGCGTTTTAATTCCACCATTAATGCTGATGTTTAAATGTGGAAAATCTCGCTTGAGCTGATACACTCGTTCGTAATCCAGGGGCGGAATTTCTCGATTTTCTTTTGGACTTAGACCAGATAGCCACGCTTTGCGTGCGTGAATAATAAAATCTTGGCAGTAGGGCTGAATTTTTTCGATAAAATCACATAAGAATTCATAGCTGTCTAATTGATCGATTCCGATACGATGTTTGACAGTAATCGGAATTTTGACGACTTGTGCCATTGCTTCCACACATTGTGCAACCAATTCTGCTTTGCTCATCAAACAAGCACCAAACATTCCGTTTTGTACTCGATCAGATGGGCAGCCAACATTTAAATTAATTTCGGCATAACCACGATCAGCCACTAATTTGGCACAGGCAGCCAATTGAGCAGGATCACTGCCGCCAAGTTGTAGAGCAACAGGATTTTCACAGGGATCATAGTCAAGTAAATCGTATTTAGCGTGCAAAATCGCAGGGGCTGTAATCATTTCTGTATACAGTAGGGAACATTGGGTGAATTGTCGATGAAAATAACGGCAATGGCGAGTTGTCCAATCTAACATTGGGGCAACAGAAAAACGTCCACGATAAGTTGGATTGAGCATAGATTAAATGATATTAGTAATAAGAATGTTCACCGTGTTGATGTTCGGTTGCATCACGAACGCCAGCTAGCTCATTAGGGAAGAGGGCAAGAAGCTGCTTTTCAATCCCCTCTTTTAATGTAACATCAACCATTGAACAGCCATTGCAGCCACCACCAAATTGTAGAATAGCAAATTTATCTTCGGTAATTTCAATCAGTGTAACTCTTCCGCCGTGGCTGGCAAGCTGAGGATTGATTTGTGTTTGAATAACGTAATCTAGACGTTCAATAAAAGGGGCATCGTCAGCGACTTTACGCATTTTGGCGTTAGGTGCTTTTAGTGTTAATTGCGATCCCATTGGATCAGTAACATAATCAATTTCTGCTTCATCTAAAAATGGTAAGCTAATTTCATCAACGAATGCAGAAAAACTCGCAAAGTCTATTTCAGTATCGGTTTGTTCTACTGCATTTGAAGGGCAGTAAGATACGCCGCATTCTGCACTGGGCGTCCCTGGGTTGACGACAAAAATACGGATATTTGTTCCTTCTGCTTGCTGGTCAAGTAATTTGCGAAAATGCGTTTGTGCAGCATCTGAAATTTGAATGTTGATTGCTTTTTCCATCATTTTTCATCTTTCCTAAAGCTTAATGTTGATTGAAATTGTCAAGTATTCTACTCTTGATGACTTGGATTGGCTAGTGCTAAAGTCAATATGGAACGACAAAGCAACAGATGAGGCTTGAAAATGCTTCCTAATACTTCCTAAGTTGTAAGGTATTTTATTTCTTATATTTTTTTGCCTTCCTGTTTCCTTTATCAATTGTTATTTGGCGGTAAGATTTTTGTTCTTTATTAGTTGATTTTTGCTGTGTGTCATTTTACTTTTTGATTTAGTTCAAATTTTTAAAAGAAAAATATTGCTTTTAGGTGGTATTTAGGGGGTATTTTTGGGTACAATGTCATGTTTTATTTTCGTATGCATTTTGATAATTTGTTGTAGTAGCATTTGTGAATGGTTTGTGAATTCATCAAAAATGCAAAAATTTGAAATAAGAAAATCAGGTGTAGGCAAATTATGGAGCATTTCCTCTGTGGGAAAACGCAGTGGAACGAAAATCAGATTTGAGAACTTAATGCAGAAAACAGAAGCGTCATTGTGATTTGCTTTACATTCTGCAACTCAATGGAGTGGTCGTAATTTTACGACTGTTTTTTTAACCCAAGAAAAGTAATAAAAACTATGATTACAATTAAACAAGGCTTAGATCTTCCAATTTCGGGAAAACCTGAGCAGGTAATCCATAACGGTAATGCCGTTACTGAAGTTGCTGTGCTTGGCGAAGAGTATGTGGGTATGCGACCTTCAATGAAGGTGCGTGAGGGTGATGTAGTAAAGAAAGGTCAGGTGCTTTTTGAAGACAAAAAAAATCTTGGCGTATTATTTACAGCACCCGCTAGCGGTGTGGTGAAAGCCATTAATCGTGGTGAGAAGCGTGTTCTTCAGTCGGTCGTGATTAGCGTACAAGGTACAGATCAGGTAATGTTTGCCCGTTATGATGATCTGAAATCGTTGACGACTGAGCAAGTTAAGCAAAACTTGGTGGAATCAGGACTGTGGACAGCGTTTCGCACTCGTCCATTCAGTAAAATTCCTGCGTTAGATGCAGAACCGTCCTCAATTTTTGTCAATGCCATGGATACAAATCCGCTGGCGGCTGATCCAGTAGTGATTATTAATGACAAGTCAGAAGCATTTAAAAATGGTTTAACTGTTCTAACTCGTTTAGGCAAAACGATTAATTTATGCAAAAAAGCAGGGAGCGATGTCCCAAATATAGATGGGGTGAGTTTACACGAATTTGACGGAGTTCACCCAGCTGGTTTAGTGGGTACACACATTCACTTCATTGATCCTGTCAGTGCAACAAAATCTGTTTGGCACATTAGCTATCAAGATGTAATTGCAATTGGGCATTTGTTCACAACAGGTGAGCTGTTAGCAGATCGTGTGGTATCACTTGCAGGTCCTCAAGTGGTTAAGCCTCGTTTAGTGCGGACTCAATTGGGAGCAAATCTTTCTGAACTGACTGCAAATGAGCTTGTAAGCGGTGAAAATCGAGTTATTTCAGGTTCTGTGTTAAATGGTGTGAAAGCAGCTGGAGCATTAGGTTTTTTAGGGCGTTATCACAACCAAGTTTCTGTCGTTTTAGAAGGTCGTGAACAAGAGTTATTCGGCTGGATTACACCAGGTTCAAATAAGTTTTCGATTACTCGTACTGTGTTGGGGCATTTTGCAAAAAGCAAGTTGTTTAATTTTACAACGGCTGTCAATGGTGGTGAGCGTGCTATGGTGCCAATCGGTTCGTATGAACGTGTAATGCCATTGGATATTTTGCCAACGTTATTATTACGTGATTTGATTTCTGGAGATACAGATTCAGCTCAGGCATTGGGTTGTTTAGAGCTAGATGAAGAAGATTTAGCACTCTGTTCATTTGTTTGCCCAGGTAAATATGAATACAGTTCAATCTTGCGTGCAGCATTAGATAAGATTGAAAAGGACGGTTAAAAATGGCGTTGAAAAAACTTTTCCATAAAATGGAGCCTGCCTTCCATAAAGGTGGGAAATTCGAGAAGTGGTACACGCTCTTTGAGGCAACTTATACCATTTTCTATACCAATGGTACAGTAACGAAAAAAGGCACGCACGTTCGTGATGCGATTGACTCTAAGCGTATGATGATTATCGTGTGGCTTGCACTTTTTCCTGCGATGTTTTACGGTATGTATAATGCAGGTCATCAGGCTGTTCAAGCGGTTGGATTTATGCAAAACCTAGCAGAGCTAGTCGCTAATGATTGGCACTATTCTCTTGCACAGGCATTAGGCGTGGACTTAAGTGCAGATGCAGGCATAGGCAGTAAAATGTTGCTTGGTGCACTATTCTTTTTACCTATCTATGCAGTGGCATTTGGTGTAGGTGGCTTTTGGGAAGTCGTTTTTGCGATGGTGCGTAAACACGAGATTAATGAAGGTTTCTTTGTTACCTCTATTTTATTTGCTTTGATCGTACCTCCGACATTGCCATTATGGCAAGCGGCACTTGGGATCACTTTCGGAGTGGTAGTTGCAAAAGAAGTGTTTGGCGGTGTGGGTAAAAACTTTATGAACCCAGCACTTGCAGGGCGTGCATTTTTATTTTTTGCCTATCCAGCACAAATCTCAGGTGATTTAGTATGGACTGCGGCAGACGGTTTTTCTGGAGCAACAGCACTTTCTCAATGGAGTGTAGGTGGTGAGGCTGCATTAAAACACGTTGCCACAGGGGACACGATTACTTGGCTAGATGCATTCATTGGGAATATCCCTGGTTCTATGGGGGAGGTTTCTACACTTGCGTTATTAATCGGAGCGGCAATTATTGTGTTTGCTCGTATTGCTTCTTGGCGAATTATTGCTGGTGTAATGATTGGTATGGCAGCGACCGCAACTCTATTCAACCTGATTGGCTCTGAAACCAATGCGATGTTCTCTATGCCTTGGCATTGGCACTTAGTGCTGGGTGGTTTCGCAATCGGTATGTTCTTTATGGCAACTGACCCTGTTTCTGCAGCATTTACCAATAAAGGTAAATGGTGGTACGGGATTTTAATTGGTGTGATGTGTGTGCTTATTCGTACCGTAAATCCAGCTTACCCAGAGGGTATGATGTTAGCAATTCTCTTTGCTAACTTGTTTGCTCCATTATTTGACTACCTTGTGGTTCAAGCAAATATTAAACGTCGGAGAATTCGCAATGTCTAAATTTAATAAAGATGGTGTGGGCGGTACGCTTACAATTGTGGTTCTGTTAAGCCTAGTCTGTGCGATCATTGTGGCAGGTTCTGCGGTCTTGTTAAAAGACGCTCAAGAAGAACAAAAAGCTCTAGATAAGCAGAAAAACATTCTCAGCGTAGCGGGCTTATTAAAGGCAGATACGAAAAACAGTGAAGTGCAGGAATTATTCACAAAAAACATTGAAGCAAAAATTGTTGATTTAGCCAGTGGTGAATACGTTGATGGAATTACAAATTTTGATGCAAAAGTGGCCGTTAAAGATCCTGCACAAAGTGTTGTGATCAATCCTGCTGATGATAAGGCCAATTTAAGAGTTCGTGCTAAATATGCGGAAGTTTATTTAGTAAAAGATGTAAATGGTCAAGTGAATCAAGTTGTTTTACCATTTTACGGTACGGGCTTATGGTCGGTGATGTATGGTTTCGTTTCAGTAGAAACTGATGCAAATACAATTAGAGGCATTACTTACTATGAACAGGGTGAGACTCCAGGGCTAGGCGGTGAAATCGAGAACAAAAGATGGCAACAGAACTTTGTCGGTAAGAAATTGCAGAACGCACAAGGTGAGTCGGCAATACGCATCGCAAAAGGGGCTTCAGCAGATAAAGATCACGGTATTGACGGATTATCTGGTGCGACATTGACCTCAAATGGTGTTGATGGCTCGTTCAAATATTGGTTCGGGCAAAATGGCTTTGGTCCATATTTAACGAAACTTAAAGCAGCAGGAGTAAACTAATGGCTAGCAATTTAAAAAAATTATTGTTATCGCCAGTGGTAGATAACAATCCAATCGCATTGCAAATTTTAGGTATTTGTTCAGCACTTGCAGTAACCACAAAATTGGAAACTGCAGTGGTGATGGCGATTGCGGTAAGTTTTGTTACGGCATTCTCAAGTTTTTTTATTTCTTGTATTCGTAACTATATTCCAAATAGTATTCGTATTATTGTGCAAATGGCAATCATTGCTTCGCTTGTAATTTTGGTTGATCAAATTTTACGAGCTTATGCATATGGTCTGTCTAAACAACTTTCTGTTTTTGTGGGGCTGATTATCACCAACTGTATCGTGATGGGACGTGCAGAAGCTTTCGCAATGAAATCTACACCAGTAGAAAGTTTTGTTGATGGTATCGGTAACGGTTTAGGTTATGGTGCAATCTTAGTTGTGGTCGCATTCCTGCGTGAATTGATCGGTTCAGGTAAACTTTTTGGTGTTACTATCCTCCAAACGATTCAAGATGGCGGCTGGTATCAAGCAAATGGTTTATTCCTTCTTGCACCGAGTGCGTTCTTTATTATTGGTTTCATTATCTGGGGTGTCAGAACATGGAAACCAGAACAGGTGGAGAAATAGTCAATGGAGCATTACATTAGCCTATTCGTAAAATCCGTCTTTATCGAAAATATGGCACTTTCCTTCTTTCTTGGAATGTGTACATTCCTTGCTGTGTCTAAGAAAGTTTCGACAGCATTCGGTTTGGGTATTGCGGTCGTTGTTGTACTTGGTATTGCTGTGCCAGCCAATCAGTTGGTGTACGCTAATATACTTAAAGAAGGTGCGATCATTGAAGGTGTGGATTTGACCTTCCTTAATTTCATTACGTTCATTGGTGTGATTGCAGCACTGGTACAAATTTTAGAGATGATTTTGGATAAGTTTTTCCCTGCACTTTATAGTGCTTTAGGCATCTTCTTACCACTTATCACTGTAAACTGTGCAATTTTTGGTGGGGTATCATTTATGGTGCAACGTGATTATAACTTTGCTGAATCTGCAGTTTATGGTTTAGGTGCAGGTGTCGGTTGGATGTTAGCGATCGTGGCACTGGCGGGTTTAACCGAGAAAATGAAATATTCTGACGTGCCTGCAGGATTGCGTGGTTTAGGGATTACCTTCATCACAGCAGGTTTAATGGCACTTGGCTTTATGTCTTTCTCAGGCATTCAATTATAAGGAGAATATCGAATGGATAATTTTATTTTCGGTATAGTAGTATTTACTGCCCTTGTACTAGTGCTTGCAGTATTGATCCTTGTGGCAAAATCAAAGTTAGTGGATTCTGGTGATATCACTATCTCTATTAATGATGATCCAGAAAAAGCAATTACCTTACCAGCAGGTGGTAAATTACTTGGTGCATTAGCAGGCAAAGGTATTTTTGTATCTTCTGCTTGTGGTGGCGGTGGCTCTTGCGGTCAATGTCTTGTGAAAGTCAAAAGTGGTGGTGGAGAAATTCTACCAACCGAGCTTTCTCATATTACCAAACGTGAAGCGAAAGAGGGTTATCGTTTAGCTTGTCAGGTGAATGTAAAAAGTTCAATGGACGTAGAATTGCCAGAAGAAATTTTTGGTGTCAAAAAATGGCAATGTACCGTTATTTCTAATGATAACAAAGCGACATTCATTAAAGAACTTAAATTGGCAATTCCAGAAGGGGAAGAAGTACCTTTCCGTGCTGGCGGCTATATTCAAATCGAGGCACCTGCACACACTGTTCGCTACGAGGACTACAAGCCATTAATTGATGAAGAATATCACGAAGATTGGAATAAATTTAATCTTTGGCGTTATGTTTCTAAAGTTGATGAGCCAATTATTCGTGCTTATTCAATGGCGTCATACCCTGAAGAAAAAGGGATCATTATGCTAAACGTGCGTATTGCAACGCCACCGCCAAATAATCCAGACGTTCCACCAGGACAGATGTCATCTTATATTTGGTCGCTTAAGGCTGGTGATAAAGTTACGATTTCTGGACCATTTGGAGAATTCTTTGCTAAAGACACTGATGCTGAAATGGTGTTTGTTGGTGGAGGGGCAGGTATGGCACCAATGCGTTCACACATTTTTGATCAACTTAAACGCTTAAAATCTAAACGTAAAATGAGTTTTTGGTATGGTGCTCGTTCTAAACGTGAGATGTTCTATGTGGAAGATTTTGACGGATTAGCAGCGGAAAATGACAACTTTGTATGGCATGTTGCACTTTCTGATCCACAGCCAGGTGATAATTGGGACGGTTACACAGGGTTTATCCATAATGTGCTTTATGAGAATTATCTCAAAAATCACGAAGCACCAGAGGATTGTGAATACTATATGTGTGGACCACCAATTATGAATGCCTCTGTCATTAAAATGTTAAAAGATTTAGGCGTTGAAGACGAAAATATCTTGTTAGATGATTTCGGTGGTTAAATAGTTTAGCTATTATTTGTATAAGCGGTCAAATTCTACGAAATTTTTGTAAAATTTGACTGCTTTTATTGGTTTGGAGTTAGAGTAGGATCTAATCACAACATTCAACTCTTTTTCCTTGCCAAGCTATTTTATAACCGCTAAGATCCCTCCCCAATTCACTTTTTCATGTTCGGATATACATAAAATGAAAAAAATCTGTTTACTCATCGTTACACTCTTTGCTTTAGCTGCTTGCGAAAAAGAGCCAGAACAAATTTCCTTGTCTGGTAAAACAATGGGGACAACTTACCATGTTAAATATATTGATGATGGAAACAGTGCTGATTTACCAAAGCCTGAAGAGGTAAAAGAGGCACTTGATAAAGTTCTGAAACAAGTTAATGATGAGATGTCCACATACCAAAAAGACTCTCAAATTAGCCGTTTCAATGTAATGCAAGAGGCAGATAAATTCATCAATATTTCTGCGGATTTCGCAAAGGTATTGAATGAAGCAATACGTTTAAATAAAGTAACGGAAGGGGCGCTTGACGTAACAATTGGTCAGTTAGTGAATTTGTGGGGATTTGGGCCTGATAAACGTATGAATAAGGTACCTTCCGAAGAGCAAATTGCTGAACGAGCTAAGACTGTTGGGATTGATAAGATTCAATTAAATGGAAATAAATTAAGTAAAAAAGTGGCGAACCTGTATTTAGATTTATCTTCAATTGCCAAAGGATTTGGCGTTGATAAATTGAGCGAGCAGTTAGAGCATTATGGTATTTCTCGATATATGGTTGAGATTGGTGGTGAGATTCGTGCAGAAGGCAAGAATTTACACGGTAGACCGTGGCAGATTGCAATTGAAAACCCTGAATTAGAACGTGGTGTGAGTGCAAAGATTGTTGTGCCTCTTGATGACTTCGGTATGGCAACTTCTGGCGACTACCGTAATTACTTTGAAGATGAACAAGGTCATCGTTTATCACACATTATTGATCCTAAGCAATACCGTCCAATCTCTCATAATTTAGCATCAATTACGGTTTTTGCACCGAGTGCAATGACTGCAGATGGTTTATCAACTGGACTGTTTGTTTTGGGAGCGGATAAAGCTTTGGAGATTGCAGAACGTGAGAAACTAGCCGTATTTTTGATTGTCAAGACCCCTGAGGGATTTGAAACAAAAATGTCTAGCGAATTAGAAAAATTATTGAAATAACCTATTGAGGAGAAGAATGTGGAAGTTATATTACTGACTTTTGGCTTGTTTGTGTTAGTTATTTTTATGATGTCGATAGGCTTTATTGTCAATCGCAAAACAATTAAAGGGAGCTGTGGTGGTATAAGTGCATTAGGTATGAAAAAAATGTGCGATTGTGAAGAACCTTGCGATAATTTGAAAGAAAAAATTGCAGAGGGAGTGGCAAATACTGAAGAGATAGCACACCTTTATAAGGTTCCGCAATTTTATGAAGTTAAATAACCAATAATCAATACTAACGGCGGATTTTCCGCCGTTTTATTTTTATTTATGTATAAATGTACTTCGCTTTAACCGAAGTCACGGGATAATTTATGACAACTCAAATTACTTCAAAAACTTACGATCAACATTTCCCTAGGCTCACTACTGAACAATTGGCTGAAAATAGCAACAAAAAAGTTATTGTCGGAATGTCTGGTGGGGTTGATTCATCAGTTTCTGCTTTTATTTTGCAACAACAAGGCTACCAAGTTGAGGGGTTGTTTATGAAGAATTGGGAAGAAGATGATGATACAGATTACTGTACAGCAGCGGCAGATCTCGCTGATGCACAAGCTGTGGCAGATAAACTTAAAGTGAGATTACATAAAATTAATTTTTCAGCTGAATATTGGGATAATGTGTTTGAGCATTTTTTGAGTGAATATAAGGCAGGACGTACGCCAAACCCAGATATTTTGTGTAATAAAGAAATTAAATTTAAAGCCTTTTTAGAGTATGCGAGAGAAGATTTGGATGCAGATTATATTGCAACAGGGCATTATGTTCGCCGAAGTACAGCAAATAATAATACACAATTGCTAAGAGGCTTGGATACAAATAAAGATCAGAGTTATTTTCTTTACACTTTAAGTCATCAACAGATTGCACAAAGTTTGTTTCCTGTTGGTGATCTTGAAAAGCCAATCGTGCGTGCAATAGCTGATGATCTAGGGTTAATTACTGCAAATAAAAAGGATTCCACAGGCATTTGCTTTATTGGTGAGCGTAAGTTTAAAGATTTCTTAGCTCGTTTTCTTCCTGCACAACCTGGAGATATTCGTACCGTTGATGGGCAGCTTGTCGGTCGCCACCAAGGATTGATGTATCATACTCTAGGGCAGCGTAAAGGCTTGGGGATTGGCGGCGTGAGAGGATTAAGCGAAGAGCCTTTTTATGTGGTTGAAAAAGATTTAACCAATAATATTTTGGTCGTTGCACAAGGCTATGATAATTCTGCATTGCTTTCTAATGGATTGATTGCTACTCAATTAGATTGGGTTAATCGCCAACCTATGACTGAAAACACTCGCTGTACGGTGAAAACACGTTATCGACAAACAGATATTGCCTGTGAGATTCAACCGATCGATGATAAGACAATTCGAGTGTTATTTGATGAACCTCAAATTGCGGTTACACCAGGTCAGTCGGCAGTATTTTATCAGGAGGAAGTGTGCCTAGGCGGAGGCGTGATTGACGCTGTATTAAAGTAATAAAGTAAAAGATTTTATATGGAGATTAAAAGTGAACATTTGGACAATAAAAAGTATTGAGTTAGCAAGTTAGAGAAATTATTTAGATTTGCTTTATAAGGTTTATCCTATGTCAGTAAATTTGAGACGAGAAATAAATCATAGTACTCAAGAAAATATTAAAAACTATCTTCAAAGCGGAGATAAGACAAATCTTATTTTAACTTTACTAGAACAGGAAATGTTTCCAATTAAAGATTCTTATATTGCTTATTTAAAGAGAGATAGAGCAGCAATAGATAGAAATCCTAAAACTATCGATAGAATTTTTGGGATATTGGTAGATATGGGGTTTGATGAAATCATTGATAAAGCAACTGTACCGAAAGAAACAAATAGGCAAATTGGGCCTTTATTTAAGCGTTAGATCGATACTGGGGCATTGGGGGCTGAAATAACTACTGATAAAAATTATTTTCTAAATTTTAATGGCAATATTATTTTTAATGCTAGTGATAAGTCCATGAGCGATTTTGCCAAAGAATTTTTAGGCTATGGACATGATAAAGGGTTGGATTTCATTGCGAAATTTAATGATACATACATTATTGCTGAAACTAAGTTTCTCACAGATTTTGGTGGGCATCAAAATGCACAATTTAACGATGCAATTTCAACAATGAAATCGCAATTAAGTCAAACTGATAAAAAAGTGAAAGCGATATCAATTCTTGATGGGGTTCTGTATATTAATGGTAATCATAAAATGATGAAAGCATTATGCTCATTTGATGATAGCGAGGTTGTTATTTCTTCAGTTCTTTTAAGAGATTATTTATATCAGTTGTAAATTATGGAATTAATTTATTTAAATAAAAAAAGTACTAGCAAAATTTTAGATTTGTCAGTAAATTGCTATAAAAATTTAGCAATTAAAATTCCTAAAAGTAGAAACCTTTTTATTTTTGGTGATAACTTTAAAGCCTTATCGGTCCTCTTAGGAGATGGTTTAAAGGGGACTGTAGATTTAATTTATATTGATCCACCTTATAACACAAATCAAGTTTTCACTGTTTCAAATAATGCTAGAGTAAGCACTATAAGTCGGACAAAAGATGAAAATGCTATGATTGCATACGATGATAATTTTACAATAGCAGAATACTTAGAGTTCATCAGGGAAAGACTAATTTTAATGAGAGAATTGCTTTCTGAAGAAGGTTCTATTTATGTTCATATAGATAATAAAATGGGGCATTATTTAAAATTAATTCTAGATGAAATTTTTGGTATTGATAATTTCATTAATGATGTTTCACGAATCAAGTCTAACCCTAAAAATTTCAGTCGTAGAGCTTATGGAAATGAGAAAGATATGGTGCTTTTTTACGCAAAGAACTATAGGAAGAATATTTTTAATAATATAACAACTCCCTTATCAGAAAGTGAAAAAGTCGAAATGTTTAAAAAAATTGATAAAGATGGGTGAAGATATAATACTGTACCTGTTCACGCTCCTGGTGAGACATTATGTGGGGATACAGGAAAAGAATGGAAAGGAATGCGTCCACCAGCAGGTAGGCATTGGCGAGTTGCTCCAGTGGAGCTTGATCAACTAGATGAAAAAGGTCTCATTGAATGGTCAAAAAATGGTGTTCCACGCATAAAAAAATTTGCAGATGAACATAAAGGAAAAAAATTCAAGATATTTGGAATTTTAAAGATCCAATATATCCAACGTATCCGACAGAAAAAAATGCATCAATGCTTGAAATGATTATATCTCAATCATCGAATGTTAATTCTATCGTGATGGATTGTTTTGCAGGAAGTGGATCTACCTTAAAAATGGCTGAGAAATTGGGTCGAAAATGGATTGGAGTTGATATTTCTCCTGTTTCTCTCAGCGTTGTACAAGAAAATCTAAAGACTGTAGATTTTCAACTAGTAAGAATTATTTAAGGTAACAAGTAGTTTGAATATTTTAAGTGGTTAGTGTTCGGTGGTTTTACTTTATTTTATAATCGGCATATAGGAAAAATAGTTGGTAATTATGATTTTGGGTGATCTTTATCAACTTTTTTATTTAAAAAATCCCTTATAAATAATATTTTATGCACTCTTGTTAGACCACTATAAGGACGTAAATTTAAAAAAACTTAGTGTTTTATTTTCCAATTAAATTGGCACATTTGCGTTGAGGTATTCATTAAATCTTTCAATAACCCTCGTCTACCATCACAGGTAATTGATTGAATTATATAGCCTTTTTACCTTAAATAATTTATCACTTTCTTGTAATACATATCTTTTTCTGTTTTCACAATTTGGTGATAAACCACCTTGGTTGAAAGGCTATCAATAAATACCATCACACCAAAATCACGATGAAAGAAAGTCGTATCAATAATTAAGTTTAAATACTTATTTTGAGAGGGATTTAATAAGGCTTTAGGGGATTTTTCTAAATATCGTTGAATAGTTCTGACTGAACAATGGTATTTATCTGCTAATTGCTGATATGTTTGTTTTCCAGCGGAATAATCCAACCAAATATCGACAGGATTTAATTTCGTTTTGAGGGTAAATACTTTATTACACGCTAAACATTTATAGCGTTGATGCTTATTTTTAAAGCCATACTTTTGTGTTTTCGAAGGTTGGCAAAAAGGACAAGTTTTTATTCATATTTCAAAAAGGTAGGTTAAAGCCTTGTACTATAAGGATTTAACCCACTTTTTGCCAACTTTTTTGTCTACCATGCCAAAATTTTTGCAATATTTGACCGTTTAATCATTGTTTTTGTTTTCTTACATATTTTAAAATTATCTTCTTGCAAGAATTCGACTTGCACATTCCGCAGCAGCGACTAAGCCTCCTGCCATCATAATGATGTCTTTAATAACTAAACGCCCTGCAGCAGATAAGTAAGGGAAACCGTGACTTGGTGTTGGCAGGTCGCCACCTAAATTGGGTACCCACGTCTCAGGGGTAAATATTAAAAATGAGAGTGTGACAATCGACATTCCAAATGTTAATAGCCCGCCAGCCATACCGAGTGTTGGTGCCCAAATTCCAGCGACAGTCAGTAATCCGATGGTTACAATCATTGCACCGATGATGTAAGAAGCAGTGTACGTACCGTTTTCTTTATGCCAGTCAATGTTTTTCTGTACCATTTTACCCTCAGGATTTTTGTAGAGAGTGTACTCTTTTACCATTTCGCCTTTTTCATTTTGAACTAAGTTAGGTCCTTTTTTGTATAGAAAACTTAAGAATGGGTTGTTTGAAACGAAGTGTGCGATCCCATCAGCTTCATATTGACACACTTTAAGTCCACCAATCCAAACCATTACAATACAGATGGCAATACGTACAAAGTTGATAAATTGTCGTTGCATTGGGGCAACAATACCTGCGATAAATCTGATAAGATTTTGCATAAATGCTCCTTAATGAGAATTAATAGTAAAAAAACAACCAAATTTTAGCAGGTTTTGCTTTAATCTGATTGTTTTTTATTAGTTATTTTGATTTAAATCAAACTAGATTATTTTCTTAAGGTACTTTTAACTCCCCTTGGGGAAACTAACCTTCCTAAGACGATTTGTATTCTTAGGACAACTGGCTTCTCCTTCAGAACAAATGTGTTGTTTAAATCTTTTTTACTCTTATTTTTGAGCATCGACGGCTTCTAATGCACGCAATGCATAAGTATAAGCAGCACCTGCATTGAGAGAGATAGCAGTTGCTAATGCACCCGCAATTTCGCTTTCCGTTGCTCCTGCTTTTGCTGCAGCCTCTGCGTGTACGCTTAGGCAACTTTCACAGCGAGTGGTAATTGCAACAGCTAGGGCGATGAGTTCACGAGTTTTTAAATCAAGTGCTTCAGCCGCTGCAGCTTGCCCTAATGATTGATAAGCTTCTAACATTTTAGGGTGTTTTTTACCTAATTCGCCGAAAGATTTTTTAACGTGTGCCGTGTGGGCATTCCAATCTTGAAACATTTTTTAATCTCCTTGTGGTTTTTTGAATATTCTTGTGTATTATCGCAATAATTTAGTGGTAAATATCGTCAAATCATCTCAAGAGGTCGTCAAAAAATATGGATATTTTAGATAAGCTCATTGCACTTGCACAAATTCGAGGAGCAATTAATGTGAAATGCCAGTTTAAAAATGATTGGTTTGTACATCACTCGAAGAAGGAATCAAGAGGTATTGCACATCTTGTTGTTGCAGGTTCTGGTTATGTGAAGGTAAAAGAAATGGTGTTGCAAATTACACGGGGAGATATTCTTTTTTTTCCGTATGCTGATGAACACATTTTGAGTAGTTGTCGCCTGTGTGATAACCAGCACGATGTTGTGCAGAGTGAAGAATATGGTGAATTTGTTTTTAAAGTACAAGGACCTCCTTCTTTGCTTAGCCTTTCGGCACAAAATCCTAACCAAATTCATCTTTTTTGTGCTAATTTTTTTTACGATTCTTCAGCTGAATTAATTGCTAATCTCCCGAGTATTATTCACGTTCGTCCTGATGCCGCACAGTTAGAGCCTCTTATCTATTTATTGGAAAATGAAACGAAACACTTTGCATTAGGTTCAGCAGGGGTAATTAATTCGCTTTCCCAAATGTTGTTGGTACTCATTTTGCGGGAATTTCTAAGTGATAAAACGAATTTGGCTGATTCTAGCCTTTTTAAGGGCTGGTATGATGTGAGGCTGCGGACGTTAATTGAACAAATTTTACTTGAACCTGAAAAAGTGTGGTCAATTGAGGTAATGTGTCAGCAGAGCCATTTGTCTAGAGCACAGTTTATGAGGCTATTTAAACAGCAAATAGGTCGCAGCCCACACGCATTTGTGCATAAAATTCGGTTGCAAAAAGCGGCAATGTTACTTAAGCAAACTTCTCACTCCGTGCTGACTATTAGTCTTTCTTGCGGTTTTTTGTCAGAAACTCATTTTGGTAAGGCCTTTAAAAGACAGTATGGTGTAACGCCAAGTGAATACCGAAAATCTGAACCACATCAAACAATAGACGGTATCAGCCAGTAAACTGCAGAAAATAAAGATAATCTTGCAAAAATTTGCAAGTATTTGACCGCTCGTTGAGCTATATTTCAGCGTGAATTTCAAGTACAATGAACCAAATTTTATGAGTAGAACGAGGATAAAATGTCTCAACAATTTGTTTATACGATGCACCGAGTTGGCAAGATTGTGCCACCAAAGCGTCATATCTTGAAAGATATTTCATTAAGTTTTTTCCCAGGTGCGAAAATTGGGGTGCTTGGCTTAAATGGTGCGGGTAAATCTACCTTGCTCAGAATTATGGCAGGTGTTGATAAAGAATTTGAGGGGGAAGCACGCCCTCAACCAGGAATTAAGATCGGTTATTTGCCGCAAGAACCAAAACTTGATCCAGAACAGACTGTGCGTGAAGCAGTTGAAGAGGCGGTGGGAGAGGTGAAGAAAGCTCTGAATCGTTTAGATGAAGTGTATGCACTCTATGCTGATCCTGATGCAGATTTTGATAAACTTGCGGCAGAGCAAGCTAATCTTGAAGCGATTATTCAAGCACACGATGGGCATAATTTGGATAACCAGCTAGAGCGTGCTGCTGATGCGTTACGGTTACCCGATTGGGAAGCAAAAATTGCCCATTTATCTGGGGGAGAACGCCGCCGTGTTGCTCTTTGTCGCTTGCTGCTCGAAAAGCCTGATATGTTATTGTTAGATGAGCCTACAAACCATTTAGATGCAGAATCGGTGGCATGGCTAGAGCGTTTCTTACACGATTATGAAGGAACGGTTGTTGCAATTACCCACGACCGTTATTTCCTTGATAATGTCGCTGGCTGGATTTTAGAGCTTGACCGTGGCGAGGGTATTCCTTGGGAAGGGAATTATTCTTCTTGGTTAGAACAAAAAGAAAAGCGTCTTGCTCAAGAACAAGCTGCTGAATCTGCTCGCCAAAAATCCATTGAAAAAGAGTTAGAGTGGGTACGTCAAAATCCAAAAGGTCGCCAAGCAAAAAGTAAAGCTCGTATGGCTCGCTTTGAGGAATTGAATTCGGGTGAATACCAAAAACGTAATGAAACCAATGAATTATTTATTCCACCAGGTCCACGTTTGGGGGATAAGGTATTAGACGTGCAAAATCTGACTAAGTCTTATGGTGATCGAACCCTAATTGATGATTTATCTTTTAGTATTCCTAAAGGGGCAATTGTTGGGATTATTGGTGCGAATGGGGCTGGTAAGTCTACCTTATTCCGTATGCTCTCAGGACAAGAACAGCCTGATTCAGGCAGCATTACTTTGGGGGAAACGGTGGTACTTGCGTCTGTCGATCAGTTCCGTGATGAAATGGATAATAGCAAGACGGTTTGGGAAGAGGTCTCTGGTGGGCTAGATATTATGCGAATTGGTAACTTTGAGATCCCAAGTCGTGCTTATGTGGGACGTTTTAATTTCAAAGGTGTTGATCAGCAAAAACGAGTTGGGGAGCTGTCTGGTGGTGAGCGTGGTCGCTTACATCTTGCTAAATTACTCCAAGTTGGTGGAAACGTATTGTTATTAGATGAACCTACGAACGACCTTGATGTTGAAACATTGCGTGCATTAGAAAATGCTGTGCTGGAATTCCCAGGGTGTGCTTTAGTTATTTCGCACGACCGCTGGTTTTTAGATCGTATTGCGACCCATATTTTAGATTACGGCGATGAGGGTAAAGTAACCTTCTATGAGGGAAACTTCTCTGATTACGAAGAGTGGAAAAAGAAAACTTTGGGTGAGGCAGCCATTCAGCCGCACCGTATTAAATATAAAAGAATTGCGAAATAGCAACAAGCGGTTAAATTCCGTTAAAATTTTGCAACACAGGATAATTAAATAAACGAGGTAATTTTATGGAAACTATTGAAAAAATCCAAAAACAAATCAGTGAGAATCCGATTCTGCTCTATATGAAAGGCTCGCCAAAATTCCCATCTTGTGGATTTTCTGCTCGTGCGGTTGAAGCGGTGATTAACTGTCAAGTACCATTTGGTTATGTAGATATTTTGACCAATCCTGATATTCGTGCAGAAATGCCGAAATTTGCGAATTGGCCAACTTTCCCACAATTATGGGTAGAAGGTGAGTTAATTGGTGGTTGTGATATTGTATTAGAAATGGCACAGAAAGGTGAGTTACAAACGCTTTTAAAGCAAGTAGCTGAAAGACACCCAGCTTAATTTATGTTATCAAATTGCTCTATACTCTTATAGTTAGGTTAGGTATAGAGCATAATTTTTCAAATTAGAGAGAATAATGAGCCAGTTGGATAAACAGAATTTAATTTGGATTGATCTTGAAATGACGGGATTAGATCCGAAAAAAGAACGAATTATTGAAATTGCAACGATTGTTACGGATAAACATCTCAATATTCTCGCAGAAGGGCCTGTTTTGGCTATTTATCAATCTGATCAATTATTAGCAAAAATGAATGATTGGTGTGTGAAAACCCATACTAAAAATGGCTTAATCGAACGAGTGAAACAGAGTAAATTAACCGAGCGTGCCGCAGAATTGCAAACGCTGGATTTTCTTAAACGTTGGGTACCAAAAGGAGCCTCTCCGATTTGTGGTAACAGTATTGCACAAGATAAGCGTTTTTTATATGAATATATGCCTGATTTAGCTGATTATTTCCACTATCGTCATTTAGATGTGAGTACATTAAAAGAGCTTGTGAGCCGTTGGAAGCCTGAATTGTTGGAAAAGTTTATCAAGAAAAATAGCCATTTAGCTCTTGATGACATTAAGGAATCTATCGAAGAGTTAAAATTTTATCGAACACATTTTATTCAGCTAGATAGCACATTATGATAAAAGTTTTTGCTGAAAATGAAACGAAGTTGTTACAGCTTGGGCAGCATTTTGCTCAAGCCTGTCAAGCCTGCTTAGCGGAAATGCCTGATATTGGTCTAGTTGTTTATTTAAATGGAGAATTAGGGGCAGGCAAAACCACATTTACACGCCAAGTTGTACAAACGTTTGGACATCAAGGGAATGTAAAAAGTCCAACCTACACGTTAGTTGAAGAATATTTGTTACCTCCTTTTACGTTGTATCACTTTGATTTATATCGGCTGGCTGATCCTGAAGAACTTGAATTTATCGGTATTCGTGATTATTTTCGTCCTCAAACATTGTGTTTGTTGGAATGGGCAAGCCGTGGTGAAGGTGTTATTCCTGAAGCTGATATTATTATTCAGATTGATTATGCTCAAACAGGGCGTGATTTAGCATTAGAAGCCAATTCTAAAGATGGAAAAAGGTTGTTGCAAAAATTTTAACAGAACTGACTGCTTGAGAATGAAGAGTAAAGAGATGAAAAATAAATTATATCAATGCTTAATGGGTTTTATTTTTACCTTAATTTTTTTGCCTAGTTATGCCAAGATTGTGATTGCGATTGATGCAGGACACGGTGGTAAAGATCCTGGGGCAATTGGTAAGCATTTGGGTGTGAGAGAGAAAGATGTTACGCTATCCATTGCTAAGGAGCTGAAAGCCTTACTGGATAAAGATCCAAATTTTAAGGGCGTATTGACACGTCAAGGCGATTATTTTATTCCATTGGCACATCGCACAGAGATCGCTCGAAAAAACCGAGCAAATTATTTAGTTTCGATTCACGCAGACTCTTCGCCCAGTTCAGATAACCTAAGAGGTGTATCTGTATGGGTACTTTCAAATCGCAGAGCAAATGATGAATTAGGAAAATGGCTAGAGCGTCATGAGAAGCAATCTGAGCTACTTGGCGTTGGAGCTGTATTAGCAAGTGCAAATGAGCGTTACCTAAACCAAACCGTGCTGGATTTACAGTTTTCACATTCTCAACGAACAGGATACGAATTAGGTCGAACGATGCTAAGTGAGCTTGGAAAGATAACCGTATTAGCAAAACGAGTTCCACAACACGCCAGCTTAAGCGTATTACGTTCTCCTGATATTCCATCTATTTTAGTAGAGACAGGATTTTTATCGAATGTATCTGAAGAAAAAAAACTAGCAAGCCTTGCCTATCGGCGTCAAATTGCAAGAGCGATTTATCAAGGACTTATTGCGTATAAAAGAAAATATCCTATCGCCACGACGCCTAAAGTTGTAGCGAAAGGGAAAAAAGCCGAAAAAAACAAAAATGATGTAGCTCATCGTCAAGATAAAGGCTCAAAGAATAATAAAGTAAGCCAAATGAAGAATACACAAAATTCTTCAGTGAATTTAGATGCAACTTACCATTTAGTAAAAGAAAAAGAGACGCTCTATTCGATTGCAAAAATGTATAAAACAACACCAGATAAATTAATTAAGTTAAATAATATTAAGAATAATAAGATTATTGTTGGCACTAAGATAAAATTAAAATAGAAAGTATTTACTATAAATAAGGAAATTATATGAGAAGTTCATCTTCTATTTCTAAAATTATTATAACCTTTGCCGCATTAGTGATTGTATTGGCTGGCGTAAAAATGGCAGCAGAAATTATCATTCCATTTTTACTTTCACTTTTTATTGCAATTATTTGCTCTCCACTAATAAAGGTGATGACAGCTCGGAAAATTCCTCTTTGGCTAGCTATTACTATACTTTTTGTTCTTTTTGGAATGATATTTCTTTCTCTTGCAGGGATAATTAATAACGCAATCAATGAATTTAGACTCTCAATACCAGAGTATCGAGTTTTGCTATCTGAGCGTATTAATAACATTATTGATACATTAAAAAGGCTTAATATACCGATCTCTATTTCTAGAGATGCTATTTTAGAACAATTTGATCCAAATACTATTATGAGCTACATCAGTAGTATATTTCTAGGTTTTTCTGGTGCGATTACGAATATTTTTGTATTAGTTTTAATTGTCGTATTTATGTTATTTGAAGCGCCTACTGCTAAATATAAACTCTCTTTAGTACTAAGTGGGAAGCGAGAATTGAAAGAGTATGAAGATCTGGAAGCTGTGGTACATAATGAAAATAGCATTGATCGTGTGTTAGAAGGTGTTATTCAATATTTAGGTGTTAAAACAGTAGTAAGTTTAATGACGGGGATTTTGGTTTGGGTATTGCTAGAACTTATCGGAGTACAATACGCAATATTATGGGCAACATTAAGCTTCTTATTTAATTATATACCAAATATAGGATCAATCATTGCAGGTGTACCCATTGTGGTACAGGCATTACTACTCAACGGTTTCTCTATAGGTATTATCGCTGCGACAGGCATTATCGGCATCAATATGATCGTGGGAAATATCATTGAACCTAAAATGATGGGAAGAACATTAGGACTTTCCACGCTTGTCGTTTTCTTATCTCTTATATTCTGGGGGTGGTTACTGGGTACGGTAGGAATGTTGTTATCCGTACCATTGACTATGGTCATAAAAATCGCTTTAGAATCTAATCCCTCCACAACTCACTATGCAAACCTTCTTAGTGATAATACGGAAGTTAAAGGGTAAAGATCACGGATATCAAAGTTTGCTAATAATTTAAAATACATTATTAGCAAACTTTTAAAGCTATAATTTTTTCTAAAGGATTTTATTCACACCCCCTAACAAAATCTTCAATATTTTGTGCAACTTTATTGACTAAAGTGGTAACAGCAGAATCACTGGCCCAAGCGATGTGAGGGGTGAGTAGCAAATTAGGTAGCTGTTTTGCAGCTTGAATTAATGGATTATTCTTTTCGGGTGGCTCTTTTACTAGCACATCTAACGCTGCACCTGCAATTATGCCATTCTTTAATGCGTCTAATAATGCGTTTTCATCAACTAATGGACCTCGCCCTGTATTGATCAAATAAGCTGTGGGTTTCATTAATTTTAGACTGTCTGCATTAATTAGATTTTGTGTAGCTTCTGTGAGTGGGCAATGTAATGTGAGAATGTCTGCTTGCTTTAATACCTCTTCAAATGGTAAATAACCTTCACGAATGACTGTTGCCCCTTTGTGTTCTGCAAAAATAACCTGCATTCCAACCGCCTGTGCAAGTCGAGCCACTTCCGAACCTAAAGAGCCTTTACCGACAATACCTAATGTCGCACCTCGAATGTCTGTGATCGGATAATCAAAGTAACAGAATTGCCCACAAGTTGCCCAGCGGTCGCCGGTGATTTGCTCAAAATGATAGCTCATTAAACTATGTTTGAGAGAAAAGATCATACCCATAACGTGTTCTGGCACGGTTAGGCTGGAATAGCCAGTTACATTTTTCACGCAAATGCCCAATTCTTTCGCTGCCACTAAATCAACATTATTGGTGCCTGTTGCGGTAATGGCAATTAGCTTTAACTTTGGTAGTTTTTCCAATAATTCTCGTCCAAGCAATACTTTGCTGGTTACAATAATATCAGCGTCTTTTGCTCGCTCGTAGGTTTGTTGTGCGGAAGTTGAATGATATTCCACCCAGCTATGTGGAAAATTTGGACGAGGTATTGGGTGGTTTTCTGGGATTCCAGAACGGTCTAGAAATACAATATTGTACATACAGTCTCCCTAAGGTATGAGATGGATTTTAATGAATAAAAAATGCTAGCATAGTCAAACAGTCAGCAAGCGGTCGAATTGTAACAAAATTTTACAGATAAGATGATTTTCTCATCTGTAAAATTTTCAGTATTATGTCGCAATGACATAAATAGCGTGTTGGGTATATAACCCCCTCTATTTTGATAAATTCAGCGGCTTAAAATAGAACAACAAAGAGGCATTGGTTTGAACACAGGCTCTAAAATCTACATCGGCACAGGCGGATACAGCGACAGCGATTTGCTTGGCACACTGTATCCACACGGCACACCAAAAGCAGATTTTTTGCAAGTCTACAGCTGCCACTATGACACAGTGGAAATTAACAGCACATTTCACGCCCCACTTGGTCAAAAAGCCCTATCGGGTATGCTTAATAAAGCTGAAGGTAGGCTCAAATTTTCCCTAAAATTACACCAAGATTTTAGCCACACTCGCACCGCCACCGCCGAGCAAGCACGCCATTTTTTGCACGCATTACAGCCGCTCATTGAGCAAAACCGCCTTGCCAATTTGCTGGTGCAATTTCCACAATCCTTTGATCGGACGCCACCAAACCGCCGCCATCTTGCTAAAGTATGCCAGTGGTTTGCTGATGTTGATTTGGCGGTGGAGTTTCGTCACGCGAGCTGGCACACCCCACCTGTGTTTGAGGCATTTGCCAAATCGCCCAAGCTCATTTGGTGCAACGCCGATTTTGCCCCCAACATCGGACTGCCCACCTTTGACTTTCGCTGTTTTGGGCGAACCTCTTACCTGCGGTTGCACGGACGCAATCTCAATTGGCATCACGCCACCTCTGCTGCCGAACGCCACGACTACCGCTACACAGATGATGAACTATGCCAGCTTGCCGACACGCTTTATCACCGTCGAAGGGAGTTTGACACGCTCTATCTATACTTTCAAAACACCACCCACGCCCACTCGTTTTATAACATCAACACCCTCAAAAGCCATCTTAATGCCAGAGGATTTCAAGTCAAAACCACGACAGACAACCTTAGCGGCGAACAAGGGCGATTGTTTTAAAAAAAAGGGGGGGATTAAAGGGAGATTGCTTTAAAGGAGGACTGGTTTAAAGGGCGTTTGGTAGCGGTTGGAATATGGCAAAAATTTGCAATGGGTTTGTTTGCAAAAAACGATAAAATCCAACCGCTTGTTTTTTTTATTGAATTTCATATATTCCCCATACTGTGGTATTCGCACTGCTTTTCCTCTTTAGCTAAAACAAAAAATAAAATTTTTACCTATTTTGAGCATAGCCGCTTGACAAAATATGCGGGGGGGGGGGGATAATCCGTGGTTAAGTCGCTGTCTGTATTAGACAGCGTAATATTACTTAACTTGGAGAATAATGTTATGCAAAAATCTGTGTTTAGCTTAAAGAAGTCTGTTGTGGCTTTGGCTGTGTTGGGTGTGAGTGGTGTGGGGGTGGCTGATATTAATGAAGTTAAGATCCCCGATGATAGTATTTCAAAGTTGTCTAGGAATAGTTCCAAAAATTACAGTGAAGCAATGAAAAGGCAACTTGAAGATAATGTCAAAACAGAGTTTTCTCTCCGTATTTTGAATGGTTTTGCGGGGTTAGCTCACGATGGGGTTTATGCAAATGGTATCTATAAAGGTATTTCTACTACAAAACCTATGGTTTTAACCCAATCTAATTATATGTATAGTGCTTTTGTTTCCAAGTATGAAGATATTTTTTCTAAAATACAAAGAGGAGAAGTAATAGCTAAAGAAGTGAAAGGAAGTGGTATATTTAGTATCGAAGAGCTATCTAATAGAGAGAAAAAAATATTAGAAGAAAGAAAAAACTCCTTATTATCGCTGAATACCATGGCAATATTGGCTAAAGTTACAGATGTGAAACCCAAAGATGGTGCTCTTATTGCTTCTCTCGCTAACCAGTCTATTATCAATCAGAAGCTACAAGAACTGACGGTTGGTTCACATAAACAGTTAAAGCTAGACATTGACCGTTTGGACGATGTGGTGAAGGGACATAGGGAGGAGATTAATTGGTTGAAATCTGACCTAGAAGATGCGGTAATCGGTATTGAAGGGAACAGTAACCAAATTGCGGCAGTAAGCTATGATTTAGCGGACTTACAGTCAGAAGTAGAATACACAACCTCGACAATGCGAGAGGATATTGCAGAGGCTCATGAAGCGATTGTGTTACTGGATAGGGCAGATGAAAT
>NZ_SLXJ01000010.1 GCF_004345745.1 Nicoletella semolina | reverse complement strand
GCATTAGCGATAGGTACGGGTTATCGAGTGAATGAAGGTTTTTCTGCGAGGGCAGGTTTTGCGTTAAGCGGAGGCGATGTGAGTGGAGGAGCGGGAATAAACTACGAATGGTAGGGTGTTGCGTGGTTTTCTTTTTTTCCTTTTTTCTCTTTGAGTAAAGGGAAAGACAGCTAAAAAGTAAAAAGAACGTTCTTATCTATTTATGATAATCCAGCCCCCTCAAGTTTCGGCTTGGGGGGATTTTGTATACAAAAAACTGACCTAAAGCGGTCAGTTTTTTACTCAAATTTGCAAATTTTAAATATTAACAATTAAGCTAACTTTTTGATTTGAGCAACTAATTTTGATTTATGGTTAGCTGCTTTATTTGCGTGAATTAAGCCTTTAGATGCCATACGATCCACTACTTTTTGCATTTGTACGAACGCAGTTTCAGCTAAAGCTTTATCCCCAGCGGCAACCGCTGCATAAACTTTTTTAATGTAAGTACGCATCATAGAACGTTGGCTTGCGTTGTGTTGGCGGCGTTTTTCTGATTGAACCGCACGTTTTTTTGCTGACTTGATATTCGCCAAGGTCAAACTCCTAAAAATAAAAATATCTGTGTAAAAACAAAAACATAAAAGCCATATCTTTGCCTTCTATGTTGCTATCGATAGTTAAAAATTCATTTTCAACGAGACACGGGCTTGAAAATAATATCTCTACGCAGAATAGTTGTGCGAAAGATAGTGCGTAATTCTAGCAGTTTTTTTCTGATTTTCCTACCATAAACTGCTAAAATTCTATCAATTTGTTGCAACTTAAAAGAGAACATATTTTGGCGAAGAAATTATTAAAATCAGGGATTATCTTCAGCAGTATGACGCTGATTTCACGCATTTTAGGCCTAGTACGAGATATTGTTGTGGCAACATTGCTCGGTACAAGTATGGCAGCCGATGTCTTTTTATTTGCCAATCGTATTCCCAATTTTTTACGTCGTTTATTTGCCGAAGGGGCGTTTTCTAAAGCCTTTGTCCCTGTGCTAGCCGAATACAGTACAGACAACAACATAAACCAAACTCGTGAGTTTATTGCAAAAATTT
Source organism: Nicoletella semolina (assembly GCF_004345745.1). Classification (GTDB taxonomy): domain Bacteria; phylum Pseudomonadota; class Gammaproteobacteria; order Enterobacterales; family Pasteurellaceae; genus Nicoletella; species Nicoletella semolina. The sequence continues at coordinate 75,356 of NZ_SLXJ01000010.1, read as the reverse complement.
CTGGCACACTAGGCGTACTTGTTTCTATCGTTACACTCATCGGAATGATTGGCTCGCCCATTGTCGCAGCCTTATTTGGATCAGGTTGGTTTATCGACTGGCTCAATGATGGACCCAATGCAGAAAAATTCAGTCAGGCCTCATTTTTACTAAAAATTACCTTTCCTTATCTTTGGTTTATCACATTCGTTGCACTCTCTGGTGCGATACTGAATATGCTCGGTAAATTTGGAGTGATGGCGTTCACGCCAATCTTACTTAATGTCGCAATTATCGCTGTCGCCATCTGGGGTTCGCCGCATTTTAGCTCACCTGATACTGCCCTTGCTTGTGGCGTATTTTTAGGCGGATTGCTACAATTTTTATTCCAGCTCCCCTTCTTAAAACGAGAAGGCCTACTCGTTAAACCTAAATGGGCGTGGCACGATGAGGGCGTTGCCAAAGTTCGCAAACTGATGATCCCAGCCCTGTTTGGCGTCTCGGTTACTCAACTCAATTTACTCTTAAATCAAATCATCGCCAGCTTTCTTGTTACAGGTTCAATCAGTTGGCTCTACTACGCAGACAGGCTCATTGAATTTCCACTCGGATTATTTGGCATCGCCATTTCCACCGTCATTTTGCCAAGCCTTTCTAAAATCACTAAACAAAAAGACCTAAGCGAAAAACAACGTGCCTACACATTCTCCCAAACAATGGATTGGGGCGTGCGAATGGTGTTACTGCTTGGCATACCTGCAATGGTCGGCATTATCCTATTGGCAAAACCATTAATTGCCACGATGTTTATGCGAGGAAAATTCCAATTTGATGACGTTATTGCCACCTCAAATGCCTTGTCCATAATGTGCTTTGGCCTAGTCAGCTATATGCTTATCAACGTTCTCGCCAACGGATTTTATGCCCAACAAGATACTAAAACCCCTGTCAAAATCGGCATCATTACAGCCATCAGCAACATCAGTTTTGGTGCATTCGCCATTCCATTTGGCTACCTAGGGCTTTCTATCGCCTCCGCCTTTTCCGCTGCGATCAACGCTTGCTTGCTCTATCGCACATTAGCCCAACGAAATATTTATCAAGCAACGCTAGCGACAGGATTGTTCACACTCAAAATCGCTATTGCTACCAGCTTAATGGGAGCATTAATCGCCTATTTTTCACCAAGTTTGGATAGCTGGCTTCTTCTCACACTTTGGCAAAAAATTCACTGGCTTTTATGGTTAATCGGTCTAGCTGCAAGCTGTTATTTTTCTGCACTCTTTATACTCGGTATCCGAAAAAGCGATTTTCGAACTTAGGTTTGTTTGCAAAATATTTCTTGCTTTTCTTTCAGCTGCCATAACAAAAAGCCCTTACCTAATTTAACAAGTAAGAGCTTTAGCAATTTCAATTATGTGGTCTTTGTGCCACTGCTACATAATGCATGTATTTTACAATAATCAGCCTTTAATTTTCTTAACCGTTTCTTCCGTTGTCCATAGGGCATTAGCAATCAAGCGGTAGTTGGTGAGTGCTGCCAAGTAGCCATCACCCTCTGGTACTCTCGGTCCAGCAGTCGCATCTTTAACCACAATCACTTCGAATCCTTGCTCAATAAACTCACGCATATGTGATTCAATACATAAGTTTGCCGCCATACCTGCTAAGATGACTTGACTGACATTTTGTTTACGAAGTTGCAGGATAACATCATTCGTTTCTGGTCCAAATACTTTATGCGGAGAGGCGATCACAGTTTTGCCATCATAAATATAAGGCTTATAACGCTCTAAGAAGTCCGCACCTGAACCCTCAAACCCTGACAATGTGTATGCACCTTTACGAGCAAACATGTGGCTTTCGTGCATAAAGTTTTCACCTGGTGCAAGAAACTTCCATTGATGATCTTGAGGATAGTAATAATGCGGCGAGATAACCACTGGAATATCTAATTTTTTAGCTGCCTTAAATAAGGTTTCGATATTCTCTACTGTGTTATTTTCTGTAACAGATGCACCCAATACACCCCAAGCTACGCCTTTAGGGCTTAAAAAGTCAACCTGTGGATCAACTACAACCAAACCGACACGCTTAGGATCTATTTTAACGTCAGGGCGTTTAAGTCCATACTGAGCAGGTTCGGCATAGATGGCATTAACTTTGAGAGCGTCTGTTTTTTTCTGGTTAGCACTAGCCAAACTAGATAGTCCTACTAAACCAGCTGCTATTGCAAGGCGGGAACCTTTATTGATTGCAAATCGACGAGATTGATCAATAATATCATCATTTTTCATGGAGTTTTTCCTTCTTCGTTATGGTTAAGAACTATTGAATTCTGCTGAAGTATACTGAAAGACATAATGATAAAATTAACCGAAATAACATAAATTTTAACCTAAACCTACAGGGCAATTTGATAATGGATGCAATAACCTATCTTTTCTCCCATTTTCAGTTTAATCCAGACCTATTCTTTTTGGGACAGCTTTGTCGCACGGGGCATTTTGACCAGAAAAATAAGGGTTATTTACATTTTATTCGTAATGGACGCTGCTGGCTAAACCAAGTAAATGACAATCCAAAATTGATTGATCGCCCTTGCATCGTTTTTTCGCCTACCAATGTATTACACAGCATTCATCCTCTTGATAGCGATGGCATTGATGTTTTTTGCATCAATTTTGATTTTGGTGAGGGCGTGCGTAATCCACTAACAACCGCAGTAGATACGATAGTGGTACTTTTTTTAGATGAACAGCCACAACTTGCTGCCATTACTGATTTAATTTTTACTGAAAACACCCAACAACGCTGTGGCTACCACGCCGCCATTCATCACCTGTCTGCCTATTTTATTATTGAGGTTGTACGTTGCTGTATTGAACAACAATACTTACAGACTGGACTACTGCGAGGGTTAATGGATAATTCATTAAGCAAAGTTCTACTTGCCATACATAAACAGCCAGAACGAACATGGCAAATTGACGAACTCGCAAAAATAGCCCTAATGTCAACATCAGCATTTAGCACATATTTTAAAGAAATTATGGGCATATCGCCAATGGAATACCTCACACACTGGCGAATTTCGGTAGCACAGTCGCTATTACAAAAAGGCGTCCCAGTCGCTCGGGTAGCTGAACAAGTTGGATACAGCCATAATGCTGCCTTAACACGAGTGTTTATCCGAGAACTTGGCGTATCTCCGACAAAATGGTTGAGTGAGCATCAGAGGGGGTGATTTTAGAGGCATATAAAGAAAATTTTTCTGTTGCAAAATATTCGTACTTTTTGGCCGCTTTAGAACGGATATCAATTATATTTAAAAAAGTTGTGTAATTGGATAAATAAATGTAAGCCTGAAAGTAAAGTTACAGTTGAAAAATACCATTTTATTTGTATAATCACTCGCCTATTTGCGAGCTGATTAATTAGCTCGTGTTTTTGTGTTGGTGCTTCGGCATTTATATTAATTGGGGAGCTGGCAGCAGCGTTATCACCCAAATGAGGAAACTTAGAAATGGCAAAAAAAGTCCAAGCCTACGTTAAACTGCAAGTTGCAGCGGGTATGGCTAACCCATCACCACCAGTTGGTCCAGCTCTTGGTCAGCAAGGTGTAAACATTATGGAATTCTGTAAAGCATTTAACGCTCGTACCGAGAGCTTAGAGAAAGGTTTACCAATTCCTGTTGTCATCACTGTTTATGCAGACCGTTCTTTCACGTTTGTAACTAAAACTCCGCCAGCGGCTGTGCTTCTTAAGAAAGCTGCAGGTCTGAAATCAGGTTCTGCAAAACCAAATAAAGACAAAGTGGGTAAAGTAACTCGTGAGCAAATTCGTCAAATCGCTGAAACTAAAGCAGCAGATATGACAGGTGCAACAATTGAAACTAAGATGAAATCTATTGAAGGTACTGCACGTTCAATGGGCTTAGTGGTGGAGGAATAATTCGATGGCTAAATTGACTAAAAAAATGAAAGCAATTAAAGCTGGCGTAGATTCTACTAAAGCATATGAAATCAACGAAGCAATCGCATTATTAAAACAATTTGCAACAGCTAAATTTGTTGAAAGTGTTGATGTTGCAGTAAACTTAGGAATTGACCCTCGTAAATCAGACCAAAACGTGCGTGGTGCAACTGTGTTACCACACGGAACTGGTCGTACTGCTCGTGTTGCGGTATTTACACAAGGTGCGAATGCGGAAGCTGCAAAAGCAGCAGGTGCAGATCTTGTGGGTATGGAAGATTTAGCAGAGCAAATCAAGAAAGGTGAAATGAACTTTGATGTGGTTATCGCTTCTCCTGATGCAATGCGTGTTGTAGGTCAGTTAGGTCAAGTACTAGGTCCTCGTGGCTTGATGCCAAACCCAAAAGTGGGTACTGTAACCCCTAATGTGGCGGACGCAGTAAAAAATGCGAAATCAGGTCAGATCCGCTACCGTAATGACAAAAATGGTATTATCCACACCACTATCGGTAAAGCAGATTTCTCACCAGAGCAATTAAAAGAAAACCTTCAGGCGTTATTAGCTGCATTAACAAAAGCAAAACCAACGACGGCGAAAGGGATTTTTATTAAGAAAGTGAGTGTTTCTACCACTATGGGTGCGGGTGTTGCTGTTGATCAATCATCACTCTAATCTTTTTTAAGTTATTAGAAGCGAGATCTTAACTTTAGGATCTCGCTTTTTTTATGGATTAAGGGATAGAATTAGTGATTATTTTCTGTTTTGGAGCTAGTGGCATAGTTATGAACTACTAATGCCGCAAAAATGGCAACAATAATGCCTGTGATCATATCTTTTGAGAAAAATTGTGCCATATAGCCAAGAATAATGCCGATTGCACCAAAATCTGAGTCAGAAAAGGTGGTATTGGCAAAGCCTAACGTACCGAGAACTGGGAGTAGGAATACAGGTAAGAATGTAATTAATACACCTTGTGCGAAAGCACCGAGAATTGCTCCTCTACGTCCGCCTGTTGCATTCCCAAACACACCTGCGGTTGCCCCACAGAAAAAATGAGGAACGACACCAGGTAGGATCAACACCCAACTCAATTGCCCTAAAATAGCCAAGCCAACTAGCCCACCAACAAAACTTGAGAGGAAGCCGATTAATACCGCATTCGGTGCGTAAGGGAAAACAATCGGGCAATCTAGTGCAGGTTTAGCAGAGGGAACCAACTTTTCTGAAATCCCTGTAAATGCAGGTACAATTTCTGCTAAGACCAAGCGAACCCCTTGAAGAATAATAAATACGCCTGCTGCAAAGGTGATAGATTGAATAGTGGCATAAACTAGATAATGCTGACCATTACTGTATTGTTGGGTGACATATTCACTGCCTGATGCGATGGCAAGTAAAAAATAAATCACTAACATTGTCAGTGAGATAGAAATGGAACTGTCTCGTAAGAAGCTGAGGTTTTTGGGTAAATTCATTTCTTCTGTCGATTTTGATCCTTTTCCGACCGCTTGTCCAATTGCTCCAGCAAGAACGTAGCCAACTGTGCCGAAATGTCCAAATCCTACATCATCGCTTCCTGTTACTTTTTTCATATAACGGTGAACAATAGCAGGAAAGAATGCCATAATTAGCCCCATTGTCAGCGAGCCAACAAAGATAAGCTGTACCCCTTCAAAGCCAGCAACCACCAAGATGACAGCTACCATACACGCCATATAAAAAGTGTGATGCCCTGTTAAAAAAATAAATTTTAATCGGGTAAAACGAGCAACAATGATATTAGCGAACATACCAAATGCCATTATCAGTGCCGTTGCCGTGCCGTATTGCTCAACAGCCATTGAGACGATAGCTTCATTATTGGGAATAATACCTTGTACATTAAAAGCGTGCTCAAACATTCCACCAAGAGGGGTCAGCGAGCCTAAAAGCACCGTCGCTCCGCCACCAAGCACTACAAAACCCAAAATGGTTTTGATTGTGCCTTTAATAATATCAGGGAGTTTTTTGCGTTGTAAAAGCAGACCAATCAAAGCAATCAGCCCCACCAAAATCGCAGGCACTTTGAGAATATCCAGCGTAAAAAATAAAATAGCGTCCATATATTCCCCCATTATGTGCGGTTAAAATAAGCGGTCAGTTTTTCTTCAAATTCTGTAGCACTGATAATATTGGTTACGACGACTACTTTTTCTTTGGGTAGCGATGAGCTTTCTGCAATATCTTTTCCCATTACAAAAACATCAGCATCATTTTCATTGACGGAAGCTAAGTCGGTATGTTCAACTTCTGCCTCAATGCCAATTTTAGGCAGCACTTTTTTAATGTTCATCTCCATCATAAAACTGCTTCCAATCCCGTGTCCGCATACAGCCATAATTTTCATCGTTATTCTCCTAATGAGGGTTAAACGTAGATTAAAGTGAAATTGACTATAAACAGAAAGGCTGGTTCTATCAACCAACTGTGTTCAAAAATGTGAAGCCCTTAACATTTTATGTAAATCTATTGTAGTTTTGGGCGAATTTTCATCAGGTAGAGAGGTGGATTAGGAAATTTTTAGATGGTTAATTGATAATTAAAGTGCAAATTGTGGAAAAAAACGCACCGTGAACTCGACAAATTCCTTTAGCGAGAGTTTTGGATAATCCTTGATAGCAGGGTGTGAGCAAAGTCCTCTTGCCATTACGTCATTTGCCAGTAGATAAACAGGTAAATTTGCAAAAATTTCAGGGTATTTGACCGCTTGCAATACGCCATCTTGCCATAGAACAATGCAATCTTCTGGATTAACGTTATCTAGTATGGCTTGTAGTTCGTGCCAGTCATAATAGGCTTTAGAAAAGGTATAGAGCATTGTTTTTCCTCAAATCAACCACTTGAAATAGGAGACTTATCTTAAAACGTGAGTATTTTTTCTGCATTGCGTAGCAGATCAAATAAGGCATTTGTTGATACCGATTTTACGTCATTCAGCAGCCAGATCGCAGAATGAAGTTGGCGTTGATTAATCGATTCTTGGCAGATAAATCGCTCATTTAAATCATACAAATCTAATAATTTAAACATAGCAATATGGTCTTTTTGTAAAATATGCTGTGGTGCTTGATCGGCAAGCAAATTAAATACGCCATCGTGCATAAAACAAACAGCAATCTCATCTTCATTACAAAACGCACTGGCAGCCAACAGTGCATCTAACCCCTCTCGGCTACTGGTATTACCAAAAGGCGGTTGAGTAAAAATCACAGCAAGTTTATATCGTTTCATCACTTAAAAGGTCAGTAATCTATCTGTAGTGAAGATGGCTTGGCTAAATTCCCCTAAACCTGCAAGAGTAAACCCTTGAGCGAGATTTTGCTCTACCACGCCACGACGTTGTGCGGCGGAAACACAGAGATGTAATGCCAAGTTATGATTTTTAGCTAATTTACTCCACAATGTCGTTAAATCAATTTCATCGCTAGCTGGATTATTGAAATTATTGGCATTCAGCACGCCATCTTGGAAAAAGAATATTTGGCTAATTTTGTGTCCACCGTCTAGTAATGCTTGTGCAACTTGATAGGCCAGAAATGCTGCCTGTGATCCAAATCCACCTTGTTTAATCGCTAAAACATACTTCATTCATTATCCTGTTTGATTTGCCGAATATACAAATAAACGGTATGGCGAGAAATATTGAGCCTTTCTGCGACTTGATTGATCGCGTCTTTGATATCAAAAATTCCTTTCTCAAATAACTCAATGACAATTTGCCGATTTTTACTATTGTTTGCCACATTGCGATTATTACTGATGGCTTCAATCGTGCTTTCTATGGTTTGACTCACCAAATCTTCTACAGAACTCGCAAAATTAACCGTACTTTCGGTTTCTTGGGGAGCAATAAAGGTATTTAAAAATTGTGAAACAGGCACATCTAGATTAATGTTTATACAAATTAGCCCAATGGGTTGTTGTTTAGCATTACGAATGGCGATAGTAATTGATTTCATCAACACACCGCCTTTCGCCCTAGTAAAATAAGGTTTTGAGACACTATCAGTTTGCATTTGATGTAGTGATCGAAGGGCTCTATCAGTTACTGGCGAACCAATTTCACGATCGGTATTGTGTCCATTAACGATATAAATTGCTGAATGTTCAAGAAATTCAAGTGAATGCAACACGATTTCGCAATTTTCCCCAAGTAATGCCGCAATACCATCAACAACAGGAAAATAAGACGCTAAAATGGCGTGATCTTCATCAGAAAATGGAGTGAATGTATAGCTCATAAGTCTAAAAAATCAAGGTTTGCAAGCGGTTCATTTTAACGAAAAATTTGCAAACCTTTAGTTAAATTACTTCTAGTTAAATTATTTCGCTGCGTTAAAATCAAGCAGCTCAATTTCAAATTTCAGTGTTGCATTAGCAGGAATTTTCCCTGCTTGACGCTCGCCATAGCCGAGCGATGGCGGAACAACGATTTCCATTTTTCCCCCTTTCTTCAACATTGGAATAGCTTCTACCCAAGCAGGAATCAACTGGTTAAGCTGGAATTCAATTGGCTCGCCACGTTCATAAGAGCTATCAAAAACAGTGCCATCAGTTAGCGTGCCTTTATAATGCACTTTAACTTTGTCTGTGGCTTTTGGAGAAGCTCCTTCGCCTGCTTTTTCAATTTTATATAATAAGCCTGAAGCAGTCTTTTTCACGCCTGCTTTCTTCTCGTAATCTGCACGGAATTTATCGCCTGCTTCAATGGTTGTTTTATCTTTTTCAGCTTGGATTTTCGCTTGTTGCTGCTGCAAGTAAGCATCTAAAGCGTGGAGCTGTTTTTGCAACTCTTCATCAGTCAATTTGCCTGTTTTCTTCAATGTATCTTGCACGCCAGACAGAATTTTGTCTTGATTGTAAGAGAAAAATTCTTTTTGCGATTCAACAATACCTTCAATATTTTTCCCCATTAATACGCCAACGGCATAAGAAGATTGTTCAACAAATTCAGGCGTCAATTTAGATTCAGGGGTTGAGCTATCCGCAGTTGCAAATTGTGCAGCAAACATTGCACCAATCACAACAGCGGTGCGTGAAAGTGGAGTTTTTAACATAAAATTTCCTTGAAAAGAGTGTAAAAACGAGAAACGATAGGGTAAAGTGTATTCCTTTTTAATACAACCTTTTTTATATGATATGCAGCAAAATCTTGAACTTATTCAGCAGTATCTCGTTGATCTTGAAACGAGAATAGCGTTCCAAGATCACACCATTGAAGAACTCAATCAGGCGTTAGTTCATCAGCAATTTACGGTTGAGAAATTACAAAATCAAGTGCGTCATTTGGCAGAAAAATTAAATGGTGTTGCCGCCAGTCAGGTGGCAACTCGAGCTGAAGAAGTACCGCCCCCCCATTATTAATATCATTTAGATTATCAATGAGACACATTATCGGAGAATAAAGATGAAAGTAGGCATTATTGGTGCAATGGAGCAAGAAGTCGCCATTTTAAAAAGTTATATGGTAGACTCTAAAATTACAGATATTGCAGGGTGTAAAATTTATGAAGGAAAAATCAATAATACTGAAGTTGCCCTGCTGCAATCAGGCATTGGTAAAACAGCAGCAGCAATAGGAACCACCTTGTTATTACAATTAGCGAAGCCAAATATGGTGATTAATACAGGCTCGGCTGGCGGATTAGATAGTCAATTAAACGTAGGCGATATTGTTATTTCTAGCGAAGTTCGCCATCACGATGTCGATGTAACAGCATTTGGTTATGAAAAAGGGCAATTGCCCGCTAATCCACCTGCTTTTTTACCCAATGCACAGCTAGTTGAAATTGCACAAAAAGAAACACAACGAGCAGGATTTAATAGCGTACTGGGTATGATTTGTAGTGGGGATTTATTTGTGAATGGTACTGATATGATTGCGACAATTCGCCAAGATTTTCCGACCGTTGCCGCCGTTGAAATGGAAGCGGCTTCGATTGCTCAAGTTTGCCACGCATTTGGCGTTCCGTTTGTGGTCGTTCGAGCGATTTCTGACGTGGCAGATAAACAATCACATCTTTCATTTGATGAATTTTTACCTGTTGCGGCAGAAAAATCATCAATAGTCGTACTGGCGATGTTAAGTGGTTTAGATTAACTCAAATTAAGCGGTTATTTTTCCTGTAATTTTTGCAAAAATAATAAATTTTAGCCTGAAATTGCAAAACTAAATCGATTTAGCTACTATCCTTTTTTACGATTAATTGCTTCAGGTACATTAGCCATAATCACCAAAGGCGGCAATATCCGCACTAACAAAAAAATACAACTGAAGGCGTTTTTGGCTTAGCTTGTTTGCTTATTTTTTGTGGGGTTTTATGCACATTTTCAACAACGGTAAATATAAAAGTTTACACGCTCAACAAGCTGGGGAGCTGGCGGCAATTCGCAGTGAGGTTCTCAAGGATAAGGATTTTTATCCAACTTATCATCTCGCACCCAGTACAGGTTTATTTAATGATCCGAATGGGCTGGTTTTCGATGGTCAGCATTATCATATTTTCGCACAGTGGTTCCCCTATGATGCCATACACGGAATGAAGCACTGGGAGCATTTCGTTACCTCAGATTTCAACATTTTTCACAAAGCAGACCGCTTAATTCCTGAACAACTATTTGAATCGCACGGTTGCTACTCTGGTGGATCAATCTTGTGGCAGGATAAGATTGTGGCTTTCTATACGGGTAACACGCGCAGATCAGACGACAATCAACGTGTGCCACATCAAAACATTGCGATTTTTGACAAGTCTGGAAAACTGCTGGAAAAGCGTTGTATTTTGGATCGTGCACCTGTCGGTTATACGGAACACGTTCGTGATCCGAAACCTTTTATTACAGAGGACGGAAAAATTCGTTTTGTATTGGGAGCACAACGTGAAAATTTGACAGGGACTTGTTTGCTTTATGAAATGGACGATCTTGATAGTCTCCCAAAATTGCTATCGGAATTTGCTGTGCAAGATGTTGATAACAGCAACGTCTTTATGTGGGAATGTCCTGATTTATTTCAGCTAGCGGACAAAACGGTTTTTATGTGGTCGCCACAGGGCAAGCGGCGGGAACGCTATCGTTTCCAAAATAATTATCACGCCACTTATGCACTCGGCTCCCTTAATGGAAACCGCTTACAGACGGAGTATATTGAAGAACTGGACTATGGCTTTGACTTTTATGCTCCTCAAACGGTGCAGCACTCCGAGTGCATTCTGTTTGGTTGGGTGGGATTGCCTGATATAACCTACCCTACCGATAAGTTTAAATGGCATTCTCTGTTAAGCTTGCCTCGCCAATTGGCAATAAAAAATGAGCGAATTATTCAAAAACCAATAGTTAAATTAAGTCATAAACAAGCGGTCGAATTAACCGAAAAAATTGCAATCTCCAATCTTGATTGCAGTTATTTGCAAATTTTCCCTGAAAACGAACCGCTTGAGTTGAATTTCTTTCGTAATTCGCAAGGGCAAGTACTCACTGTGCGTTATGAGAAGGGATTATTGACGCTTGATCGTACACATACTGAGCAAACGGAGTTAATGGCTGGCTTTGGCAGCCTCCGTCATTGTGAAATTGCACATTTAGTACAACTTGAGATTTTCTTTGATCGCTCTGTGGTAGAAATTTTTGTGAATGGTGGCGAAAAAGTGCTAACTTCTCGTTTTTTTATTGCTAATCGTGAAAATATTATAGAAAGTAACCGCTTGTTGAGTGCAATAGTTGCTCAAGTGCAGCCTATTCAAATTCGCTAAAGCAGAGAAAGATGGAACAGCATAAACGTATTACTCTAAATGATATTGCACGACTAAGCGGCGTATCAAAAACAACGGTCAGTATGATTTTAAATGGGCAAGGTAAACAGTTTCGGATTAAGCCTGAAACCTGTAAGCGGGTCGAAGCGATCGCAAAACAGCACGGTTATCGAGCCAATGCATCGGCCAAGGCGTTGCAAGCTCAGCGGACGAATGTGATTGGTTTAGTCATTCCTGATTTAACCAATTATGGTTTTGCATTGACTGCCAAAACCCTTGAACGTCTTTGTCGGGAAAGTGGGCTGCAATTGGTGATAAGCTGTTCTGATGATAATCCCCATCAAGAAAAACGAGCAATAGAAAGCCTGCTAAATCGTCAGATTGATGTGCTGGTTACCGCTCCGACTCACCAAGATCCGCATTATTACCATAGTATCGTGCGACACACGCCATTATTATTACTCGATCGCTACGTCCCTAATCTCAATATGCCTTATGTGGTGAGTAATGATACGCCAAACGTGGCTGCATTGGTGGCAAAAATGGTGCAAACTTACCAATTAACCGAATTTTTCTATTTGGGCGGATTACTCGAACTCTCACCCAGCCAATCTCGTTTAACAGGGTTTAAACAAGGACTAATGCAGGCAAATTTACCTTTGCAATCAGATTGGATTATCCATAAAAATTATCAACCAGAAGCTGGTTATCAAATGTTAGCAGAGGCGGTAGAGCAATTGGGTCGATTGCCAAAAGCGATTATGACCGCCTCTTATACACTGCTTGAAGGTGTACTCCGTTATCTGACAGAACATCAGCAGATGGATAAATTGCTTAATGGAACGCTTCATCTCGCCACGTTTGACGATCACGATTTACTCAATGCGTTACCTTTTCAGATTCATTCTATCCGCCAAAATCACGAAAAACTGGCACATCAACTGTTTGAGTTACTAAAAAAGACCTTGAAACATCGACACTTTCAAAGTGTGCAAAATGACAATCAAAGTGTACGAGTGGAGTGTGATATTATTTGGCGAGGGCGATGATTGGCTTAATAATCTTTGTAAATGTACTAGTATTTCTACTTAAATCATAATTAACCAAAAACAACTTGATATTATTCAAGAGGAGCAAAATAATGTTTAACGCAACTAGCCTAAATTTTACCGCTTGCTTGTCAGGCCTTATTCCTCAAAATAAGGTGGTGGCGTAATGGCGGGCAATAAAAATCTTCACCGTGCCAATCGTGAGAAAAATGACGAGTTTTATACGCAACTAGTCGATATTGAAAACGAGTTACGCCACTATCAACATCATTTCAAAGATAAGATTATTTTCTGCAACTGTGATGATCCGCAGGAAAGTAATTTCTTCCGCTATTTTGCCTTAAATTTCAATTTTCTTGGTATTAAGAAATTGATTGCAACGCATTTTCACGCTGAACGCCAGACATATAAATTGGTGCTTGATCGTGAGTTAGATCTAAATGCAGACGGTAAAATAGATTTTTCTGATCTACAAAAAATCCCCTTGCAACAAAATGGTGATTTTCGTTCACCAGAATGTGTGGAACTGCTCAAAGAAGCCGATATTGTCGTTACCAATCCCCCTTTTTCGCTATTTCGTGAATATGTAGCTCAACTAATGGAATATGAGAAGAAGTTTGTGATTATTGGCAATCAGAATGCTATTACTTATAAAGAAATTTTTGCCTTAATTAAAGAAAACCAAATTTGGTTAGGAAACGGGTTTAGTGCAGGCAATGCTTTTTTTGAAGTACCTGATAGTTATTCCAATACTCAAATTTTTGAGATTAATGGAAAACGCTTAGCTAAATTTAGAAATTGTTGCTGGTTCACCAACCTAGATCACGCCAAACGCCACGAAACGTTGGATTTATGGGCAACTTATTCGCCTGAAAATTATCCGCACTACGATAATTACGATGCGATTGAAGTTTCTAAAGTAAAAGACATTCCTAAAGATTGGAACGGGGCAATGGGCGTACCGATTACCTTTTTAGATAAATATAACCCTGAGCAGTTTGAGATTTTAAGTAGTAACGATTTTAGGAAAAATGAAAATGTACCATTTAAAGCTCACGGTTTAATCAAGGATAAAGATGGTGCAATAAATGGTAAGCCAACGTATGTCAGAATTTTAATTAAACACAAGCGGTAATTTTTTAGGAAAAGTTTGCAAAGTGAAAATTGATTTAACAAAAGTAACAATCCGTGATTTAGTTGAAAATTACGAAGATAGCCAAGAAAATGGCGTAACAGGTTTTGGTGGGAAACTAGATATTCGTCCTAAATATCAACGTGAGTTTGTCTATAAAGACACTCAACGTAATGCCGTGATTGATACGGTAATGAAAGGTTTTCCGCTAAATGTGATGTATTGGGTTAAACGTGATGATGGAACATTTGAAGTGTTAGACGGTCAGCAACGCACCATTTCAATTTGCCAATATGTAAAAGGAGATTTCTCAGTCAATTTCCAGTATTTCCATAATTTGACAGATGATAAGCAAAAACAAATTTTGGACTATGAATTAACTGTGTATCAATGCGAAGGCACAGATTTTGAGAAGTTAGAATGGTTTAAAACGATCAATATCGCGGGGGAAAAATTAACCGACCAAGAACTGCGCAATGCAGTGTACGCAGGATCGTGGCTTTCTGACGCAAAACGCAAATTTTCCAAAACAGGCTGTGTAGCAGCAAGTCTCGGTGATAAATATGTGAAAGGATCAGCTATTCGTCAGGAAATTTTAGAAACGACTTTAGCCTGGATTTTTCCCACCGAAAAAGACCGTGAAGGCAACCCACATAAAAACATTGAAAGCTATATGGCACTACATCAACACGATGAACACGCTACGAAGCTATGGGGTTATTTTGAAAGTGTGATTAATTGGGTAAAAAACACCTTTCCAAAATATCGCAAAGAGATGAAAGGGCTAGAATGGGGGGATTTTTACAACCAATTTAAGGAGGCTGATTTGAATCCGACTGCACTTGAAACCGAAATTAAGGCACTAATGGAAGATGATGAAGTAAGCAAAAAATCTGGCATCTATGCCTATGTTTTGACTGGTGAAGAAAAATATTTGAGTTTGAGAGCGTTTACTGACAAGGATAAGCGAACAATGTTTGAACGTCAAAACGGTATTTGTCCAGATTGCAACAAAATCTTTGAAATAGGTGAAATGGAAGCTGATCACATCACACCGTGGTCGCAAGGCGGAAAAACGGAGTTGGGAAATGGACAAATGTTGTGTAAAAATTGTAATCGTAAAAAAAGTAATAAATGAGAACATACCTTGATATCTATTTTTAGAGCCGTCTTCGAGGCACTCTAGCCACATATCATACAATACGTAATCAACGAAATAGTTACTTGACACAGCCTTTTACAAAAAGCCTCCAAAAGCGAATATTGCATTTTGGAGGCGAAAAATTAATGACGAGAAATCAGAAAAAATTAGCCACGATAAGGGGCATTATTTAGCATTTCTCTGACACTGGTTTCAAAGTGAGTCAGATTTTGCTCAGCATTTTTAGGATCAGTGCCACGGACATCAAGGTAAAATTTGATTTTAGGTTCTGTGCCAGAGGGACGAACAATTAAACGATTGCCATTTTCTAGCACAAAGACCAAAATATCACTTTGGCGATCAGTTTTTGTGTGATCAATAAATTGTGAGACTTTTACACTGCCAATTTCAGTCGGCGGCGTGGTGCGTAGAGCCTGCATTAACCGACTAATTTGAGCCAAATCCTCAACTCGTATGGAAATTTGTCCACTCACATAAGCACCAAATTCTTGAGTGAATGCCGTTGCATAGTCAGCCAGTGTTTTACCTTGTTTTTTCAGTGAGCAAATTAAATCAAGGAACATAATTGCCGCCGAAATGCCGTCTTTGTCTCGGACTTTATCGGGATCAACTAAATAGCCAAGTGCTTCTTCAAAGCCAAATAATAAATTTTCAACCTTGCCAATGTATTTAAAGCCAGTGAGCGTTTCTTCCGATTTAAAGCCATATTTCTTGGCAATTTCAGCCAGTGCAGGCGAGGAAACCAGCGAACAAGCCAGCGTACCTTTTTTGCCTTGAGTGTGGTATTGTTGAGCTAAATACCAACCTAGATAACAGCCGATAACATTGCCGTGTAAAGGTTTCCAGTTACCTTCGGCGTCAGGCACAGCGACCGCAAGACGATCCGCATCAGGATCATTGGCAATAATAAATTCCGCATTTTTCTCTTTTGCTAACGCAATGGCTAAATCCAACGCCCCTTTTTCTTCAGGATTAGGGAAATTGACCGTTGGAAATGTACCATCAGGCTGAATTTGTGCTGCGACAAGGTGTGGTTGTGATAAGCCTGCTTTCTCTAAAGTTTTGCTCAACACTTCATAACCTACGCCGTGCATTGCGGTATAAACATAATTAATCGCCGCTTTCGGTTGAGTCGCAAGCGAAGCAGTCTTGTTGATATACGCTTCCACTACATCATCATTTAGCACAGTAAAATCTTGGCTACGAGCTAAATCTCGGATATCTCCCGCAGCGACTTTATCAATTAACGCTGCAATATCTTTATCTGCAGGAGAAACAATTTGACCGCCGCCATTAGCTCGACCTAAATACACTTTGTAACCGTTATCTTCAGGCGGATTATGACTTGCCGTTACCATCACCCCAGCACTCACATCAAGATAGCTAATCGCATAAGCTAAAACAGGCGTTGGGAGTTTACGAGGCAGTAAATAGGTCTTAATACCCGCACCCGCCATAATTTCAGCCGTATCACGAGCGAACACATCAGAATTTTTACGCCCATCATAGCCAATCACAATTGATGGTTGCTTATCATAGCTTTTTAAATATTCAGCAAAGCCACCAGCAGCCTGAGCAACCAACACACGATTCATACCCATTGATCCAGCCTGTAATCGCCCACGCAGTCCAGCTGTACCAAATTGGAGACGCCCCTCAAAGCGAGCGGTCAATTCTGCCAGCGATTTTGCATCGCCTGTTTTGGCGGATTCGATGAGTTGTTTTAGTTCAGCTTGTGTTTCTGTATCTGGATCTTGATTTAGCCAACGCTGTGCAACATCAAAAAGAGAATTCATAATTTCCTCGCAAATAAAAATTAATAGAAATAAATAACAATACCTCGCCACTAGACTATCTACGCCTATCCGACATAAATGCTGCTTGGTTGGCGTAATGTTGGGCAAATACACAATTTAGCGAAATATACCATTTAAATATTTAAGACGTATCTAAAGTGCTAAGGCAAAAGCGGCAGTCCTAGCTCTTTTAAAAATGCATTATGTTTTTCGGTTGCTGTTTTAATTTTTTCGTTCAATGCCATTAAATCCTGATGGTTGGCAGACAAATCAATTTCAACTTCTGCAACAACATTGCTGACATAACGAGCGATATTTAGGTTGCCGTCGTTATCATCAATTTCTTGCATAGAAACTCGTCTGGCGTAGCCTTGCTCTTCTTTGCGCAATTGGTAATAATCGACGATTTTATCAATATGTTCATCGGTTAAACGGTTTTGTCGTTTACCTTTTTCAAAATCATCGGCAGCATTGATAAACAGGACATCGTCATCTTTTTTACATTTTTTCAGCACCAAAATACAAACAGGAATGCCTGTGGAATAAAACAGATTGGCAGGTAGCCCGATAACCGTATCAATATGCCCGTCTTTTAGTAATTTTTTACGGATTTTTTCCTCCGCACCACTGCGAAACAGTACGCCGTGTGGCAGAATAATCGCCATTGTGCCGTTATCGCTTAAAAAATGAAATCCGTGCAGCAAAAAGGCAAAATCCGCTGCTGACTTCGGTGCTAGCCCATAGTTTTTGAAGCGAAAATCGTTTGCCAGCTCTTCTTTGGGTTCCCAACGGTAGCTAAATGGGGGATTGGCAACAACGGCATCAAATGTCAATTTTTTGGCAGGATTGGTTTCGTTTAATACGTCCCAATCATTGAGCAAAGAATCACCGTGATGAATAGCAAATTCCGTATCTTTCACGCCGTGCAGCAACATATTCATTCGTGCCAAATTATAAGTCGTGATGTTTTTTTCCTGACCGTAGATTTTGCCGATATGCCCGTTGTTCTGTGCTATTTGATGACGCACATTGAGCAGTAGAGAGCCTGAACCACAAGCAAAATCTAATACATTATACAATTTAGTCTTGTTACCGCTGGCAGGGTTTTGGCTGTCTAGCGTAACAATGCGAGATAAAATGGTGGAAACCTGTTGCGGCGTGTAGAATTCACCTGCTTTTTTGCCCGAACCCGAAGCAAATTGAGCAATTAGGTATTCATAAGCATCACCTAACGCATCGCTGTTGGTAGAAAATTTGCTGATGCCTTCGGCAATACGTTTAACAATTTCTGCCAATTTGGCGTTACGCTCACCATAGTTTTTGCCAAGTTTTTCTGAATTTAGGTTGATTTCAGAAAACAAACCGCCGAACGTGCTTTCAAAGGATTCGTTTTCAATATATTTAAACCCCCTCTGCAAGGTATCGAGCAATTCTTTACTCTGCACACGTGCCAGCTCGGCAACACTGCCCCATAAAAATTCAGGCTTGATGACATAATGTACTTTGCGACGCATCTGTTTTTCAAAATCAGCAACAAAATCGGCGTTTGCGTCATACCACACCGCAAGCGGCGTGCGTTTGTCTTCTTTGGCAAACTTTGGATAATCTTTATCCAGTTCTTTTTGGGCGGCAAGCTCGTAATTGTCGGATAGGTAGCGTAAAAACAAAAACGACAGCATATAATCACGAAAATCATCAGCATTCATCGCTCCACGAAGCTGATCGGCAATCGCCCACAGGGTTTTGCCTAATTGATTAAGTTGTTCTTGGGTCATTAGTGTTCCTAATTAAACTGCTTATTGGCAAAATTAGCCATAATTTCTTGATCTGACTTTTCTTTTATCTGAATTTTCTGAAAAATAAAAGCTGATATTTTCGTCCTTTTTGTATTTTTCAAATAGATTTGGGCGAAGTAACTCTGCTTTGTCTCTATTAACACAACTTCTTTTTCCCATAGAGCCATCATTTTTATTGGGGTTTCTTCTTATCGCAAAACAATACCGTCCATCGCCCGATTGTTTATTTAGATGAAAAATAATTAAGCTATTTTGCTGCTTATCTTTTGATATATTTTTTTGTATTGGAATAAATTGGGCAAAATATTCTGAGAAATGCTGGAAAACCGATCTCCCACGGCTAGGATTATCCCTATCTATATTGAAAAAGCGATAAAAATCCGTTGCTTTATGAAAATAAACTTGATACCAGTCTAAATAAGCACTTAATTTTTCCTTCCCCCCAACCTTGTAAAATGAAATTTCAGCCAATGAATGTTCATTTGTTTTTTTATCGCCATCTTCGTATAGTTCAAGAATAACAATAGTATCTATTTTATTGTAAGAAAATAACCACGATTCGATGACCCATTTTTTCTTACGCATATCTTTAAGCAAAGGTTTTAAATTTTCAAACCACATATTCATTTCACTTAATTCATATATTATGGAAACAACTGCTGCATTAAGCCTTTTTTATGGACTTTCAGGTTACTTATCTGTTGGTTTTGTTCGCTAATCAGGCTATCTAATGATGACAGGCAATCAGCGATGGCTTGTTGTTCTTCGGTAGATGGAACTGCAATTATATAGTTCTCAAAAAATTGGGCTGGTACACGTTGCTGACCAGCAGAGCCTGTCATTGATTTTTCCCCTTTGGTTAATAAGGTGTCTGAATAAAGGTAAGAAAATAAGAAATTGGGGTTACAGTTATTTTGAGATCTAATTATATGAAATTCTGTACTACCAAAGCCATAACCATTTTCTAAATCATCAAGCAATGCGGCTTTACCATTTTCAAAGCAAGGTGTTATTTTTGCAAAAATAATGTCTTTGTTTTTAAATGAGGTATAGCCTTTTTTAACTTCATAAACTTTTCTAGTTTCAAAGCTAGTTACTTGCCCATATTCAGACACTAACGACATAGGAAGAAAGCTAATATCTAAATCATCAGGTAATTTTTCTTTCTTCGGATTAATTAATGCAATGTCCTTCAACTCAACAACCTCCCAACCGTTACAATTTTTAAATTGCGGAAATCTAAGCCTCGGATATACTATGTTGCTTGCTTGCTTGCTTGCTTGCTTGCTTGCTTGCTTGCTTGCTTGCTTGCTTGCTTGCTTGCTTGCTTGCTTGCTTGCTTGCTTGCTTGCTTGCAGGTCATTGTGGCTTGGGAATAATTGCTGCATCAAGCCTTTTTTATGCTGTTTTAGGGCGGCAAGTTTTTGTTCCTGTAATTCAATCAATTCATCAAGCGAAGAGAGACAATCGGCAATTTTTTGTTGTTCGGCGAGTTCGGGTAAAGCAATTTTTAAATCAGCAAATTTAGATTTGGAAATATTAAATCTTGTGCTTCCTTGTGCTAATTTTATGACCTTATACCTAAATGTATAATTTCTAAATAAAAATTGTGAAAACTTGGGATATAGTATTTTTTCTGATTTCGGTCTAAATCCGAAGCAAAAACTATTTAAATATAATTCATTAATATGATTTAAACAGACAGATGACATTCCAACTTCTTCAGGAGTTTCAGAAGAAGTAGTAAATAATACATCGCCATATTGGACTTTGTTTTGGTTCTATTGTTGAGCAATATTCACCAAGCCACAATTGGATACATCTATCTTTGAATTTGCAAAAACTTGCTTATATTGAATATATAGTTTCCCTTTGCCAAAATCTTCTTTCGTTTTCCCAGATAATCCATTGTAAGAGTCTCCAATTGTAGATAAACTTTGTTCTTTCCAAAGTGTTGTCTGAAACTCAGGAAAACGCAGTTTGGGGGTGATTGTGTGGCTGTCTTGTTTGTTCATTGATTTATGCTCTTTAGTTGATCAAAAAATACCCAAATAGCGTATCATCGCATACATGCGGCTGCGTTTATTGCCCGTGATTTCTTGCAAAATCCCTGCCTTTTCAAACTCTTTTAGTAAGGTATTTGCCGTAGATGGCGATATATCTAAAATTTGCTCGACACTTTGTGCCGTTTGTACAGGTTGGGTATAAAGTAGCTTTAGCAGACTATCCGCCATTTCCGCCCGTTTGCCCATTGCCATTACTGCTGCCTGCATTTCTTGCCGCAACACCAAAATTTGACGAAATGTCTGGCAACCTTTTTTTGCCGTCTCTTCCACACCATTTAAGAAAAACAGCACCCAGTGTAATAAATCATTACGCAGACGCACTGCCATCAAGGCATCATAATAGCTGGCTCGGTTGCGTTCAAAAAAGTCGGAAATATAAAAAGAGGGCTTTTCCAACACGCCGTGGCTGATTAAATACAAGGGAATCAATAACCGCCCAACACGCCCATTGCCATCTAAAAATGGATGAATGGTTTCAAATTGATAATGACTAATTGCAATACGGATAAGATGGGGAACAAAAATCTCATCGTTGTGCCAAAATAATTCCAAATCGCCCATCAATTCAGCAACGTTGTCATAATGTGGTGGAATAAATGCTGCATCCATTAAGCTGGAACCGCCAATCCAGTTTTGACTGCTACGAAATTCTCCAGGCAGCTTTTCTCTGCCTCTTGTACCACTAATCAATGTATGGTGCGTTTCTTTTAGTAGGCGGTTTGACAGGGGGAGTGTTTTTAAACTGTCTACAGCTTGGTTCATCGCTTTGATGTAATTTTGCACTTCTCGCCAGTCGTCCCGTTTTTCAGGTTGGATCTGTTCTTCGGGCATTAAGGCTTCATCAAGCTGGGTTTGTGTACCTTCAATTTTGCTGGATGTTTGTGCTTCTTTTGTGATGTGCATCTGAATGAACAGGTCAATATCTGGCACGATTAAAGAAAAAGCATTCAGCTCGCCCAGAGCTTTGGTCGCTCGCTCTAGCATCGTATTGATTTTAGGCTCTTCCCATATCCAAGAGGTATTGATATGGGTTGGCTCAAAACTTTTGTATTGATAGCGGTTTTGCCATTTGCCAGCGATAAAATCTTCTATTTTTTGTGTTGATGTCATCGTACTGCCTCAAAAATTTTGTATTTTTCTTAAAATAACACACCCCATTATTTTGAGAAACCCATTTTTCTCAAAATAAGATAGCGAGTTATTTCGAGAAAACCCTTTTTCTCAAAATAAGCAACTGGTTTATTTTAAGAAAAGTCCTATTCATACGCTTTTAAGCCTGAAATTTCTTTGCCTTTCGCCATATTTTTCAGCAATGGCACAAGCTCTTCCATCAAGGCCAGTTCTTTGATGCGACGCTCTTTCCAGCTAAGCTCCAAAGGTGCGAGTAGGTCGGTGAGTTTTTCGCCGTCAAAAATCATTCGGTTTAGAATCTCACCAACAAAAGCGGACAACGTTTCGCCTAAAATGCCGTATTTTTGTGAAATAGCGGTCAGTTTTTCATTATTTTTTGTCTGTCTAAATGCCTGATAACCTGCTTTGACTTCTTTTTCGCTCAATGCTTCACCTGTTTTTAGGCTATCAATATAGGCGATGATGTCGTCTTTTTCGTCCATTAAATCACTGCTGGCAGCGATTAGTTCAACCAGTTGAGTACGGCTCATTTGCTGTTTTTTCGGCTTGATGCTGTTGTCGGCAATCAGCTTCATGATGTAGTCGTAATCGATAACCGCTGATGCAAACAGCACAAATTCAAAGTCAAGCTGCTCCAGCTCTGGAGCAAGCGGTCTGTTTTTCTGCTGATTTTGCAATTTGATTTGCTGTGCCATATCCAGATACACGCCTTTGAATGCTCTTTGTGTATCATCGGGTAAAATGGCTTCGATGGTTTGCTGCTGTTCTTCGCTTAAATCGGTGTATTGCCCAAGTTGGGTTTTACAACGTTGTACCTCTTTGAACAGATTAATAAAGCCTGCCCGTGCCGTGTCGCCCTTAAGATTGTAGGCTTCCGACGGCGTACAGGCTAAGCCGTGCGAAGACATAAAGTCTTGCAGCTTGCTCATTGTTTTTTGTAGTTTATCCATCACGGTTTCGGCAGGATCGACAATCCAAATTTCTCTAGCTCGCTCTTGATCTTGTCCTGAAAAGCGTTTGATGGCTTCGTCCACCTGATCTTGCTGACCCCGAAAATCCAAAATATTACCATACGGTTTGGCGGCATTTAGTACTCGATTGGTACGGGAGAATGCTTGAATCAAGCCGTGATATTTTAGGTTTTTATCCACGTACAGCGTGTTTAGGTATTTGCTGTCAAAACCTGTCAGCAACATATCGACGACGATGGTGATGTCGATTTTGTCTTGGTGTGGATAGTGTTTGTCGGGATATTGGTGATCTTTAATCCGTTTTTGAACATCTTGATAATACTGGTCAAATTCGTTGATACTGTGGTGAGTGCCGTATTGATTGTTGTAGTCGTCGATAATCGCTTTTAATGCTGCTTTTTTGCCGCTTGGGTCATTTTTGTTGTCCTGCTCTTCTTGCGGTAAATCTGCCTGAATTTGAGCGATGTCTTTATCGCCTTCAGCTGGGGGCGAAAAGACGCAAGCGATGTTAAGCGTCACAAAATCGGGATTGCTTGCCTGTAATTTGGCTTGTGCTGCTTTAAACAAACGCTGATATTCCACTGCATCATTGATGGAGGCGGTAGCAAAAAGGGCATTAAAACGGCGATCGCCTGTGGCGGTGTCGTGCTTTTTTAAAATGGAGTCCACAATTGCCTGTTTGGTGACAGGGTGGGTTGCTAATATGCCTTTAGTATTTTCAGCTTTGTAATAATCAATGTGGAATTTTAATACATTGCCGTCGTCAATGGCGTTGGTAATGGTGTAGGCGTGCAGTTGCTTTTCAAAAATATCTTCTGTGGTTTGATAGGAAGCGTCCGTGCCGTCAATGCGTTTGTAGCTGGCATTTTCTTCAAAAATGGGCGTTCCTGTGAAACCAAATAGTTGTGAGTTAGGAAAGAAGTTTTTTATCGCCTGATGGTTTTGACCGAACTGGCTGCGGTGACATTCGTCAAAAATAAAGATCATTCGTTTGTTTTTCAGACGGCTTAATTGGGGACGGTACGCCCCATTTTCTTTGAGTGCCAAGCCCAATTTTTGAATGGTGGTAACAATCACTTTATCGGTAAAATGATTAGATAACAGGCGGTTTACCAAAGTATGCGTATGAGTATTTTCTTCTACACAACCTTGTTGGAAGCGGTTAAATTCTTCTCGAGTTTGGCGGTCGAGGTCTTTTCTATCTACCACAAATAGGCATTTATCAATATCACGATTGTCTTTTAGCAAAGTAGCAGCTTTAAATGAAGTCAGTGTTTTACCCGAGCCTGTGGTATGCCAAATATAGCCATTACCGCGATTTTCTTGGATGCAGTCCACAATCGCTTTTACCGCATAAATCTGATACGGACGCATCATCAACAGCTTTTGTTCGCTTACCACCAGCACCATATAGCGGCTAATCATTCTGCCTAAAGTGCATTTTTCTAAAAATTTATCGGCAAAATCACTTAAATGATTAATTTTACGGTTGGATTCATCAGCAAAACGGTATACAGGCAAAAAGCGTTCATCAGCAGCAAAGGCAAAATGTTTGTTTTGATTATTGGCAAAATAATAAGTGCTGCTCTCGTTACTGACGATAAAAAGCTGCATAAAGCACAGCAAACTGTTCGTGTAGCCATTTCCTGTGTCGTTTTTGTATTCAATAATCTGCTCGATGGCTTTTTTCGGCGGGATTTGCAGGGTTTTTAGCTCAATTTGCACCACAGGAATGCCATTAATCAGCAAAATCACATCATAGCGGCGATGGCTATTTTCGGTATTGATACGTAATTGGCTGATGACTTCATAATCGTTTTTACACCAATCTTTAATATTGACCAGCGTATAGTGAAGCGGCACATCATCTTCACGAATAAAAGTGTGTGTTTCTCGCAACATTTTTGCAGCAGCAAAAACATCTGGCGTAATGATATCCAATTTTAACCGTTCAAATTCACTATCGGTCAAGTGCACACCATTTAACCGCTCGAATTTCTCACGGAAATTTTTCTCCAATGATTTTTTATCCGTAATATCTGGTCGGTGCGTGTATTTTAAATCAATCAGTTTTTGGATAAATTTTTGTTCGATTGCAGCTTCGGTATAGTTCATGATCGGTGATACGAAATTAAAAATTTGAGTAATTTTAATACAAAACTGGTAATTAAGATAGGTATCGTCAGTGACGTTGAAGCATTAATTCCTTTTGCTAATCTCTCTTGTCTTTCTTTTAACAGCAATAACCGCTCGCTTAATTTCTGCTTTGATAGTTTTTATGCCGTAATAAAAAGTCCTTACCGAATTCGATAAGTAAGAACTTAAGCCGTTTTAATTATACGGTCTTTGTGCAACTATTACATAGTACTGTTTATCCTAATCGAGTTTAAATTTCTTTATGATGAAATTCAATAATATGCCGTATAGCGGAAGGAAAAGAAGTAGGCTTATGAGTAGCTTAAATGCGTAATCGACTGCACCAATAATAAACCAATGTTCTGCCATATAGGGGTCATCACTTTGGTAAAATGCGACCGCAAAAAATACAAAAGTGTCAATAAAGCTGCCTAAGAGTGTTGAACTTGCTGGGGCAAGCCACCAGATTTTACCTTGGCGTAGTCGGTTAAAAACAGTAATGTCTAGCAATTGTCCGACTATATAGCCTGAAAAGCTGGCAAGAGCGATTCGAAAGACGAATAGGTTAAAGCTAGTGAGCATTGTCAATCCTTGAAATCTTCCTTCAAAGAAAATGACGGATATAACATAGCTGATAGCAAGAGCAGGAAGCATTGTGGCAAAAATAATTTTGCGAGCCAATGTTGCACCAAAAACACGAACCGTTAAATCCGTTGCCAGAAAAATAAAAGGAAAGCTAAATGTTCCCCAAGTTGTTGGGATGACTCCCCATTCAAAAGGCAACAAGATCTCAAATGGAATTTGAACTAGGTAGTTACTGATGGTGATGATAAAAATATGGAACAATGACAATAGCACTAGTGAGCGATATTTTTGTTCGCTAGAAAAATAAGATAGCATTTTTATATACCTTTTTGTTAATAAATTTGGGGTGAGGGAACCCAAAACGAGAAGGGCGAGATGATAAGAATTTAAATCGAAAAATCAAGGTATTTTTCTGATATTTTTGCTTAACACTATGTCGGAGGTTGAATCCTAAGTGCTATTCTAATTTATTCTACAACGGTAAATTGTCCCATACAGCCTCTGTCTCGGAGCATAAAATCAGAAACACCAAAACTAAAGGGCAATTTTTCATTGGCGAGATGTTGAAAGCGGACAAGCAGGGTGATTTCTTCGTCTTTTTCAATCCACACGGTATCTCTCCACGCCAATTTTGAGTAAGGTTCTGATTCTCCTGATCGGGTTTCAACAATAAATGTCGCACCTTGTAAGGTAAAACCAATGGCTGAATAGCTATGAATATGCCAGCGTTCAACCGTGCCTTTTTTAGCTGAAAAATCAATGCGTTTGGGATCAAAGCGTTGTTTGTTGATGAGAAAATCTAGCGGACGAATAGAAAATGTCCGTTGATTACTAATACTTAGATGGAAATCTGTTTCATCAAAAGGGGGCAGTTGAACTGAGGGTCGAAATGCAGGGGCTAATCCCTCAGGGCGTAATTCTAAAACAACGTTATTTTGTAAATCGTTATGATCGCTAAAGAGCTGTTCGATTTTGTAAAAAAAGTGCCGAATCTGACCGCTTATCAGGGAGACCTTTTCGCCGTCACTTAAATCAATCAATAATTCAGCTCTTTCAGACGGAGCGAGTGAGATAGAGATTTGTTCGAGTGGTTCAGCAAGAAAACCTGCTCCTGTTGCAATGAGCCACAATGGTTTGCCATTATCTAGTCGTAGATCATATTGACGTGAAAGTGAAGCGTTCACGATTCGTAATCTTACCCAGCCTCGTGGCACATTGAGATAAGGCGATTCTTGACCATTCACAAAAAGGCGGTTGCCTAGAAATTGTGATGCGTGTGTATCTAGTAGCTGTTTGCCTTCTTTACTGATGAGTTGATCTTGTAGAATAAGAGGAATATCGTCTACGCCATATTTGCGAGGAAGGGTGGGCGTTCTGCTTTTTTCATCTTCAATTATCCACAGTCCAGCTAATCCTCGATAAATCTGGTAGGCTGAATGTAGCATTGTTTCTGCGTGATACCAGCCTGTACACGCCGCTTGTTGAATTGCAACAACAGGAGACCAGCTTTCTCCGCTTGCTAATTTGCGTTGCATTGAGCCAATCATTTCAGTCGGAGCGAGTAGACCTTGAACGTTAATAGAAATGGCTTGCGGCAAGTTATTGACATAATTTAACTTGGCAAAACTACCTGACTTAACCCTGACTGTAGGGGCAAGATAACGTCCATTTGCACCCCAAATATCGACCAATTGCCCTGCGTTAAACTGTGTTTGGGCAGGGCGAAAATCTAGCCTAATTGGGCGCCCTCTCCCCATTTCAATTAAAGGAGGAATAACTAATTTAGGGCGTTGCTGTGCAAGGATATGACCAGACGTTAAGGTAATTGCTCCTGCTAGGCTGCTGCGTGTAAGAAATTGGCGGCGAGAAATCTTCATATTGAAATTTTTATATTATTGTGAGTTTTCTTGTTGTAAATTTTCTAGCTGCGCTACTTCATTGTCCAATTCTGCGATCTTAGTTTGCATAGCGGTGTAGCATTTCTCAATCAATTCTTTGATATTGTCTCGATTGTATCCTGATGTTTCAATAGGCGGTAATGTTTCACAAATGACCACGCCATTATTTAAGCGATTAAGATCGATTTTGTTGTGCAACGTGGAGCAAACGACAGGTACAATCGGCACGCCTGCGGCAATGGCAGTATGAAATGCCCCTGTTTTAAATGGCAGTAATCCTTTACCTCGACTGCGGGTTCCTTCAGGGAACATCCAAATAGAGATTTGCCGCTGTTTGATAATACTGGCTACTTGGTTCATTGTACTAATTGCACTGCTGCGTTTTTCTCTGCGAATGAAAATGTTCCCTGTTGCCCAGTAGACTAAGCCAAAAAACGGAACCCAGATAAGGCTGCTTTTTCCGACACTAACAGTGCGTTCAGGCATCATGGAGCTGATCGTTACCATATCATAATTATTTTGGTGATTGCCAATATAAATGGCTGGTTGGTTAAATTCTGGCATTGGGCGGCAAATTAATTTGATACCTAATAATTTATGTAATTGACTAAACATACGAGCAACGACCCCTACGCTACTTGGGTGGCGTAAACGCAGTAGTGCATAAATTGTGCCGATCAAGCTAATCAGAATAGCAGCCAATCCAACGATAAAAATTCGAATGAGTTTTAACATGAGATAACCCTTTAATTTATCGAAAATAGTGAATGTATCTTGAAAATAGATCCGCAGTATAACGGATGCTCTGCAATATCCAAAAAAGAAAATTGTTACAAATTTTTTAATAAAATGCACCGCTTGTAAGATTTAGCCACTATTCATTCTAATAAAAAAGCGGTATAGTGAAGGACATTTTTTCATTGTTTAGATCACAACGAGGTTTTTTTATGGTTACATTAGCAGGCAATCCGATTGATGTTGAAGGGAGCTTTCCACAAGTTGAACAAATTGTTTCAGATTTTACTTTAGTTAATTCTAGTTTGGAAAATGTGTCTCTTTCTAGTTTCAGCGGAAAGCGTAAAATTCTCAATATTTTCCCAAGTATTGATACTGGCATTTGTGCGACCTCTGTGCGAGTATTCAATCAAAAAGCTACAGAATGCGAAAATACGGTTGTGTTGTGTGTTTCAGCTGATTTGCCTTTTGCACACGGACGTTTTTGTGGTGCTGAAGGCATTGAAAATATACAAACACTATCGACTTTCCGTAATAAGGATTTTCATCGTGCTTTAGGCGTTGACATTACATCTGGACCGCTCACAGGTTTAACGGCTCGTGCAGTGATTGTATTAGATGAGAACAATCGTGTTTTACATAGTGAACTCGTACCAGAAATTAAGCAAGAGCCTGATTATGATGGTGCTTTAGCTACATTAGCATAAATTGCTTTAGGGAAAATCTTGGTTTGCTTTTACGTTTACAATACTAATACATTGATTTTCCCTACAATAACTTCTTCCATTATGCCTAATAAACGAAAGGAAATTTATAATCCTTTCTTTATCCAATAACGATAAGGCAACTTGTCACCCTCATATTTCAGTAGCTGATGATCCATAAATGCACAAAAGCTCGGAATATCCCGAGTGGTTGCAGGGTCATCTGCGATGATCAATAATATTTCTCCCTCTAGCATTTGACGAATCGTCTTTCGGGTAAGCATTACAGGCTCTGGACAACGAAGTCCAGTGGTGTCTAAGGTATGATGATAAATTAATTCTCTCATTTATTTCTCTCAATGTAGGAGCTTATATGCAGCAACGTTTCACACAACACATCGCACATCTACAACAAGTTGTTCAGCATATTTTGGAAGCGACTTGTTTAGACGGATTGTGGATTTATGCAGGGGCTGCCAAATCCTATTTTCTAGATGATCAGGACGCACCTTTTAAGGTCAATCCGCATTTTAATTACTTTTTCCCTCACCCTATGGCGGAAAAGAGTTGGCTATTTGTTGATGGTCAAAATAAACCGAAAGTCTACTTTTACGCTCCCCAAGATTACTGGCACGCTACCCCTAATCCACCAACAGAGACGTTTTTTTCAGCGGTTTTTGACTGGCAAATTTTAAATGAACCAATGCAAATAAAGTCTTTCATTCAGCAACCAGAGCGTTGTGCTTTTATCGGTGAAAATGAGATTTTAGCCCACAATTTAGGCTTTAAGCAGATCAATCCGCAAAAGGTGCTTAATGTACTGCATTTTGAGCGTTCAATCAAAACCGAATTTGAAATTGAGTGTATTTTTCAAGCACAATACAATGCTCTAAAAGGGCATCAAGTAGCCCAACAAGCCTTTTTTGACGGCAAAAGTGAATTTGAGATCAATCTTGCTTATCTACAAGCAAGCCTACAATCAGACACTAATGTGCCTTACGGCAATATTGTGGCAATCAATCAGAATGCCGCTATATTGCATTACACCACTCTTGAGCATCAATTGCCGAGTTCTCGCTATAGTTTTCTTATTGACGCTGGTGCCACTTACCTTGGCTATGCTTCCGATATTACCCGCACATACGCCTTTGATCCGCACAGTGAGTTTGCTGCATTAGTGGCTAAAATTGATCAATTCAAACTGGATACGATTAGTTGCCTGCAAGTGGGCGTGAATTATTTAAATTACCATACCCAAATGCACCAATGGATTTCACAAGCATTACAAGAATTTGATTTTGTACGATTGCCTGCGGAACAAATTTTTGAATCTGGTATTAGCCGTAGCTTTTTCCCTCACGGTTTGGGGCATCAACTTGGGCTACAAGTGCACGATGTGGCAGGGTTTCAGCAAAATCAGCGTGGCACACACAAGGCAGCACCCGATATGTATCCAAGTTTACGCTGTACTCGTGATCTTGCTGAAAATATGGTTCTGACAATTGAACCTGGGTTGTATTTTATTGAAATGTTGTTAGATCCTTGGAAAAACCACTCACTTGGACGTTATTTCAATTGGCAAAAGATTGAGCAATTTAAGGTATTTGGAGGGATTCGTTCGGAGGATAACGTGGTGGTGCGAGCGAACAAGGTGGAAAATCTAACCGCTCAAGCCCAACAACAAATATTGTTGTAATTTTTTTAATAAAACTTACCGCTTATTGGCAATTAAACACTTGGCAAGAAGTAAGCAACAGCGATATAGGGTCAAGTAACGACTGAAACTAGCTTGATGAGGAATGCGTTCCAATAAACTGAAGCAGTTGCTGCACAAACTGCTGTGGCTGTTCCAAATGCGTATTATGCCCAGCTTCCCTAATAAGAGTGTGCGATAAATGGTTCTCTGTCGCCATTTGGCGGAATTTTCGGTCGAATTCACCGATAAAGAAATGAAATCTTTTGTGTAAGCGGTGAGATTTGACCAAATTATTGCATAACTGATCATAGCAAGGCTGCTTAGCTAGGCTTGTCGCCTCCAGTATTTGGGCAATTTTCTTACCATCGTTATTTGTGCGTTGATCAATGAGATTAAGCCTTTGTAAGGCAGAAAGATGAGCAAAAACAGGTTGTCGATACCAATCTTTTAGCACTTCACTCAATGTTTCTTGGCGAAAACGACTTGCCCAAGCCTGATCACTTTTCCATCTCAGCTGTCGCTCTTCTTCAGTCTTTAAGCCAATATTTGCCCCCTCCAGTAATGCACCGAGCAGATAGAGAGAACCTGCAGAATGAGGGGAATGAGATGCATTGATTGCATAATCCAATGCAATTCTCCCCCCCAATGAATAACCAACTAACCAGAAAGGTTGCTGGATTAGCTTATTTAAGGTCATATCGAGTGCTTGTCGAATCTCGCTAAAACCACGGCAAGCAATCTGCTGGCTGCCTCCGTGGCAAGGTAAATCAATCACAAGCGGTCGAATTTGAGGCAATTTTTGCAAATCAACTAACCTCTGTAACTCAACTAACACACCAGACCAATCCGCTTGGGAGCCAAGCAGACCGTGTAAAAAAACCACAGGAATACCTGTTCTGGCATGCCATTGATACGCTAACATCATAGACCAATAAGTATATTATTAATCAATAGAAGCACGTGAAATTTGTTCAAGCAACGATTTATACAGTGAACTACCCTCTTGATCATTCACTTTAATCTCAACAATCGTGGCACTTTTACGCACGTATGCTTGCTTCAATTTCGTGCCGAGATCAGCCCAAGTATAAGGACGCAAATATTCTAATCCAAACATTGTTGCAATTTGTGAAAATTCTAAACCGTGTGAAAGGCGATAGTATTTATCCTTAACCTGTGTATCAACAGGCAGCATATCAAAAATTGCTCCGCCATTATTGTTGATAATAAATAAAATAGTGGGTTGCGTTACCTGACGTAATAATGCCATTGAGTTAAGATCGTGAAGGGCTGAAATATCACCAATCACGCCCACTGTCGCTATATCACTGCCTTTTGCTACGCCTGCCATTGTTGCAATCAAGCCATCAATGCCGCTCGCACCACGATTCGTATAAACAGGGTAGCCCTCTGGCAATTTACATAATGCGTCTACTAAACGCACAAACAGACTATTACCGAGGAATAAATTCCCACCAGCGGGCAACACTCTCTCAATATGATGTGCTAATGAAGCCTCATTTAAATTTCCACCGACCTGTTTTTCAATAAACGAAGCACAAAATTGCGATAACGCAAGCGGTTCAAGTAGCCACGGTTTTTGGCGTAAAGGTGGGTGAACTCGAATAAAATGGTGTGCTTTAGCGACAAAACGAGTCTGCTGATGAGCAAAAGGATTTAAATAATTACTGGATTCATCAACTAACCAAAACTCTTTTTGAAACGCATTGAGGAATTGATTGACTCGCTTGCTGACAATCTGCGAACCAAATTGCACCACAATATCCGCTTGTAATAAACGCTGTTCCACGGTCTTGTTAGAGAGCCAAATATCTGCATAAGGCAGGCTTGCATCAATGCCTGACTGCACATCACTAATCAAACACCAACCAAGAGTTTCTGCCCACGCTTTTAAGCCCATTCCTTGCTCAAGAGGCAGTTTTCCAACCACCACTACGCCTTTTTTTGTCCGCCAATAATCCCAATTTTCGTGCATTAAAACATCATTTTGGATAGATTGATTATCGAACCAACGCACTTTAGGCTGATTTAACCAACGCTGAATAGGTGCAAGCCACGGATCACAGCCAATCGCCTCTTCGTCCGCCTCATAAAGTGGCTCAACAAATGGTACATTCAAATGAATCACTCCGCCTTGTTGCCGTTGTATTGAACAAACATTCTCTACCGTTGCCGCTAACCAACGAGCAGTAAATTGCTGACTCGGTTTCGGTAAATTGACATTTTTAATCGGATAATTGGCAAAAATTCCTTGCTGTTCAATCGCCTGATTGACACCACACCCAATCAATTCTTGTGGGCGGTCAGCAGATAGCACGACTAATTTTTGTCCTGTAATGCTGGCTTCAATAATGGCTGGATACAAATTCGCCACTGCGGTACCTGATGTGACAATGATCGCAACAGGGGCATTTGTTGCTTTAGCAATCCCTAAAGCAAAAAAACCTAACCCTCGCTCATCAAAGTGTACATGGCATTGTGCAAGCTGCTGGTTTTGTAAATACGCTGCTTCAAGTGTCAAGGGTGTAGAGCGAGAACCTGGAGCGATACAAAAGTGTTTTACGCCATAACGCCATAGGGCAGACAATATCACTCTCGCCCAAGTACGATTAAAGGTGCTGATAGTCATCATTCATTTTTCTCTTATAAGTTAAGCGGTCTGATTGTAACAAAATTTTGCAAAATTTTGAGCAAAACTTCTCGCTTAAGGATCGATTTTTCGATTTCTAATGGATAGTATTCCAATAAATAGGTCGTCAATAAATACAATAGGGGTACGGTCTCTTTCCCATACAGGAATGCGATGTTGCTGCCAGATTTTTTTCATTTCTTCTCGCTGCGATCGCCCGTAGCACTTCACTTTTCCTTTCTGCTGCAATCGGATATTAACCACTTTTTGTTTTAACGCTTCAGGTAGCTGTAAGCGGTCAGTTTTACCTGAAAATGTGTAAGTAATCTCTTGTTGATTACGCTCTATGTAGCCTAGTTGGGCGGGTAAATGGAAGGTATCTTGAGCTTGTAGTGGGTGAGAAAGGAAAGAGAGTGGTTCTATTTTCGCCGTGAGGTAGATAAAAGAATGATGGCGACGGAGAGTCCATCTACCTAGGGTGAGTTGTGGGTTTTTATCTTGTGCAGCAAAGATTAAGGATAAAATTTGTTCAAGTTGAGCCAACGATGGCATTGGAATATGGTACTGCTTTAGCCATAGGCGGATTAATTGCTGCTGCTTGGCGTGGGAAAAGTGGCTGAAATCTTGTATGTTCAGTGTGCGTTTTTCTATATCTTGGTACTTTGTGAGTTCTGGTGTGAGTAGTTCTTCAATCAATTGTTGTTGTTCAGCACAATGTTGGCTTGAGCGAGCCACCATTTTAGAAAAATGCGACCAACGATCTGTGAATTTAGGAAGTGCTTGGTGGCGTAGAAAATTACGATCGTAGTTCGTATTCTCGTTACTTTCATCGTTAATCCAATGTAGTTGATGTTGTTGGGCGTAGGCGATGATCTGCTTTTTATCAATGGTTAGCAGGGGGCGAAATAGCGTCATATTTTGGCGAAAACTGACCGCTTGCATTGCTGCTAATCCTTGAATGCCACTCCCCCGTTTTAAGGCAAGGAAAAAGGTTTCCACTTGATCATCAAGATGATGTGCCGTTACAAAAACCTCATTAGTAAGGATTGCTTGCTCCACAGCACAATAACGAGCAGTGCGAGCGTTAGCTTCCACGCCATCTTTTCCCTCAACACTCACTTTTTCAACAACCAATGGAATTTGCCATTGGTGGCACAGAGCTTGGCAAAATTCAGCCCAATGGTCAGCATTGAGGCTAAGCCCGTGGTGTATGTGAATGGCACGCAATGTGATGGGGTGAAGAAAGCGTAGATCTTTGAAGAGATGAAGCAACGCAACGGAATCAACACCGCCGCTTAAACCAATCAGAAATTGTTTTTGATCTGGGAGGTAGTGTTGAATTTGTGAATGAATATACGACAACATTTATGCTTGCAACCAAAATGTAACAGGTCCATCATTTTGTAAGCTGACTTGCATATCGGCGGCAAATTGCCCTGTTTGCGTATCAATTTTTTGCAAGGCTTGCTGGTGAAAATAATGATAGAGTTTTTCTGCTTGTTGAGGGGCTGCTGCACGAGAAAAACTCGGTCTTAGTCCTTTTTGTGTGTCTGCGGCTAAGGTAAATTGAGACACAATTAATAGCTGACCGTTAGCCTGCTGTACATTAAGATTCATTTTTCCTTGTTCATCGGAAAACACTCGATAATTGAGGACTTTTTCTAATAATTTGTTGGCGTTCTCTTCGTTATCCTGTTGTTCAACACCCAAAAAAACCAGCAGTCCAGAATCAATTTTCCCAACAACCTGTTTAGCAATTTCAACCTTTGCCCATTTTACTCGTTGGATTAATGCAATCATTGTTGCTCCAAAGATGAGTGGGTTTCACTAAGAGGATTAGTTAGCGTGCCTTGCTCAATCATCTCCAAATCTTTTAATGTGGAAGCAAATTGAGCACCTAACAACACGACTTGCCAGCTTAGTTGAATCCACACAAACATAATTGGAATGATCGCCAATGCACCGTAGATGGCTTGATAAGAAGGGAAAGTGGTGATGTACCAAATGAAAACCTGTTTACCAAGTGTAAAAAATACCCCTGCAAGTAATGCACCAATGGCTGCGTGCTTAAAGCGAACATGGGTATTTGGGACAACAAGGTAAATAAGACTAAACATTAACCAAGTAATAATAAATGGCACAAATTCTAAAATATAATGTAAAGAAAGTACCCCTCGATCTTCAAAAATACGCAGCGAGAAAAGGTAAGAACTGATGGCAATACTTAAGCCCGCAAAAATAGGTCCCAAAATAAGTACGGCGAGGTAAATCAAGAAAGAGGGAATCAGTGGGCGTTTTTGAGAGGTGTGCCAAATTTGATTCAGTGCGTTATCAATGCTTGAGATAAGCATTACTGCAACAACGATTAGTCCCAAAATGCTGACCAGTCCCATTTTTCTCGAATTTTCAACGAACATATCTAAATATCTTTGTACCACATCACCTGCATGTGGAGCAAAATTGTCATAAGTAAATGAAATAATTTGTGCAGCCGCTTCATCAAACATAGGAAAAAAAGAGAATACCGACAACACGACCATAATTGTTGGCACGATAGAAAGTAAGGTGGTATAAGTCAAATAGCCTGCAAAAACACTGACTTTATTCTCGTTCATTCGGTGAATGAATAATTTAAAAAAGGTTAAAAATTTTTCTTTCATTTTTTAGTTCCCTGTCTTGGGCTATTTTCTACAAAGATAATTGCCTTCGCACACCCATTTGTAAGTCGTTAAGGCATCAAGCCCCATTGGACCTCGAGCGTGTAATTTTTGAGTACTGACCGCCACTTCTGCCCCTAAACCAAACTGTGCACCATCGGTAAAGCGTGTACTTGCGTTAATATAAACGGCTGCAGCATCAACTTGCTGTACAAATTGGCGAGCTTTGAGGTGATCGTTTGTGAGAATGGATTCAGAGTGTTGGCTGCCATAAGTTCGGATATGCTCAATAGCGTTATCTATACCTTCCACCACAACCACATTGAGATTAAGAGAAAGCCATTCTTGATTTAGGCGACTAGGATCGAGCGGTTGAATAATGCCATTTTTTTGCAATGCGGTTGGAAAATCATCGCTGTGAATGGTGACTTTTGCTTCTTCTAAGCGTTGCGCTAGTTTAGGTAAAAATTGTGCTGCAATTTTGCGATCGACTAAGAGCGTTTCTAACGTATTACAAGTACTAGGACGCTGGGTTTTCGCATTTACGATCACCTCAAGGGAAGGTTCTAAATCAGCGGTTGCTTCCACATAAATATGACATACCCCAATCCCACCAACAATGACAGGAATGGTTGAATTTTCTTTGCAAAACTGATGTAAGCCAGCACCACCACGAGGAATCACCATATCAATCTCTCGATCGAGTTTCAATAGTTCTAATAACAACCCTCTATCAGGATTTGTTACAGCTTGTACGGCGTTTGGAGGTAAGTGTGCTGCTGATAGTGCCGATTGTACAATCTTGACAAGCACGGCATTTGTGTCAGTTGTCTCTTTTCCGCCTCGTAATATCACCGCATTACCTGTTTTTAAACAAAGTGCAGCAACGTCTATAGTTACATTTGGACGAGCTTCGTAAATGGCTAAAATCACACCAAGTGGCACACGCTGACGCTTAATACATAATCCACTGTCTAATATACCACCATCTATAATTTGACCGACAGGATCGGGTAAGCTTGCGATACTTCGGACATCATTGGCAATATTATCCAATCGTTCAGGGGTGAGTAAAAGGCGGTCAATGATGGCAGACGACAAGCCTTGACGCTTTGCATTTTCAACGTCTTGTGCATTCGCAGAGAGAAGGTCTGCACGATGAGTCTGCAGAGCGTCAGCAAGTGCGAATAAGGCTCGATTTTTATCCGATTGGCTAGACTGTGCCAAGATGATACAGGCTTCTCTAGCTTGTTTAGCAAGGGTTTTCATTATTTATTTTTCTGTAGTTAGATTAAATATAGTTGAATGGCATATAAATAGCACTAAATCTTTTCTGTCCGATGGCAGTAATCTTTAACTAGTTGGCTAAGTTTATAATTATTTTGACGAAAACAGCGACACCTTGAGCAAAGTAGCAAGTGAAATTTAAGCCCTAATTGTTCTGAATACGTCAATTTTTGCTCTAAAGAGCGGGAGATTATAGCGGTAGCTTGTCGACAATTCATCATATTTGTTTTCCAATCCCATTTTATTTCTCAAACCAATTTTTTGTCAGGCAACGTTGTAGCTGTAGACGAGAGCGATATAACAAAACGTGTAAATTGGCTGTTGATATACCGCACTCATCGCAAATTTGTTGGCTCGTCAATTCTAAATGTTCTCGCATCATAAAGACACGAGCCTGCAACGGCGGTAATTTATTTAAACAGAGGTCAAAAATAACCCAGAACTCTTGTTGATAAATTTGGCTATCTATCCCTCGCCACTCATTAGGAGACATATTTTGTTGCCAATGCCCATTTTTATCGAAAAACTCAGATGAGTTATCAGTATCTAATTCTGATAGCGTAACTGTCCGTTTTTGATGGTGAAGTATGTCGATGATCTTATTTTTTAGAATGGCAAAAATCCACGTTTTTAATGCAGCACGACCTTTGAATGACGAGGCATTTTTATAGGCACTTGCAAGACTCTCTTGTACAACATCTTCAGCTAAATCAATATCTTGTAGCTGAAGTTTTGCAAAATGTAGCATTTGCCTGCGAATGGTTTCAAGCTCTTCTGGGCGGTAGCTATCCAGCGTCTGTGGTGTACTTGGCATTTTATGTTATGAATTGATAAATGAATAAATAGGTAAATTCTATACGGAAATTCATTAAATTTTGTAAGGTTTTAGTAGAATATCAGTCTAAGGTTGAACAGGTTATGCTAAAAACAAGGAAAGTCAATGAAATCATTCAAATCTACTGACGTTACGCCAGAAGCTATTTTT
Organism: Nicoletella semolina; assembly: GCF_004345745.1. GTDB lineage: Bacteria > Pseudomonadota > Gammaproteobacteria > Enterobacterales > Pasteurellaceae > Nicoletella > Nicoletella semolina. The sequence continues at coordinate 37,174 of NZ_SLXJ01000010.1, read as the reverse complement.
CATCAACGCCGTAAAATTATTCAGGCATTTGGTCTTGGTGTAGCGGCTACGACATTGCCAAATATTAGTGTTGCACAAAAAAAAGCAGCTGTTTCACCACTTGAGTTTACCACAAGTGCAGACAATGGACTCATTCTCACTCCTGAAGAAAAAGTGATTGGTTATAACAATTTTTACGAATTTGGGGTAGATAAAAACTCACCAGCCCATCTTGCACAAGAGCTAAGAACAAACCCTTGGCAGCTGGAAATTACAGGCGAAGTAGAAAATCCATTTACGCTGAATTATGCACAATTATTTGATACCTTCCCACTAGAGGAACGAATTTATCGCTTCCGTTGTGTTGAGGCTTGGTCAATGGTTGTACCTTGGGTCGGATTTGAACTCGCTCGCTTAGTTGAAAAAGCAAGACCCACTGGCAAAGCGAAATATGTGGTTTTTCATACTTTATATGATCCTGAGCAAATGCCAGGACAAAAAAACTATTTTTTAGGTGGCGGCATTGACTATCCTTATGTGGAAGCCTTGAGGCTAGACGAAGCACTGCATTCGCTTACCTTGCTTTCCGTTGGACTTTATGGCAAAACGTTACCACCACAAAATGGCGCACCAATTCGTCTCGTTGTACCTTGGAAATATGGATTTAAGAGCATTAAATCTATTGTGAAGATTACTTTTTCTGAAACACGCCCACGCACAACGTGGGAAAAACTTGCACCGCACGAATACGGCTTTTATGCCAATGTGAATCCAAATGTTGATCACCCTCGCTGGTCTCAAGGCTCTGAACGAGTGATCGGCAGTGGCGGATTGCTGTCAATAAAGCGTCAGCCAACATTAATGTTTAATGGTTACGACAAGGAAGTTGCACATCTTTATCGTGATCTCGATCTTAGGGTAAATTATTAATGACTGTTTTTAGATTGGTTATTCATTTTGGGTGTTCAGTCCCTTTGATTTGGCTAACTTGGGTACTTGCTCAAGACGATGTTGCAGCGTTAGGGGCAGATCCTATTAAAGAACTCCAACACTTTTTGGGGTATGGTGCAATCCTTATTTTCAGTCTAATGTTCCTTTTAGGTATATTATTACAATTATGGCAAAAAAATGCTTACCAAATTCTACGCCGCCCTCTTGGTTTATGGGCGTTTTTTTGGGCGTTTTTACATATGCTTAGCTACTTTTTACTGGAATTGGGACAAGACATAGCTTTATTTGGTAGTGAGTTAATTAATCGTCCTTATTTAATTTTAGGTGCGGTAGCATTATTTATTTTAACAATGATGGCGATAACATCTTTACCTAATATTAAACGCTGGTTAGGATCTCGTTGGTTTAATCTTCACCAATTAGCCTACCCTGCTTTAATTCTCGCCACTATTCACTATTACTGGTCAGTAAAAAGCCTCACACTTTCACCTGTGATTATGATCTTACTAACAAGTTTTATCACTGCTTGGCGGCTCTGGAAAAAACGCTAAATAAAATATTACTCCCCTAAAAACCACGGACTAAGCGGTCAATTGTTGTTAATTTTTGACAAAAATTGACCGCTTACAATTTGTTATTCACTCCCACTGCTTACTAACAGTTCTGATTTAATGGTAAAGGCAAATTGGCTGCCCTTTTGGGGTTCACTTACAATCTCAAGGGTAGTCTGATGTTGTTCTAAAGCGTGTTTTACAATCGCAAGTCCTAATCCGCTACCGCCAGTCTTGTTGCTACGAGATTCATCAACACGATAAAATCGTTCTGTGAGGTGTGCCAAATGCTTAGCTTCAATACCTATTCCATCATCACTCACACAGAAACGAGCTGTTTTTCCTTGTTTTTTCCAACTCACTTTGATGGTAGCTCCCTCTCCTGAATGGCGAATAGCATTGTAGATAAGATTTAACACCGCACTTTGCAATTGTTCTTCATCACCCATAATTCGAATATTAGGTTCAATGTCAAAAATGAGTTGTTGATGTGTATTCAAAATATCAGTGCTACGTTTAAGAGATAAAATCATTTCTGACATTTCAACAACATCGTGCTCAATATTCGTCGAGTGTTCAATTTTAGCTAATACCGAAAGCTGTTGTAACATCGTTGCCATACGCTGACTTTGTGTTTTCATTTCATCTATCGCCTTTTTTTGAAAGGCTGGATTGTCTTGCTCTGGATCGAGCATTTCAAGGTAGCCCTGTAATACCGTGAGAGGGGTGCGTAATTCGTGATTCATATTTGCTAAAAAAGTTTGGCGAGAATGTAGCAAACGTACAAAGGAAGTTACATCTCGGGCGACAATCAAATAATTTTCTTCACCATAGTGGTGTAGGTTTACCTCAATATAGCGTTGATTATGAGTGAGCAACACCAGTGGACGTTTTCGTTTAGATTGATAAAAATAGTGTTTAAATTCGGGGTAAAAGATAATATTAAATATGTTTTTAAGTGCTGTTTTATCCCATGTAAATTCAAATAGCTCCTGCGATCCTTGATTACACCAAGAAATAAGCCCCGTCGTTTCACATATAATCAACGCATCGGGTAATGCTTGAATCTGTCGGTTAAATTTTGACAGTAAGCGTAGGTTTTTAATTTTATCTTTGCGTGAACGAGCTTGATAAAAACGGGCTGTTTGTGAGATATGTTCAATTGTTGAAACCGTTTTACGCTGAGGAAGCGATCTGTTTGGGTTTAAAATTTGTAATAAGCTAAATTCATTATAGTGATGCCAAATCAATAAAATCAACAAACTAATCATAAACCACAGGCTAAAGTCTTGAGCAAATATACTCAGCAGCCAAGAACTTAACACAGCAATCAACAATTCTAAAATAAAATGCTTTAACGAGATCTTGAGTTTCATTATGATTCATTTTGAAAATGGTTAGAAAAACGATAGCCAAAGCCTCTCACTGTTTGAATGTAACGGTCAGATCCATAGGGTTCAAGGCTTTTTCGTAATCGCCTAATGTAGGAATCAACAGTGCGATCTTCCACATAAATATCATTCCCCCAAATAAAATTAAGTAACTGTTCACGCCGATAGACTTTTTCTGGATGAGTCATAAAAAAATGTAAAAATTTATACTCTGTTGCACTTAAATCGACTTCTTGTTGTGCTATACGTACACGTTGTGCCTGTTGATCAAGTGTAATCTCTTCAAATTTTAATAAAGGACTTGGCGGATCATAACTACGTCGCCACAGTGCTTCGATGCGAGCAAGTAAGATTTTAGGCGAAAATGGCTTAGTAATATAATCATCAGCCCCAGCATTGAGACAAGTAATGCAGTCTTCTTCCGTGCTGCGTGCGGTTAGCATAATTATTGGGATATTCACAGTGTCTTCTTGCTTTTTAAGATAATCAATAATGTGAATTCCCGAGCGAGCAGGCAACATCCAATCTAACAAAATAAGTTTCGGCTTTTCGGCAAGCTGATCAATAGCACTTTGATAATCTTCTGCTTCCAGTACCTTGTAACCTTGCTTCGTTAGAAAAAGAGCAACCATCTCTCGGATCGCTCGCTCATCTTCAACAACCAAAATTTTGTCTGTCATTGCCGTTCCTTAAATTATCTACAAGCGGTCAGTTTTGAATATATATTTGCATATTTTTACTAAAAACAGACCGTTTGTACAAGGTAAACTTATTTTTTGAACCTTTTTTATCTCATTCCTTTTTTGATCTAACCCATTCTACCTTTAATATAATCCTCTGTCCGTTGGTATCGAGGCTTATCAAAAATCTGCTTGGTTTCACCGAATTCCACTAACTCTCCGAGGTACATATACGCCGTGTAATCTGAACAGCGTGCGGCTTGCTGCATATTGTGTGTCACAATTGCAACAGTGTAATCGTGTTTTAATTCAGTGATCAACTCCTCAATTTTCATTGTGGAAATTGGATCAAGAGCAGAACACGGTTCATCAAGCAGTAACACTTCAGGTTTTACCGCAATGCCTCTTGCAATACAAAGGCGTTGCTGCTGACCACCCGATAAACTGTCTCCACTTTGATTAAGTTTATGCTTTACCTCATTCCATAATGCAGCTTTAGTTAATGCCCATTCAACTCGATCATTAAGTTCTGATTTCGGTAATTTCTCAAATAGACGAATGCCAAAAGCAACATTGTCATAAATAGACATTGGAAAGGGGGTTGGCTTTTGGAAAACCATTCCTACTTTGGCACGGATAATTGAAATATCAACGTTTGAAGTTAATAGATTCTCACCATCTAAATTAATTTCACCTGTTGCTCGTTGATTTGGATAAAGTTCAAACATTCGGTTTAATGTTCGTAACAAGGTGGATTTCCCACAGCCTGATGGACCAATAAATGCGGTTACTTTATGTTTTGCAATGGATAAATTAATGTTTTTTAATGCGTGAAAATCGCCATAATAAAAATTTAAATTGTTAATCGTTAATTTTGGAACAATATTTAAAGCAGTCATTCTTTTCTTCCTTTTTGCTTTATTTATGTTTACTGAAATAAATACGAGTCAGAATGTTAAGGGATAAGACAAACAGCGTGATAAGTGTCGCACCTGCCCAAGCAAGTGTATTCCAATCCGCAAATGGACTAGCGGCGTATTGATAAATCACAACAGGCAAATTCGCCATTGGAGCATTCATATCCCACGAATGGAATTGATTAGAGAGTGCAGTAAATAACAGTGGTGCGGTTTCACCTGCAATACGAGCCACTGAAAGTAGTACGCCTGTAATAATCCCTGAACGTGCAGCTCGGTAGCAAATCATTGTAATCACTCTCCATTGCGGACAGCCCAAAGCTGCCGCTGCTTCACGCAAATTATTTGGCACGAGATTCAACATATTATCAGTAGTTCTCACAACCACTGGAATAACCAACAACATCAAAGCGATTGCTCCCGCCCAGCCTGAGTAATGTTCAACTTGAGCAACGTAAATTGCATAAATAAACAAACCAATAACAATTGATGGGGCAGAAAGTAACACATCATTTAAGAAGCGTGTAATTTTTGCCAGTTTGCTATATCGACCATATTCACTTAAATATGTCCCAGCTAAAATACCGACAGGTGTTGCAATCAAGGTTGCCACCAACACCATCAAAATTGAACCAATTATGGCATTGATTAAGCCCCCCTTTTCATTAGGTGCTGGCGTGGAATATAAGAAGAGATCAATCGACAGTGCAGGAATGCCTTTCACAATCAGCGTGTAGATAATCCATACTAACCAAAATAAACCAAATAAAACTGCAAGATAGGCAAGTGCCAGCATTATTTGGTTTTTAATTTTCCGACAGTAAAACCGTTGATTTTGATAGGCTTTCATTATTTTTTTCCTTCTTTTTGTGTCATACGCATAATTAACAAACGAGAAGCTGAAAGCACGATAGTTGTGATTAAAAACAGAATTAAACCAAGCTCCATCAAGGCTGACTTTTGCAGACCTCCTGACTCATTAAACTCATTTGCAATTGCAGAGGCAATCGAAGTTGATGGTGAGAAAATAGAATCGGGCAATGTAAAAGCATTGCCAATCACGAAGGTAACCGCCATTGTTTCACCTAACGCACGACCTAACCCTAGCATAATGCTACCGATAACCCCTGTTTTGGTATAAGGCAACACAATTTTCCATATTACTTCCCACGTTGTTGAACCTAAACCGTATGCAGACTCTTTAAGCATAGGAGGAACAACACTAAACACATCACGCATTACAGATGCAATGAAAGGAATAATCATAATTCCTAACACTAAGCCTGCTGTGAATAATCCGATACCAAAAGGTGCACCAGAAAACAACGCACCAATCAAAGGAATATCACCTAATATATCAATCAAGTGCGGCTGGACATATTCCTGAAAGAGCGGTACAAAGACAAATAATGCCCACATACCATAAATAATAGACGGAATAGCCGCCAGCATTTCAACTGCTGTGCCAATTGGGCGTTTTAGCCAATCTGGTGCAAGCTCAGTTAGAAATGTAGCAATACCTAATGAAATCGGCACTGCAATCAACAGTGCAATACCAGCTGAAATCAGTGTACCAACAATTGGCACTAAAGCACCATATTGGTTTTGGACGGGATCCCACTCATTCGTCCATAAAAATGCGATACCAAATTCACGCAAAGAATCCCAGCTCCCTATCACTAGAGAAACGAGAATCGCAGCTAATAAAATAAAAACAAAGATCGCAAAAAAACGAGTTGTATTTCTAAATACACCTTCAACCCAAGGGTGGTTAAGGCATTTATTATCTATTTTGTGCATAATGTTCTTTATTAAATAAAACGCAGGGCAACAAATAATCATCAAAAATTGACCGCTTGTTCCCTGCGTGAATAAAAGTTTAGTATAAAGACTTACCTTGTGAATCTTTTACTTCTGTTTTCCATTGTGCTTTAATTTTTTCAACCACATTATCTGGCAATGGCACATAGTCTAGTTCTGCCGCTGCAGCTTGTCCTTTTGAGAATGCCCAATCAAAGAATTTAAATACACTTTTAGTTTGTTCTGGTTTCTCACTATTTTTGTGTAACAAAATGAAACTTGCAGCAGTAACTGGCCAAGATTTATCGCCTGCTTCATTGGTGAGTATCACCCCCATATTCGGCACACTGTCCCAATTTGCATTGGCAGCTGCAGCCATAAAGCTCTCGCCAGAGGGCTGTACAAATTTACCTGCCGCATTTTGTAGAGATACCCACGCCAAACCATTTTGTTTCGCATACGCATATTCCACATAACCTAGAGAATATTTAAGCTGTTTAACATAAGCTGCAACTCCCTCATTCCCTTTACCTCCCTGACCTACAGGCCATTTAACCGATTTTCCTTGACCCACTTGTTCTTTCCATTTTGGTGATACTTTAGAGAGATAATTTGTCCAGCCAAATGTTGTACCAGAACTGTCAGAACGGCGTACTACTAAGATGTCTTTTGCAGGCAAGTTGAGATTTGGATTAAGTACTTGGATTGCAGGATCATTCCACTGCTTAATTTTGCCTAAGAAAATATCGGCTAATACTGTGCCTGAAAGTTTAAGCTCACCTGATTTTATCTCAGGAAGATTAACCACAGGTACAGTTCCCCCAATCACAGCGGGGAACTGCAAGAGATTATGTTTATTAAGATCATCCGCTTTCATCGGATCATCTGATGCACCAAAATCAATCGTTTTGGCAATAATTTGCTGCTGACCGCCACCAGAACCAATGGATTGGTAATTTACACGATTACCCGTTTCTTTTTCATATAATCCAGCCCATTTTGCATAGATAGGATAAGGGAAAGAAGCTCCTGCACCTGTAATAGTTTCCGCTTGTACGGCTGCTGCAACAGATAAAGAAACGCCGAGTAATGCCAGTTTTTTTATTACTTTATTCAACATATTTTTCTCCTTGTGAATGTAAAACAAATAACTTCACGACCTGCAGTGTAGGCAAAAAATATGACAAAATGATGACAGAAGTGTAAATATTAGAGGGGGAGCGGTGAGTTTTAGGAAAAATTTTGCAAAAATTTCGCTAAAACTGACCGCTTTAGCGTAAAAATAACTAAATAAAGATAAGCGGAGAAAACAAGCTAATAGGTGAAAAATTTAACTATAATTGAGCTAAGTAAATTCTCTCATCGAAATTTTTATAGGAGAGAGAATCTCGAAATTGTTGTCAGAGCTTGAAAAATAACTCAATAGAGAATTAATACAATAAAGGAGCAGACCTTTTGCCTACCCTGTGGTTGATTGGCTATCTTGCAATAAGGGTATCTGTAGTATTCAGGTAGTTCAGGATTATAAGTAACAAAAACCTAAGCCATTTCATACATAACCATATCTTTATGGTCAGTAAGATTTTGGGAGAATATCACTAACTTAAGTACCAGTTGGTTTAACTACAAACTTGACCAACCTTAATAACCCACGGAGAATAGCCCACGAAATGCGTGAGAACCATTAGAAACTCCGTTAAGGTATCAAAATGAATTATCTTATTGTTTCTCTACCTGATTAAAATCAAGTTCAACAGGTGTTGCCCGACCAAAGATTGAAACAGAAACTTTAAGACGCCCTTTGTCATAGTCCACATCTTCCACAACACCAATAAAATCAGCAAATGGTCCATCAGAAACACGTACTTCTTCCCCTGGGTGAAATTCTTTGCGATGACGAGGTTTATCCACTGTTTCTTGGAGACGATTTAAAATACGATCTGCTTCACGCTGTGTAATTGGAGCTGGTTTATCGGCAGTACCGCCAATAAATCCCATCACTCTTGGCACACTTTTGACCAAGTGCCAAGTATCATCATTCATTTCCATCTGAACAAGCACATAACCAGGGAAGAATTTTCTTTCGGTTTTACGACGGCGACCCGCTACGTTTTCTACCACCTCCTCTGTAGGAACAAGCACCTCACCAAACTGATCTTCCATTTTGTGCAGTTTAATATATTCACGCAATGTCATTGCAACACGAGACTCAAAACCAGAGAATGCTTGCAATACAAACCAACGCATTTTAGTGGCTTCTTTTACTTCTATTTCGCTCATGTTAGAACCTCAAGTTGGTTAAAAAAGTAATTACATTAATGATTAAAGCGTCAATCCCCCACAAAGCCAATGCAACAATTGCACATACGCCTAAAACTATCAACGTAGTTTGGGTAGATTCTTGACGAGTAGGCCAAATAATTTTACGCAATTCCTGACGAGCTTCTTTCATAAAGCCAATTGCCTTTTGACCTTGGTTAGTAAAGGCAATAAACACCACTGCACCAACTAATAAACCAACTAAAGCCAACACTCGCACAACCAACGATAATTGCGTAACAAAATAAACATTACCCACAGCTGCAACGACAACAAAGATGATTGCCATTAACCATAACATAGTGTTTACACCTTTGCTTCTTTGCCCTGAATGCTCGAGCTGTTCCAAATTTTTATTTTCTTTTGCCATAATTAATCCGAAATTTGATTTAAAAAGAGAATGCTTCACTTTCGAAGGGCGTAATTCTACCATTTGCCACATTTTCTTACCACGATATTTTATGCATTTTCTGATAAAACTTTATTTTTGCGATCAAGATCGAAAAAATAATTTTTTATTATGTAAAGATTATTTAAATTTCACTACGCTTCACCACATTCTCCAACTTTCTATGTAACCTGAATTTTGTAATTATGTCCTTATCTATTGTGTACAGCCGAGCCTCAATAGGCGTAGAAGCACCTTTAATCACTGTTGAAGTGCATATCAGCAACGGAAGCCCTGGCCTGGTATTGGTTGGATTGCCTGAAGCCACGGTAAAAGAAGCTCGAGATCGAGTACGCAGTGCATTGCTCAATGCCAATTTTGATTTTCCTGCACGTCGCATCACCATCAACCTTGCACCAGCCGACTTACCTAAAGAGGGCGGACGTTTTGATCTTCCTATTGCGATTGGCATTCTTGCCGCTTCTGGTCAAATAGATTCAGATAAATTAAAACAGTTTGAATTCCTAGGGGAACTCGCCTTAACAGGTCATTTGCGAGGAATACACGGCACCATTCCCGCTATACTGTCAGCACAAAAAGCAAAGCGGCAAATTATCATTCCTCGACAAAATTCAACGGAGGCTGCTCTCGTATCCAATACAGAAACCTACTGCGCCACCTCGTTATTACAGATAGTTAATTTCCTCAACAATCGTGATCAACTCCCCATTTCTCAGCAGTTTTTGCAAAAAACAGATGAATACGCACCGCTTGAACGTCGAGATCTGACCGATATTATTGGGCAGCAGCACGCCAAAAGAGCTTTAACCATTGCCGCCGCGGGCAGACACAATTTACTCTTTCTTGGTCCACCAGGAACGGGAAAGACGATGCTTGCTAGTCGTTTAGCGGATTTACTTCCTGAGATGAGTGATGGTGAAGCAATTGAAACAGCATCAATTACTAGTCTTGTTCACAATGAACTAAATTATCAAAATTGGAAAAAAAGACCCTTTAGATCGCCACACCACAGTGCTTCAATGGTGGCTTTAGTTGGTGGTGGCTCACTCCCTAAACCAGGGGAAATATCACTTGCTCATAATGGTGTTCTGTTTTTAGATGAATTACCTGAATTTGAACGTAAAGTCCTTGATGCTCTACGTCAGCCACTTGAATCAGGCGAAATTATCATCTCTAGAGCGAACGCTAAAGTACAATTTCCTGCTCGCTTTCAGCTCATTGCTGCAATGAATCCTAGCCCCACAGGACATTATCAAGGTACACACAATCGAGCCTCTCCCCAACAGGTAATGCGTTACCTTAACCGTTTATCTGGACCATTTTTAGATCGGTTTGACCTTTCAATTGAAGTGCCATTATTGCCGCAGGGAGCATTGCAAACAGATAACCAACAACGAGGCGAAACCAGCCAACAAGTGCGTGAGCGTGTACTTGCTGCACAAAAAATCCAATTCAACCGCCGTGGAAAAATCAATTCTCAACTTTCAACTCGTGAAATTGAACAAGATTGTGCATTAAATGACAAAGATGCACTATTTTTAGAAAATGCTCTCACTAAGTTAGGGCTTTCTGTACGAGCTTACCATCGAATACTTAAAGTCTCACGAACAATAGCCGATTTAGCAAATGAAACGCATATCCAACAACTTCACCTTGCTGAAGCACTAGGTTATCGAGCAATGGATAGACTATTACAGCGTTTGCAAGGTGGGTAGTATGAGTAAATAAAAAAGTATGAATAAAAAAGCTCTGCTATACAGCAAATCAAGTAAAGAAAAATTCACTCCCTCCTTAAACGGAGGAAGTGAAGAAATCGAATAAAAAGGGAAGTAAAATTAAAAATACAGGTTGGCAAATAACAAGCCAAATGCAATAGAAAAGACCATACTCAGTAAACCAGGAATCATAAAGCTATGGTTAAAAATAAAGCGTCCGATACGAGTTGTGCCAGTGGTATCAAAATCAATTGAAGCAATAATCGGACCATAGTTTGGTATAAAGAAATAACCGTTTACCGCTACAAAAACACCAAGAAGAATTGGTGCAGGAATACCAATTGCAATTGCCACTGGGAATAACGTTGCCACAGTTGCCCCTTGACTATTCACTAACACAGATAAAACAAAGAGAGCTATCGCAAATGCCCACGGTGCAGTTTCAACCAAATTGGATACCATTGATTTAACCTCTGGCATATGTGCGTGCATCAAAGTATCACCCATCCACGCAATCCCAAAAATTGCAATCACCGCACGCATACCTGCGTGGAAAACAGAACCTTGCGTAACCTCATTACCATTTGGCTTACAAAGAATCATAATTAATGCCGCTGTGGTAAGCATAACAATTTCAATCGTATTTGCCATTCCCATAGGTTTACCGTCAAAAACTGGGCGTAATGATGAAACTGTTCCCATAAGCACCACTAATATTGCCCCTAAAAGAAATAAGCCAACAGATAATTTTGCAGTTGGTTTTAATGGTATATTCTGATCGTTCTGATCGAGATGGTTTTGTTTCACATACTCAGGGTTTTGTAGTAAGGCTTGGTAGTGCGGATCATCTTTCAAATCTTTGCCCATTTTATTCACAATCAAGCTAGCAATCCCTAATCCAAGTAATGTCGCAGGAATAGTAACCATTAGTATATCGCCAATATTAATCCCTTGAGGCTCAAGAAATGCCGCAACAGAAGCAACTGCTGCCGCAATTGGACTGGCAACAATCGCAAATTGTGAAGCAATAACGGCCATAGAAAGCGGTCGCTCAGGGCGAATACCATTATGACGGCTCACCTCTGCAATCACGGGTAATACGGAGTAAGCAACGTGTCCTGTCCCTGCCAACACAGTAAATGTCCAGGTAACCAAAGGGGCAATAAATGTAATATATTTAGGATTACGTCTTAAAATATTTTTGGCAATTTTAATCATATAATCCAAACCACCAGAAGCCTGCATTGCCGCCGCCGCAGACACCACTGACATAATAATAAACATCACATCAATAGGAAATCCTGCTGGTTTTAAACCAAAAACAAAAGTGAGAATAATAAGCCCAAAACCACCCATTACCCCCAAACCGATACCACCGATTCTTGCACCAATTAAGATACAAAGGAGAACGATAGCAAATTGAATAATAAACATCGCTGACATATTTGCTCCAATCAACGTTATATGAAAGAATGACTCACTTTTGCAAGTCGCCAAATGAAAAGGTTGCGAACTATATCAATAAATAATTATTATCGCTATACCTTCATTTAATAAAAATTTCTAATTATTGATATTCTTCATAGAAAATAGAGGAAACAGTATGCAATTTTCAAAAATGCACGGACTCGGTAACGATTTTATGGTCATTGATGGTGTTACTCAAAACGTCTATCTAACCAGTGAAATTATTCGTAAATTAGCAGATCGTCATCGAGGTGTGGGCTTTGATCAACTTTTATTAGTTGAACCGCCATACGATCCAGAACTTGATTTCCATTACCGCATTTTTAACGCTGACGGCAGCGAAGTGGCTCAATGTGGCAATGGGGCTCGTTGCTTTGCTCGCTTTGTTAAACTAAAAGGGCTTACCAATAAAGAACACATTCAAGTCAGTACTAATAAAGGCAAAATGGTACTAAGCCTTAAAGAAAACGAACAAATTCAGGTCAATATGGGCATACCCATTTGGCAACCTAGCGAGATTCCTTTTACTGCCAATAAATTTGAAAAAAATTATATTTTACGCACCGATCTACAAACCGTTTTTTGTGGCGTAGTCTCAATGGGAAATCCGCACTGCGTGCTGCAAGTGGAAGATATAAAAACCGCAAAAGTCCAAGAGCTAGGCACATTACTTGAAAGCCACGAACGTTTTCCTGAACGAGCCAATATCGGATTTATGCAAGTGATCAACCGCCACCATATCAAACTGCGTGTTTTTGAACGAGGTGCAGGAGAGACTCAAGCGTGCGGCAGCGGTGCGTGTGGGGCTGTTGCAGTCGGTATTATGCAAGGTATACTAGATAGCAATGTTCAAGTTGATTTACTAGGTGGCACATTGCATATCCATTGGAAAGGCGAGAACACCCCTCTCTTTATGACAGGCGATGCCACCCACGTTTACGACGGTTTTATTAAGTTGTAATCCTTTATTTTCAGATACAAGCGTTGAGTAGGGCGGATATTTTTGCAAGCTAATCCACTTAATGATGACATTTGCTTAAAAATTCACCTACTTCTGCAAGATAAGGAATTGAGCTTTGAGCCCCTTTTCGAGTAACTGAAATTGCAGCAGCTGCGTGAGCAAAGCGAATCGCTTGATTTAGCGTTTTTTGCTCCATCAATGCACTAATCAACGCCCCATTAAAGGTATCGCCTGCGGCGGTCGTATCCTTTGCTTCCACTTTAAAGCCAGCTATAATTTCACCCGCTTGATTATCTTTTTGACTCACATACACACCTCTTTCACCAAGCGTGATGAGCACTAATTCAATACCAAATTGATGAAAGGCTTGTGCTGCCTGATACGCGGTCTGTTCATCAACAATTTTTACCCCTGTCAATATTTCCGCTTCCGTTTCATTCGGCGTAATCATATCCACCAACGCCAATAACTCCTTGGGTAACGGCTTGGCAGGAGCTGGATTTAAAACCACCTTTGTCCCTGTCTCTTTTGCAAATTTTGCCGCCAAACTGACCGCTGGCAATGGCGTTTCCAATTGCATCAGCAAATAATCCGCTTCAGCGATCAACGCCTTGTGCTGCAGCACTCTCGTTTCATCAAGACTCGCATTCGCACCTGCAGAAATCACAATGCTATTTTCTCCAGAGTCTGCAACTTGAATCATCGCCAACCCTGTATTTTGCCCTGCAATAACCGCAATCCCTTGAGTATTAATCTTCTCATTAGCAAAGCTATTTTTCATCGTCTGACCAATATCATCTTCGCCAATAGCTCCAATAAATGAAACTTCCGTCCCCAGCCGAGCAGCCGCAACGGCTTGATTTGCCCCTTTTCCGCCAAACGCCTGATGGTAATCATAGCCTGTGAGCGTTTCACCTGCTTGGGGAAATTGAGGAATATGAATAACGTGATCAACATTAATGCTGCCTAACACACAAAGTTTTTTCATTATTTACCCCTTAGTCATCAATCCCCTTTTATAAAAGAGGATTGAATAACAGCAAACTTATTGTGAAATGACTTTTAACGGCACAGGAATGGTCGCTTCCACTTTTTCCCCTTTAAGCAGCTTATCCGCCGTAACAACCCCTAACTCCCCAATTTTCTCAGGTTGCTGTGCAATCGTTGCGGCTAATTTCCCTCTTTTTACCGCTTTGACTGCATCGTCTGTGCCGTCAAATCCAACGACAACAACGTCTTTACCTGAAGCTTGAATCGCACGCAACGCCCCTAACGCCATTTCATCATTTTGTGCAAATACCGCTTTTACCTCGCGTTGATTGGTCAGTAAATTTTCCATCACATTCAAGCCTTTAATTCGGTCAAAATCTGCAGGCTGGCTAGCTAAAAGCTCAAACTGGTTTGCGGCTACCGCTTGTTTAAACCCCTCTCCACGCTCACGAGCAGCCGATGTGCCAGCAATACCTTCAAGTTGAATAACTTTTGCATTTTTTCCCACTTTTTGAGCAATAAAATCGCCTGCCATTTTGCCGCCAGCTACATTATCAGACGCAATATGACTGACCACCTCGCCCTTATTCGCACCACGGTCAAGGGTAATCACAGGAATATTTTTCTTGTTCGCCATTGCCACTGCATTCCCTACCGCATCGGAATCCGTTGGATTAATTAATAGAACTTTCGCCCCACGCACGGTTAAATCTTCAATATTCGCAAGTTCTTTCGCAGGGTCATTTTGCGAATCCAATACCACCAATTTATACCCCAATTCTTGTGCTTTTTTCTCTGCACCTTCCTTTAAGGTAACAAAAAATGGATTGTCTAGCGTTGAAATCGCTAATGCGAGAGTTTCTTGAGCCATTGCTTTCGCAGAAAAAGCGAGACCTAAAGCAAGACTAAGGGTTGTTAATTTTTTCATAAAAATTCCTTTGAAATGAGATAAAAAACAGAGAGAACAATAACATTAACTAAATAAAACGATCATTAAGCGTGCTTACGCCCAATAACATTATCAACAATCACCGCCGTCAATATCACCAACGCCTTTGCGACCAGTTGGTAGTAAGAGTCAATATCTAATAAATTCAAGGCATTACTGAGAAAACCAATAATCAATGCCCCAATCAATGTGCCGAAGATACGTCCTTTACCGCCCATTAAGCTCGTCCCTCCCACGACTACGGCGGCAATAGCGTCCAATTCATAGCCTGTCCCTGCTGTCGGTTGTGCTGAACCTAAACGAGAGGTAACAATTAAGCCTGCGAGAGCTGCCAGAAAACCGCTCACCGCAAACACAAATAATTTCACTTTATTGACATTAATCCCAGATAACGCTGTTGCTGCCTCGTTTCCACCTAGTGCGTAAATATAACGCCCCACACGAGTTTGAGTCAGTAAAAACCAAGCGAGGATAAATAAACTCGCCGTGAGCCAAACAGGGATTGGCACACCTAAAAAAACGCCTGTGCCTAATTCTGCAAAGCTGTCAGCTTGTTCAGAAAAGCCTGTGCTGATCGGTCTTCCGTCCATATAAATCATGGTTACCCCTCGCAGTAGCAACATAGTGATAAGCGTTGCCATAAAGGCTTGCACCTTACCAAAAGCCACTAACGCACCATTAACTGCCCCTATCAACGCGCCAAAAAGCAACACCAATGGCACAACCAAATAAATAGATAAATCGAACCCAATTAACGTTGCAGCAACAGCGCCTGTCAAAGCCAGCACTGATCCCACAGAAAGATCAATGCCTGCGATTAAAATCACAAAGGTCATTCCAATCGCGATAATGGCATTGACTGATGTTTGGCGGAGAATATTAAGCAAATTATCGCTACTGAAAAAATGAGGGTTTAAACTTGAAACCACAGCAATCAGTACCAACAACGCAATGATAGACCGCTGTTCAATAAGCAATTTTTTTACATTCATAGTATTTCCTTTTAGTTACCCTATTGATAAGCGGTGAGTTTTCACAGAAATTTTGCAAAATTTTTCACACAACAGACCGCTTAATGTTGAATAGCTGCCGCAAGCAGTTTTTCCTGCGTGGCTTCCATACGACTAAACTCGCCATTAATCCGCCCTTCACGCATCACCACAATACGGTCTGACATTCCCAGCACCTCAGGCATATCAGAGGAAATCAACATAATACTTAACCCCTCGGATTTAAAACGGTTAATGAGCTGATAAATCTCTTTCTTTGCCCCAACATCAACGCCTCTGGTCGGTTCATCAAGAATCAACACACAAGGACGAGTCATTAATCCTTTGGCAATCGCCACTTTTTGCTGATTGCCACCAGAAAGTTCGCCAATGATTTTATGCATTGTGGGCGTTTTTATTGCAAATAAATCAATAAAATCCGCAACAGTCATCTGCTCTTTTTTCTGATCAATTCGCCCCCAATCTGACAGATAATCCAATGCGGTAAGCGACATATTTTCCTTGACCGACATACCTAAAATAAGCCCATCACCTTTTCTATCTTCAGAAATATACACAATGCCATTGGCTAAACCCTGCTGAGGCGTGGTATGATTCATTTTTTTACCGTGAAGATAAATCTCACCGCCTGTACGTCTTAATGCCCCATACAACACTTTTGCCAATTCTGTCCGCCCTGCTCCCATCAAACCTGAAAAACCAAGAATTTCCCCCGAATTAAGCATAAAACTGACATTATTGACGCCCTCGCCAGATAAGTTTTTCACCTCAAGCAATGGCGACTGATTTGACACTGCTTGATAAGGATACTGTTCATCTAACTTACGCCCAACCATCATCTCAATCAGCTGATCTTCATTCAAATCCACCACTGCTTTTTCGCCAATAAATTGCCCATCTCGCAGTACAGTAATGTCATCGCAAATGGTAAATATTTCGTTAATCCTATGCGAGATGTAGACAATGCCTCGTCCTTGTGATTTTAATTCTTTAATCACATCAAATAACGCTTCGGTCTCCTTATCTGTCAAGGCGTCAGTCGGTTCGTCCATCACGATCACTTTTGATTCAAAACTTAATGCTTTGGCGATTTCAACCATCTGTAATTCGCCAATCGACAACTCGCAGGCCAACCGCTTACTGCTGTATGAAATCCCTAATCGAGCCAACAAGCGGTCTGCTTCGGTGTACATTTTACGCCAATCTATCGCTCCCCAAGAGTGCGTAAATTCTCGACCTAAAAAGATATTTTCCGCAATGGATAAATTGCCCAGAATATTCAATTCTTGATGAATAATGCTCAATCCAGATTCCTGAGAGGCTTTAGGATTGGCAAAATTAACCTCATTCCCTAGATACTCAATCGTGCCTGCGTCTCGCTGATAAATCCCTGTTAAGATTTTCATCAAAGTTGATTTGCCCGCACCATTTTCGCCCATCAACGCCATCACTCGCCCAGCATAAACATTCAAGCAGGCATTTTTTAACGCTTGCACACCAAAGAACGCTTTATCTATCCCTTTAATTTTTAATAACGTCTCCATATCAGCCTCTTTACTCTCTGCCTCTATTGCATTATTTTTGCAAAATTATCATTGATTTAGACCGCTAGAACGGTACACCAGAATAGAGAATCACATTAGCATAAGGCGAACACTCCCCTGTCCGCACAACTGCTTTAGCCTGACTGCTTTGTAACTTAAATTCACTATGTGGCAAATATTCCACTGAAATAACCTTACCCTGCTGCTGGCTAATATTTGCAATAAGTTGTAACAAGCGTTCTTCAACTTGGGGATTATTACGCTTTATTTCGTCCGCCAGCACAATTTTTTCCACAAATAGTTCGCTTAACACCGCTTCAACAGTGGATAAAAAGTTAGGAATATTTCTGGTTAAAGCTAAATCCACACATTGCTGCTCTAATGGAATAGGCAATCCTGCATCACAAATCGTCAGCCCATCGGTATGCCCCATTGTGGCAATGACTTGGGAAAGTTGAGCATTTAAAATCGTCGTTTTTTTCATTTAAACTCTTCCGTGACCAGTCTATCGAAACGTTTCGATGATAATAAAAAAACAAAGCATAAAAAACAAACAGATTTTATTGAAAATGTGATCTACTTCGCAAAATAACGATTAAAAAGATTTTCGATGAACCAATTCAGGGGTGAGTAAGATATGTTCCACTTTCTTGGTTGGATTATGAATGCGAGCAAGTAATTGCTGTACCGCATTTTTCGCCAGCCTCGCTTTAGGTTGGTGAATAGTCGATAGTGGCGGAGAAAGATACTGGGCAAGCTCAATATTATCATAGCCGATAACGGCAATGTCTTGCGGAATACGCAGCCCTGCTTGCCAAATGGCTTGATAAACACCTATCGCAATGCTATCACTCATCGCAAAAATGGCTCTAGGTTTGTGAGACAGCTGCAACAAGGCTTGCATTCCTTGTACTCCCCCCTCGTAGTGAAAATGACTTTCAACGATCCATTCTGGATTGAGTTGCAAATTTTGCTCCAATATCGCCCACTTGTACCCTGCCAAACGATTCGCAGCGTGCGGTTTTGTTAGCTCGCCTGTAATCACTGCAATTTCAGTATAACCTGCATCAATCAGCGATTTTGTAGCAATATAACCACCCAATTCTGAATTTTCGTGAACAATATCGGCTGTTAGTGGCTGCTGCCACCAATCAATGACCACCGTCGGCAAACTGATTTCGGCTAATATTTTAGTCGAAAAATCTTGCGGTTCACTACACATCAATAGCAACCCATCAACTTGTTTAAGCAATAAACGCCCAAGGTGTTTCTCAAGATTTTCGATGTTGGCTTCGGTATTCACTAAAATGAGATGATAATTATGTCGCTCACAATAACGCTCAACGTGCCTCACCACTTCTGCAAAAAAAGGATTATTGCTGGCTGTCACCAGCATTCCGATCGTTTTGGTTTGTTTAATTTTAAGGCTACGAGCAACGAGTGAAGGTTTGTAATTTAATTCTTCGATGACCTTTTGTACTCGCAGAGTAATCTCTTCGCTCACAAAACGAGATTGATTCACAACGTGAGAAACGGTAGAAAGGGATACGCCTGCAAGACGTGCAATATCCTTCATTGTAGGCATGTAATACAAACTATCCAAAAAGACTTTTAGCCATTATAGCATATATTATTAGTGCCAATATAAAATTGGCCACCCCGAATGTTCTGCAACAGTGCGTAGCATTTCATCAGGATTAACGACTTTAGGATAAGCCACTTCATTTAATAATGGAAGGTCATTACAAGAATCTGAATAAAAGGTCGCAGTGCGAATTAATCCTTCATATTCATTTCCTAAGTAATCTTTTAAGCGTTCCACTTTTCCTTGCTGATAACTTAATACACCGATTGTTTTACCGGTATAACAACCATCAACTACCTCCGTTTGAACAGCGATCACCTCTTGGATTACCAACTTTTTAGCTATGGCGGTAACAATAAAGTCTGCAGTAGCAGAAATAATGAT
The DNA here is from genome assembly GCF_004345745.1 of Nicoletella semolina. GTDB lineage: Bacteria > Pseudomonadota > Gammaproteobacteria > Enterobacterales > Pasteurellaceae > Nicoletella > Nicoletella semolina. Next base: position 17,572 of record NZ_SLXJ01000010.1, on the reverse strand, counting down.
TAAACGCCGATTGGCTTGCTTATAATCGTTTATTTTTTCCAACGCCTGTGGATAAAAACGAGAAGAGATATATTTATCCACAAAATGAGCAACATAATCCGCAAGTTTCTGTTGAGATAAAGCTCGCAGTGGTGTGAGGGTAAATGCCATATATTCAGACATTGACATTTTGCCCGATGAATATTTTTGCATTATGGCTCTTTCTTGCGATAAAAATGCGTTATCTACTAAACCTACTTCGAGCATAAAAGCACTCCACAAAGAAGCACTGTCACCGTTAATCAAGGTCTCATCTAGATCAAAAAGTACAATACTCATTCTAAATTCCTTATTTGCTCTTCTTCTATGTGAATACGCACAAGTGTACCGAGTGGAAAGAAATGCTCTCTTGATAAATTAAGCTTATCAACAACCAGATCAACCTCATTTACTCGCACTTTATAGCGAATAATATTACCCAACAGATTTCGCTCAATAATTACTCCCTCTCCCTGCTCCATATCATTTTGTAAACTAATTGATTCTGGACGAATTGCAATATCTGTCTGTATATTTCTTCCTAGCAATTTTGACGCATCAGTGCGATTCAAAATATTATAATTTCCGATAAAACTGGCACTAAAGCGATTTCTAGGTGCTAAATATAAGGTTTCTGCATCACAAGCCTGCTCTATTTTCCCTTGATTCATTAACACAATACGATCTGACATCATTAGTGCTTCTTCTTGATCGTGCGTGACAAAAATGGTGGTTAAATTAAGTTCTTGCTGGATATGACGTATTTGTTGGCGTAAATGTTTACGAATCCTCGCATCAAGTGCAGATAAAGGTTCATCTAGCAATAATAAATCTGGCTGTATAACTAATGAACGGGCTAATGCAACCCGTTGAGATTGCCCTCCTGATAATTGTTGTGGGTAGCGATCCCGATATTTTTCTAATTCAACTAATTCTAGAATATTACTGACACGTGATTTAATTTCTTTAGCATTCACTTTACGCATTTTCAATCCAAATGCGACGTTCTCATAAACCGTCATATTTGGAAAGAGTGCATAACTTTGAAATACCATTGCAATATTTCGTTTTTGAGGGGAAGAATAGGTTATCTCTTTTTCATTTAATAAAATCTGACCACTGTCAATTTCCGTTAAACCTGCTATACAGCGTAACAAGGTTGATTTACCACAACCACTCGGTCCTAATAAGGTAACAAACTCACCTTTAGAGGCGTAAAAGCAAATATTTTCAAAAATTGTATTTTCTGTGTATTTTTTGGTTAGATTAAGTACATTTAAATAAGACATTAATTTTTCCTTTTATCTCGACTTAGCGTATTTGCTAATAATGCAAAAATTAGAATGAGTAGAAAATAAGACACGACCAATGCACTCGAGTAGTGTCCACTACGATGCCTTATGTTGTATAAATAAACTTGTAATGTCTCGTATTGTCCACCCACCAACATATTAGCAAACAGAAACTCACCAATTAGGAATGAAAATGCGAGAAAAATAGCAGATAACATCCCATTTCTTAAATTAGGCAGAATAATTAACCATACCGCTTGAAATGTATTGGCTCCCAACAAATGTGCAGTATCCACCAAATCACGCAAATTTATCGCTGTTAAATTATTTTCAATTGCTCGATAAATAAAAGGCAAAGCAATAATAAAATAACAACCAATGAGAATCCACGGCGTACCTGTTATTGCAAGCGGTTCATCTGAATAAATTTGTAGCAAACCAACAGACACTACCACTGGAGGCACCGCAAAAGGCAAAACAACCACAACATTCATCAAAGATTTTAATTTAGGGAAGTAATAATGGATAACAAAAATAACAGGGAAAGTGAAAATAAGGGTTATGAATAATGTAGCTAGACAAATCCACAAAGATCGTATCAGAGAATCTAAAAAACGTTCATCTGTCCAAAGGGAAACATACCAATCGAAAGTGGGTCCTTCAGGTAAAAGTGAAACGCCCCAACTGGTAGAAAAGGAATAAACAATCGTAGCCAACATTGGTGCAACTAAAATTAGCATTATTAATGCCAACACAAGATAATGATAGAGTTGTTCTATTTTGATTTTCCGCATTTTATTATGTCTTATTTTGATAATGATAACGTTTATTTAAGAGGCGGTGAATTAATGTAATAAAAAACATTAAACACACTAAGAAAATGGATAACGCACTGGCTAAATAAGGATTAAGGAAAATATCTCCAGAGACTAAAGTTCCTATGCGTATTGGAATAATATTAAAATTACCGCTTGTTAAAGCATAAATCGTAGCATATGCACCAATCGCATTGGCAAACAAAATAACAAATGTGCCTAATAACGCAGGCATTAAAACAGGTAGCATAATTCGCCACCAATATGAAATAATATTCGCACCTAATAAAGCTGAAGCCTCTTGCCACTCTTTTTTTATAGCTTCAAATGCAGGGTATAACAGCATTATGGCTAATGGGATTTGAAAATAGGTATAAATGATAATAATCCCAGATTTGGAATAGATATCGATTGCTTCAAACTGATAATGGCGTAGTAATAAATTAAGTGTGCCATTTGCACCTAGTAAAATAATAAAAGCAAATGCCAAAGGAATGCCTGAAAAATTACTCGTCATACTATTAAATGACAAAATAAAATTGCCAATTCTTGAAGGACGCAATACACTTAAGGAATGAGTAGCAAATAAAGCAATAATTAATCCAAAAAGGCTAGACCAAAAAGAAATCTCAATAGAGTAGCGAATCGCTTGTAAATAAAACGAAGAATTTAAAATCTCTATAAAATTTGCAATGCCCCAAACTCCCTCTTCTGTTTGAAAACTATTTAATACAATCCAACTCAAAGGAACGATCTGAAAAGCAAAGAAAAAAAATAAAAATGGTAATGTTAATAATGCTGCAAACCATTTCCCTTTCATATATTTACCTAATTTTCTTACTTTAATAACTCAGCACAAAATGGCTTATCATGATCAACGCCCAAAATCTGACAAATAGTACCGCAAATTTGTGTTTGTAAAATTTCCGTATCTAACAAACTAAATACCTCACCAAACACATAAAAAGGCACCCTTGCCTCAGTTTCTGAATCTGCTCGATGATTACCATCATTATTCATACCATGATCAGCGGTTACAATCACTTGATATCCCTCATCCAACCATTTTGGCAAACAGATTGATAACAAATTATCCGCATTTCGTGCAGCTTCTCTATATTGTCTGCTATCTTGTCCATACTTATGTCCTATATCATCAATATTCATCGAATGAAATAAGATAAAATCAGGCTGGTGATAGTGACGAAGGCTATCTCCATCAGCAAATAAATGAGAATCAGGGTAATGATCCTCATAATAAAAATGCCCATATTGAATAGGTAAATCTGCGTTGTAAGTATGGCGATCCCTAACAGGTTCAAACGGAGCATTGTTATATAATTCACTCACCCAATAATAAGCTGCCGCTGCTGTCGTTAAACCTTTAGCACGAGCATAATGAAAAATACTTTGTTGATTCGATAAGCGAACAACCCCATTGTTCACTACACCGCTTTCAATTGGAGCAACCCCTGTTAGCAGACATTCATATAACGGTCTTGAAAGTGCTGGCAACTCGCTACTCACACGATAAAGCTTACCAATATTACGCTGACATAAAGCCTGCAAGTATCCCATTGTTTGTAATGCTGTCGTGTAGTTTAGTCCATCTAAAATAACAAGGATTGCTTTCATAATTAACTCACCTATTTCATATTAATAATGACTTTTTCTTGCCATAGACGCGGAAGCTGTTTTGAAGATTCCTCCCACGCTTTTGCATCTTTTATTGGACGGGCGTTTTTGTATTGCTCAGCTGGCAGCAATTTTTCTAGCACATCTTTCGGCAAGTCTATTTTCTCTGCACGTATTGGGCGAGCATAACCACGTGCTAGATTAATTTGTCCTTGATCAGAGAAGATGTATTCACGAGCTAATTTTGCTGCATTTTGATTTTTCGCATATTTATTGATAATAGTAGTATAACCTGAAATCACACTGCCATCAGATGGAATCAATACATCAAAACGCTTAGGATCAATCTTGTCGCGATAATTTAATCCATTGAAATCCCACACTACTGCAACATCAATTTCACCTTTTTCTAGATTGGCAATATTTGGATCAACCATTCCCAAACGTCCTTGCTTAGCTAGTTTGGCAAAAAAATCCAAAGCCGGAGTTAAATCTTTTTCATCTCCACCGAAGGCATAGTTTGCAGCTAGAACACCATTCACAGCCTGAGCAGCAACACTCACATCACCAACTGTAACTTTATACTTACCCGTTAATAAATCACTCCAACTACGAGGATTCTCTTTCACAGTATCTTTATTGATGATAAATGCAATAGTGCCGGTGTAGGCTAGCATCCAATGCCCATCAGCATCTTTAGCCCAATCTGGTACATCATTCCAGTAACTTGTTTTATATGCTTGTGTAACACCTTTTTTTACCGCAATCGGTCCAAAAGAAATACCTACATCACCAATATCTGCTGTCGCATTCTTTTTCTCTGCTTCAAACTTGGCAATCTCTTGTGCTGAACTCATATCTGTATCGGTATGCTTCAAGCCATATTTTTGCTCTAATTGTGTCCAAGTATCTTTCCAATTTGCCCAAGTATCAGGCATTCCAATACTATTGATCACGCCCTCTTTTCTTGCTGCATCTTCTAATTGCTGTAAATTAGTATTCGCATAAGCAGAAGAAATACTCAACGCGAGTGTGATACATAAAATAGCAATCCTTTTTCTATTCAGGTATATTGAGTGCATAGATCTCTCCTCTAGGTTTATCTTGACTATCTCCATACTGAAGATGTGCGTAATATAACAATCAAATATTGCAAAATGATGACAAATTGCTAGCAATCTAAAAATAGTGCAAGAAAGAAATGTAAGCTAAGCAGAGGGAATAATACGCTGCAAAATCCTATTCAAAAACAACCGCTTGTTTATGCGTTAAATAAGACGAAGATTGAAAATTTAAAGAGGGATTGATGGGAATAGAAAAAACGCTTTAACTTATAGTCAAAGCGTTTTCGTTTAGTGCTTGCTGGCTAATTTTGCTTTAGTGAGTTCATAAACTCGTAATTTTGCAATCTCTCTTGCTAATTTGGCACTCAGATCTGCATCAGTATTTTTACTGAGCGTTTCTTCCGCTTGACGCTTCGCAGCCAAAATTCGCTGTTCGTCTAATTCATCACCACGAATTGCAGTATCCGCAAGAACGGTAACCGTTTTGGGTTGAACTTCTAAAAAACCACCTGATACATAGATAAATTCTTCTTTATCATCTGCAAGCGTAAATTTTACCATACCAGGTTTAATTGCCGTCAGCAAAGGTGTATGTCCAGCATACACACCTAGCTCACCATCAATCCCTGATACTCGAATACTCTTTACTTGACCATCAAAGATTTTATTTTCTGCACTAACAACCACTAGTTGAAATTGAGATGCCATTTTGTTCTCCTTATCAAATTGTCAATAACCGAGAAAAATCTCGGCTATAGGGAACAATTACAGCTTGTTCGCTCTTTCAATCACTTCGTCAATTGAACCTGCCATATAGAACGCTTGTTCTGGAATATGGTCATATTCACCTTCTAAAATACCTTTGAAACCACGAATTGTGTCTTTAAGTGAAACGAATTTACCTGGTACACCATTAAAAACTTCTGCAACGTGGAAAGGCTGAGAAAGGTAACGCTCAATTTTACGAGCTCTTGATACCACGAGTTTGTCCTCTTCAGACAATTCGTCCATACCTAAAATTGCAATAATATCTTTTAACTCTTTATAACGTTGAAGCGTCTTTTGTACGCCACGAGCAACATTATAATGCTCTTCTCCCACAACAAGAGGGTCAAGCTGACGTGAAGTTGAATCAAGTGGATCAATCGCAGGATAGATACCTAATGATGCAATTTGACGACTTAATACAACCGTTGAATCTAAGTGAGCAAAGGTTGTCGCTGGAGATGGGTCTGTTAAGTCATCAGCAGGAACGTACACGGCTTGAACAGAAGTAATAGATCCTGTTTTAGTTGAAGTAATACGCTCTTGAAGCACACCCATTTCCTCTGCAAGTGTCGGCTGATAACCTACCGCTGATGGCATACGTCCTAACAATGCAGAAACCTCTGTCCCTGCAAGAGTGTAACGATAAATATTATCCACAAAGAATAATACATCACGCCCTTCATCACGGAATTTTTCTGCCATTGTTAAACCCGTTAATGCGACACGCAGACGATTGCCTGGTGGTTCATTCATTTGACCATAAACGAGAGAAACTTTATCAAGTACGTTAGAATCTTTCATTTCGTGATAGAAATCGTTTCCTTCACGAGTACGTTCACCAACTCCAGCAAAAACTGAGTAACCAGAGTGTTCGATTGCAATATTACGGATCAACTCCATCATATTCACAGTTTTACCTACACCAGCCCCACCAAACAGACCAACTTTCCCCCCTTTTGCAAATGGAGCAATTAGGTCAATAACCTTAATCCCTGTTTCAAGAAGCTCTGTACTGTTTGCTTGTTCTTCATAACTTGGTGCAGCACGGTGAATAGCCCAACGTTCTTCCTCACCAATATCACCTACTTCATCAATTGGCTCACCTAACACATTCATTATGCGACCAAGTGTTTTTTCACCAACAGGGACTTCAATCGCTTTCCCTGTATTTTCAACATTTAAGCCACGTTTTAAACCATCTGATGTCCCCAATGCGATACAACGCACTAAGCCACCACCTAACTGTTGTTGAACTTCAAGTGTTAATCCTGATTCAACTTTTAATGCATCATAAACTTTTGGTACTGCATCTTGCGGAAACTCAACGTCGATGACTGCACCGATAATCTGTACAATTTTTCCAGTTGTCATTACCGTTCCTCTATTCTGTGTTAAATTGCTGCAGCACCTGCAACAATTTCATTTAATTCATTCGTAATACTTGCCTGACGAGCTTTGTTATACACCAACTGCAATTCATCAATTAAATTACCTGCATTATCAGTTGCTGCTTTCATTGCTACCATTCGGGCTGCCTGTTCGGACGCAAGATTCTCAACAATTGCTTGATAAACTTGAGATTCAATATAGCGTACTAATAAACTATCTAATAAAACCTGAGGATTAGGTTCATACTCATAATCCCAAGTGTTATTTGAATCTAAATCATCATTATCAAGCTCTTTTAAAGGAAGCAGTTGTTGAACCATTGGCTTTTGCGACATTGTATTGACGAAATTATTGTAAACAATATAGATTTCATCAACCTCTTCTTCACGATAAGCTTTAACCATACCGTTTATCACACCAACTAAATCTTCCATTAAAGGGGTATCGCCTAAACCTGAAACCTGAGCATTAACTTCTACACCCATATTTTGGAAAAATGAAATTGCTTTATTTCCAATCAAATTCAGACGAACACTCACACCTTTCTGTTTTTGTGAATTTAATTCATTTAATACCGATTTAAATAAATTCACATTTAAACCGCCACACAAACCTCTATCTGTAGACACGACAAGATATCCTACTTTTTTAGTGGTTCGAGGCGTTAAAAAAGGGTGTTGATAACCAATTTTTCCTTTGGCAATATGGCTGATTACCTTGCGAATAGTTTCGGAATAAGGGCGAGACGTAACCATACGTTCCTGTGTTTTCCGCATTTTTGACGCGGCAACCATCTCCATCGCTTTAGTAATTTTCTGAGTATTACGAACACTCGCAATTTTGGTTCTTATCTCTTTAGCACCTGCCATATTATTTCTCCGCTAAAGTAGCATTACCACGCACTATTCTTTTTAAAACTACTTAAAATTTCAGTTAATTTTTCTTTGATTGAATCATTGAAATCACCTGAAACTGAAAGCTCATTCATAAAGTCTGCATAATGAGCATTTGCATACTCTAAAAGAGCAGCTTCAAAAGAACCGATACGTTCAACAGCAACATCGTCTAAAAAGCCAAATTCGGCCGCAGCCAAAACCAAGCCTAATTGAGCAACAGACATTGGTGCATATTGTTTCTGTTTCAGTAATTCAGTTACTTTCTGACCGTGTGAAAGCTGCTTGCGTGTTGCATCATCTAAATCTGAAGCAAACTGAGCAAATGCGGCTAGTTCACGATATTGTGCAAGAGCAGTACGAATACCACCTGACATTTTTTTCACTAATTTCGTTTGAGCAGAACTCCCCACTCGAGAAACCGAAATACCTGGGTTTACCGCAGGACGAATACCTGCATTAAATAATCCAGACTCTAAGAAAATCTGACCATCTGTAATTGAAATCACGTTTGTCGGAACGAACGCTGAAACGTCCCCAGCTTGTGTTTCAATAATTGGTAAAGCCGTTAAAGAACCTGTTTTTCCTTTTACTTCACCTTTAGTGAAACGTTCAACATAATCCACATTGACACGAGAAGCACGCTCAAGTAAGCGAGAATGAAGATAAAATACATCACCTGGGAAAGCTTCACGACCTGGTGGACGGCGTAATAAAAGTGAAATTTGACGATAAGCGACCGCTTGCTTAGATAAGTCATCATATACAATTAGAGCATCTTCACCACGATCACGGAAATATTCTCCCATTGCACACCCTGCATAAGGTGCAAGATATTGCAACGCTGCAGATTCTGATGCAGAAGCAACAACCACGATAGTATTTTGTAACGCACCGTGTTCTTCTAATTTACGCACTACATTTGAAATAGTTGAAGCTTTTTGCCCAATTGCCACATAGATACATTTAATCCCAGAATCACGCTGATTGATAATTGCATCTATCGCAAGAGCCGTTTTACCCGTTTGACGGTCGCCGATAATCAACTCACGCTGACCACGACCAATTGGCACCATTGAATCCACCGCTTTATAGCCTGTTTGAACAGGCTGATCAACCGATTGGCGATCAATAACGCCTGGAGCAATTACCTCAATTGGTGAAAAACCATCATTAACTATTTCACCTTTACCATCAATTGGTTCGCCTAATGTATTAACGACGCGACCAAGCAAACCACGACCAACTGGTACTTCTAAAATACGACCAGTACATTTTACTTCCATCCCCTCGGCAAGGTCTGTATACGGTCCCATTACGACTGCACCAACCGAATCTCTTTCTAAGTTAAGTGCAATAGCATAACGATTATTTAGTAATGCAATCATCTCACCTTGCATTACATCAGATAATCCGTGAATACGAATAATTCCATCACTTACCGAAACAATTGTTCCAGTGCTTTGAGCATCGCTCATCACATTAAACTGGGCAATTCGCTTTTTAATCAGTTCACTAATTTCTGTAGAATTTAGTTGCATTTTATATTCCTCTTATAAGCCCAACTCTCGGCTTAAACGATTTAGTTGCCCTCTACTACTACCATCAATTACAGTATCATCGTAACGAATAATAATCCCTGCAAGTAGCGAATTATCAACACGAGAAATCAGACGGACTTGTCTATTAAGACGCTTTTCCATTGCTTCCACGACTTTTGCTTTTTGAGCTTCACTGAGTTCTGCTGCAGAAACAACCTCAATTTCTTTTGTTGATTCATAAGCAAAACGAAATTCATTAAATGCTTTCAAGACAAAAGGCAAAACGGATAAACGCTTATTTTCCGCCATTACACGAATAAAATTCTGACCGTATTGATCAAGCTCTTCATTGCCAATTTTGCAAAAAAAGTCAGCGATTTGACCGCTTGCAAGTTGAGAATTAATTAATTCTGCAACCTGCTCATTTTCAGCAACAGCAACCGAAAACTGTAACATTTCTTGCCATTTATCTAACTGACCATTTTCTAAAGCAAAATCAAACGCTGCTTTAGCATAGGGGCGAGCGACTGTAGTAAATTCTGACATAGGCCCCTCTTAATTACAATTCTGCAACGAGCTTATCGATAATATCGTTATTCGCTGCACTATCAACCGAACGCCCAACAATTTTCTCCGCACCCGCTACCGCTAATGCAGCAACTTTTTGGCGAAGTTCTTCTTGGACACGCTTACGCTCATTCTCAACTTCAGCATAACCCTGTGAAATAATTTTAGCTCGTTCGACCTCCGCTTCAGCTTGAACAGAATCTAAAATCTCATTACGGCGTTTTGTGGCTAAATCAATGATGTGTTGAGCTTCTTCACGAGCTTTAGCTAACTCTTGATCAACCAAAATTTTCGTATCGGCTTGTTCTTGCAAGGCTTTTTCAGCACCAGCAAGTGCATTAGCAATATTTGCCTGACGTTCTTCAATTGCTTTAATAATTGGTGGCCATACATACTTCATACAGAACGCTACAAATAGAGCGAACGCAATGAGCTGACCAATTAATGTTGCATTTAAATTCACAACGACCTCCTCAAAGTTGGACTTATCACCCTAAACGAGTGATGTTCTGTTTTTACCCAACTTGATTAGCCTAATAAAGCAATGAATGGGTTTGCGAAAATAAAGAGTAGTGCAATACCTACCGCAATCATAGAGATCGCATCTAAAAGACCTGCAACGATAAACATTTTAATTTGAAGGCTTGATGCCAATTCAGGCTGACGAGCAGAAGCTTCTAAGAATTTACCACCAAGTAATGCAAAACCAATTGCAGTACCAAATGCTGCTAAAGCTAAAAGGATTACAGAACCGAAAATCGTTGCAGTAATAATGTTTTCCATAAAAATTCTCCTGTTAAATGGAAAGATAAAAAAATAAAGAAAAATAAAAAATAATAAGGTCTTTGCAAAAATTTTCTAAAAAATCACCGCTCACACCTCATTGGAAACTTAATGTTCAGCTTTGTTATAGCCCATACTTAAGTAAACAATCGTCAGCATCATAAAAATGAATGCTTGTAAAGTAATCACAAGAATATGGAAAATAGCCCAAATTAAATGCAAAGGCACCCCCAATACTTGTGGCACAATACTATCAGCCATATACATTACAGCAATTAAAATAAAAATTAATTCACCTGCGTACATATTACCAAATAATCGGAACGCCAATGAAATTGGCTTTGCTATTAAGGTAACAACTTCAAGTAAAAAATTCACTGGAATAAATGCCCAATGATTAAATGGGTGTAATGTATATTCTTTTGCAAATCCTGTTAAACCTTTCGATTTAATGGTATAAAAAATGATAAGTCCAAATACACCAATAGAAAGCCCTAATGTTGTACTGATATCTGCTGTAGGCACCGCTCGCAAGTAATCAATTCCCAATAACGCAGCAAATTGAGGAGGATAATCCACTGGAATGAGGTCAAACGCATTCATCAAGAAAACCCAACAAAATACAGTAAGTGCTAATGGTGCAACCACGCCTCGAGGACCGTGGAAATTATCTTTCACCATTCCATCAACCCATTCAACCACAATTTCAACAAAACATTGGAATTTACCAGGAATACCACTAGTCGCTTTTTTTGCAACACGATAAAAGAAAAATAAAAAAATCCCACCTGCTAGTAGTGAGAAGAAGAGGCTATCTAAATGTACATTCCAAAAACCATCACCTGTTTTCAAGAATGCCAAATGATGGCTGATATAATCTGCCGTAGTTTGACCTGCCATATATTATCCTTTAATAAATAAAAAAATTGTTACCTTTTTATCTTATTTTCCCTTGAAATGATCAATATCGGCAATACCGTATTACATAGCAATGAAAAAAAATAACCTGCAAAAAAACTAATAAAATCAACCGTCTGATAAAGTGTAAACACTAAAATAAACAGAACAATCGTGGTCGCCCATTTCAGTAATTCACTTTGATACAATACTTTTGCACTATTTGTGGTCTTTGAGCTACCATTCTTTTGGCTACTTGCAATATTCTTTCGAAAAAATACAAAAAAAACCGATAAAACAAAAGGAAAAAAACTGCCCATTGAGCCAATAAAAAAACTAATACTTAGCTTAATACTTATCCCTATCAAAACTAACGCAATCGCTAAAATTAACATCGTTTCAATAAGTAACACAAGTCGATACTGTCGCTTTGCATTTGTTATAACCGCAGACAAATATCCTCCAAGTCAATCCTATATCTAATCAGTAATAAAACTAAAATGACTAGATTTTAACCACTATATAAAATATACATAGATACATCGGAATTATACGTAATCGTTCGTCAGTTTCAAGCCAAAAGCCCTTTAAAAATTTGAAGTTACCGACATTTTTGTGATTTTTTCCTCATTTTTTGCAAAAAAACAGCAAATCGCTCAACATAGTTCAAAAAAACAAAATAATAAAAATGTTAGCAGATAAAAAATGAGAGATAATTTTACCTCTCATTTTTGTTATGATTCTCCTTATTTCAGATTAATATTTCTCTAAATACCAATCTTTAAAGCGGAATTGGGATTGGGGATCTTTTCCCTCATACCCTTTTAGGTACGGGCGTTTTAAAGAAACTCCAATGGGACTATAAAGAGAGATCATAGGGTGAAGCGAAATGAGTCTTTCTTCTGCTTGAGCGTAAATATTTCTACGTTCTTCATCTGTTTTTGCCTTGTATGATGATTTCACTAATTCATCATATTTTTCATCTTTAAAACCAATATCATTAAATGTACTATTCGAAAGGAAATAGTTCAGGTAAGTGGTTGCCTCATTATAATCTGCCCCCCAAGCAGCCCATACCATATCAAACTTACCTTCACTTCGTGTACCTAAATAAGTTTTCCACTCTTGGTTACGTAATGTTACTTTAACTATACCTTGGAGGTTTTTCTTCCACATAGAATCTACCGCAACCATAATATTTTTTAAGCTCTCATTTTTGTAGTAAAGTAATTCAAATTCAAGTGGTTTCTGTTTACTATAACCTGCTTCTTTAAGCAATCTAATCGCTTCTTTGTTACGTTCTTCCTGTGTCCAGCTAGCAAAATCAGGATCTTTGAATTTTTCTGCACCATTGATGATTTTAGGCGTAAATAAATAAGCCGCTTTCTCACCTCTTCCCAATACATTTTTTGCCAAAATATCACGATCTACAGCTAAACTTAATGCTTTACGCACACGGACATCTTTGAAATGATCACGCTGTAAATTTATTTGTAAGGTTGAATTGGTTAATCTTTGATTAACGAGCATATGACTAGGATACTCTTCTTTTAGCTTCTTATACATCACTGAAGGGACTCCAGCTAAAACTAAATCATTTGCCCTATAACGGTTAACCGCATTTTCACTCGTAATCATCAATATTTCTGCCTTATCAATGACTGTTTCTTTATCATTCCAATACATTGGATTACGCTTAAAGGTAATTTTCTCATTAACTACACGTTGATCAATTAAGTAAGCACCGTTCCCAACCATATTTTCAGGCGACACCCAACGTTCACCATATTTTTCAATGATTTTCTTGGGCGTTGGTGATAACACATAGTGTGTCAATAGGTCAGGGATATACGGAATTGAATGCGAAAGCGTTAGCACCAAAGTATGATCATCGATCGCCTTAATACCTAAACTCTCTACAGGTTTATCACCTTTGATAATCTCATCAGCATTGACTAATTTTAAAATACTTAAATAATCGGCATATTTGAACGCATTTTTTGGATCAATTAATCGTTGCCATGCATAAACAAAATCGTGAGCTGTTACCGCTTCACCATTAGACCATTTTGCCTCAGGGCGAATATGGAACGTCCATTGAGTATAATCATCATTATGCTCCCATTTATAAGCCAATGCTGGTACAACCTTACCATCAGGATCATTGACAAATAATCCTTCAAATAATTGACGAGCAATATCACCTTCAGGGCTTCCAGACATTCTTTGTGGATCAAGGGTTTCTGGCTCAGTTCCAGCGATAGCAACATACTGTCTTTCTGCTAATTGCACGCCTGCTGGCACTTTTGCAGCAAAGAGAGAACTTGATGTAAACACCATTGCAGAGGCAATGAGCGTTTTAATCCAAATTTGTTTGTTTGTTTGTTTGTTTGTTTGTTTGTCGAGCATATAATACCCCCTGTATATAAAATATAATATAGAGAAACAGTGCCACTTTATAAAATAAATTAGCATATTACCAGCATAAATATTCATTTTTGTGATATTTATCACATTTTTCTGTTATCTTTTTGTTAAATTTAATGCAAACAAGCGGTCTGTTTTTGTATAAACATTGCAAAACAGCAAAGAGCCACAAAAAGACCACAATTCAATTAATGTATTTCTTCATTATTTTTACGAAGAATGACTAAATGCCGTTCTCCAATCAGCTCTGGCACATCAAGCGAAATAACGTTACACAAACTTATCGGCTGTTGAATATGTTCAATTTCATCAGGCGAATAAATTCCTTTAAGAGCATAAAAACAACCTGTTTTGTTCGGCAAATGATAACACCATTCGACCATGTCATTTAACGAAGCAAATGCTCGGCTCAATATGCCGTCAAATTGGCTCTCGGTATATTCTTCTACTCGGCTTTGAATAGGTTCTACATTTTTTATCCCTAGCTGTAAAAGAACCTGTTGAATAAAGCGAATTCGCTTACCTAGGCTATCAAGTAGCACAAATTGCTTATCTGGATTGGCTATCGCTAATGGAATACCTGGTAACCCTGGTCCTGTACCGACATCAATAAACTTTTCCCCCACTAAATATGGGCTGACAACCAAACTATCCATAATATGTTTAACTAACATTTCATCAGGATTTCGCACTGAAGTCAGGTTGTACGCCTTGTTCCATTTATCCAATAAATTAACAAAATCAACCAGTTGATTTTTTTGCTGTTCACTTAAAACAAGATATGCCTGATTTAACAAGCGGTCTAGTTTTTTCTTCATTTTGTCAATTCCTCAACGTTTATATCTATTAGTAATTTTTTTACAAATAGCCATTCTTTTTGCAAAAAATTAGCCATTTTTGACCGCTTGCTATCAATCTATTGATAAACTAAACTCAGCCAACTAATTCATCAAGGCGGTTAAAAATAGTAAACATCAATTAAG
Organism: Nicoletella semolina; assembly: GCF_004345745.1. Taxonomy (GTDB): domain Bacteria; phylum Pseudomonadota; class Gammaproteobacteria; order Enterobacterales; family Pasteurellaceae; genus Nicoletella; species Nicoletella semolina. The sequence continues at coordinate 2,500 of NZ_SLXJ01000010.1, read as the reverse complement.
TTATTCACCTCGCTTCAGCATTCCTTGCTTTTTCAATGCCACGAGTAAAATAGAAATTGCCGCAGGTGTAATCCCCGAAATGCGAGAGGCTTGCCCTATAGATACAGGACGATGTTGTAACAACTTAGCTCGCACTTCGTTAGAAAGACTATCGACCTTGTGATAATCAAACTCTGCTGGAATTAAGGTATTTTCGTGGCGTTTATGTCTCTCAATCTCTTGATACTGATGTTCTATATAGCCTTGATATTTGATCGCTATTTCGACCTGCTCTGCAGCTTCAAGATCCTCTAAAGCTGGCGAGAAAGGTTCAATTTGGGTTAATGCTTGATAGCTCACTTCAGGACGACGTAATAAATCCTCTCCACTCGCCTCACGAGCTAATGGACTATTTAATAACTGATTCACTTCATTCAAATTTGGCATTTGTAGGTGAGCCCAAATTTGCTTAAGTCTTGATCGTTCTCTTTCAATATTATCCATTTTTTGATTAAAACGAGACCAGCGAGCTTCATCAATTAAGCTCAATTTATGTGCGATAGGTGTTAGGCGACTATCGGCATTATCCTCACGCAGTAATAATCGATATTCTGCACGAGATGTAAATACACGGTAAGGTTCCTTTGTCCCTAGTGTGCAAAGATCATCAACCAACACGCCTATGTAGGCCTGATCACGAGTGGGATACCAAGGTTCTTTGCCTTGAACCTGTAATCCTGCATTTATACCTGCTAATAACCCTTGTGCTGCGGCTTCTTCATAACCCGTTGTACCGTTAATTTGCCCTGCAAAAAAGAGTCCATTTATTGTTTTCGTTTCAAGGGTTGGTTTGAGATCTCTTGGATCAAAATAATCATATTCAATTGCGTAACCTGGTTTGACTATTCGTGTATTTTCTAAGCCCTTCATTGAATTGACGATTCCCATTTGTACATCAAATGGCAAACTGGTCGAAATACCATTTGGATAAACTTCTATCGTAGTTAATCCTTCAGGTTCTAAGTAGATTTGATGACTATTGCGATCACTAAAACGCATAACCTTATCTTCGATTGATGGGCAATAACGTGGACCTATTCCCTCAATAACCCCCGTATACATTGGGCTACGATCGAGACTTCGACGAATTAAATCGTGAGTTTGCTCATTTGTGTGAGTGATATAACAAGGAATTTGGCGAGGATGTTGCTTTGCTGATCCCATAAAAGAAAAAACAGGCAGCACTTCATCACCTTGTTGTTTTGCTAATACTTCAAAATTAATGGTACGAGCGTCTAAACGTGGAGGTGTTCCCGTTTTAAGACGATCAACTCGCAAATTAAGATCACGCAATCTTTGTGCAAGAGTGGTTGCCGCTGGATCACCTGCTCGTCCACCTGTATAATTATCTAATCCAATATGGATTTTTCCCGCTAAGAACGTCCCTGCTGTAAGTATAATAGATCTAGCTTTAAATATTAGCCCCATTTTAGTTACAACACCTGTGGCTTGATTATTTTCAATGACAATATCTATGACTTCCTGTTGAAAAAGATCAAGATTAGGTTGATTTTCTAAAGCAGTACGCACAGCCTGACGATAAAGCACTCTATCTGCTTGTGCTCGTGTTGCACGAACTGCTGGACCTTTACTTGAATTTAGCGTTCTAAATTGAATACCTGCGTGATCAGTAGCTGTTGCCATCAAACCGCCCATTGCATCAATTTCTTTTACAAGATGTCCCTTTCCAATTCCACCTACTGCTGGATTGCAAGACATCTGTCCTAAAGTGTCAATATTATGTGTTAGTAATAAGGTTTTTAATCCCATTCTTGCAGGTGCAAGTGCTGCTTCTGTTCCTGCGTGTCCACCGCCGATAATAATAACGTCATAAATTTCACGGTAAATCATTGTTTGTTCTCTGTACTTAAGATCGTAAGGAACTTATTCTACCTTAAAAATGAGTATTTAATACAGGGAAAACGGCGATTTGTTTAGATCCTAATAATAGGATCGTTTATATATAGATCTTTTATTTTTATAATGATTAGGGATCCATTTTTATGTGGATAATTGATTTTTTGATAGATTATTCAATAGGTTGTATATATATGAGATGTGTATAGATCGTGGCTATATGTGCTGTTTTTGTTGTGGGTAACAAGACGAGTTATCCACAATTGCGCCTGGTCAATAAGTTATTATGAGTAAGATCTCAAGTTAATTACAGGTAATGATCTAACTTATCCACAGGATAAAAGCTAATTAAAGATCTTTTTATTGTTAGACTAGTTTTTATTCAAGTAAGCAATTCGTTTAGCTGTAATTCTGCGATGGTGTTGTTATTTTTGTTTAAAACTCAACCGCTAGTAGAGTTAAATAAATGCTGGTTGTATTTTTTATAATCGGTTATTCCTTTTTAATAAAAAAAATTGCAAAAATAGGTTGCATAGATTTTGAATTTACCTATAATGCACGGCACACAACGGCGCACTGTTGTGCTTGATGAGATTTGAGATAG
>NZ_SLXJ01000009.1 GCF_004345745.1 Nicoletella semolina | reverse complement strand
ATCTTAAAGCCAGCATTATTCACTTGCTGAGTCACAAAGTTATATACCTTATCCCCAGATACCGCCTTGTGGTCGTTAGCCGCCACATTGCCTGATCCTGAACCGTCTGTATTGAGCAGGACGCCTTTTTCGGCGGTTAGGATCGCTTTGGTGGTAAGATCGGTGATTTCCGCAGTGACAATCTTTGCTTTGGCGGCGTTGAGTAAGTCTGCCACATTAACCGTTTGGGCATTTATACTACCATTCACATTGATATTGCGATCAAACTGTACCGCTTTTCTGAAAGTTGCAGGACCTTTAAATTCAGCCGTACCTCTGGTAATGAGGTCTTTTGTTACTGTGTCTGCGAGATTAGCCAATCGACTGACATTCAAGAAATCAGTCGTAACCATATCAGATTTTAGACCACCCTTAATTTTTGCACCTTTTTTGACCTCAAGCTCATTGGTGATAGTCTTGCCATTTACTGTGAGATTGTCACTTACCTGTGCTGTTTTAGCGGTTAGTTTTCCTTCAAAATTTGCAGAATCGCTGACGTTTAATTTCGTGATATTGGCTTTTTCATTCACCGTTAAGGTGTTCACATCGACGTCGTCGATTTCAGCATTGACAATTTTTGCTTCTTCGGCTTCTAACTGGCTGGTCGTGAGACTGTCTGCGGTGATGTCCTTAAAGACTGGACTATCAACGGTTTTAACTGTAATCCTGCTATCTTGACGCTCAACAACAATGTTGTTGCCCTGTTTCACCGTAATTGACTCGCCGTTTTTGATACGTTCGCCTTGAGTTGTTTCCTCATTTGCTTTTAGGAATATGCTCGCATTATTTACCGCTTCCACTACCTCAACGGCTTTGGCTACGCCTTTACTGTCTGCTCTATTGCCTTGCAACTGAGCCTTACCTTGGTTGTCTGAACTAATTTCGTGTGTAACAACATTGTATTTCACAGTGGTTGTCTTATCTTGCCCATCCACGGATACGGTGGTAAGCGTGCCATCTGCAAAATTAACAATATTATCCTTTAAAACCGTTGAAACGTCCTGACCGCCTTTTTGAATCTTAAAGCCAACATTATTCACTTGCTTCGTCACAAAGTCATACACCTTACTGCCTGAAACGGCTTTGGTTGAACTACCATCAACGGTGCCAGAACCCTGCTTACCCAAATCAACACCATTTTGGGCGTTGATAGTATGGGTGGTGGTCAAGTTATCAATCGTGGCCGTATTGATTTTCGCCTCGGTTGCTTTAAGGTTTTTGGCTTCCACTCGGTCAGATTTCACTAACTGGCTGACCACCGTTTCAATCTCACCAAGCATTGATTTTAAAAGGTGGATATTGGCTCTTGCTTTGACTTCCAATGTTTTAGCGGTCAGTTTTTCTTTAATCTCTGCAGTGTTTGCAACGAGATTGGAGATATTCCCTTTGGTGGCTGTAAGCTGTTTGATAGTCGCGGTTTTATTCACCGTCAGATTGTTGGCTTCTAATTCGTCATTGACATACAAATCTTCGGTCTCAATACTTTGCAAGCCTGTTAGTTCTTCGTCTAGATTAACGATAATTTCATTGTTTTCTCCACTACTTAATACTTTGGTAGTGATATTTTGACTACCATTAATAGAGAGTTTTTTGCCCAGTTTTTGAGTTTGTTCATCTTCATTATCCGCATCGACCTTAAAATCCGTACCTGGGGGATTGGCTTGATATTGCTTAATCTCTTCTTTTACCTCGTACAGCTGTTTACCCGTTACGGCATCGGTGCTGTTTTGATTAATCTGACCCTCAGCTAGGTTGGTAAGTTTGACTGCTGTGTTGCTATTACCTAAGCCGAGCTTGATGTCGTTGCCATTGGCTTGAAAGAAGGGGGCATTGGTGCTGTTTTGTCCGCTACCAAAAGTAATTTTTGGGGCGACAATGCCAGCCTTTGTAATTGTAACAGAACTATTATTCCCTACAGAGAGCTGCTGTTTAATATCAGCGGTTTTAGACTGAATGCTTTCTACTTTGATGTCTTTTTTTAAATAGATTTCAATGCCGTTGTTGTTATTTCTTTTGGTTTCGATATTTTTGTAGCTGCTAGTGCCTATGCCTGTAATGTTTTGCGTATTGCCACCGATGATTTTCAGCATTCCGCCAAGATTAAGGCTGACGGCTCGATTGTCATCGCCTTGATATTTACGCTGAATACCTGCCACTGCCCTGACTTGTGCAATATTGGCAGCGTCAGTGTCTGCAGAACCTGCTGCGACGTTGATGATTTGGCGAGTGAATGCAAAACCCTCTCCGTCAGAAACCCCCACTGAAACGGCTCCTTTTGTGTTAATAGTAGTTTTTTGAATGTCTTTGTAATCAACTCCTGAAGGTGCCCAAACTTGACTGACCCGATTACCAGCACTCACTGTAATTTTACTATTTGATATACCAGCTCCGTTCCTCCCATATAGCGAAAATCTTGCTGCTTTTGATTCGCTCCCTAGAGCGACGCCACCATCTGAAGCTGCACTTGCTTTATAGCCAAGTGCCAATGATTTATCATATGCTGTTGATGCTCCCGAGCCGATCGCCATAGTATGATCGCCCGCAATATTTGAATTATAACCAATAGCTATTCCCTCCCTGATGTTTGCACGAGCCTGATGCCCCAAAGCGACTGCACCAGCGAATGCAGAACTACTTGTTCCCCAAGCAACAATATGATGATCTGCATTACCACTACCTTCCTTATTATTGAATATTTCTACCCCCCACGCCATTTCGCTGTACAGCGTAAAAAGTACGAAGAGCGTAATTTGTGATTTGACTTTGGTGGCAGATTTGGCCAGCTCTGAGACCACAGTCCAAGTTTGGGTGGATTGGTTGAAGATGACTTTGAAGATTTTATTCATAATGAAACTCCGATAATCAAAATTGTATAAATTTAGAAGACCTGTCTATATGGAGGCGGGAAATTCTCTTTTGTCCAACAGACAAAATGCAGAGAAAAAGCCAAGGACTCACAAGAAAATGAAAGAAAACTAAGTGAAAGAAAAATCGCCTGCAGATTAACTGCTTTTTCTGAGAGGAAACCTGAAATAAGAGAATGCAAAAAGCCCACATACTTAATGAAAAGCAGTGGGCGAGGTTTAAAAAAATTGTTTTGCTAATAGAGGTTAGTGTGTTACCACCTTGCTTGCTTGCTTGCTTGCTTGCTTGCTTGCTTGCTTGCTTGCTTGCTTGCTTGCTTGCTTGCTTGCTTGCTTGCTTGCTTGCTTGCTTGCTTGCTAATCACAGTGTACATCGTTTCCTCATTCTTATAGCAATAGAAATTTGCAAGATTATATCAAATTTGCAACTAATTTCTACCTCCTCTATAAGCATTTTGCAATCTATAGCTATTTTCTAGCCTTAATTTGACGTATCAATCCATTCAAAGGACTTCACTAAATCATCTATTGCTTTCATTTGTGAAATAAAAGCGTCTAGCTTAGCAAGGGGTAGGGCTGATGGACCGTCGCATTTTGCGTTATTTGGATCAGGGTGGGCTTCAAGGAACAGTCCTGCTATCCCAATCGCCATACCTGCACGAGCCAGTTCGGTTACTTGATCACGGCGACCACTAGAGGCCGCACCAAAAGGATCACGGCATTGGAGGGAATGCGTAACATCAAAAATCACTGGGCAGCCGTTGGATACTTTTTTCATCACGTTAAAACCTAGCATATCCACAACAAGGTTATCGTAGCCAAAGTTGGTTCCACGATCGCAAAGAATAACTTGCTCATTACCGCATTCTGCAATTTTTTCAACGATATTTCCCATTTGACTCGGGCTTAAAAACTGCGGCTTTTTCACGTTAATGACAGCCCCTGTACGAGCCATTGCCTCGACCAAATCTGTCTGGCGAGCTAAAAAAGCAGGTAATTGAATAACATCAACCACTTCTGCCACTGGGCGGCATTGGGAAATTTCGTGTACATCGGTAATCACTTTTACGCCGAAAGTGTTTTTGAGTTCCTCAAAAATCTTTAATCCCTCTTCCATACCTGGTCCACGATAAGAATGGATTGATGAACGATTGGCTTTGTCAAATGAGGCTTTAAAGACATACGGCACGCCTAATTTTTGCGTTACTTCAACATATCTCTCACACACGTGCATTGCCATATCACGACTTTCCAGTACATTCATTCCGCCAAATAAGGCGAACGGTTTATGGTTAGCCACATCAATATTGCCAATTTTTACGATTTTATTTGTCATTTTGTTATTCTCTTTTTACTTGAATGATTTTCTATGTTTAGGTTGTATTTTGTTTGAGCTTAAATTAATGCAATCGATGCTCTTCGCTTTTTTTCTTTAAATAAGGCACTTCGGCTTTTAGTAAGGCGGAAGCAGGATCTTCGGGACATTGATCAATAAAATAATTAAAATCGTCAAGTGCCGCTTGATAGCAATCTAAGCTGGCTAATACCATTCCTCGATCTCGAATTTCATATGGGTCATCAGGCGAGCAATCAAGACGATGCTCAATGATTCTCAGCATTCCTTCATAATTACCCTCACGACCCAATGCCATTTTGAACACAATTTCTAACCGTTCTGATAAATCTTCTACTTTCGCTCGACTTAACATATCACGAGTAACCTGTACACCGTATCCCATATCGCCCTCTAGCCATTTTTCTAAATCACGAATTGTTATAAAACTGCCGTCCCATGGATTGATGAATTTTTGTACCATTCGTCCATTACTTTCACGGATTTCAGCACGAATGATGAGTTGTGTGGGAAAATTGACAGGGTAAAGCGGCAAATTTAATGCTGAGGCAAGATAGAGCATCACGGCTCCTAGTGAAACAGGCATACCTCGGCGATGATATAGTACATGATTAATGAAGATATTTTCGGAGAAAAAATATTCATCATAATGACAACAAAATCCCCATTCTTGATACATCAAATCAAGTAGTTGCTCAATCCGCTGTGCATCAGTTTGCCCATTCACCGCAGCTCGTGCTTTTCTTACTAATGAGGACATTTTGCCAGAGATGTTTGCTCCGCCTAGACCTTCATCAAGTAGCAAGGTTAAACGCAATAATTCTCGATAGAGGAATTGTTGTAAATCTTTAGGTTTCGTTTTAGAAGATTGAACTTCTGTTAATAATTCGTTGATAATGCTGTCCATATTGCTTTCGTTACTCGTTCTTTGCCACCATAATCGGTGAAGGTTTCGATATTTATCCAAGCATTCTGCTGAAAAAAATGCTGCACACCACCTGCTTGTTGCCAACCGTGTTCTAGGATTAATGCTCCGTTTTCGGCTAAGTGAAGCGGTGCATTTTCGATAATTTTTTGCAAATCGGCAAAGCCTTTTTTTTCTGCAACTAATGCACTGCGTGGCTCAAATCGTACATCGCCTAATTGTAAATTTTCATCATCTTTATCAATGTAGGGCGGATTGCTAACAATTAGATCAAATTGCTGATTTTCAAGACAAGAGAACCAGTTGCTTAGTAAAAAGTGGGCGTTTTTAATCTTCAATTTTTGGCAATTTCGCTTCGCCAGTGCAACCGCTTCAGGCTGAAAATCCACGCCAATGACCGCTGCTTTCTCGCCTAGCTCGCTAGCAAGTGCTAACGCAATGGCTCCTGTACCTGTACCAAGATCGAGGATTTGCAATTTTTCTTGATTTTCCAGCCGCTTATTTGCCCAAATTAACGCCTGTTCAACCAAAATTTCGGTATCAGGGCGAGGAATGAGCGTTGCAGTAGAGACTTCAAGCGGCAACGACCAAAACTCTTTTTCACCTAAAATATACGCCATTGGCTCGCCTTTCGCTCGCCGAGCCAATAGTTGAGCAAGCTGTTGTAATTCTACTTGAGTTAATTCCGTTTCACCAAAGGCAAAAATTGCAGATTTTGACCGTTTTGTAACCGCTTGTAGCAATAAATTGGCGTCTACTTTAGGTGATTGATAAGGGTTATTCCCTTTCTCCAACAAGGTTTGCTCAGCAAATGCCAACCATTGCTGATAGGTTTTGGAAAACCAATGAACACATTTAAATTGCTCACAAACGACCTCAAAATCGCCAGTAATAAAGCCATTTTCTACCCCTTGAAATTGACAATTTTCAGGTAAATTTTGGCATAATGTTTGGAAAAAAGTTTGATGTGTTTGCCGCCATTCTAGAATGTTTCCTTCTCCTTCTGCTAAAGCAATGTCGTCTGAGATATCATCAAATTTCATTATTAAAACAGCGGTTAATTCAATAGCAACAATAGGGTGATTTTGCTGATCCAATACAATATCGATCTGTCCAACTTTTGGTAGTTCCGCATTCTCTAATGTATAAAGGCACCTCGCTGAGCAAGTTGCCGTTTTAATGCCACCTGCAACAAGAGTTGCAAGATAATTAGGAAGAACACCGAATTGCCACTTAGAGGCAGTCTCATTGATGGAATACATTTTTATTTTGTCTTTTTACTCGGTGCTTTTTGTGATTCTGAGCGAGTATCACGAATGCAAAAGCCCTCATAATTTTTTCCGCCTAAGTGCTGAGTGAAGGTTAAACGCTTGTCAGCAAATTGGGTTAAGCTTAAATTAACGGACGCAAGAAATTCGCCTCGTTGTAAATTATCAAAATAGGATTGCTCAAGATCTTTCACATTTTTAAATTTTTCCTGTTGCAACACTTCTTTAACCTTTTCACTATGCGAACGAATGACATTGTTTTTTACAATAACGTAACTAAGGTTGTTTCCTGCTAAACTCCAGTAGCCACTACGTTCAACTTTATAATCAAGTATTGGCTTTTCAATGGGAAGTTTCACCGCCGCCACATCAATCACGATACCTTCTTGGGTAAAATGGAGTAGATTGTAAGCGAGCATATCTTTGTCTTGATAACTCACTTTACACGCCCATTTCCCTACAAGGTCTTTACTCTGTAACACTGTTTTTTCAGCAGATGGAGAAGGTTTAAATGCAAACCCTGTTAAAACGAAACTGACCACGCTCGCCAAGAGAATTTTTTTCATTATGCTGTTCCTATATGGTATTCCTAGTTTTGATCTGACAACGCTGCCAGTTGATCCGCTTGATATTCGGTAATGATTGGTTGGATTAGTTCATCAATTTTGCCATTCATTACTTCATCTAGACGGTATACTGTGAGGTTGATACGGTGATCGGTTACACGTCCTTGTGGATAGTTGTAAGTACGGATTTTGTCCGAACGGTCGCCAGAGCCGAGTAAATTGCGGCGAGTATCCGCTTGTTGCTGGGCTTGACGCTCTTGTTCGACCTGCACAATGCGTGAAGCGAGTACCGACATTGCTTTTGCTTTGTTTTTATGCTGTGAGCGTTCATCTTGGCACTCAACCACGATACCTGTTGGAATGTGGGTAATACGCACTGCAGAATCCGTTGTATTAACGTGCTGACCACCCGCTCCAGAGGAACGGTAAGTATCAATACGCAAATCAGATGGATTAATTTCAGGCATTTCGCTTTCGGGCAACTCTGGCATTACTGCGACCGTGCAAGCCGAGGTATGGATACGCCCTTGCGACTCGGTTTTAGGTACACGCTGTACACGGTGTCCACCTGACTCAAATTTGAGCTGACCATAAACGCCCTCTCCGCTGATTTTTACAATAATTTCCTTATAACCACCTTGCTCGCTTTCATTAGCTGACATTTCTTCAATCCGCCAACGTTTACCCTCACAATAGCGGCTGTACATACGGTATAAATCCCCTGCAAAAATACCTGCTTCATCGCCGCCTGTACCTGCACGAATTTCAAGAAAAGCGTTGTATTCATCATTGGGATCTTTCGGTAACAGTAGAATTTGTAAATGCTGTTCAAGCTGTTCAATTTGACTGTGATTTTCAGCAATCTCTTCTGCGGCAATCTCTTTCATATCAGGATCGTCTAAGAGCAGTTGAGCTTCTTCGATGTCATTATTGAGTTTTTTCCAGCGGTTAAACGTACCAACCACTTCTTCTAGCTGGGCATATTCTTTGGAATAAGCTCGGAATTTTTCTTGATCAGCAATGATAGAAGCATCGCCAAGTAAGGCTTGTAACTCTTCGTGTCGTTCGCTTAGAGAGTCAAGTTTATTAATGATAGATGGTTTCATGTTATTTCTTTTTGTATTTATTATGACCGATTAAAGAATATTGCAAGAGATTGGATTAAATTGACCGCTTGCGATGATAAGACTTTCACATTGTAGCGGAAAAATGAGCGGTAATAAATGCAAAAAAGCCTAGATTTTCTCTAGGCTTCCAAAGCTATAAGCTTAAAAGCGTATTATTTTACTAAATCTTTTAATGCTTTACCTGCAACGAAGGCAGGCACTTTAGCTGCTGGGATTTCGATTGCTTCATTAGTTTTTGGATTACGACCTGTACGGGCTTTACGATGATTAACTTTGAAAGTACCAAAGCCGATAAGCTGAACAGCGCCGCCTTTTTTGAGGCTATCAGAAATTGCGTCTAATGTGGCTTCTAATGCTGCTTTTGCATCTTTTTTACTCAATGCTGCGTTGGTTGCGATTACTTCAATTAATTCAGTTTTGTTCATAGGTTGTTGTCCTCTAAAGATTTGTAGTCTATCAATAGCAATATCGCCCTAAACTTTTCTTGGCAGAAATGCAGTGGCTAGCTTAATCTAAAGAGACGCATTATCCAACAAATAATTCAAAAAATATGAATTAAATTACACCTATTGGTTAATATTTAACCCAATATTACTAACCCCACTCACTCTCAACTGGTTTTTTAGAGCAAGTATAAGAGCAACCTCTCGAGATTCGCATTCATTTAGCGTGCGATAAAGCTGCCATTGCAGATCTAACTCATCTTGAATTTCAGCAGAGTGCTTTAGCTCTGATTCGTTCAGTTCCCGATCTTGTTGCGTTTCAAGATAGGTGGCAACGGTTGCCAGTGAAAGTTGGCTCAACTTAATCGCTTGCTCCAAAAATTCACCTGCAATAATAGTATGGAGTAAATTAGATAATCCTTCACACGCATCTACTGCAGGAAAAACGCCATAAAAATCATAGTCGTTCACATCAGGAATAATGGCTTCTAATTTTTCAAGCTGATTTTCAAAATTGATATTTGCCCCTTTTACGGTTAAATATTCCCAAACCAAATTAAGAATATTTTGAAAAATTTTGCCATTTTCAGGCTGCTTGCTTACCTCACAAAATAGCTGAAAATTGGGATACATACGCTCACATAAGCACGCCATAAAAGTCAAATGCTGCCAGCTTTCAAAGCGTTCTATACGTTTATGAATTGGATTTCGCATTATTTTCCACCTTGATGATAGGCTTTTGAGAAATGATGAATAGCATCAACAAATACTTGAGGACTTTGGGTTGGGATATCTTGATGAATACCGTGTCCAAGATTGAAAACGTGTCCAGAGCCTTGACCAAAATCCGCTAAAATAGCCTTCACTTCTTGTTCAATCCGTTCTGGCGAAGCATATAAAACACTCGGATCCATATTGCCCTGCAAAGCGACTTTATGCCCAATTCGCTGGCGAGCTTGTGCAAGATTTACCGTCCAGTCCAAACCGACAGCATCACAACCTGTTTCTGCAATCGCTTCTAGCCACAATCCTCCACCTTTGGTAAACAAGGTAACAGGGACTTTACGCCCTTCATTTTCACGAATGAGTCCATCTACAATCTTGTGCATATAACGCAGTGAAAATTGCTCATAATCACGATGTGCTAACACGCCGCCCCAAGTATCAAACACCATTACCGCCTGAGCTCCTGCTTTGATTTGGGCATTGAGATATAAAATCACGCTATCTGCCAGCTTGTCTAATAAAGCGTGCAATAACACAGGTTCAGCATAAAGCATTTTTTTAATTTTGGTAAACGCCTTACTTGAGCCACCTTCAACCATATACGTTGCCAGTGTCCAAGGGCTACCCGAAAAACCAATTAATGGCACACTTCCTTGTAGCTCTCGCCGAATCGTCCGTACCGCATTCATCACATATTGCAGTTCACCTTCTGGATCGGGAATCGGCAGATTATCCACCTCCGCTTTACGCTCAATTGTTCGAGCAAATTTAGGTCCTTCTCCTGCCCCAAAACTTAATCCCAATCCCATTGCATCAGGAATGGTTAGAATATCGGAGAATAAAATAGCCGCATCTAACGCATAACGACGTAATGGTTGCAGCGTTACTTCACACGCTAATTCTGCATTACGACACAGCGACATAAAATCACCTGCTTGCAAACGAGTGGCTTTATATTCAGGTAAATAACGCCCCGCTTGACGCATTAGCCAAACAGGTGTCATATCAACAGGCTCACGGAGCAGTGCTTTTAAATAGCGGTCGTTTTTAAGAGTGGTCATCATTCCATTTCTACCATAAAAAGTTGTCTAAAACAGCTTCAAGAAGCGGTCTATTTAGGGTGAATTTTTGCAAATATGCAAAGAGCGATTATTCAATTCCCATTGTGATATTTCATCGGTGTTATCATAGCATAACTTAATCTTGTTGCAGGCTTATCTTCACACTAACTTGCTCGCCTTGTGTCATCAAATGGTGAATTCGTGCGGTTTCTACGCAAACCATCGTCTGGTAGCCTTGCTCACTCATACCACTCGTTGGTTTATGCCAAGGATTCCACACTACCACGTCTGTTGCATTTAAATGTTCAACTTGAATATGACGCTGATAACCTAAATCACGAATTGTGGCGGTCAGCGGTTGTGTGATTGGATAAATGCAATCTACATTTTCCGTGATTTTGCGTGGTGAGGTGACTGTTTCCTCTTGCTTTGTTAAGGAATTAAAGCAACGAGTTGGCAAGCCTTCAAGGGAGACTTGTTGGATATTTGCCACGTTAAAATAAGTATGCAAAGCCAATTGTGCTGGTTCTTGTGCAAGGTGTGTAAAGGTCAGTCCACAGGTTGAACCTAACACCATTTCTAATCTTGCTTCATCTTGAAAATCAAAAGCAAGCCATATTTGTTCATTCTCCACTTGATAATCCGCTAATGCCCACTGCTGAATGCGAGCATAGCCGTGGGAAGGCGATTTCACGCCCCCAAACCAAGGGTAGCAGATTGGCACACCACCACGAATCGCATTACCTGCATTAAAAGACTCAACTTCACTCAACCACAACACATCTTGCTGACTTTGTGCAGGTTGCCAGCTTAATAGCTGTGCCCCTTGCAGCGAAATTTTTGCCTTGACTTTGGGGTGAGATATTTCTAACACAGGAATGTCATTGTAGTGAATGATGTTCAGTTCAGGGGGAAGTTGTTCCAAATAATTCATAGCGTCTCCTTCATTGTACGATTTGAATAGTGATTGAACAGAAAAAAGATTGCGTTATTATAGCGGAAAATCATCGTTTATTTCTTCATTCATTAATAATAAAGAGACCTTATGATTTCATCTCAATGGACAGCACGTTTCTTACAAGATAAACAGCGTGAAGGGGATCATCGTTCGCCCTTTCAGCGTGATCGAGGACGTATTCTGCACTCAGAAGCATTTCGATGCTTACAGGCAAAAACGCAAATCCACGCCGTTGGAGAACTTGATTTTTATCGCACCCGCTTAACCCACTCTCTTGAGGTGGCTCAAATCGGCAGTAGCTTACGAGCCAAACTGAAAGAAGATACAACAGGCTTTCAAGCGGTCTGTTCCACATCAAATTGTGCAAAATTTGCAGACGATCTGACCGCTCTACTGCCTTCTCGTAGCCTAATTGAATCACTCTGCTTCGCTCACGATATTGGACACCCTCCTTTTGGGCATGGTGGCGAAATGGCATTGAACTACAAAATGCAGCAATATGGCGGCTTTGAAGGCAATGCTCAATCTTTTCGGATTGTAACGCAACTTGAGCCTTATACCGAAGCCACAGGAATGAATTTAACTCGACGAACATTACTCGGTATTTTGAAATACCCAGTTATCTTTGAGCGAACTCGACCAACAATGCCTAAGCCATTGCCTGAGGGACGTTTTATTAATCTCCACCAGTTAAACACCAACAAAGGTATTTTTCGTGATGACAAGATTTTCTTTGATTGGGTACTAGAACCGCTGTGTGAAAGCGATCGCCTGCTATTTCAAACGGTGATACCTAATGATGATCCCAGTTTACCGAACCAAACTCGCTACAAATCACTTGACTGTAGCATTATGGAGCTGGCCGATGACATTGCTTATGGCGTACACGATCTAGAAGATGCGATTGTTGGAGGAATGGTTACGCCACAGCTTTGGCAATTTGCTGAAATAGAATTGGCAAGCTGTAGCTCAGCTTGGATACAAAAAAGGCTTCCTGAACTACGAACAAAACTCTTTTCAACACACCGCTACGAACGAAAAGATGTCATAGGCTCATTGGTCAATTATTTTGTAACAAATGTCAGCTGGGGCGAGTACAACGAATTTAATGAACCGCTATTGCGTTTCAATGCCACTTTGCCATCTGATGTACAAGCTGTCTTAAAGGTATTAAAAAATTTTGTCTATCGCTATGTCATCTGCGATACCAAAACACAAAGAGTAGAATATCGAGGACAACGGATTTTATTAGAATTATTCGATATGCTCAGTGTTGATCCAACACGTTTGCTACCTAACAATGTCGCTCAACGTTGGCAACAAACCGCAACAGAAAAACGCCCTCGAATATTATGCGATTATCTAGCCAGTATGTCTGATGGGCAAGCATTCAAACTCTATCAATCGCTTTCACCTTAACCTACTGAAAAAACCACTGGCAGTATTTTTACTTGCTGGGGAAAAAGAAGTGGGAGGAGCCTGGAGAAAATAAGAAGATTGGTATTTTATATTTTTGTTTATTAAGCCCAGATTTTAAAAATGGGCTTAGGGTCTTATTGTGATTAAATCCGTACCTATGCTAATTTACCTAGGTACTACTCTCCCTTATATATTGCTCTCCATTACCAATTGCTCGGCGATTTGTCGAGCTAGGTTGTCTGTATGTAATACGTCATCAATCTCTCGTATTTTGATAGGAGCGATGTTTTCAACGGTGGTGCGATTGATCGTTGCTATGTCGGTAAAGCGGATTTTTTGTGCTAAAAAGGCGGATACTGCGATTTCGTTCGCTGCGTTCATTGCAGTGGTTGCATATTGACCTTCAGCGAAGGCATCAATTGCCAGCTTTAAATTTGGATAGCGAGTAAAATCAGGCTCAATGAAGGTCAGTTCGTTCAGTTTGAAAAAGTCCAGCGGTGCGACGCCAGAAAAAATGCGGTCAGGGTATGCCATTGTGTCAGCAATCGGGGTTCTCATATCTGGGTTGCCCATTTGTGCTAATACACTACCATCAATGTAGCGTACCATTGAATGAATAATCGATTGTGGGTGGATAATAATTTCCATTTGTTGGGCTGATGCGTTAAATAACCAGCGAGCTTCGATATATTCCAAACCTTTATTCATCATTGTAGCGGAATCGACAGATATTTTTTTACCCATTGACCAATTAGGGTGAGCGACTGCTTGTGCTGGGGTAATTGCTGCAAATTCATTCAATGGTTTTGTGCGAAAAGGACCGCCTGAGCCTGTTAAAATAATTTTGCTTACGCCTAGCTCTTCAAGCGGGCAGAAACCGATTTTATTTTGTAAATCTGGCGGTAGCACTTGGAAAATCGCATTATGTTCGCTATCTACAGGCAGTAATTGTGCATTTGATTGTTGAGCTTGTTCGATGAAAAGTTGTCCACAAGTAACCAGTGATTCTTTATTTGCAAGTAACACTTTTTTTCCTGCTTTCACCGCTGATAACGTAGGCAGTAATCCTGCGGCACCCACAATGGCAGCCATTACCATATCTGCTTCGGGGTGGGCGGCAAGTTCACAGATAGCTTGTGTTCCAGCTAGAACCTCAATTTGAATGCCGAGAGATTGTAAATTTTCACGCAATTGCTTGGCTGAAGCTTCATCGTTCATTGCGGCAAAACGAGGTTGATAGTGGCGACACTGCTCTGTCATTAAAGCGACATTTTTTCCGCTAATCAGTGCTAATACGCTATATTTTTCAGGGTTATGATCGATAACAGAAAGTGTGCTTGTTCCGATTGACCCTGTCGAACCTAAGATAACAACATTTTTCATTTTTAATCCTTACGAGAATATTTCTTGTTATATTTTATCTTATTTATAAGCGGTGAATTTAGGCAAAAAAAATTGCACCATTTTTCTGATTAATTGGAAAACCGTTTAGCTTCGATAACGTCATCAAGTTGTAAAATTCGGCTGAGTAATTTGGGCAGTAAATCGGTATTATTTAATTCAATTTCAATGTCCATTGTGGCAATACTGCGTTTGGTGTCGGTGCGACTGGATACACCTAGCACATTAATTTTTTCATTTGCCATAATTGCACTAATATCACGCAGCAATCCGTTACGATCATTGGCGATGATTCTTAAGGTCAAACTAAACCCTGCATTGGCATAGGTTGCTCCCCATTGTGCTTCAACCACACGTTCAGGATTTATGGTTTGTAATTCAAACAGTTGATCGCAGTCTGATTTATGGATAGAGATGCCTCGCCCTTGTGTAATATAGCCAACAATCTCATCACCAGGGATTGGTTGGCAACAGCGGGCAATAGAATGCATCAAATTTCCTACGCCTTCGACGACCACAAAGCTATTTTTAGTCTGTTTGTTTGTTTGTTGCTTATTGGCAACTTGTTTGAGAATAGCTTCATCGGCTTGTTCAGCCGTGGTTTTAATCAACTTATGTTGTAAATAGTGGATTAATTGGTTTAGGCGAATATCGCCATTGCCAATACCTGCATAGAGATCGTCGATGTGTTTTAAGTTATAGCGTGGCAGTGCGTATTCTTCAATCTGCTTTTGGCTAAAAGGGTATTTTGCGATTTCTGTTTCAAGTGCTTCTTTGCCGATTGGAATATGCTTTTCTCGATCTAATTTTTTAAACCACGCTGCAATCTTGGCTCTTGCTCGGGGGGTATTCACAAAGCCTTGGTTGGGATTTAGCCAATCTCGACTAGGGTTGGGAGTTTTTTGGGTAATGATTTCAACTTGATCGCCCATTTGTAATAAGTAGCTAAAAGGAACAATTCTTCCACCGACTTTTGCACCGATACAGCGATGCCCAATTTCACTGTGAATAGAATAGGCGAAATCAAGTGGGGTGGCATTTTTAGGTAAATCAATTACATCACCTTTTGGGGTAAAGACATACACTCGATCATCAAATACTTGTGAACGCATTTCAGCAACCATATCGCTTGAATCGGCAATATCTTTTTGCCAATCCAGTAATTTACGCAGCCAGCCAATTTTTTCTTCATAACCACTACGCACACTGCCCGCTCCTTCTTTATATTTCCAGTGTGCAGCAACGCCAAGTTCCGCATTATCGTGCATTTGTTGAGTACGGATTTGTACTTCAATCGGTTTATTTTCCTTGCCTAATACGACGGTATGTAAGGACTGATAGCCGTTTGATTTAGGGTTAGCAATGTAATCGTCAAAATGTTCTGGGAGATGTTGATAATGCGTGTGTACAATCCCTAAAGCGGTATAGCAGTCCGATAAATTAGGGACAATAATTCGTACAGCTCGCACATCAAATAGTTGCTCAAAAGTGAGTTGCTTTTTCTGCATTTTTTTCCAAATGCTATAGATATGTTTAGGACGACCATAAATCTGCACGTTTTCTAAGGTTTGAGATAAATGAGCGGTCAATTGTTCAATAAAATCTGCAATGTAGCGTTCACGATCAAGGCGGCGTTCTGCCAGATCATATTTGGCAATTTGGCGATAATATTGAGGGTGCAACACTCGAAAACAGTAATCTTCCAACTCCCATTTGAGCTGACCAATGCCTAATCGATTAGCAAGAGGGGCATAGATATGTGAACACTCTTTTGCCGCAAGCACCAAATCTTCTTCGCTTCGATGTTCCACATCACGCAAAAAGACAATACGCTCCGCTAATTTGATCACAACACATCGGAAATCGTCCACCATTGCTAACAGCATTCGGCGGATATTATCAATTTGTGTATCAGAAGCGTGGCTTGCATTCAGTTGGCGAATATTATCCATTTCCAATACACCTTTTACCAAATTTTTAATGCGATTATCGAAATCCTCCTTAACTTGTGCAAGATCGATGATGTTTTGCTTAACTAAAGGAAACAACAATGCGGCAATTAAACTCTCATCGTCCATACTCAAACTATGCAGAATTTCGACCATTTCAAGGCTATACCACATCAGATGAAATTGATCTGTGTCTAATTTTTCCTGCACATAACGCCAAGCAATGGAAAGTTGATCAAACGTCAACGGCGACAATTGAACCCCAGCACTCCAACTTGCTAATTCAAAATGATTTAAATCAAGCTGATGAGAATGGCGAATAGCAACCATAAGTCGTCCTCCTAGGAAAATAGCAGAAAAAATGACTATCAATAGACAGCGGCAAAACGAGCAACATTATAGCTTAATTAAGATTTAATTCTTATTTAATTTAGGGGATTTTATACTGTATTGCCTATCTCTTTCCCTCGCCTATTTACAAAATTTTTTAACAAAGCCATTGCTTGTCATCTTAATGTTTGCCATAAATCAAACCTATCAAGACAATTATTTGCACCAAATAGTTCGATTGATTAGAATGTGTCTTTCCAATTTTACAATATTGCCAAATTATTTTTATTTGTGGGTAAGAATGACTATTCTTGTTTTGGGGATTAACCATAAAACTGCGTCTGTGGGTTTGCGTGAAAAGGTGGCGTTTATTGAGAGTAAACGTCAAATCGCATTTGAGCAAATTCATGAGCAATCCCTTGCTCAAAGTGTTGTTATTCTTTCAACCTGCAACCGCACGGAACTTTATTTTCATCAACCAACCGTGCCACCACAAGAACAAAGTACTGAGAATAGAGCTTGGCGAGAGCAATGTGTAACGTGGTTTGCTCGTATTCATCAGTTAGATAATGATGAATTGCAACAATCCATTTATTTCAAGCAAAATATGGACGCTGCTCGCCATTTGATGTCAGTTGCTTGTGGTTTAGATTCGTTAGTTTTGGGCGAGCCACAAATTTTAGGGCAAGTAAAGCAGGCTTATCAAGAAAGTGAGCAATTTTATCTCTCCTTAGGCACAACGATTTCAACCAATCTTGCTCGTCTTTTTCAGAAAACATTTGCGGCGGCAAAGCGAGTTCGTTCAGAAACCGATATTGGTAGTAGTGCCGTCTCTGTGGCTTATGCCGCCTGTGGGTTAGCTCGTCAAATTTTTGATAATTTTACCAATCTACGCTTTTTACTCGTTGGTGCAGGTGAAACGATTGAACTTGTTGCTCGCTATCTTACTCAACACGGTGCAAAAAATCTTATTGTTGCTAATCGCACGCATATTCGTGCTGAAATGTTGGCGGAAAAACTCAATACCCCAATGCAAATTTTATCGTTAAGTGCGTTACAGCTTGGTTTAAATCAAGCTGATATTGTAATCAGTTCTACAGGTAGCTCTAATGTGCTGATCGATAAGTCGATGGTTGAACAGGCTCAAAAACAACGTCGCTTTTATCCAATGCTATTGATTGATATTGCCGTGCCTCGTGATATTGATGAACGTGTGGGAGAGCTTGATGGTGTTTATGCATATAGCGTTGATGATCTTCAAAATATTATTCAGCAAAATCTTGCTCAACGCCAGCAGGCTGCCGAACAAGCCAAACTTATTATCGAAGAAGAAGCAAAATCCTTCTTTTTATGGCTAAAACAGCAACAATCTACCTCTCTGATTAAGCATTTCCGTCAAAATGCAGAAGAAATCCGTCTTGATTTGCTCGAAAAAGCCTTTTTAGCTCTCTCACAAGGGCAAGAAAGTGAAAAAGTGCTGCAAGAATTGAGCTATAAACTGTCTAACCAGTTATTACACGCTCCGACTCAAGCATTACAATCTATGGCAAAAATGGGTAATGTTGAAGGGTTACAAAGTTTTTCTCACGCATTAAAGTTGGAACAATAAGCTTTTTCTCCTCTTCTCGCTCAATATCACGAAATTAGGCTATAATGCTCGCCGTTTGCAAACAATTTGCAAATCGAATTTTATTGAGGTTTTGATATGACTCCTGTTGTTGCCCTTGTTGGCAGACCCAATGTGGGAAAATCCACATTATTTAACCGTTTAACTCGCACTCGTGATGCACTCGTTGCTGACTTCGCTGGTTTAACTCGAGACCGCAAATATGGACACGCACACATTGCAGGACACGACTTTATCGTGATAGATACAGGCGGTATTGATGGCACGGAAGAGGGTGTTGAAGAAAAAATGGCAGAGCAATCTCTGCTTGCGATAGAAGAAGCCGATGTCGTACTTTTTTTAGTGGACGCTCGGGCAGGCTTGTTACCTGCGGATATTGGCATCGCACACTATTTACGCCAGCGAGATAAAACCACCGTCGTCGTCGCTAATAAAACAGATGGTATTGATGCGGATTCCCATATTGCTGAATTCTATCAGTTGGGTTTAGGGCATATTGAACCGATTGCAGCAGCACAAGGGCGTGGCGTTACTCAATTAATCGAATCCGTACTTGCTCCCTTAGCAGAAACGCTGACAAAGCAAGCGGAACTTTCCAAAGACAATGGGCAGGGAGAAGCGGTCGAATGTGATGAAAAGAGTGCAAAAGATGTGCAAGATGAGTGGGATAACGATTTTGATGTCACTAACGAAGAAGATATTGCCCTACTTGATGATGTTTTGGCACAGGAACAAGCTCTAGAAGATAAAAAGATCAAAATTGCCATTGTGGGGCGTCCAAATGTTGGAAAATCAACACTGACCAACCGTATTTTAGGTGAAGAACGAGTGGTTGTTTTCGATATGCCAGGGACAACTCGAGACTCAATTTACATTCCAATGGAGCGAGATGGGCAAGCCTATACATTGATTGATACGGCTGGCGTGCGTAAACGAGGAAAGGTACATCTAACCGTTGAAAAATTCTCTGTAATCAAAACATTGCAAGCCATTCAAGATGCGAATGTGGTGTTACTGACGATTGATGCTCGTGATGGTATTTCTGATCAAGATTTATCGTTACTTGGTTTTATCTTAAATGCAGGTAAATCGCTGGTTATTGTTGTCAATAAATGGGACGGCTTATCTCAAGATGTGAAAGATAATGTTAAATCTGAACTTGATCGCCGCCTTGATTTTATTGATTTTGCTCGAGTACATTTTATTTCTGCATTGCACGGCAGTGGTGTAGGTAATTTGTTTGGCTCTATTCAAGAGGCCTACCAATGTGCAACCAAAAAGATGACCACCTCAATGCTTACTCGAATTTTGCAGCTTGCCACCGATGAACATCAGCCGCCATTAGTCAATGGACGCCGAGTAAAACTGAAATATGCCCACCCTGGTGGTTACAATCCGCCAATTATTGTGATTCACGGCAATCAAATAGAGAAACTGGCGGATTCTTATAAACGCTATTTATCTAATTATTTCCGCAAAAGTCTCAAAATTATTGGCTCTCCGATTCGGATTTTATTCCAAGAGGGGAATAATCCTTTTGCAGGCAGACGTAATAAACTCACGCCAAGCCAATTACGCAAGCGTAAGCGCTTAATGAAATTTATTAAGAAGAGTAAAAAATAATCCCAAAGGCGGTGCTAAGCCGCCTGCTAGCATTCCAGCTAGCAGCAAACGCAGCTATGATAGCCGAATGGCCAAATTTTACGAAACAGGTAATATGAAACCAATGTTGGCGTTTTTGCAAAAACTCGCAAAAACTCACCGCTACTCAATATAATAAAAATTTTAAAGGTAAAAATCGATGATGCAATATTCTCCTCAATTCACTCAAGCTAAGGTGCTTGTACTTGGCGATGTGATGCTTGATCGCTACTGGTTTGGTTCAACAAACCGTATTTCCCCTGAAGCCCCTGTGCCTGTAGTACAAGTGCAAGAGAATGAAGACAGGGCTGGCGGTGCGGCAAATGTTGCAATGAATATTGCGAGTTTAAACGTCCCTGTCGCATTACACGGCTTAATTGGTCAAGATGATGCAGGGCGAGCGTTGGACACGTTATTAAATGCCCATCAAATCAAAAATCATTGTGTTGCATTAGCAAGTCACCCAACCATCACCAAACTACGCATTTTATCTCGCCATCAACAATTATTGAGACTTGATTTTGAGCAAACATTCCACGATGTGAGCAGCCAAGCACTGCTTGCAAAATTAAATGCAGAACTGACCGCTTACGGTGCATTAGTTTTATCGGATTATGGTAAAGGTACGCTGAATGCTGTCCAAGAGATGATTCAAATAGCTAGACAAGCAGGCGTGCCAGTATTGATCGATCCAAAAGGGACTAATTTTGAACGCTATCGTGGTGCAACACTATTAACTCCCAATATGTCAGAATTCGAAGCTGTCGTTGGGCATTGCGAGAGCGAAGAAGACATTATTGAAAAAGGGTTAAAAATGATTGCAGAGTATGAATTTTCTGCATTGTTGGTTACCCGTTCTGAAAAAGGAATGACGCTTTTACGACCAAATCAGCCAGCTTTCCATTTACCGACTCAGGCAAAAGAGGTTTTTGATGTAACAGGGGCAGGTGATACGGTGATTAGCGTATTAGCGATAGCCATTGCTGACGGACGCCCTCTTGAAGAAGCCTGCTACTTAGCCAATGCGGCAGCAGGTATTGTTGTGGGGAAATTAGGCACTTCAACGCTAACTATCAGCGAGTTGGAGCAAGCCATTCACCAACGTAGTGAGACAGGATTTGGCGTAGTCAGTGAAGAGTTGCTAAAAGTATGGGTTGCTCAAGCCAAACAGCGTGGTGAAAAAATCGTAATGACGAATGGCTGTTTTGATATTCTTCACCCTGGACACGTTTCTTATTTGGAAAATGCTCGCAAATTGGGTGATCGCTTAATTGTGGCGGTGAATACTGACGAATCAGTTAAACGCTTGAAGGGTGAATCACGTCCAATTAATGATCTTGAATCCAGAATGGCCGTGCTGGCAGGACTGGCTTCCGTTGATTGGGTTGTTCCATTTGAAGAAGAAACACCACAGCGTCTCATTAGTGAAATATTGCCTGATCTACTGGTAAAAGGGGGCGATTATCAACCGCACGAAATTGCAGGTAGCCAAGAAGTTTGGGCAAGCGGTGGCGATGTGCGAGTACTCAATTTTGAAAATGGCTGCTCTACCACTAATGTGATAAAAAAAATTCAAGGATTATAAATTTGAGATATTATCAGTCTAATCAGAAATAAGGGGAATAGAAAAAGGGTAGTGAAAAACAAGGGTATAGGAAAAATAATGGAAAAAATCATTATTGATACAGAGCAATTTCAACGAACAATTTCAAGAATCTCGCATCAAATCATCGAAAAGCACCGTGATTTAAATGATGTGGTATTAGTTGGAATTAAACGCAGGGGGGCAAATATTGGACAGCTGCTCCAGCAGCGAATTGCACAACTGACCAACATTCAGTTACCAATAATGGCATTAGATATTACTTTTTACCGTGATGATTTGGATATGTCTCAAAAAGATCCTATCTATGCAGGCGTTGATGTGAGCTTGAGCTTAGAAGGTAAGAACGTAATTTTAGTTGATGACGTGCTGTTTACAGGACGAACCATTCGAGCTGCATTAGATGCCTTGCTGGAGTTTGGGCGAGCTGCTAAAATTGAGCTGGTTATTTTTGTAGATAGAGGACATCGTGAGTTGCCGATTCGAGCGGATTATGTTGGCAAAAATATCCCCACCGCTCGAACAGAAAAGGTTCAGGTCAGAACACAAGACTACGATGGTATTTATCAGGTTGTGCTGAGTTCCCAGTGATGAGTTCTACTTTTTCTAGCTAGATTTTTCATCAATGGGAACTCTTACTCAATATATTGCTCTAAGTAGCGTTATTCTTTTTCAATTTAGGAAAAAATATGAAATTTACATTAATTAAATCGTTTTTTATTACGATTTTTGCTCTACTTGCACTGATGCAACAGGCTTTAGCGGAAGAACGTGTTGTGGCAACCGTTGATGGCTTTCCAATTATGCAAAGTCAAGTAGTACAGGCGTTAAACGGAAGAACAAATAATAAAACTAATCTCAAAAAGGCTTTAGAAGAAGTTATCGATAGTTTTTTATTCCAACGTGCCGTTCAAGAATCTGGTATTACTGTCAATTATGACTATATCAATCAAATGATTGAAAATATCGCTATCGAAAATGGATTAACTTTTGGTCAATTCCTTGACGCATTAGATTACCAAGGAATTACACTTGATCAATATCGTGATCAATTTGCTCATCAAATTTTAATGCAAGAAGTTCGTAATGCCACTATTAGCAAGAACTTGCAAGTTGCTCCGAAAGATGTTCAAAATTTATCGAAAGAATTATTAGACAAAGCGAAAAAAACAGGAAAGCTAAAAAAAGTACAAGGTACGGAATATAAGATTAGCCACATTTTAATAAAAACCACCCCTATTCTGAATGACTCACAGGCTAAAGCAAAATTAAATAATCTTTTAAAAGAAATTAATGGTAATCAGATAAGTTTTGAACAAGCAGCCCAAAAATACTCGGTGGATTATGCTTCTGGTGCAGATGGTGGTAATTTGGGGTGGAATTTCTTAGACATCTACGATCCTCAATTTGCTCAAGTCGCAGAGAAAAGCAAAATCGGTGTTATTTCAAAACCTTTTAAATCGCAATTTGGTTGGCATATTTTGAAGGTAGCTGATACTCGTCAAGGCGATAGAACAGAACAAGCTTATCTACAAAAAGCGTATGAACAACTTATCAACAAGCAGATAAAAACGTTTGAAGAAGATTGGATTAAATCACTTAAACAAAAAGCAACAATCAAATATTTTTAATTCATTACGATTTTTTAAGCCTTGCAATATTGCAAGGCTCTTTTCGTTCCTATTATTGCAAAATATAGCGGAAAACTTACCGCTTATTTAGCAGAAAAAACTATTTAGCTAGGGAAATTATGCATTCAAACTCAAAAACGCATCTTGGACATACCGCTCGTAAACGCTTTGGACAAAATTTTCTCCACGATCAAAATGTTATTCATAATATCGTTGCGGCCATTGCTCCACAAAAAGATCAACTTTTAATTGAAATTGGACCTGGACTTGGTGCCTTAACGGAGCCTGTTGCAGAAAGCGTTGAGAGTCTTACCGTGGTTGAACTTGACCGAGATTTAGCTGAGCGTCTTCGCCACCACCCTTTCCTTAACCATAAACTGACGGTCATTGAACAGGACGCACTTCAGTTTAATTTTCACCATTATTTCAATGAGCTTAATTTATCTGATGGAAAAAAAGCGAGAATTTTCGGCAATTTACCCTATAACATCTCAACACCATTAATGTTTCATCTGTTTAAATTTCACGATATTATTCAAGATATGCATTTTATGTTGCAAAAAGAGGTCGTAAAACGACTTTGTGCCGCCCCCAATAGTAAAGCCTACGGTCGCCTCACGATTATGGCACAATATTATTGTCAAGTAATGCCTGTCTTAGAAGTTCCACCATCGGCATTTAAACCTGCTCCAAAAGTAGACTCTGCGGTGGTTCGCTTAATGCCACATCAAGTCTTACCCCACCCTGTTAAAGATATTTACTGGCTTAATCGTGTAACCACTCAAGCATTTAACCAACGGAGAAAGACCTTACGCAATGCACTTTCAGCCTTGTTCTCTCCAGAGCAGCTCACGAAACTCGGTGTTGATTTAAATGCTAGAGCAGAAAACCTAAGCTTGTCTGATTACGCTCATTTGGCAAATTGGTTATGTGAAAATCCGCCAGAAATACCAAAAGAGTTGATAAACAGTGTTGATGATGTCGAGTAAAATAATAAGGGCGTATTTCATACGCCCTGTTTTAGTTTATTCAATATGGCGATTTGCAAAAATTTATTAAAATCAAACCGCTTATGGAGGCTTTTTGTTCGGATTGGTTTTATTTCGTGCCAAAAATTTTATCGCCAGCATCGCCCAACCCTGGGATAATATATCCATTTTCATTTAAATGACTATCGATTGCAGCAGTATAAAGTTCAATATCAGGGTGAGCGGCTTCTAGTGCTTTTATTCCTTCTGGGGCAGCGACTAAAACTAAAACCTTAATTTGCTTACAGCCTGCTTTTTTCAGTAAATCAATCGTTGCTATCATTGAGCCACCTGTTGCCAACATAGGATCGACAATAATCGCAAGGCGTTCTTCCACATCATTAGCGAGCTTTGTAAAATAAGGCACGGGTTCAAGCGTTTCTTCATTACGGTAAATACCCACTACACTGATTCTTGCACTTGGAATATGTTCTAATACACCGTCCATCATACCTAATCCAGCTCGTAAAATAGGCACAACCGTTACTTTTTTGCCTTTAATTCGCTCAATTTCAACCTCACCGTTCCAGCCATTAATGATCACTTTTTCCGTTTCTAAATCAGCAGTGGCCTCATAAGTAAGTAAACTTCCCACTTCAGTTGCCAGCTCTCGGAAGTCTTTAGTATTGACATCAAAGGCTCGCATTAGCCCTATTTTATGTTTGATAAGAGGGTGTTTAACTTCAACAATTTTCATTGGTTTTCTCCTTCTAAAATGGAACATTTCATACAAAGTGATATGGATAATTTAAAGTGGAACAAGTTACGGCAAAGGCTATATTATCAAAATACGCCGTAAAATATTTTAATCTAGATCAGATAAAACCTGCCAAAATGCCTGAATAATTGGTTCTTGTAGGCGACGTTTCTGTACACAAATACCAAGTTCAAAGGCTTCTATAGGTTATGTTAAAGTAAAATAAGAGACTTGATTATTTACAGGGCTATGTTGAACAACCACATCAGGAAGCAATGCTACGCCACAGCCGACAGCAACCATTGGCACAATAGCTTCGTGCCCCTCTACTACCGCATAAATTTTGGGCTGTTTAATTTTTTGTAATTTAAACCAATGTTCTATACGCTGACGAGCTGGACCATCAGCAGGCAAAATAAAGGGAATATTTTGCCAATCAATGTAATCTTCTTGTAAGAGTTGGGTGGCTAAACAGGCAATCCGAGGCACAACTAACGACAGTGTAATCTCATCAATAGAGTGAAATGCGATGCTATTAGGTAATGCTTGAGGCTTACCAGCCAAAGAAAGATCGGCTTGTAACAATTGGATCGAATTTAACGATTTAGCGGGATCACCTGTAATTAATTTAATTTCCACTTTGGGGTAGACTTGACGAAATTTTGCCAAGATCTGGGGCAAATGGCTGTAAGAGGCAGTAACAGAACAGAAAAGTTTCAGTTCACCTTCAAGTGTCGAAATTTGAGGATTTAATTTCTGTTTCAATTGTTGCCAATTTGCCCAACCTTGTTCAGCGAAATATAAAAAGAGCTTGCCCGCTTCAGTTAGTAAAACGTGGCGATTATCTCGAATTAGCAGTGGTTGTCCAAGTTCTTGCTCAAGCCGCTGAATATGGCGAGATAATGTAGATGCACTCATATGGTTTTTTTCTGCACTACGAATAAAGCTCTGAGATCGTGCAATATCTAGAAATAGCTTAAGACTTTGGAATTCCATCTAATTTAGCCACTTAGGATCGAGTGTAGTAAAATCAATTTCATTAATATTTTTATTAAATCTTAATATAACAGTTTTATTTTTATTATTAGGGTGCCAATGTGTAAAATTATCTTCATCAGCACTATAAAAACAGATTATTTTTTTCTGCAATCCAGCCGCAATATGTACAGTTGAGGTATCTGGAGAAATTAATAAGCTAGCATGTCGAATAAGCTCAATGGTGTGGAAAATATTTTTGGTTTTTTCATATACAAAGATATGATTGTACTGTTTTGATAATGCTTTTAATATTTCTATTTCTGATGGTATAGCCAGTAATACGATAGGACGTTTTGTGGATTTTGTTAAAGTATTTAGTAATTCTTGCATTTTATCTTTATCTAATCGCCTTGTATTTCCAGCACCAAAGAAATTGATTGAAATATAATCCGTTAAATTCTTTTCAGCTAAGAATTGTTTTACCTCTTCTTTTTCTTGCTTGGCACAAGGTATGTCATATTCTAATGAAATAGGCTTAATATCTAATAATGCTAACATATCTTTATAAATTAAAGAGAAATGCTGCTGGCTGTTTGTTATATTAAAGTTAAATAATTGATAATTTTGCTTTCTTACTCCAACATAATATATGGCACAAATCAAACGCAGCAGTAGCAAATCCCTATTGCGTAACTGTATAGTCGGATCAAGTACAACATCATATTCTTCTTTCGCCAACGATCTACCACAACGAATATAATCAATAATACTTTTCGTTTTAACTAAGTAGAGCTGGTCAATATGGGGATTTTTTTCGAACATATAGGCATTATTATAGGAACATATCACGCCTATATGCGTATCAGGTGAATGTTTTTTAATTTCCCTGAAGACAAAAGAACTGACAATATAATCACCGATTTTGCCGTCTTGTCGCATAAATAAGATTTTTCTAATTGGTTGCTGAATAGGCTGCGAAATTGACCACTTATCAATAAAAAATTTACCCATAATAATGCGTATATTTCGCAATATTGCTTTTATACTCATTCTTATTTATACCTATCTTCTTGTTGATCTATTTCAGAAACCGCTCCACCAAAAATACAAGAAGGCTCAATACCATACGCATTTAATTGATTTAATTGCAATAAACCAGTTAAGAAATCAGCAGGCATTCTGATTGGATAAGCCTGCTTCAATAATTTTTTTGCACCATTTAAAGTTAGTAAATAGCCTGTGGTTCTAATAATGGTTCGCTTAGAGTATTTTGATGGTCTGATGTATTTTGCCAATCTATATCTTTCCACTAAATTTTTAGGGAATGGATAGATTTTAGCTTTGCCATGATCTAAAAATAAAATATCAAAATTCGGGGATATTTTGCGAAGTGCATCATTAAATATATCTGCAAAATACAGAGAGACAATCGCATCATCTTCTAAAATAATCGCTTGCTCTATATTATTTTTTACCAAATGTTCATATAGTTTAATATGGCTCATCGCACAGCCAATTTCACCCAAAGTTAGCGTTTTTTGAGCATTGTAATTTTTAGGATAAAATTCATAATCCACTTTTGCTAATTCTTCGTGTGGTAATGTTTTACCGTAAACCGCATCAAAAAATTCAAACTGAAGACCTAAAGCAGATAAACGTTGAGCAATGACTTCTCTACGAGGAGAGTTTTTTAGGCTGATGATAAAAATAGGGGGCATAATAAAAGACCTATATTAAGACTGGTTATGAATACTATCTAATAATGTTAAAAAATCATATTTGATTTTATCTTCACCAAAACTAGAGATATGTTTAATTATCTCCTGTCTACAATCATTTAGCCGATTCTCTGAAGTCAGTAGATGGTAAATTTCTTCAACGAATTTATCTATATCACCCAATGGGGTAAGTGCACCACATTTTCCATTGTTAAGAATCTCTTTTGTGCCTGTTGGGCAATTCATTGCCACAACAGGAACATTAAATGCTAAACTTTCAACTAACACTGTACAAAAACCTTCTGTTTCTGAAGTGTGTAAAAATAGTTTAGCATTCTTCATATAAGGGTAAGGATTATTTAATTGACCTAATAAAAAACAATATTCTTCTAAATTAAGTGATTTTATAAGATCATATAACTCTTTATATATTTCGCCTCCACCAATAATATAAAGTTTCTCTTTAATACCTTTCTTTACTAATTTAGCGTAAGCTTGAATTAACCATTCGTGGCGTTTTCTTGGGTCTAGTCTTGATACTTGCAGTAAAAATGGCTCGTTATTTGAGGCTTGTTCTATGAGATGAGAATCAGTAATAGAATGGTTTTCTGCAAGTGCATATAAATTTTTATAATTGATTGGATTATAGATTAATTTTACTTTCTCTTTGGATATTTCATTATTTTCTAATATCTGTTCCGCCATTTCTTGGCATATAGCAACAATATAGTCGTATTTATTTAAGGAATGAATCTGTGTTTGGAATTTAATTTTATCATCTATAGATAATGCCCCATGCTGCCAACGTACTATTGGACAATCTATCTTATTAAAATCTAGAAAACGATGAAAATGTTCACTAAAGTTAATCACAATATCGTAATTATTTTTAGAAATAATGCTTAATAATTGTTTTCTTCTATATCTTTTCTCTTTAAAGTTCAACCACTTATATTTCAACCTCTTTTGGATAGAGAGTTTTCTTTCTATGTATAATTTATTACGATAAGTTAAGTAAGCATTATCGAAAAAATAGGTTGTCTTGATATTATGTGGAATATGGGAACTAAAAATGTCGTCTTGAGGTTTATTATCTAGGAGTAAGTGGATCTCCAGGTGAGACTCGTCTTTTAATAGGTTTAAATAATTTACTAGAATACGCTCCACGCCACCCATTATTAGAGACTTATGCAAAAAAAGCACTTTCATAATAAACCTACTGAAAAACAACCGCCCTTTCTTTATCAAAGAAAGGGCAATGTAATTTCCGATATTATTTCGTCGCTGGAATGCTGAAGCGTTTATTGAAGCGTTCTACACGACCGCCTGTATCAACAACACGTTGCTTGCCTGTATAGAATGGGTGGCAGTTACCGCACACATCTAGGCTTAAATCTTTACCTACGGTTGAACGTGTTTTTACAACATTACCACAAGAGCAGGTTGCAGTAATTTCTACATAGTTAGGGTGAATACCTTGTTTCATTGGAAAACCTCTAAAGAAGCCATATCGCCATCAAGCTTGGAAGCCCGCTGCTTGATACCATATGTAATAATAAAAAGTTAAGTAAAACTTAACACCAAAGAGTAAGCATTATAAGGAGAAAATTTTCTTTTTCAACTTTTTGATGGAAAAATAGTTAACCATTTCTCTGCCTGCTTTTGATCGCTTGCCGTGCTTGCAAAGATAGACAGAAGGAAGTCGAATAATAAAATTACTGAATAAGCTCTAATCCATTCATATATGGACGTAAAACCTGTGGTACAGTAATTGAGCCGTCAGCATTTTGGTAATTCTCAAGCACAGCAACAAGAGTACGACCAACAGCAAGCCCAGAGCCGTTGAGAGTATGTACAAAACGTGTTTTTTTATCACCTTTAACACGACAACGTGCTTGCATTCGGCGAGCTTGGAAATCCCCCATATTTGAACAAGATGAAATTTCACGATAGGTTTGTTGTGCAGGCAACCAAACTTCCAAATCGTATGTTTTTGTTGCACTAAAGCTCATATCGCCAGAGCAAAGTAGCATTTTTCGATACGGAAGCTCCAGTAACTGTAAGACTTTTTCAGCGTGTGCTGTCAGCTCTTCTAGGGCTTGCATTGAGTTTTCAGGTGCAACAATTTGTACCATCTCAACTTTATCAAATTGGTGCATACGAATTAACCCTCTCGTATCTCTTCCATAAGATCCTGCTTCAGCACGGAAACAAGGCGTATGTGCAGTCAATTTGAGTGGTAATGTATCTTCGTCTAGAATTTCATCTCGCACAAGATTAGTAACAGGCACTTCTGCGGTTGGAATTAATGCAAAAGGTTTTTGTAGTGCATTAGGATCTTGCCCTTCTAACGGTTGGGTATGGAATAAATCCTCGCCAAATTTTGGTAACTGTCCTGTACCCAATAAACTATCGTGATTGACTAAATATGGCACATAAGTTTCTATGTAGCCGTGTTGTTGCGTATGTAAGTCCAGCATAAATTGAGCTAATGCACGGTGAAGGTGGGCAATTTTATCTTTCATCACCACAAAGCGGCTGCCTGCCAATTTTACCCCAGCTGGAAAATCTAAACCTTGTAGATTTTCGCCGAGCGTAACGTGATCTTTTACTTCAAAATCAAACTGGCGAGGCTCGCCCCAGCGTGCAATTTCCACATTTTCACTATCATCTTTTCCTACAGGCACATCATCGGCAGGTAAGTTCGGAATATTAACAAGTAAAGTTCTAATCTCAGCTTGGATTTTGTCTAATTCTGTTTTTGCCAATGCTAATTCATTCCCCATTGAATCGACCTCAGCTAACAGTGCTGAAATATCTTCCCCCCGAGCTTTTGCAGCACCGATATTTTTTGAGCGGCTATTTCGTTCTGCTTGCAAAGTTTCTGATTGAATTTGCAATGCTTTACGTTGCTCTTCAAGGACACTCACACGGTGTTTATCAAGTTCAAATTGACGTTTGGTTTTTAAAATATGCACAACCTCATCAAGGTGTGTACGCAGTAAATTTTGATCAATCATTTTATTTCCTTTTATTCTTATACCAGTTTTGCAAAAGATGAATGAAATTTCCTAAGAAGTATAGCACAAATTTAGCGTTTTACGTTGTTGGCGACAATGATGATTTTGGAGTAGGAAATCATTTAAACGGCATAAAATGTAAAAACCACTTGACTATACATACTTGTACTAGTTTAATAGTACAAAAATTCAATTGGGGGATAATATAATGTTACATATTCAGCAGACGCAGCTTCCTTATTATGCAGATACTACTGCAATGTTTTACCACCTCTGTGGTGAAGAGCCATACACTTTATTGCTTGATTCCGCCGAAATCCAAAGTAAAAACAGCACTAAAAGTTTACTCTTTGCACGCTCTGCCGTACATATTTTCTGCGATGAAAATCACGTTACATTTGAGGCTTTAACGGAAAATGGACTGCCTGTTCTCCCTCTGATTGAAGCCGCATTACAACAACTTAATCCTGCACCAATTTGCAAAAATTTACCAGAAACTAACCGCTTGGAAGCGATTTTTCCTGATGTACCTGCCAATATAGATGAAGATTGCAAGTTGAAAACGACGACTATCTTTGATGGTTTACGTTGTGTCCGTCAGTTATTTTCCCAGCAAGAAAAACCTGTCTATTTAGGCGGATTATTCAGTTACGATTTGGTGGCAAATTTTATCCCAATGGAGAATATTGAATTTAATGATGACGGTTTGCATTGTTATGATTACAGCTTCTATTTAGCAGAACAGCTCGTTTTTGTCGATCACGTCAATCAAACTGCGACCTTACACACTTTCTGCTTTAATTCAAATCAACAGGCACAATTAAATCAACAAGCGGTCGATTTCGCTAAAAAATTAGCAAATTACCAACAAATGACATTTAACCTCAACTTAGAAAAGGCAGAAAGTGAGGCCATTGCAGAAATTAGCGATCACGATTTTAAAGACATCGTTAATCAACTCAAACACCATATCCATATTGGCGATGTTTTCCAAATTGTGCCATCTCGCCGTTTTCGTATACCTTGCCCAAATCGTTTAGCAGCTTATCGTCAGTTAAAAATCAATAACCCAAGCCCTTATATGTTTTTTATGCAAGGTAACGACTTTACCCTATTCGGAGCCTCGCCTGAAAGTGCATTAAAATATTCTGAGTATAATCGCCAATTAGAAATCTACCCCATTGCAGGCTCTCGTCCTCGTGGATTTGATTCGCAAGGTAATATTGATCCCGAATTAGACACCCGTTTGGAGCTAGAACTGCGTTTGGATCAAAAAGAACTTGCAGAGCATTTAATGTTAGTGGATCTCGCCCGCAATGACGTAGCTCGTGTATGTGTATCTGGTTCTCGTAAGGTAGCAGATTTAATGCAAATTGACCGCTACTCGCATATTATGCACCTTGTTTCTCGTGTTATTGGTACACTGCGTCCAGAATTTGATGCCTTGCACGCTTACCAAGCCTGTATGAATATGGGAACGCTCACAGGCGCACCAAAAATTAAAGCGATGCAACTCATTTATCAATTTGAGAAGCAAAAACGCCATAGCTATGGTGGTGCAGTCGGTTACTTAACTTCAGATGGCAATTTGGATACCTGTATCGTTATTCGATCTGCATTCGTCCAAAATGGTCTTGCATACGTCCAAGCAGGTTGTGGCGAAGTACT
The DNA here is from genome assembly GCF_004345745.1 of Nicoletella semolina. Taxonomy (GTDB): domain Bacteria; phylum Pseudomonadota; class Gammaproteobacteria; order Enterobacterales; family Pasteurellaceae; genus Nicoletella; species Nicoletella semolina. The sequence continues at coordinate 51,252 of NZ_SLXJ01000009.1, read as the reverse complement.
TGATTCTGATCCACAACTTGAGGCAGATGAAACTCGCCACAAAGCAAGAGCTGTATTAAAAGCAATTGGGCAAGTAAACGGCAAATAACAAAAATCAAACAAAAAATGACCGCTTGTATAGATGCACTTACCATTAAATGCGGCAACACTTAAGGAGTAATGATGGCTCACATTCTATTTATCGATAATTTCGACTCATTTACCTACAACCTTGTGGATCAATTTCGCCAATTGGGGCATACCGTTACCGTCTTTCGCAACGACTACCCTCTTGAAAGTTTCTGTGAAAAAGCACTTTCCACACCAGATAGTCTAGTAGCACTCTCACCAGGACCAGGTACTCCTCAAGAAGCGGGAAATATGCTAGAAATCATCAAAAAATTAAAAGAAAATGTACCAATCATCGGTATTTGCTTAGGACACCAAGCCATTATTGAGGCACTTGGTGGGAAGGTAGTACATACAGGCACCGTTTTGCACGGAAAAGTCTCTAAGATTGAACACGACAACCAAGCAATGTTTGCAGGTCTCAATAATCCAATGCCAGTTGCTCGTTATCATTCACTAATGGGCGATGAACTCCCCACAGAATTAACAGTAAACGCCACATTTGGCAATATCGTGATGGCTATTCGCCATAACACATTGCCTATCTGCGGCTTCCAATTTCACCCTGAATCCATTCTAACTGTTAAAGGCACTCAGCTATTAAAACAATCTATCGAATGGTTATTGGCAGAGAGATAGTAAAAACGGAAGTCAATTACTTCCGTTTCCGCTACTATAGGGTTGTTCTTAGATCTAATGTTGATGAGAAATTGATTATCTTGCTCGGAAAATAATTCGGGCTTTGCTTAGATCGTAAGGGGTCATTTCAACGGTTACTTTATCACCTGTTAAGATACGGATATAGTTTTTACGCATTTTTCCTGAAATATGTGCGGTAACAATATGACCATTTTCAAGTTCAACACGAAACATTGTGTTAGGTAAGGTTTCTAAAATCGTTCCTTGCATTTCAATGCAGTCTTCTTTAGCCATTTATTCCTCTTTAATTTGTTTACATAAACAGATGCCAATTGGCAAAACGCTGGGTATTATACTCCGACTCGTCCGAATTACAATCACTTGTGACGAAAAGCCCTTCGGCGTGAATAAAAACGCTGAATGTTACTTTTGCCACTGTATGTTGGATTGAGGGTAGACGATTTTATTAATGGTTGAAGCAATATGCGGCGTTTGTGAGGGAAGCCATAAAAACTACTGACAAATATACCTCCTGCTAAAAATAGAATGATAAGTTCTCCATAAAGGAGGTGAAAAAGTGTATTGACGGCATATTGAGAGGTCTGTGCATATTGACTGTCAAAAGTAACCCGCAGAAAACCAATTAATTCCTGCTGATTGAAAATTGGCTCGACAATTTGTTGCGTATTCTGTGTATTTTGGCGAGCCGCTGCGGGAAAAGGTGTTGCATTTTTGCTTTGAGCAATCAGCACACCTGAATCTGAATAAAGGTTGGCATCAATAATAAAGTTCTCTTGAGCAAAGATGTCTAATGATTCAGTGAGTTCATCTGTTTTAGCTTCTTTTATGAGCATTAATGAAAATAGCTTTGCCTGCTGACTAACCAATAAATGCGATAAATTTGAAACTTGGTTAATGCTGGCAAGTTGGGAAGCAAACTTAAATTGGTTTATGCCAGTTAAGATTACACCAACTACAGTGATGCAAACAAGTAAAGTTACAAAGACGATACCAATTTTAACAATTTTTTCACGAGTGTATTGCATAAAATTCCTCTTGAGCAGAAGGGGGATTTTAGCGAGAAAAATCAAAATGAACAACTCACACATAAAGTGGACAGCAAGAACAAATTTCCTTATTATTTTTCTATACCTTTTGCAATTCCCTTTTATCAAGAGTGAAATATGTCAATTTATTTTCTTTATTCTAAGACCCTTTCTGAATCACAAGTACATCATTTTGCCAAGGAAGCGAATGCCAAATTGTGTGGAATCAGTCGTTATTTAGACTATGCCATTGCATTTTTTGATGGCAATGTAACCGCTTGCCTACGCCAGCAAGCACACAATATTGCTGCTGACTTTGGCGAATTAAACTCATATCCAACATTATCTCAAGCTGGTTTATTGGTAATGGATATGGATTCCACAATCATAAAAATTGAATGCATTGATGAAATTGCCAAGTTAGCTGGTACAGGTGATCAAGTTTCAGCGATTACTGCTCAAGCGATGCGTGGTGAATTGGATTTTGAACAAAGCCTACGTCGCCGTGTTGCAACATTAAAAAATGCCCCTGAAAATATTTTGCAAAAAGTGCGTAAAAACTTACCGCTAATGGACGGTTTTGAGCAAATGGTCGCTATCCTGAAGCTAAACGGTTGGAAATTAGCCATTGCTTCAGGTGGGTTTGATTATTTTGCTGATTATTTAAAAGAAAAGTATCAACTAGATGCAGCGGAATCTAATACGCTAGAAATTTGTGGTGGGAAAATGACAGGAGAGGTGAGGGGCAGAATTGTTGATGCAAAATTTAAAGCGGATACCTTGCAAGCATTAGCACAACAATTTAATATCCCTACCCAGCAGTGGGTGGCTGTCGGCGATGGTGCTAATGATTTAGCGATGCTCCACACAGCAGCTTTAGGCGTGGCATTACATGCAAAACCGAAAGTACAAGAACAAGCAAAAGTAGCGGTCAATTTCGGAGACTTAACTGCAATAGCGTTATTGTTAAACGCTCAACAGCTATTTAATCATTTAGGAGAATCATAAAATGCCATCTTTTGATATTGTGTCTGAAATTACGCTTCACGAAGTGCGTAATGCGGTAGAAAATGCTAATCGTGTTGTTAGCACCCGCTATGACTTCCGTGGTGTGGAAGCCATAATTGAACTGAATGAAAAAAATGAAACCATTAAGATTACAACAGAATCGGATTTCCAATTGGAACAACTTATTGAGGTATTGATTGGTGCTTGTATCAAACGCAATATTGATAGTGCTTCGCTGGATATCCCTACTGAAAGTGAACATAGTGGCAAGCTTTACAGTAAGGAAATTAAATTAAAACAAGGCATTGAAACGGAGATGGCGAAGAAGATCACCAAGCTCATCAAAGAATCAAAATTGAAGGTACAAACGCAAATTCAAGGTGAGCAAGTTAGAGTAACAGGTAAATCACGAGATGACCTACAAGCGGTTATTCAATTGGTGAAAAATGCAGATTTGGGGCAGCCATTCCAATTTGATAACTTTAGGGATTAATTGGTATCTATAGTCAGAATGCTCAATGCTATCAATTTATACACACACATACTAAAAATAGAGCATTTTGACTATGAACTAGTCAAAACGTATTTTTTCCCTAAAAAAGCGTTTGACTTATTTTTTAATCCTAGTAATATTCCGCCTCGCAAACCAATGACTGGTGAGATGGCCGAGCAGGCTGAAGGCGCTCCCCTGCTAAGGGAGTATGGGGTCAAAAACTCCATCGAGGGTTCGAATCCCTCTCTCACCGCCATTTAATTTATTACGCACCCGTAGCTCAGCTGGATAGAGTACTCGGCTACGAACCGAGCGGTCAGAGGTTCGAATCCTCTCGGGTGCGCCATTTTGGCTTTACTCTATTCGGTTGAAATGGTTTGTTTGTAAATTAAAAGGTTACAATTCTAGAAAATACGCACCCGTAGCTCAGCTGGATAGAGTACTCGGCTACGAACCGAGCGGTCAGAGGTTCGAATCCTCTCGGGTGCGCCATCTCAATATCCTATCGTATTTTATTAAGTTTAATCTATTTATGTTAGATGTCGTATTATTTGAACCAGAAATCCCTCAAAACAGCGGTAATATCATTCGTCTTTGTGCGAACAGTGGCTTTCGCTTGCATATGATTGAGCCATTTGGCTTTACTTGGGACGACAAAAAGCTACGCCGCTCAGGATTAGACTATCACGAATTTGTCGATATCAAGAAATACCAAAACTTTGAACAATTTCTTATTCAAGCAAAACCCAAACGTCTCTTTGCACTGACGACAAAGGGTCAACAAAATCACAATCAAGTTTCTTATCAAGTAGGTGATTTCCTGCTCTTTGGACCTGAAAGTCGAGGATTACCGAAATCTATTCTAGATAGTCTCCCTACAGATCAGAAAATCCGTATACCAATGTGTAAAGATAGTCGCAGTATGAATTTATCTAATGCCGTTGCGGTTATTGTTTATGAAGCTTGGCGTCAGTTTAACTACCAAAATGCATTTTCTTATCAAGCTATTTAGATAATAGAAAGAAAATAGTATTAAAATGAAAAACTGAGACTAGTAAACTCGCTCCTAGTATTTTAAAAGCTGGCCTCGAATTTATAATCAATCAATTGAAAACCTAATTGGTACAGTTAATCTGTTTGGAAAGCCTGCTGGAGGGGCGGTTTTCATTTTTACCGATTGGGCGGCTCTCACTGCCGCTTTATCTAAATTCTCATTACCAGATGAATGAGTAATTGTTACATTAACCACTTGTCCTGTAGAATCCACTGATAGGGCTATTGTTACCACACCTGCTCTACGCATCAGTTGTTCCCTTTTGGGATAAGAGTTCATTGCATAGCGTTGTAAGGACTTTTGTAGCTGACTTCGATAAACGTCAATCATACCGCCAGATGAAGTACCATTTGATATTCCTGTGCCATTTGGGTTCCCATTTTTTATGCCAATTTGCTCTTTTGTGCCTTGTATAGCATCTGGGATAGCTTTAGCAACCACGCCTTCCTGTGGTTTTTTACCTTTTTCTTTCGCTTTAACCACTTTTTTTACTTTTTCTTTGGGCTTTTCTGGTTTTTTAGGTTCTTCCTTTGGTTTCGCTTTCGGTTTTGGTGGTTCAGGGAGCGGTTCAGGAATAGGATCAAGCTCTGGGAGCAATTCCTCGATTTTTTCTTCTTCAATAGGATCATCGGCGGCGATAGCGACTGCAGGTTGCTCTAGAATTGCAGCCATCATTTCCATAGAAATGCTTGACACATCTTCTGCTGCAGGACGTGTTGAAGGGTGAGACACCATCAACCAAATCCCCGCAAAAACGCCTGTATGGGCAAGCAGGGAAAGGGTAAATCCAATTCGAGAGTGGTTCTTTTTCATTTCTCTATCACCTTATTTGCTTGCGTTTTCTTTTTTAGTGATAATTGCCACATTTTTGATTTGATTCAATGCAAGAAGATCAGTGATTTCAACAAATTTTTCAAACGCTACAGCACCATCAACTTTCAGCGTTACTTTTTGGGTTTTATCCCACGTTGCAATCTCTTGAGAAAGCTGTTCTTTATCAATGGGTTTGTCGTTATAAAAAAATTCATTATTTTCAGTGATGGTCAGTAGTTTAGCCAATTCATCTGCTTTTATTGTTTGTGTGGTTGATGCTTTTGGCACATTGACTTGAATTTTTCCTTGTGAAATGAAAGATGCTGTAATTAAGACAATCGCAAGTAACACTAGCATTATATCAATAAAAGGAATTATATTAATTTCATCAAATTTTTTCATTGCAACCTCATCATTTGCAAATTTTTTCGATTATTTAACCGCTTGTTACTTTTCTAAGAAGACTTTCGTGTAGCAAGAGCTTGCCATTTCAGTTTATTTTGTTCAACTTTGCGTCCAAAACCGTTGTAAAACATCATTGCTGGAATAGCGACGAGAATACCGACTGCGGTGGCTTTAAGTGCAAGCGATAAATGCACCATAATAGAAGCTGCATCAATATCCCCACCTGAATGCCCTAATTCATAAAAGGTTAGCAAAATTCCGATAACCGTCCCAAGTAAACCAATGTAAGGGGCGTTTGAACCAATAGTTGAAATGGTGGTGAGATTATGAGTGAGATCAATTTCTAATTCTTCTAATGTGGCATAATCATTCACATTCACTTTACTGTAGAAGAAGAAACGCTCAATGACTTTTGCAAACAGAATAATGCTCATAAAGGCCAGAATACCAAGAATGATGTAGTCGATGTAATGTTGTAGAAATTGAAAAAAGTGATCCATTGTATTACCTATAAAGAGTATGTTATTTTTTTGAGAATGGTTCTTGATTATATAACTTTTATATTAAATTTCAATCTGAAGATCAATTTACAATTTCTCATTTGATGTTATATTCGCAAATCTTGTGATGAATGTTCTTAGAAAATAGATTGGTGATAACTATGTCAGATACTTTTACAGAAATTAGTCCACAGCAAGCGTGGGAAATGTTACAAACGGAAGACGCTGTGTTGGTTGATATTCGGGATATGGTACGTTTTAGTCATAGCCGCCCACAAGGTGCATTTCATTTAACCAATCAAAGTTATGGCTACTTTTTAGATGAATACGATTATGATCAGCCCATTTTAGTCAGTTGTTATCACGGTGTAAGTAGTCAAAACACAGCACAATTTTTGGTAGAACAAGGATTTGAGCGTGTTTATAGCATTAAGGGGGGATTTGACGGTTGGGTTAGAGCCAATTTGCCTGTTGAAATCGGGTATTAGCTTTAAAACTCACAGTGGTAACGGCTTTATCTCGTACTCTTGATTAACCGTATTGCTGTTTAGTTGCTTGTGAATATTTTACGTTATCATACCGCTTACCAGTTTAATTATAGCAAAAAAGGAAATAACAATATGTGGAAAGAAGTTTTACTTAATTATGGGATTTTTTTATTGGAGTTATTAACGCTGTTCGGCATTGTTGCGATGATTGTGATGTTAATGATTACTCAGCGTAAACAGTCTGAGGGTGGCTCTATTAAGATCACTAACCTTACCAAAAAATACCAAAAACAGCACAAAAAATTAACTCAATCTTTTCTAAGCGATCTTGAACAGAAACATCAAGAAAAACAGGAAAAAAAGGCAGAAAAAGCGAAACATAAAGCAGAGAAAGTACAGCTAAAACGTGGTATCTTTGCTCGAGAAAAGCCCTCTTCTCGATTGTTTGTTTTAGATTTTCAAGGCGATATTCAAGCCAGTGCGGTAACTGCATTACGTAAAGAAATTGATGTCATTCTTACGCTCGCTGATCCAAACAATGATGCAGTGTTGCTTAAACTGGAAAGCCCTGGAGGCGTCGTACATAGTTATGGGTTAGCAGCTTCGCAATTACAGCGTCTGAAAGAGAGGCATATCCCATTGACAATTGCCGTGGATAAGGTGGCAGCCAGTGGAGGGTATATGATGGCGTGTATTGCCGATAAAATTGTCAGTGCACCTTTTGCGGTTATCGGTTCAATTGGCGTAGTTGCTCAAGTACCTAATGTACATCGTTTTTTACAGAAACATCATATTGATGTCGATGTGATGACGGCAGGTGAATATAAACGTACCGTTACCATTGTGGGTGAAAATACCGAAAAAGGGAAACAGAAATTTCAACAGGAATTAGAACAAACACACCAATTATTTAAAGAATTTGTCGCCAAGCACCGTCCGCAGTTGGACATAGAAAAAGTTGCAACGGGTGAACATTGGTTTGGACAACAGGCAATTACACTGCAATTAGTTGATAACATTTCAACCAGTGATGATCTGATTCTCAATGCGATAAAAGAAAAAGAGGTGATTGAAGTCAGGTATTTACAAAAGAAGAAGCTCACGCAACGAGTCAGTGAGCAAGTCGAAAATCGTGTAGAGGATTTATTGGCAAAATTGCTGAATAAATCTCACTCGCCAATGCTATAAGCGGTCATTTTTTTAGATTTATTTGTTTTTTATTAGGTTGTTGAATAAATAGGCTTCCAAAATGGTAAAAAAATGCGTATCATACGCCCCCTTGCATTAGGAAGAAGATTTCTAACCAAGCAGAGTAAAAAGTACGGTTCACGCCGTACTTTTTATTTGGATATTATGTATGAAAATATGCGTTAAAAAATAATCGGTGGATAAGGTATGCGAATAGGGCAATATGAGATAACAAACCGTATTTTCCTCGCACCAATGGCGGGAATTACCGATTTACCTTTTCGGCGATTATGTAGCCAATTTGGTGCAGGGCTGACTTTTTCAGAAATGATGTCCACAAACCCTGATGTATGGCATACCGAGAAATCGAAATTGCGGTTAGCATTTCATCGTGATATTGGAATAAATGCCGTACAGATAGCAGGATCAGATCCCACAGAAATGGCTGAAGCAGCTAAGGTTAATGTTACCTATGGTGCTGATGTGATTGATATTAATATGGGGTGTCCTGCAAAGAAGGTAAACAAAAAAATGGCGGGTTCTGTCCTTTTGCGTGATCCTTATTTAGTAGCGGATATCTTAAATGCAGTCGTCGATGCTGTTGATGTGCCTGTAACCCTGAAAATTAGAACAGGGTGGGATCTTAATAATCGAAATTGTGTAGAGATTGCTAAAATTGCAGAGCAAGCAGGCATCTGTGCGTTAAGCATTCACGGTCGAACAAGAAATTGCTTATTCGATGGTGAAGCAGAATACGACAGTATCAAGGCCGTCAAGCAGACCGTTTCGATTCCAATTATTGCCAATGGCGATATTATTTCTCCTCAAAAAGCCAAAAAAGTGCTGGATTACACACAGGCAGATGCTGTAATGATTGGACGTGGTAGTTTAGGTCGTCCTTGGATATTTCAGGAAATTGCCGATTTTTTGGAGGACGGAGAACATAAAACTGCATTTTCTCTTGAGAAAAAATGTCAAATAATGTTGAAGCATATTCAAGCACTACATCTCTTTTATGGGGAAGAAAAAGGCTATCGTATCGCACGCAAGCATGTAGGCTGGTATGTGGAACAGCTTAACTCAAACTTAACTTTTAAACGCACTTTTAATGCTTTAGATGCTGCATCAGCACAAATTGAAGCATTAGAAGATTTTATAAACTCGATTCGCTAGAATCTTAAATCAGTTGGATAAAGACAATGTTAGAACAACAAACAACACAAAACCCATTAACGGTCTCTATGCTTAACTCACAAGCACAACAAGTTAATAAACCTCTGCGTGATAATGTGAAACAAGCTCTAAAAAACTATCTAGCACAATTAAGCGGTGAAGATCCAACAGAGTTATATGAGTTGGTTTTGTCTGAAATTGAGCACCCAATGCTTGATATCGTTATGCAATATACACGAGGTAATCAAACTCGTGCTGCCACAATGTTGGGTATCAATCGTGGTACATTACGCAAGAAATTAAAAAAATACGGTATGAGCTAAGTAATAGCTATATTTTTTCATCGTATTTATTTTATCTCTCTTTTAGTATTCGATTGAAATCAGTATCTAAAAGAGGGATTTTTTTGTATGTTAATTTAACCCAAATCTTGCGGATCAATATCGACAATAAGATGTATGTCATAACGTAGAAACTGCTCTCTGATAGCATCAAAATAGTGTAAACATTTCTGAATTTTTTGACGTGAGAAATGTTGAAGTAATAATTGCCAACGGTAATGCCCCGCCTTTTTAGCTATCACTGCACTAAATGGTCCAATTAATCTAAAATTTTTATCGCCTATATTATCAATATATTGCTGAAGACAAGCGGTCAATTCATTCAAAAATAGTTCAACATTCTGATTATTTTTACCTGTTGCTCTAAAAAGCACTTGTGCGGTAAAGGGAGGCAGATTCATCTTTTTACGCATTATAAGTGCTTGTTGTGCAAATTGTTGATAGCCTTCTTCCAACAAGGTATTAAGCAATGGGTGTTCGGCATAATGTGTTTGCAGCACAACTGTCCCCTGCTTTTCTCCTCGTCCTGCTCGTCCTGCTACTTGAACATAAAGTTGTGCTAAACGCTCTTCTGCACGAAAATCCGTGGAAAAAAGACTACTATCTACATTGACTAATGCTACTAAGGTTACATTGGGAAAATGATGTCCTTTCGCTAACATCTGCGTACCAATTAAGATTTGGCTCTTGCCTGATTGGATCATTTTGAGTTGATTTTCCAATTCGCCCTTACGAGCGGTACTATCACGATCAATACGAGCAATGGCATATTGTGGAAAATATTGAGTTAATACTTGTTCGATCTGCTCTGTGCCAATGCCTGTTGTAATTAAATGGGTTGAACCACAATGTCCACACTGGCGAGGTATAACAGACTGGGCTGTACAGTGATGGCAGCGTAAAACACGTTGTTTTTGATGATAGGTATAAGCCTTTTCACACGCCTGACACTCACATATCCAACCACATTCGTGGCAGAGTAATACGGGGGCGAAGCCTCGTCGGTTTAAAAATAACATTACCTGATTGCCTTTTTCTAGATGATTTTTCATCATTGCTAGTAAGCCTTCAGATATCCCAGAAAAGAGGCGTTGTGTTTTGAGATCAATCACTCGCTGATTTGCAAATTTAGCGTTCCCTGCTCGTATATTGAGCGATAATTCGATAAATTTGCCCTGTTGTACATTATATAGGCTTTCTAAACTGGGGGTCGCTGAACCTAAAATGATGGGGATATTACTATTTTTAGCACGAAGAATCGCCAAGTCCCTTGCGTGATAACGCCAGCCTTCTTGTTGTTTGAATGAAGCATCATGTTCCTCATCAATAATGATAAGCCCTAAATTTGAAAATTGAGTAAACAAAGCAGAACGTGTTCCAATCACAATCGCATTTTCGCCGTGTTTGGCTCGAAGCCACACGCTGAGCCGCTGAACATCATTAAGATTAGAATGAAGAGTGTCAATTTCAACATTAAAACGAGCTTGAAATCGAGTAATGGTCTGAGGGGTCAGCCCAATTTCAGGTACAAGCACCAATACCTGCTGACCACGTTCAAGCACTTGCTCAATTACTTGCAAATAAACTTCCGTTTTCCCAGAGCCTGTTACGCCGTTTAGTAAAAAAACCGAAAAATCTAACTGATGAGCTAAACGCCCAACAACCAGACTTTGCTGTGGATTGAGAGTGGGGCGGTTTGTTGAACGACAAATGGGTTGATTGGCTAATCTTTGTTGCCAAGAAAGCGATATTAATGGCGGCTGAAAAGGGACAATATGCCCCTTATCCAATAAAGAACGCCATATTGAAGCAGGACAAGCAGTCGGTTTTTCGAAAAAATTTGCAAATTTATTACATTCTAGTAACCACGCCAGTTGTTTTTTTGCTCGAGATAATGCCCCATTTGTTAATGCTGCCTTGCCTTGTGGCGTGATACAAAAATAATTGGGCGTGGGTAATGTACAGTTTTCCCCTTGGCGTAGTCTTACAGGTAAAGCACTATGCAACACTTCACCTAAAGGAGCGTGATAATAGTGGCTCGCCCAATTTAGTAACGCCCACATTGATTGAGTAAACAACGAATGCTCATCAAGTACGGCGTGGATAGGTTTTAATTTCTCTTTTGGCACTTCACTTTCAAAGGGTAGCTCAATCACAATGCCGACTTTTTTTTGTGTGCCAAAAGGCACAAGCACCCTGCTACCTTTTAGCGGAGCCATTTCAGAGGGGAGTAAATAATCAAAATGGCGATTAAGCGGAATAGGCAATGCAACTCGCACTAACTTCATTATAGCTACTCGCTAGGGATAAGTTTACTGTCTTCAAAATATTGGTTCATATCAAAAGCAGGCTTTTGCATATTTGATGTACAGATAACTTTAGCAGGTACACCCGCGGCAGTAGCATAGTCAGGAATAGGCTGCAATACAACAGAATTTGCCCCAATTTTAGCATATCGTCCGATTTCAATATTCCCCAAAACTTTTGCTCCCGCACCAATCATCACTCCCTCACGAATTTTAGGGTGGCGATCTCCGCTCTCTTTTCCTGTTCCACCGAGTGTTACACCTTGTAAAATTGAAACATCATTTTCGATCACCGATGTTTCACCGACCACAATTCCTGTTGCGTGGTCAAGCATAATGCCACAACCGATTTTAGCAGCAGGGTGAATATCTACATCAAATGCCACCGAAATTTCATTTTGTAAATAAACCGCAAGATCCCTACGCCCTTGTGTCCACAAATGATGGGTTACTCGATAACTTTGTAGCGCATGAAAGCCTTTTAGATACAGTAGCGGCGTACTCCATTTATCCACCGCAGGATCACGAGATAGCACAGCCTCAATATCACTTGCCGCACTTGCAATCAAATCAGGCACAGCTCTATAGGCCTCTTCAATAATTTCTTTTAAAGAGATGGCAGGCATAATGGCATTCGCCAGCTTATTGGCAAGGATATAACTTAATGCATCGCCTAAATGATTGTGCTTAAGGATTGTTGCGTGAAAAAAACTGGCCAACATCGGCTCATTATTCACCAATTCTTGAGCTTCTTTTCGGATAGATTGCCAAATCTGCAAAATTGTTTTTTTCGTTTTATCCATTTTTATCCCTCACAAGCGGTCATTTTGCATTGATTTTTTGCAAATTTATTCACCTTTTCGCTCACGTCCCAGCAGAGACGCCGCCACATCGACCGCTTTTTTTCCACAAAATAGCATTTGATAAATTTGTTCAACAATCGGCATTTCAACTCCTTGTTGTTGAGCGAGTAAGTAGGCTTCTTTCGTATTATAAAACCCTTCCACCACTTGACCAATTTCTGTCATCGCTTCTCCAGCCGTTTTACCTTGACCTAACATTAAGCCAAAACGGCGGTTGCGAGATTGATTATCCGTACAAGTCAGTACCAAATCTCCCAAACCTGCCATTCCCATAAATGTCTTCGGATCGGCACCCATTGCAACACCCAATCGGCTGATTTCCGCCAAGCCTCGAGTAATTAATGCAGTTCGAGCATTTGCACCAAATCCCATTCCATCAGCAATACCTGCACCAATGGCAATCACATTCTTAATTGCCCCACCAAGTTGTACACCTATCATATCATTGTTGAGGTACACCCTAAACGATTTTGAACAATGGATTCGCTGTTGCATCTCGTCTGCAAACTGTGAATCGTTGGAAGCGAGAGCAATAGCAGTTGGCATACCTTCGGCAAGCTCTTTTGCAAAAGTGGGACCAGAAAGCACCGCTAGAGGGTAATTTTGACCAATAATTTCTTCGGTAACAGTCTGTAAAAGCCGACCTGTATCACGTTCTAGCCCTTTCGTTGCCCACATAATGCGATGGCTAGGGCGTAAAAACGGTTGGATTTGTTGTAAAATCTGCGAAAAAACATGGCTTGGAACAACGATCAGCAAGTTGTCTGATTTCGCCAAAGCCTGTGTTAGATCGGTTTCGATAGTGAGCGTTTCAGGAAATAGAATATTGGGTAAAAATGCTTGGTTTTGGCGGTCTTGAGCAAGTATTGCCATTTTCGTCGGATTATGCCCCCAGAGATAGGTCTGGTGTCCATTACGAGCAAGAGCAATCGCCAAAGCAGTACCATATGAGCCTGCTCCAAGCACGGAAATTGGGAAATGTGGATTGTCTTTGTTCATTTTGCACTCGGTTTATGCTCTGAAATTCTTACCTATACTTTCACTTAGACCGTGATAAGAACGGAAGTTATAGATCAAAGGGTGCCATTTTTGCGGATCAATTTTATTTTCTGTCGAGATCAGGTCTGATTGTGCGTGGATTTGTTGGATTTTTAATTCAATAATCGCATAACTATCACGTTCAGTTATATTGCTGACGGTTGTTTCAGCTTGAAGTGGACATTCGGCAATGCGTAGCGGTTTTACTTTAAGCGATGGCTGAGTAGTAAACCCTGCATAGCTGAATTTGTCATCGCAGAATTGATAGAAATCTTTTTTATGATCAGGAATGGAGCTTTTGGCTGTAAGCGATGCAATTTTCTCAATTTTTTGCCACAAGCTTGAATCAGGCAAATTCACCACAGCCTCAGGACAACGTTGCAAGTTTTCAAATGCTTTTCCGCAAATGCCAACACCAATGACCAAATTATCACCTAAACACCAACTTGATGAAAGAGGGCTGATATTCGGCTTGCCATTTTCATCAACAGTGGTGAGCAATAAAACAGGAAAACCGTAGTAGAACATTTTAGGTGAAATCGGTTGGTGCATTGTAGCCTCTTGCAAAAAATAGGGGAAATCTGACCGCTTAGGATAAAAAAATAGGCACGCTGTACCATACCTATTTTTGTAACACTTAGTTTGCTTTTACTTCGCCTTCTGCTTCTGCCTGTTGGCGTTCAAGATAATCCATAAACAGTGCATCAAAATTGACTGGTGAAAGATTTAAAGCAGGGAAAGTTCCACGATTAACCAAGCTTGCAATAAGCTCACGAGCGTACGGATAAAGAATATTTGGACATTGAGAAGCTAAGCAGTGAGCCAGTTGTACGCCTTCTAATCCTTTGATAGTAAAGACACCAGCTTGTTTAACCTCACAAATAAAAGCAACATCGCTGCTATCTTCCATTGTGGTTTCCACGTTGATATGCAGTGTTACTTCATAAGTCTCTTCCGCAATTTGGTTAGTCTGAGTATCTAGCTCAAAACTTAATTTTGGTTTCCATTCTTGTTGGAAAATATGAGGGAGGTTTGGTGCTTCAAAAGAAACATCTTTCACATAAATACGTTGAATTTGTAATTCGAAAGGCGTTTGCCCTTCGCTTGCTGCTTCTGGGGCAGCCACTTTTTCATTCTCTGACATAATCTATTCCTTTTTATCGTTAAAATGGTAAATATAGTAAGTGGTATGAATCACTATTTATGTTTCTTTACTGTGGGTAAGTTTGCTGCTCGCCAGCCAGCAATGCCTTCTTTCAACACATAGACATCACTAAATCCTTGTTTCACCAAGGCATTTGCACAACCTGCTGCAAGTAGACCATTATTATCGGCAACGATAACAGGGCGATCTTTATATTTACTCAAAAATGTGGCTTTTTCGGTTTTAATATCAGTTGGAAATGCGTGCAGACTATCAATGATGTGTCCTGATTTAAATTCGTCATCAGAACGTATATCAACGATAATCCCTTCTTGATTATTGATCAGCAAAGTGGCTTCGTGATTACCGATGACCTTATGTTTGTTTGTGGCTGCTTTATAAAAACTAAATAGTACAGCAACGAAAAGTGCCACCCACGCTACGACCATAATCGTATTGTTAGCGGCAAATAGCTGAAGTTTTTGAATAAAAGTTAAATCCATTATGTTTCTCGCTTATTAAAGTGAGGAAATGTTTAAAAATATTAAGATCAAATAGCGGATAAATGTAAAAACAGATAAATGGATAATAAAAATAATTTAAAGCAAAAGCGGTCAGTTCACATCAATTCTTTGCAAATTTCCGTTCAAAACCAACCGCTTACTGTTTTTACATAAAAAGATTAGCCCTGAGCTTGTTGTGCCATGACTTCATCAAATGACATCGCTTTTTCAGTAACTTGCGCCTTAGCAAGTACTGCTTCAACCGCTTGTTCTTCTAAAACAACATTGCGAATATTTTCAGTTAATTGACGATTTTTCGCATAATATTCAACTACTTCAGCAGGCTGTTCATAAGCAGAAGCTAATTCTGCAATAGTTTCTTCCACTCGTTTTTCATCAACTTTTAATTCATTTGCGGCAATGACGGTTGAAAGTAATAAGCCTACTTGCACACGGCGAGTTGCTTCAGCTTCAAATAATTCGGCTGGAAGTTGTGCAGCGATTTCTGGGTTGCCGCCGAAACGCTGAGCCGCTTGCTGACGTAATACGCCGATTTCTTCTGTTACCGCTGCTTTTGGCACTTCAATTTCATTTTGTGCGATTAAACCATCAATCACTTGCTTTTTAATACGAGTAGTGACCGCATTTTTTAGCTCACGTTGCATATTCTTTTTAATTTCTGCACGGAGATCTTCTACAGATTTCGCATTACCAAATTTTTTCACAAATTCTTCTGTTACTTCAGGCAATACAATATTTTCTACTTTCTTCAAAGTGATGGCAAATTTTGCTGCCTTACCTTTCAGGTTTTCTGCGTGATATTCTTCTGGGAAGGTGACATCAATTTCAAATTGTTCACCCGCTTTTTTACCTACAATACCGTCTTCAAAACCTGGGATCATCCGACCTTGCCCCATAGGCAACACAAAATCATCTGCCTTGCCACCTTCAAATTCTTCGCCATCAACAGAGCCGACAAAATCAATGGTAACACGATCATCTGCCTTTGCTGCTTCTTGGCTTTCTGCAAAAGTGGCTTGTTGTTTGCGTAACACATCGATCATTTTATCCAAGTCGGCTTCAGCAATATCAACAACAGGTTTTTCGACTTCAATGTTTTCTAAGCCTTTTAGTGCAACTTCTGGGAAAACTTCAAAAGTTGCAGTAAAGCTAAAATCTTGTCCTAATTCATAGTTATTCGGCGTGAATGTCGGACGACCAGCAAGATTAATTTTTTGGCTCATTACCGCATCAAAGAATGCACGCTGCATTTCATCTGATAACACATCTTGGCGAGCAGCTAAGCCATAACGCTGTTCAATAATATTATGTGGCACTTTACCTTTGCGGAAACCGTCAACACGTGCATTTTTCGCATAACCTTTCAATTGTTCTTTATAGCCAGCTTCAATGCGAGCAGCTTCAACGGTAATGGTTGCACGGCGTTCTAAACCTTGAGTTGTTTCAATAGAAAATGACATTTTAAACCTCAATAAGAGTGGGTATATAAAATACAGATAGAAAAATAGGTGCAAATTGTAGCGTTGAATTGATGGAATGTCGAGAAATAACACATACTTGGTTGTTATTTCACCATTGAACGCATAATATAAGTGTAGTATTATCAAAACGAAGCACTTATTTTTATCAATGATTTAACAATATTTTAATAATGTAGAGGGCAGATGAAACGTATTACATTAATATCCGCAAGCGAGACGCATTTTTCAGCATTAAATGCTTATAAACACGCTTTCATTCAATCAGGCAAAACCTCCGCTGGGGGAAGTTGTTTAGAGCATTTTGCTGATGATGAACTCGATTGCTGGCTAGCCTATATTAACGCCCCCGCAGGCACAAATTTGTTCGGTTTTGACAAAGTCGCAGATTCAACTTACCTTGCTTGGCATATAGAATTGCAAAAAATAGTGGGTATCATCAATATTCGCCACGAACTAAATGATAGGCTTTATCAAGTTGGGGGGCATATAGGCTACTCCATTCACCCCAATTATTGGAATCAAGGTCTTGCGACAGAAATGTTGGGCTTAGCTTTGCAGGAAGTCGATAAACTCAAAATTAATAATGTGCTGATCACTTGCGATAAGCAAAACCAAGCATCAGCAAAAGTCATTCAGAAAAACGGCGGCGTACTGGAAAATGAAATCACCATTGCAGATAGAACGACACAACGTTATTGGATTAAACGCACATTTGCAAATGCCTAAACAAAACTGACCGCTAATGAGCGGTCAGTTATCGGCAAAATTTTACAAATTATAAATAAGCAATTAAATATTTGCTTTACCATTCTTTAGCCACTACTCTTCTACCATAAAACAGGCAATTTGCGTGCCGTCAGAATAGCGTTCTAAGGCAGGACGTTCTTGTCTACAGATATCTGTTGCCAGCCGACAGCGTGCGTGAAATGCACAGCCTTTTGGTGGGTTCAATGGACTAGGCAATTCACCTGTTAATTTAATTCTTTCTCTTCTTTGCTCTGGCTCTAGACGTGGTGTGGCAGATAACAAGGCTTGAGTATAAGGGTGGCGAGGGTGATTAAAAATATTTTTTGTTTCCCCTTGCTCAACCACTCGACCTAAGTACATCACTAATACTTCATCAGCAATATGTTCAACAACGGATAAATCGTGTGAAATAAAAACGTAGGATAGTCCCATTTCATCTTGTAGATCCATCATTAAATTTAATACTTGGGCACGGACGGATACATCTAATGCAGAAACAGGTTCATCTGCCACAACAATATCAGGATCAAGCATTAACCCACGAGCAATCGCAATACGCTGCCGCTGTCCACCAGAAAACATATGTGGGTAGCGATCGTAAAATTCAGGTTTTAGCCCTACTTTTCCCATCATTTCCAGTACCTTTGCCTTCCGTTCAGCTTGGGTTAGTGTAGTGTTAATCAATAGCGGCTCTTCTAAAATTGTTCCCACTTTTTTACGAGGATTCAGTGAAGCATAGGGATTTTGGAAAACAATTTGGATTTTTTTGCGGCGAAGTTTATCCGTTTCACTGTTGCTGACTAAAAAATTCTGTCCGTTATAAAACAGTTCCCCTTCAGTTGGGCGTTCAATCATTGTGAGCATTCGCCCTAATGTTGATTTTCCACAACCAGACTCGCCAACAATAGCAAGAGTTTTTCCTCGTTCAAGTTGAAAAGATACACCATCGACCGCTTTGACCATTTTAGGCTGGCTAAATAAACTCTGTTTTACAGGGTAATATTTTTTCAAATTGACCGCATCTAAGAGCGGAGAGTTTTGGCTATTTTTTTGCATTTCAATCATTAGGGAATTCTCATTT
The DNA here is from genome assembly GCF_004345745.1 of Nicoletella semolina. Lineage (GTDB taxonomy): Bacteria > Pseudomonadota > Gammaproteobacteria > Enterobacterales > Pasteurellaceae > Nicoletella > Nicoletella semolina. The sequence goes on along the minus strand of NZ_SLXJ01000009.1, from coordinate 32,812 downwards.
CATTGCTAGTGGATAAAATTATAGCCTGAATTTGTCATAATAGGCTACAAACTAAAACCTAGTCTGTAGCCTCTGCAAAATTTTAGCCTCAATTCACCGCTTGTTTTTAAAATATGATTAATCTGTATGATTAGACACACTAGGACTGTTTGTCTAACTTGTTCCCAAATATATTGCCGATAAGAAATCCTGTCAGACCAATAATTAGGGCAGGTACAATAGCGTGGAAATGGAAAATTTTGATACCAAAGCTGGTCACAATAATATAGCTGCTTAAGCCTGCAATCATTGAGAAAATCGCCCCCATTGCATTCGCTTTTTTCCAATACAATCCAAGTACAATCACCCATAGAAATGTTGCTTCCAATCCTCCCAAGGAGAGCAAATTGAGCCAAATAAGCATATCTGGGGGTTCAATTGCTGCCAATACCACCAAAACCGTGAGGATCAACGTTGTCAAAGTTGAAAAAAGTTTAATTCGCTGTTCATTTTTTATCTCATTTGGGCGAATTTTGATATATAAATCTTTAATCAATGTCGAGGAAGATTGAATGAGCATTGAATCAATGGAGGACATAATTGCCGCCATTGGTGTAGCGAGAAAAATTCCTGCAGCGACAGGCGGTAAAACTTGCAGCATTAATGTTGGAATGACTTGATCCGCCACTTTAAGATCAGGAAGTAACGTCCGACCTAATGCCCCCGATAAATGCATTCCAAACATCAATATTGCGACGACTGCTGTACCTATAATCATAGCTCGGTGTAGTGCTTGACTATTTTTATACGCCATACTCCGCACCGCAAGATGAGGTAGTCCAATTAGCCCAAAGCAGACTAACACCCAAAAAGAGGTCATAAAGGTAAAGTCTAAAGGACGTTCATCAATGCCATAGGGTGAGGTTAATTGTGGATTAATCTGTTCTAGTTGGTTGACTGCGTTTTCAATACCGCCTGTGGCGTAAATCACACCAGCTAGCAGCAGCAACGTGCCAAATATCATCACAATACCTTGAATGGTATCGGTTAAAACCACGGCACGAAAACCACCGATGAAGGTATAGATACCAACAGTCAAAGCAAAAATGATCACCGAATGTGTATAAGAAATGCCAAGTGTTGTCTCTAATAGTCGCCCTGCACCAATAAATTGCACCATCATCATAGCAAAGAAAGAAAAGAGCAATGATAGACTAGAAAGCCAAACAACCAGCGGACTTTTATAGCGAGCGAGTAGCATATCGTTGATCGTAACACTCTCCGTTTGGCGAGCTAATATCGCAAATTTTTTGCCCAATACACCTAATGAAAGTAAGACCGCAGGAACTTGGATCATCGCCAGCAATACCCAGCCTAAACCATATTTATACGCCGCCCCTGGTCCACCGATAAAGCTACTTGCACCAACATAGGTAGCGGCTGTGGTCATTGCTAACACAAAGCCTGACATTGAGCGCCCTCCTACATAATACTCAGCAAGGAAACTACCTGATTGACGTTTACGATAAGCATAAAATCCGATACCAAAAACAAAAATAAGATAAGCAAGTAGGGGAAACAAAATAGCGTTACTCATCAACGTTCTCCTCTTTTCCTTCTAAATTAATGTCCTTATATACTTTTTTAATCACAATTGATATACATAATACAAACAGTAACGGAAAATAAATGCAAGCAAACTCAAACCAAAGTGGGAACCCAAGATAGCCTCGTCCTGACGGAGAAAAATAAGCAAAACCTATCCAACCAAGAATATAAATTAGCGTCAGCCATAACGCCCAACGTACTTCTCGCATTATTTGTGGCAAATTTGACATACATTGCTCCTTAATCAAAGTGTTATCTTTTATACTGGTATAATTACTAAAAAATTAATATTGCCAACCATCGGGATCGATACCCATTTCACGCATTTGCTCTTTCGCTACCTCTGGAATTTCATCATTACGTTCTTTCATCAGGTCATCATCGCTGGGAAGTGGCTGCCCCGTGAATGCGTGAAGAAAAGCCTCACACAGCAACTCGCTGTTGGTTGCGTGGCGAAGGTTACGAATTTGACGGCGTGTACGTTCATTGGTCAAAATTTCAAGAACTTTAATTGGGATTGAGACTGTAATTTTCTTCACTTGCTCATTTTTCTTGCCGTGTTCAGCATAAGGACTAATATATTCGCCATTCCAATCTGTCATTTGAAGATCCTAAAAAATAAAAATTAGCACGCATTCTAATCAATTGTAGTTATTCTTGCAATTTAGACGTCTAGATTTCTGCTTTGATGAGCGGTCGATTTTTGTAAAAATTTTACAAAATAAAGAAGTGTGTTAAACTCAAGCAACTTTTATTTAAAAAGCTAAAAAGTCAGTTGAAATTATCAAGCAATCCAGCCCGTATTATCCCATCTTACTTTATATCTTATATTTTTATTTACACATTATTATCAAGAGAAAAAAGGAACAATGTTTCAAGAAGCAACCATACTCCAAGACCTAACGATAGCCCAAGACCCAAATTATCAACAAGAACTTGAAAAATACGAAAATCCCGTCCCAAGTCGAGAATTTATTTTACAAACCATTCGTGATTATGATGCCCCAATGAGTAAAGAAGAGCTGTTAGCTGCCTTTCAACTCCACGATGAGCATTCCCAAGAAGCCATTCGCCGCCGTTTAAGAGCAATGGAAAATGCAGGGCAACTTGTTTTTACCAAACGCAAGCGTTACGCCCTACCTGAAAAAATGGATTTATTGAAAGGCGTAGTTATTGGGCATCGTGATGGCTATGGCTTTTTGCAAGTTGAGGGCAGTGATGATTGGTTTATTCCAAACGGACAGATGGCTCGTGTAATGCATGGCGATTTTGTTTTGGCTCAACCGAATGGCACCGATCGCCGTGGACGCAAAGAAGTTCGCATTGTTCGAGTGCTAGAAGCTCGTAAAAAACAGATTGTGGGGCGTTTTTTCACTGAGTTAGGCATTAATTTTGTTATCCCTGACGATAGCCGTATTCAACACGATATTCTCATTCCAGAAGAACATCGCTTAGGGGCAAGAATGGGGCAGGTTGTAGTCGTCGAATTGCAGCCTCGCCAAGCAGATTTCAAACGCCCAGTCGGTATCATTACAGAAATTTTAGGCGATAACCTTGCCGCTGGTATGGAAATTGAGATTGCACTACGCAATCATGAGATCCCCCATAGCTGGAGCGATGCCGTTGAAAAACAAATCCGCCAGTTTAATGAAGAAGTGCCAGAAGAAGCAAAACAGGGGCGAATTGATTTACGCCAGTTACCGTTATTAACCATCGATGGCGAAAGTGCTAGGGATTTTGATGATGCGGTATTTTGTCAGCAAGAAAATGATGGCTGGCGTTTATGGGTCGCTATCGCTGATGTAAGTTATTATGTTCGTCCAAAAACTGTACTGGACCTAGAAGCCAAAAATCGAGGCAACTCGGTCTATTTCCCTAATCGGGTGATACCAATGCTGCCAGAGGTGTTGTCTAACGGCTTATGTTCATTAAACCCGCAAGTGGATAGATTGAGTTTAGTGGCTGAAATGAAGGTTTCTGAATCTGGGGAGCTTAAAAATTATCAATTTTACGAAGCCGTAATGAATTCCCACGCTCGGCTAACCTACACGAAAGTGGCTAAAATACTGGAGGGCGATGAAGCCTTACGAGAACGCTACCACGCTCTTGTTCCGCATTTAGAAAACCTTTCTGCAATGTTTGACGTATTATTGACCGCTCGTCAAACTCGTGGGGCGATAGAATTTGAAACGATTGAAAATCAATTTATTTTTAACCCACAAGGACGCATTGAGCGAATTGAGCCCATCATTCGCAACAAAGCCCATAAAATCATTGAAGAGTGTATGATTCTTGCCAATATTGCCGCGGCTCGCTTTGTTGAACAAGCTGATGAAGCGGCATTATTTCGCATTCACGCTCAACCCAGTGAAGAAAAGCTCACGAGTTTTAAAACCTTTTTGCGCGAATGTGGGCTAACGCTTGATGGAGGCCTATCACCAACACCACAGGATTATGCTAAATTACTTGAAATTGTGCGTGAACGTGCTGATAAAGAATTAATTCAAACAATGCTATTACGCTCATTAAAACAAGCTGTCTATTCACCAGACAACGAGGGACATTTTGGCTTAGCATTAACAGAATACGCACATTTTACCTCCCCAATTCGCCGCTACCCTGACCTATTATTACATCGTGCCATTAAATATCTGATCGAAAAACAAAAAGGTAACACTCGCCACTATACGCAGACTGGCGGCTATCACTATCCAATTGATGAGATGGCACAACTTGGCGAGCATTGTTCATCAACAGAACGCCGTGCAGATGATGCAACCAGAGAAGTTACTGATTGGCTAAAATGTGAATATATGCAAGATCATATCGGCAGCGAATTTGACGGTGTGATTTCTAGCGTAACGGGCTTTGGTCTGTTTGTTAAATTAAACGAATTATTGATTGATGGCTTGGTGCATATTTCTACGCTAGATAATGGTTATTATCATTTTGACAGTGAGCGTCAGCGTTTAGTCGGTGGAAATGGAATCATTTTCCGCCTAGGCGATAGCGTAAAAGTGCGTGTAATGGCAGTGAATTTAGACGAGAAAAAAATTGATTTTGAATTAGTTTCTAGCCTCATGAAACCAAAATCACGAGGAAAAACAGCAAAACAACGAGCGAAAAAATCCACACCTAAATTCAAAGAGCGTGCGGTGCTGACTACCAAAAAATCACCACGCAAAACCACGACCCCTAAACACACAAAACGAAAACCAGCAAAAAAGAAAAAAGGCTAAAACCTTGCCAGTATTCGTATAAAAAAATAAAACAACAAGCGGTCAATTCAGCCCAAATTTTTGCAACGAATAGAAATGCAAAAAAATGGGCGTTACTGACCGCTTGTTTGCCTATTTATTGTTGTTTTCCTATTTATCGCCGTTTTCCGACTTATCCTGCATTTTTTCCTACTCTTCTTGCTTTTCAGCGGCTCTTACTTCTAATACAGCCTCTTCACCTTTGCTCATCGCCCCCTGAATAGTTTGTTGCACATCAAGAGAAATCAGCCCTCGCAGCACTTCTTCGGTATTTTTCACCTTATCTGTGATATTGCCTTGTTCATCAAAATAGCCCTGTTCTTTAAGTGTCGAACCAAAGGTGGAGAACAGTGCTTTATCAAAGAACTCTGGAGCATTTATGCCGTGTAATACGGACAAACGCTGAGCAATAGAGCGGCTTTCTTTTTCGAGTTCATTACGACTTACTTGAGGATGCTCAATGAGTATGTGTAGGCTAATATAATAACGCTGCAAAATTTCACGAATCCCCGCTGAATAGAGTTGTAACACTTGTAGGCAAGAACGATTAATCATACACATTTCACTTTCGTGACGAATAATCTGCTGGCGTACAAATTCAGCCAAAATCGCCTCAATATGTTGCTCAATTTCCGCTTGAGCCAAATGTAAAAATAATTCTGCTTTCAAGAACGGATAAACTTGTTTCACGCTTTGTAAAATCAAGTCTTTAGAGATCGCTTCGTGATGTAAAACTAGACTTGCAACAAGTGATGGTAGCACAAACAAATGCTGAATATTGTTGCGATAATAAGTCATCAACACCGCTGATTGGCGATCGAGACGAATAATTTCGCCAAATGTGTCTTTTTCGGAGACGACCCCTGATCGAGGCAGTTGTAAAACGTGATTAATCATTTCATCAGCAGGTTCTGTCGGCAAAGTTACATTTGCCGCATAAGGCACTCGCTGGAAGAGTTGGAGATAACTTTCAACCTGCTCAACAAGCTGCTCTCTAGTCAAAGAGCGTTGGCGTGAAGCAAGTAAAATAGAACCAATTAAATTCTTCGCATTCACGGCTGCCGCATTGTTAATATTGACCATGACTTGCTCAGATAACGCATTGACTGCATCATTAAGCCATTTTTGGCGAGTACCTTCTACTGAAGGTAATTTCCACTCAGGAAAATTTGCATTTAGATAGGTATTGAGCTGGATAGGCTCACCAAAATTTACATAAGCCTGCCCTAAGTTACGCAATTTCTTAAGTACTCGTAATACCAAACCTGCATTCTCTTTTTCTTTTTCTGAACCACGCAGCTCTTTTGCATAAGTATCCACTTCTAAAACGTGTTCATAACCGATATAGACAGGCACAATGCTAATTGGGCGAGTTAGTCCACGTTGTAAAGCTTGCAGTGTCATTGACATCATACCAGCTTTCGGAGCAAGCAAACGTCCAGTGCGTGAGCGTCCACCTTCAATAAAATATTCAACGGAATAGCCTCGATAAAATAATTCTGCGAGATATTCACGAAAAATCGTTGAATAAAGGCGATTTCCTTTGAAGGAACGACGGATAAAAAACGCTCCCCAACTGCGGAAAATTGAGCCGACAGGGAAAAAGTTAAGATTAATTCCTGCAGCAATATGTGGTGGTACTAAGCCTTGATGATAAAGTAAATAAGAGAGTAATAAATAGTCCATATGGCTACGATGACAAGGCACATACACAATTTCGTGTCCTTCTAAAGCCAATTTGCGAACCCTTTCGCCATTTTGAACATTGATACCTTGGTACAACTTATTCCATAGCCAACTTAATAATCTATCCGCTACTCGTAAGCTCTCATGGCTCACATTTGCAGCAATCTCATCAAGTATTTTCTTCGCTTCTTTGCGTGCTTTTTCAGGTGAGCTTTTTGCTTTTTTGGATTCATCTTCAATTGCCGCAAGAATCGCTGGCGATTGCAACAACTTATTAAACATCGCCTGACGATCTGGCAAGCGAGGCCCTGTTGTTGAATAACGTTGTTTAGCAAAGTGCATTTTTGCCACTCGAGCTAACTTTTGTGCAATAGCGTGATCCGCACCGTGCTCGGTTACCATATAACGCAAAGATACCGCTTGGGAAAAACGAATAAAATTATCTCGCCCAAACCATATCATCGTAACTAAACGTTGAAACCAGCCTAATAGTCGTAACACAGGCAGCTCTTTCTCTTTACCTGGCGATCGTCCCCATAATACTGAAACAGGCACTATTTGAGCATCCAGTGCTGTGTGATTTCGATGAAGATCCAGATAGCGATGAAAAATAATTTCTGTTTCACTCTTTACGCCTTTTGACTTAAAAAATCGTCGCCCTTCATCTAAGAATACATAACGAGGCAAAACCACACCATTAATAGCATTTTTTTCTAAAGGATCAGGCAAATCAAGAGCTCGACAATTTTTTTGCAAGATGAGCAAATCTGTTTGAGAGGTATAAGGTAGTACATAAACAATCGGCTGTGAGAGATTTAACTCAAGCTCCTCAATAGGATTGGTTGGAATGGCTCGTGTTTTTACCAGTGGAGAGAGTAATAAATTTAAGGTGTTACGATACACTACAGTAAAAAAATCACACTTATTAAAAGGCATTTTCATTATCCCTTTGAATAGTTATAGTAGGAATTAACAAGCGGTCAGTTTACCATAAATTTTTGCAAGCAAATTGAATTAATTCGTTACAAATCCATTTTTGCTGTATATAATAACACTATTTTCTGTATATAAAGACAGTGAGAAAAGTATGAATCTTCCACATTTAACGGCTCGTCAGCAAGAAATCCTTGATTTTGTTCGCCAGCATATCGAAGAAACAGGTATGCCGCCAACACGGGTAGAAATTGCTCGAAAAATAGGCTTTAAATCCCCCAATGCTGCAGAGGAACATCTGAAAGCCTTGGCTCGCAAGGGGTATATTGAAATGCTCTCTGGCACTTCACGAGGTATTCGTATCTTAGTTGAGAATGCTGAGTCTGAGAATGATGAAAATATTGATGAAGGTCTGCCTTTGGTCGGCAAAGTTGCCGCAGGCTCACCAATTACCGCTGTTGAACATATAGAAAATCATTATCCTGTGAATGGGGCAATGTTCTCCCCCAATGCCGATTATTTATTACGAGTAAATGGAAACTCAATGGAAAAAATAGGCATTTTAGATGGCGATTTATTGGCTGTACATCGCACAAATTCAGCTCGTAATGGGCAAGTTGTCGTAGCAAGAGTGAATGATGAAGTTACTGTAAAACGATTAGAAAAAAAAGGTAATATCATCTATTTACACCCAGAAAATGATGAGTTAGAGGCTATTGTCATTGACTCTAAAAATACTTTTATTGAAATTGAAGGCATTGCAGTTGGCGTAATTCGCAATAATGCTTGGATGTAACCCACATAATAATTTAATTAATATCAAATCAACTGGCGTAATTTTTGATTGAAAATCTAAATAGAACAATTGACAATAGCGATCTAATTTTTTTAAATTTTTGCAAATTATTGAGACAAATTTATGAATATTGCTGAATATCATCAGAAAATTGAACAAGTATGGCAACACATCGAAGAGCAACTGGATAAGCAAGGCAGTGGTGTAGATTGTGAAATTCAAGGTGCGGTAATGACCTTAACGTTTGATGACGACTCACAAATTATCATCAATAAACAAGAAGCAATGTTAGAGCTTTGGTTGGCAAGTAAACTAGGCGGCTTTCACTTCGCCTACCGTGAAGATACTTGGCTAAGTTCAGAAGGTCGATCCTTTTGGCTTCATTTAGAAGAAGCCTTTATTCGCCACGGAGAGACGGTTTCATTTAGCGAATGACCGCTTATAATCTTACTAAAGCGACAGAAGTTTTACATCAGGTTTTTGGCTATCAATCCTTTCGCCATGGTCAAGCAGAAATTATTGAGGCAATTCTTACTGGCAAAGATTGCTTGGTTGTTATGACGACAGGGGGAGGGAAATCACTCTGTTATCAAGTACCTGCCCTATGCCTAGAGGGGATTACGCTAGTTATTTCTCCGCTTATTTCTTTGATGAAAGATCAGGTTGATCAACTGCTGACTAATGGCGTTGAGGCTGCATTTCTCAATTCAACCCAAACTTTAAAAGAACAGAAGCAGGTTGAAGCAAAAGCGTTATCAGGGAAATTAAAATTACTCTATTTATCCCCTGAAAAGGTGATGACTGATCATTTCTTCCATTTTATCCATCACTGTAAAGTCAATATGATTGCCGTTGATGAAGTGCATTGTGTTTCACAGTGGGGACACGATTTCCGTCCTGAATACACTTTATTGGGAGGATTACGCAAAACATTCACAAATGTCCCTATTATAGGACTAACTGCCACTGCTGATCCTACAACTCGTGCAGATATTATTCATCATCTTCAACTTGAAAATCCACATACTTATTTGGGAAGTTTCGATCGCCCAAATATTCGCTACACGGTACAAGAAAAATTTAAGCCCATAGATCAATTAATTAAATTTATTAATAGTCAAAAGGGGAAAAGTGGCATTGTTTATTGTAATAGTCGTAAAAAAGTAGAAGAGCTATGTGATAAATTAACATCTCGGCAATTTACCGTGATGGGTTATCACGCAGGAATGACAATACAGCAGAGAGAAACTGTGCAAAATGCTTTTCAACGAGACAATATCCAAGTGGTTGTAGCAACGGTTGCTTTTGGTATGGGGATCAATAAATCTAACGTCAGATTTGTCGTACATTTTGACCTGCCTCGTAGTATTGAATCTTACTATCAGGAAACAGGACGTGCAGGACGTGATGACCTCCCAGCTGAAGCGGTATTATTTTACGATCCAGCAGATTATGCTTGGTTAAATAAAGTATTACTTGAGAAACCAGAGAGTGAACAGAGACAAATAGAGCAACATAAATTACAAGCCATCGGTGCATTTGCAGAGTCGCAAACTTGCCGCCGTTTAGTCTTACTTAATTATTTTGGTGAATCTCGACAACAGCCTTGTAATAATTGTGATATTTGCCTTGATCCTCCCAAAAAATATGATGCCCTTATTGATGTACAGAAAGTGATGTCCACTATTTATAGAACAGGACAGCGATTTGGATTACATCATATTGTTGCTGTTCTGCGTGGGCTAAATCATCAAAAAGTCCGTGAGTTAGAACACGATAAATTATCCGTATATGGATTAGGCAAGGAAAAATCTCAAGAATATTGGATCAGCGTCATTCGCCAATTAATTCATCTCGGTCTAATACGTCAAAATATTGCTAATTATTCAGCTTTACAGCTCACAGAAGAATCACGCCCTATCTTGCGTGCAGAAGTACCCATCGAACTGGCTTTACCTCGATTGAATTTAACAGCAAGTACTTATATTCAGAAATCTGTCAGTCAGCGTTACGACAAAGATCTATTTGCTCGCCTGCGTTTTTTGCGTAAACAAATCGCTGACAAAGAAAATATTCCGCCTTATGTGGTATTTAATGATGCGACTTTGCAGGAAATGGCTGAATTTTTGCCAATAAACGCCCAAGAAATGCTTGAAATTAACGGCGTAGGAGAGAGAAAACTCGAACGTTTTGGACCTGCATTTATTCAATTAATCCTCTCGCACAAGGCTAATCGCTGACAAAGTAAATACTCGCAAAGATAGATACAAAAAGTAAACGCAGACAAGTGTCTGCGTTTACTTTTTGTATCTATCTTTTTACTGATTAGAACAGCTTTTTCGAGGTATTAAATAACTCTTCTTTAAATGGACGACGCATTGTGTTAATTGCTTCAATAATATCGTGGTGAACTAATTTTTCATTTTGAATCCCAACACAGCGACCTGCTTCCCCTTGTAGTAATAGCTCAACGGCATAAACCCCCATACGAGAGGCAAGAATACGATCAAATGCACAAGGACTGCCGCCACGCTGTATGTGCCCCAGTACTGTTGCACGAGTTTCATGCCCAAAACGAGATTCTATCTCCTTTGCTAATTCGTGTACATTAGTCATCAACTCTGTAATCGCAATAATAGAGTGGCATTTCCCTTTTTGGAAACCACTTTCAATATTACGAATCAGGCATTCCTTATCTAATCCTTTTTCAGGCACAATAATATATTCACACCCACCCGCTAGAGCAGCGTTGATCGTCAAATCACCACAATGTCTTCCCATAATTTCAACGATAGAAATACGTTTATGAGAGGTTGATGTATCTCGTAAACGGTCAATTGCTTCGACTGCGGTTTCAAGTGCAGTTTGGAAACCAATGGTATAATCTGTACCAACAATATCATTATCAATTGTCCCTGGTAACCCAATACAAGCAATGCCGTGTTCCTCGGTCAGTAATTTTGCCCCCATATAGGAGCCATCACCCCCAATCACAACTAATGCATCAATACCGTATTGCTTAAGATTTTCGACGCATTTTTTACGAATTTCAGGATCTCTAAATTGGGGGAAACGAGCCGATCCTAAAAATGTACCTCCTCGATTAATCACATCAGACACAGATCGGCGATCAAGCGGAATTATCCTATTATTAAACAGACCACAATAGCCATCTTGTATACCGTAAACTTCCAAGCCTTCGCAAAGTGCAGAACGCACAACGCCACGAATTGCGGCATTCATTCCTGGTGCATCGCCTCCACTTGTAAGAACTGCAATTTTTTTAATCATAAAAACACCTATAAAGTAATAATAAAATCGGTAATAGCAGAGCATTTATTGCCTGCAACATTATACTATCTAGAGTAGATCGTAACAGTAGAGTATCGCATTCTGTTGTTAGGTTCTAGCGGAAATTATATCACTGACTGACTTTTTAATCTAATCACCTAAAATTGCCAACGCATTATCTAATCCAGCAAAAAATCTGTCTAGATCTTCAGGCAAATTATAATGACTCAACGACATTCGGATTGTGCCTGTTCGCTGGAGGTAATGTAGATAAGGCTTAGCACAGTGTTCCCCCACTCGCACAGCAATATGCTGCTCAGCAAGAATACTGGCTACGTCAGCGTGATGTTGATCGATAAAAGCAAAGCTAATAGTCGAAGAATGTAAATTGCCTAAAATATGAACATTTGGATAAGCTGTCAAGCGTAAACGTGCCTGTTTTGCAAGCTGAATAAGGTTTTGATTAAGCTGTGATAAATCCCATTGCAAAAACCACTCCAATACCTTTCCAAAACCGATAATTCCAGCGATATTTGGCGTACCCGCTTCAAGGCGATAAGGCAATTCAGTCATAACAAGCTGCTCTGCGGAAATCTCTTTAACCATTTTCCCACCAAAGACTAGCGGTCGCAATTGACTTAAACTTTGCAAATTCCCAATTAATACCCCAACCCCAGTTGGACCGTACATTTTATGTGCAGAAAATGCATAAAAATCCGCATCAAGCTGCTGTACATCAATCTGCTCATAACAAACCGCTTGAGCAATATCCAACATAATTTTTGCACCACTATGTTGCCGAATTAAAGGAATCAGTTTTTCCACAGGCTGGCGAGTGCCTGTAATATTTGAAACTAAATTAAATGCCACTATTTTCGTGCGAGTATTAAGATGTTTTAGCAGCACAGCAGGATCGATCTGGTAATTTTCATTCACAGGTAATACAATCAATCTCGCCTTGGTGTGCTGTGCCAACTGCTGCCAAGGAATAAAATTAGCGTGATGTTCAGCAACAGAAATAATAATCTCATCACCCTCTGTTACCTGATGTGCCAGCCCGTGTGCCACAAGATTAATCGAATACGTTGTACCACTTGTCCAAATGACCGCATCACGAGAGACTGCGTTAAAGCGTTGAGCGACTAAGTCTCGTGCTGCCTCATAAGCCTGCGTCTGAACCAGATCATACTGACTGCGATGTACAGAACCCGCCGAACAATAAAAATCGCTCGTTGCTTTTAACAACACGGCTGGTTTAAGGGTTGTTGCAGCTGAATCAAGGTACGTCCAACGCTGATCTGAACTAAAAAAAGGAAACTCTTCACGGAATCGCTGGTTAATCATAACGTGAACCTTTTAAGCGATTTGCTTGGCGATAAAGTGTATTACAAGGTATCCCATCGCCATTACGATCAAGTTCTTTCCAGCCACATTGCTGAAAATAAGCCAACGCATTTTCGTAGGTTTTCAACTGTCTACAGCTTCGTTTTTTTCGACAATCTAGCAAAGGAACAGACTGTGAACTCACAAGCGGTGAGTATTCACTTTTTCTTTGCACATTTGATTTTTTTACATTCTTATTTTGCAAATTTTTTGGCAAATCTGACCGCTTATTCTCACGCCACTGCTTAGGATTAATCGGGTTCTTATCCTGCCACAAGCCAAGGTGATTACGCTTTGCTCGCTGCTCTGCTTGCGAATAAATCGGCTTCGTATAGCTATATACCCAAACCAGACCCATTTCAACCATTTTTAGGTTAATATTTCCTCTTCTTTTATCATATACCTCTGCCAATAACCGATTATATCGATCACGACCACTTACTAGCAGCTTCACCTGCTTATTAAGAACCAGCTCTGCAAGCCCACGTTTTGAAGACTCACCATAGGGCTGATCTAATTCAGGTGCATCAATATACTGCAAACGCACTTTAGTCGGACTATTGTTTATCAAACAAGTCAAACTGTCCCCATCACTGATATGAATAACTTTACAGTAAAATACATCAAGATGAGGCTTAGAATATACAAAGCCCACGAAAAAAAGAGAGAAAAAACCAACAAAAAATTTATGAATAGACTTATACATAGTTAGACAAATAGAGCTGTAGGCTTACCACTACCATCTAACGGAGTATGGCATTTTACTTTACGTCCGTTGATAGTGTGTAATTCAGGTTCAATGATGCGGCATTTATCTGTCGCATAAGGACAGCGAGGATTGAGCAAGCAGCCTTGAGGGCGATCATATTTTCCTGGTACCACACCAGAGAGGGATTGCAAACGTGATTTTCCTTCTGCAAATTCAGGTAATGCCTTAAGTAATGCCTGTGTGTAGGGGTGAAGAGGCGATTTAAAAATTTCAGTCGCCCCACCTTCCTCCACTACTTGACCAGCATACATCACGATAATTCTGTTCGCTGACTCTGCAACGAGTGCAAGATCGTGGGTAATCAGAATTAATGCCATATTTTCTTTACGCTGCAATTCAAGCAATAGATCAATAATCTGTGCTTGAATAGTTACATCAAGTGCAGTGGTCGGCTCGTCTGCGATCAGTAACTTAGGATTGCAGGCGATTGCCATTGCAATCATCACACGCTGGCTCATACCGCCTGAAAGTTGGTGAGGATAAACCTCTAACCGTGAAACTGGATCGGGAATACCCACCATAGTGAGTAGTTCAATTGCTCGTTCACGGCGAGAGGCTTTGGTTCCGCCTTGATGCACTTTCAGTGCTTCCATAATCTGAAAGCCGACTGTGTAACTAGGATTTAAGCTCGTCATTGCATCTTGGAAAATCATCGAAACATCTGCTCCAACAATTGATTGCTTCTCTTTAGGCTTTAAGGCAAGTAAGTCCTGATTGTTAAAATTCAATGCCTTTGCCATTACTCGCCCTGGGTAATCAATTAATCCCATTACAGCAAGGGAGCTGACTGATTTTCCTGAACCAGACTCTCCGACAATGCCTAATATCTCTCCTTCATTAACAGTGTAACTAATTCTATCTACCGCTTTAAAGGGAGCTTTCTCATCGCCAAAATGCACGGAAAGCTCATTTACTTCTAATAATGCCATTTGACTTTCCTCTTATTGTTTCAATTTTGGATCAAGTGCATCACGCAAACCATCACCCATTAAGTTAAACGCAAGGACAAGCGACAAAATTGCCAACCCTGGAACAGTAACTAGCCAGTTCGCTGATTGCATAAAGCTGCGAGACTCTGCTAACATTGTGCCTAACTCTGGCGTGGGCGGCTGTGCACCAATACCCAAAAAGCCTAAAGCCGCCAATTCCAAAATGGCATTTGAAATCCCCATCGTCATTTGAACAATCAGTGGGGCAAGGCAGTTAGGTAAAATCACAATAAACATCAACCGCCCTATCCCTGCACCAGCGACCCGTGAGGCGGTAACATAATCTCGATTTTTTTCACTTAAGACCGAGGCCCGAGTTAAACGGACATAGCTTGGAATTGACACGACTGCAATTGCAATGGCAGCATTAATTAACGAAGGACCTAAGATAGTTACGACCCCAATAGTGAGTAGCAGACTTGGAATCGCTAGCATAATATCCACAAAACGCATAATAACGATGTCCGTTGTACCACCATAGAAGCCTGCTAAAAGCCCCAATACCACACCCAATACACAAGACATAACAACAATCAGTAAACCAATAAAAATAGACAATCTCGCACCGTAAACAATACGTGAAAGAATATCTCGCCCAATATCATCTGTGCCCAAAATATGTGCCTCTTGCCCCCCTTCAAACCACATTGGAGGCAAAAGTAATGCACTACGATTTTGTGCAATCGGATCAAAAGGCATAATAAATTCAGCAAACATACACACAAAAGCGACTATCGTAATAAAAGTAAGCCCGATCACTGCCCCTTTATTTTGGCGAAAGTAATACCAAAACTCTTGTAAAGGGGTTAGCGGTACAGGCGAAGTTACGTCTGACATTCATCACTCCAAATCAAATTAAGTATGGCGAATACGAGGATTGATGACGCCATAAATCAAATCAACCGTTAAATTAACTAAAATAATAATTGTCGCAATAATCAGTACAGAGCCTTGCAAGACAGGGTAATCCCGTGCATTAATTGCATCAATGATCCATTTTCCAATACCTGGCCAAGAAAAAATATTCTCGGTTAATACCGCACCAGAAAGTAGTTGCCCCACAATCAAGCCCACAACAGTTACGACAGGAATCAATGCATTGCGTAAGGCGTGGACAATCACTATTCGTGTGGTA
The DNA here is from genome assembly GCF_004345745.1 of Nicoletella semolina. Classification (GTDB taxonomy): domain Bacteria; phylum Pseudomonadota; class Gammaproteobacteria; order Enterobacterales; family Pasteurellaceae; genus Nicoletella; species Nicoletella semolina. The sequence goes on along the minus strand of NZ_SLXJ01000009.1, from coordinate 16,986 downwards.
TTTAACCCTTTTGCTTTAGCAGTACGGATATAGTCCTCACCTAGCACCTCAAGCATTGACGAACGAGTCATACGAGTAATAATCGCCAGTGGAATGGTACCAAGCACAACAGACGGTAAAATCAGGGATTTAATCGCCGCTAAAAATGCACCTTCTTCATCAGAATTCCAAGTATCAATTAACATAAAGCCAGTTTCTGCTTCAATCCAATATTCAGCAGGTAAACGCCCAGACGCAGGTAGACCGAGAGGTGTTGAAACGTAAAGAATTAAAATCAATCCCCACCAAAAAATGGGCATAGAATAACCTGCTAAAGAAAGGGAAGTTACCGTATGTGAAACCCAAGACTCTTTTTTAACCGCTGCTACAACGCCAAGTATCACGCCTAAAAGCAACGACCACAGCAACGCAAAAAAAGCCAGCTCCACAGTCGCAGGGAAAAGGGTAAAAAATTCTTTCAATACAGGCTCATTATTGCGAAATGAATTGCCTAAATCGCCCTGAAATATACCTTTAATATAACTAAAATATTGCTCGTGCAGAGGCAAATCTAGCCCTAATTTTTGCATCATCATCGCGTGAACTTCAGGCGTCAGCCCACGTTCGCCCATTCGAATTTCAATTGGATCGCCAGGGATCAAATGCACAAGAGCAAAAGTAATTAAGGTTATCGCCAAAAAAGTGGGGATAACCATTAAGATCCGTTTAAGAATAAATTGCAACATTGATTATCTCAACTTCTATCAGCAAGCGGTTCAATAATGATAAAATTTTGCAAATTATTCTCAAGATTTAAACGCTTGCAAAGTAAGCTAACAGTATGGTTAGCATCTAATATATCGCGTCTAATACACTACTTTACTTCTAAATCCACTTTAGAAAAATCGTGTAATGACAATGGACTCACCACATAGCCTTTGACTTCTTTACGAACTGGGAAATAAGTAGTTGAATGTGCGAGTGTAACCCAAGGGGCTTGTTCCTTAAAGATAACTTGTGCTTGCTTATACAATTCTGCACGTTTTGCCTGATCCACTTCTTGAGATGCTTTTACCACTAAATCATTGAACGGTTGATGACAAAATTTAGCATAATTAGAACCTTGTTCTACTGCCGCACAACTCAATAACGTATTTAAGAAATTATCAGGATCGCCATTATCCCCATTCCAGCCCATCATACCTGTTTGATGATCACCTGAACGCATACGCTTGAGATATTCTCCCCATTCATAGCTCACTATCTTGGCATTAACGCCCACTTTTTTCCAATCTTCTTGAATGAGTTCTGCCATACGGCGAGCATTAGGGTTGTAAGGTCGGGAAACTGGCATCGCCCAAATATCCGTTTCAAATCCTTGCTCAAAGCCCGCCTCTTTCAATAACGCTTTTGCTTTCTCTGGATTATAATCATAATCTTGCACACCATCATTGTAACCCCATATTGTCGATGGAATTGGATTTTTAGCAATTTGTCCAGAACCCTGATATACCGCATCTAAAATCGCTTGTTTATTGATTGCATAACTTAATGCTTGACGAACTTTCACATTATTTAACGGTACTTTTTGGGTATTAAAACTCAAATAACCAATATTCAATCCAGCTTGGCTCATTAAGTTGATATTGGGATCTGCTTTCAATTTTTCTATATCAGCAGGATTTGGATACGGTGCTGCGTGGCACTCACCTTTTTGTAATTTCGCATAGCGAACAGAAGCATCAGAAGTAATTGAAAACACCAAACGATCAATCTTAGGGCGACCGTCCCAATAATCATCAAATGCTTTATAACGCACTTGAGAGTCTTTTTGGTAATCAACAAATTGGAATGGTCCTGTCCCAATAGGATTACTATCTACTTTTTCTGGTGTGCCTGCTTTTAGCATTTTTTCGGCATATTCTGCGGATAAAATCGAAGCAAAATCCATCGCTAGATTAGCAAGAAAAGGGGCATTTGGCACCTTAAGATTAATTTTAACTGTATAGTCATCAACCTTTTCAACACTATCAATGATATTTGGCATATCCATACCAATAAAGTATTCATAGTTGCCACCTGAAACTTTATGATAAGGGTGATTCGGATCAAGCTGGCGATTAAAAGAGAACAAAACATCATCAGCATTAAAATCACGACTTGGCTTAAAATCTTTTGTCGTATGGAATTTCACGCCCCTACGCAGATGGAAAGTATAGCTCTTACCATCATCTGAAACACTCCATTTTTCCGCTAATGCAGGAACAACTTGAGTAGAACCTTGTTCAAAGTTAGTCAAGCGACTAAAAATCGTCTGACTTGAAGCATCAAGGGTTGCACCATCTGTACCAAATTGTGGATTAAAAAAAGATGGAGATGCCTCCATACAATAAACAAAGGTTTTCGGGGGGGCAGCAATCGCAGTACTCGAAACCGCTAAAGCTAGTAACGAAAGTGGTGTTAGTTTCTTCATTTATTCACTCCGAATCATTATTGTTATAGAAATGTTAATTTTTGCATAAAAAATATAACGTGCTGAATATACAAGTTTTTCGGTGAACTTCAATCGTTTTTTGTAGATTAAATGGAATTTTTGGATTTTTATTAGGAATTGCAATCATCAAAAGGACATTCTTTAGACAATAACAAAAGGGTTCTGAAAGCCTATGATACTATGATAAAAAAGCTAGACTTGTAATTTACAAATCTAGCTTAATATTCAATCGTTGTAGAATTATTCTGATACTACGTTCACGGTAACCGTTGCATTCACTTCAGCGTGTAAGTGTAACTTCACTTCATATTCGCCTGTTGCACGCAATGCACCTTCAGATAAGCGTACTTCAGATTTAGTTACTTGAACTCCTGCCGCAGAAATTGCATCAGCAATATCACGCGCCCCAATAGAACCAAATAAACGACCATCATCGCCTGCTTTTGAAGCGATGGTAATCGCAGGTAAGTTCGCAAGTGCTGCTGCACGATCTTGTGCTGTACTAAAGACTTGAGCCGCTTTCGCTTCTAATTCTGCACGGCGAGCTTCGAAATGAGCAATATTAGCAGACGTTGCCATCACTGCTTTACCTTGTGGGATTAAGTAGTTACGAGCAAAACCTGATTTAACCGTGACTTGATCGCCCACTGAACCCAGTTGAGCAACTTTATCTAATAAAATAACTTGCATTGTACTCTCTCCTATTACTGATGATTGTCAGTGTATGGAAGTAACGCAAGGTAGCGAGCACGTTTAATCGCACGAGCTAATTGACGTTGATACTTCGCACGAGTACCAGTGATACGGCTTGGAACAATTTTGCCGCTCTCAGAAATGTAGTTCTTTAATGTAGCGATATCTTTGTAATCGATTTCAACAACATTTTCCGCTGTAAAACGGCAGAACTTACGACGACGGAAATAACGTGCCATTTTGGCTTCTCCTAATCTATAAATTCAATTTGCTCGGTGTGTAAAACTAATTGATTTAAACCATTATAGTCTTTGTGAGAATGAAGAAATCCTCTCACCCTCACCTTTACACCGATCGTTATTTGTTGGGTTATTAAACTAAATTGACTGCCATTTAGCACCACTTGGATTTTACACCACGCTTGACGCAGCAACCCTACTTCCTGCTGATTGGAACGATGCTCCAACCAAAAACGATAATTAGGAATACCAAGAGGACTTTGGCTCTGTTTAACGCTACTGACAACATTGCCTGTAATCATTAAACAATTTTCAACCTGAGAATTACTCGTCAGCTTCAACTTCAGCAGCAGCTTCTTGAGCTTTACTTTCTTTTGCTTTCACCATTGGCGAAGCTTCAGTTACTGCCGCTTTAGTGTGAACGATTAAGTTACGAAGAACGGCATCGTTATAACGGAAGTTAGTTTCTAACTCATCGATTACACTTTGAGGTGCTTCTACATTCATTAACACATAATGTGCTTTGTGAAGTTTATTGATTGGATACGCTAATTGACGGCGCCCCCAATCTTCTAAGCGATGAACTTGACCGCCAGCCTCTTTTACAGACGCTGTGTAACGCTCAATCATTGCTGGTACTTGTTCGCTTTGATCTGGATGAACCATAAAAACGATTTCGTAGTGACGCATTGTTGATCCTTACGGGTTAACAGCCTCCAACTTTAGCCAGTTACCAACTTGTGGAAGCAAGGATAAAAAAAGAATGTAACTGAACGTTGGAATTATACAGGAAAAATAACGCAACGCAACGCCTCGCAAATCCAAGCGGTCAAATTAGCTCATAAATCTGCGAAATACGATGTAACTTACAAGACAATCTACTTTAAATACAACTTGCTTTAAAGCACAACGTAAAGCGTGCCACTTTCATAAGCAAAAAAGGACAGGTATAATCCCCCGCTTCATATTCACTCAACGAAAACACCAGCAAACTATGGCACTATTAATTACCCACAAATGTACCAACTGCGATATGTGTGAACCAGAATGCCCTAATCAGGCAATTTCAATGGGCGAAGAGATCTATGTCATAGACCCCGCACTTTGCACCGAATGCGTCGGGCATTACGAAATCCCAACATGCCAAAAAGTCTGCCCAATCAACAATTGCATTATTACCGATCCTGACAACATTGAAACCAATGAACAACTTTGGGAACGCTTCGTCCTAATTCACCACGCAGAGAAGCTGTGAGAACTGCAATTAATGCTAATTTACCGAGGAAATTCTTGGCATTGAGGGCAAAAAAAGCTATTACGTTGCCCTATGTTTTTAGCTTTAATCAATGTGCCACAGTCATTGCACTCTTCACCTTTTCTACCGTACACTTGCAGAACTTGTGCAAAATAACCTGGTTTTCCGTTAGGTTGGATAAAATCTTTTAGTGTTGTACCACCTTGGATAATCGCTTTTGAGAGTACGCTTTTAATGACTGAAACTAAACACTCACACTGTTTTTTCGTCAGATTTTGTGTACTCAATTCAGGGTGAATGCCCGCCATAAATAACGACTCACACGCATAAATGTTACCCACTCCAACCACAATGGTATTGTTCATAATAAAGTTTTTCACAGCAAGGGTTTTACGGCGACTTTGTCGGTAGAGATAATCTGCGTGAAACTCGTCTGTGAGAGGTTCAGGACCAAGTTTAGAGAGCAGTGGAGAACGTTCCGCCTGCTCAACCCATAACCACGCTCCAAATTTTCTCGGATCGTTATAGCGTAAGATTGTGCCATTTGTTGTGATTAAATCAATGTGATCGTGTTTTCCTGCCTCTTGATTTTGCGAAGTAGAGAGAATACTGAGCGAGCCTGACATTCCCAAGTGCAACAAAATATCACCACGTTCAGTACGAATAATGAGATATTTTGCACGGCGATCAATTTTATGAATTTTTACCCCAGCCATTTGCTGTAATTCATCACTCACACGCCAGCGTAGCTGCGGCTGGCGTATGATAATCTGCGAAATTGTCTCATCTTCTAAATGAGGAGCGATACCCCGCATACTTGTTTCAACTTCAGGAAGTTCTGGCATAGTTTTTCTCAGTGATTAGCGGTTTGTTTTTTAGAAATATTTACAATTCTCCCTACATTTTGCTCGAAATTTTCGACAAAATTTAGGGAGATTAAATAACGTTCTTAGGATTACACTTGCTCGTTTTGTTCCTGTGCTTTTGGCAGAATGAGGTTTAGCAGAATAGCGACAATTGCACATAAACTAATGCCTTTAAGTGAAAATTCGCCTACATTGACAAGCATTCCGCCAATCCCAAAGGTCATCACAACAGATACAATGCAAAGGTTACGAGCTTCTCCCATATCAATTTTCGCACGGATTAAGGTACTCATTCCTACCGCAGCGATTGAGCCAAAGACAAGCATCATAATGCCACCCATCACCACATTAGGGATAGTTTGCAAAAACGCCCCGACCTTACCACAAAATGAAATAGCAATCGCCCAGCAAGCCGCCCAAGTCATTACTTTAGGATTAAAATTCTTAGTTAGCATCACCGCACCTGTTACTTCGGCATAGGTTGTATTAGGCGGACCACCCAAGGCAGCAGCGGCTGATGTAGCAATACCATCGCCTAGTAACGTACGGTGTAACCCTGGTTTTTGTAAAAAGTTTTTCCCCGTAACTGAGCTGATCGCCATAATACCGCCGACGTGTTCAACCGCTGGAGCAAGAGCAATAGGAAGAAGATAAAGGATAGCTTCCAGTTTGAATTCAGGCGTCGTGAAGTTTGGTAGGCTAAACCAAGCAGCATCTAGCACAGGTTGAAAATTCACTAACCCAAGAAAAATTGATAACAGATAACCGAGTGCAATCGCAAACATAATCGGCACAAGTTTCATTAACCCCTTGGCAAAGACAGCAACAATTAAAGTGGTTACTAATGTTACCATCGAAACTAACAATGCCTGCTCATAAGGCACATTGCTTGTTTTACCTAACGCCATTTCAACGGCAACAGGTGCAAGCCCTAAACCAATAATAATAATGACAGGACCGACTACAACAGGGGGAAATAATTTATCTAAAATCTCCGCTCCTTTAAAGCGGACTAAAGTCGCTAGTAAGAAATAAATAAAGCCTGTAAAAACTAAGCCACCCATTGTCGCAGCAATGCCCCACTGCTGCACGCCATATTGGATAGGTGCGATAAATGCGAAGCTAGATGCAAGGAAAATCGGCACTTGTCGGCGAGTACAGACTTGGAAAAGCAATGTACCAACGCCTGCGGTCAATAAAGCAGTATTAGGATCAAGTCCCGTAATTAATGGAACCAACACAAGGGCACCAAACGCAACAAATAGCATTTGCAGCCCAACGAACGCCTGTCTGGGCGTACTAATATTTTCGATTGTCATAGTTTCAACTCTCTGTTTGAATTAACTTATTGTTTAAATTGATCTTAAATCAAATTGGCTCTTAACAAACCGTAAGAACGACCTAAAGGAACCGTTGCAATTATACGGCAAAATAAGACCGCTTAAAACCAAATATGCAACGCATAACGCAGCTTTCTCCGTCTACAGAGAGGAATTCTACAAGCAGAGAAAACACATCGGATATTGATCGACATCAGCATTATTTTGGTTCACAAAGTCGGAATTTATCTTCGATTATTCGGGGAATAAAATGCCAATTAACCAGTTTTGCCCTAAAAAATCATATTCCATTTCAATGGCAAACCAGATTTCACGAACACATTGTGAAATCCGAACAAGTATTTAGTCATATTTATGATTACATTCAAAATAACGCCATAAATTGGAAAACTTACTCTTTCCATCCACAAGTTCCCAATAACCTGTCGTAGGGACACACTGCGTGTGTCCGTTTTAAATCCATCACTGATTTTAATTTTGTGAATATTTTATTGCACACGTACGCAGGGCGTCACCAGTCACGTTTGAATTAATATCAAAGTAAATTTCAAATTAACCTTAAGCTTAAAACAGAGATTAAAATGTCATTTAACAACCCCTTATTACTTCCACAATTTCTTCAGCGTAGCGTTGGGCAAGTATCGCATCTTCACACTCCACCATCACTCGAATCAGTGGCTCTGTACCAGATTTTCGTAACAAAATTCGCCCTTTGCCACTGAGTTGTTGTTCAACCTGCTTAGCAATGGTTTTTACTTTATCGTTTTCTAACGGATTTGCTCCACCATCAAAACGCACGTTGAGTAATACTTGTGGAAATAGTGGCACCGCTTTGGCTAATTCATTTAGGCTTAATCGGTGAGATGCCATTGCAGCCAACACCTCGAGGCTTGCAACAATACCATCACCCGTTGTGTTTTTATCTAAAACGATAATATGCCCTGAGTTTTCGCCGCCCAATTTCCAACCTTTTTCCTTAAGCATCTCTAGAACATAGCGATCGCCAACATTCGCTCGAACGAATGGAATTGCCATCTCTTTGAGTGCGATTTCAAGACTCATATTGCTCATTAACGTGCCAACTACACCACCTTGCAATTTTCCAGCACGCAGTGCTTCACGAGCAATAATAAACAGAATTTGATCGCCATCAACCTGATTGCCTAAGTGATCAACCATTATCAAACGATCGCCATCGCCATCATAAGCCAACCCTACGTCAGCTTCTGCCTCAATCACCACTTTTTGCAATGCCTTAATGTCTGTTGCACCACATTTTTCATTAATATTTAAGCCATCTGGACGGGTACCCATCTCGATTACCTCTGCCCCCAGCTCACGCAGCACATTAGGGGCGATATGGTAAGTCGCACCGTTTGCACAATCGACTACAATTTTATAGCCCTCTAGGCTTAAATGCGCTGGAAATGTACTTTTACAAAATTCGATATAACGCCCTGCTGCATCAGTAATACGGCTCGCTCGACCAAGCTCTGCAGAAGCCACACAATCCATTGGCTGTTCAAGCATTGCTTCAATCGCTTCCTCCACGTTGTCAGGTAATTTCTCGCCGATAGATGAGAAAAATTTAATCCCATTATCATCATAAGGGTTGTGTGAAGCGGAAATAACAATGCCTGCCTCTGCTCGAAATGTGCGAGTAAGATAGGCAATCGCAGGGGTTGGCATTGGACCTGTAAATGCGGCAGAAAGCCCAGCAGCCGCTAAACCAGCCTCTAAAGCCGATTCCAACATATAGCCTGAAATTCGAGTATCTTTTCCAATCAGCACTTTTTTGGAGCCTTGTGTTGCTAGTACTTTGCCTGCAGCCCAGCCCAATCTTAATGCAAAATCAGGCGTGATTGGATATTTTCCTACCTTGCCACGCACCCCATCGGTGCCAAAATATTTACGTTCTGCCATAATGATTTTTTTCCAAGAATGTTTCTAAGAACAAGCGGTGGCATTATCAAAAAATTCTGCAAAAATTAATGAAAAAATGACCGCTTGCGAAGGTGTTATTTTAAGAAATATTGATATGCAGGACTATCGCTTACGTTTTGATAGCGATACCCCAATCGTTCAAGTGCTTGAGTAAATTGGATCATTTCCTGATCTTGAATGCGAAACGCCGCTAAAATATCGCCATAATCTGCTCCGTGGGCTCGATAATGGAAAAGCGAAATATCCCATTCTATCAAGGTTTGTAAGAATTTTAACAATGCCCCTTTTTGTTCTGGAAACTCGAAACTATATAGCTGCTCTTGCACATTATTTACACGTCCGCCTACCATATAGCGAATATGCGTCTTGGCAACATCGTCATCAGAAAGATCTGCCACTTCATAACCGTATTGTTGCAACTCTTTACTAATATCTCGTTTTTCTTGATTACCTGAAATGCGAACACCAACAAAAACGCAAGCCCTATGCTGATCGGCTCGACGATAGTTAAATTCTGTTACCGAACGATTGCCTAATATTTCACAAAATTTCAGAAAGCTGCCTTTTTGTTCAGGAATAATGACAGCTAGTAATGCTTCGTGTTTCTCGCCAATTTCACAGCGTTCTGAGACATACCGTAGCGTATGAAAATTTAGATTTGCCCCAGATAAAATACAAGCAAGGTTTTTGTCTTGTAGCCGATATTGCTCACAGTATTTTTTTAGTCCTGCAAGAGAAAGGGCTCCTGACGGTTCAGCCACTGCACGCACATTCTCAAAAATATCTTTTAACGCCGCACAAACTTCATCGTTATCGACTAAAACAACATCATCAACGTATTGCTGACATAAACGGAACGTTTCATCACCAATACGTTTAACTGCAACCCCATCAGCAAATAGCCCAACACGCTCTAAATCAATCGGTTCGCCTGCTTGACGTGCATAATAGAGACAAGCTGAATCCTTTGACTCCACGCCAATCACTTTAATTTCTGGCATCAACTGCTTAATCAGCACGGCAACACCTGCAATCAATCCGCCACCGCCAACAGGCACAAAAACATAATTCACATCTGCCTGTTGTTGTAACAACTCCATACCAATCGAGCCTTGACCTGCGATAACAAGCGGGTGATCAAATGGGTGAACAAAGGTCATATTGAGCTGCTGCGATAATTCAATCGCTTTTGCCTTCGCTTCATCAAAATTTGCACCAAAAAGTAATACTTCGCCACCAAAGCCACGTACAGCATCTACTTTAATCGTCGGCGTATTTTGTGGCATCACAATTAACGCTCTTAAACCTAAATGTTTTGCAGATAAAGCCACCCCTTGAGCGTGATTACCTGCAGAAGCCGCAATCACACCTGCCGCTTTTTGTTCAGCAGAAAGATTAGAGATCATCGCATAAGCCCCACGCAATTTAAAGCTATGCACTGGCTGACGGTCTTCTCGTTTAATAAAGATCGTATTATTTAGGCGTTCTGAGAGCTTCTCCATTTTTTGCAATGGCGTAACTTGGGCAAGATCGTAGATTTTGGAGCTTAAAATAGCACGGAGATAATCCGTGCCAGTATGAAGTTGGGTATCACTCATAGATTTACCAACATTTGATTAGTGTTTAACACCATCGTGATGATGACTGTGGTCGTGATGATGTCCACAGCCACAACCGTGTCCTTCCTCATCACTATCGTGTCCGCAGCAACCGCCTTCTTGATGAATATGTCCGTGAGCAATTTCTTCTAGCGTCGCCTCACGAATCGCGACCACTTCTACACTAAATAGAAGCTCTTGACCTGCCAGCATATGATTACCATCAACGACTACTTCATCGCCTTCAATCGCCGTAATCACCACTGGCAAAGGACCAATATCTGTATCAGCAATAAAACGCATTCCAACTTCTAAATCATCAGTCCCCATAAATACATCTTTAGGTACACGCTGAACCATATTTTCATTATATTCACCGTAACCTTCTTCAGGTTTTACACGGACTTCAAAGCTATCGCCAACCGCTTTCCCTTCAAGGGCGTTTTCTAAACCAATCACTAAATTATGATGACCGTGTAAATAGTCTAAAGGCTGCTCAACAGGTGCTTCATCAACAAGCACACCATCTTGAGTACGAACTTGGTAAGCAATGCTTGGCACAACATTTTTGGTGATTTTCATTTCAAATTCCTTAATTAAGAGTGGATAACATCAAGCATTGTAGCTTGTTATACTAGATTTGCAAATTTTCGGTCTCAAAAGACCGCTTCTCAATGCGAAGAAAAATTCAGCACTCTAAAAATAAATCGCTGTTAGAAATTCAGGCAAACTTATCCAAGTTCACCACATTTCGATCAAATTTTGTGAATTACACCACATTTCTACAAAAAAGATTAGCCCATAGATAGGTTTCTGATGCAATTTCTATTAGAATTAACCGCCATTATAAATTTGTTTTTTATCTAATATTGATAACAAATTAATTAACACCATTCACTATAATTCTTATAAAAAGAGGTAAAAATGATTATTTCATCAGCCAACGACTATCGTAAAGCGGCAAAACGCCGTGTTCCACCGTTTATGTTTCATTATGCTGATGGTGGTTCTTATGCGGAGCATACACTCCAACGCAACGTCAGCGATCTCTCTGATATTGCATTAAGACAGCGTGTATTAAAAGATATGTCTAACGTCAATACGGAAATCGAACTTTTTGGTGAGAAACTATCAATGCCTGTTGCACTCGCTCCAGTGGGTGCATTGGGTATGTATGCACGTCGTGGAGAAGTACAAGCTGCTCAAGCAGCGGAAAAGAAAGGCGTGCCATTTACGCTTTCTACTGTTTCAATTTGCCCAATTGAAGAAGTAGCACCCGCGATTAAACGCCCGCTATGGTTTCAACTTTATGTGCTTAAAGATCGTGGTTTTATGAAAAACGCCCTAGAGCGTGCTAAAGCCGCAGGTTGTTCAACACTCGTTTTTACTGTTGATATGCCAACCCCTGGGGCTCGCTACCGTGATATGCATTCAGGTATGAGTGGACCTTATAAAGAAATCCGCCGTGTATTACAAAGTATGATTCACCCATTCTGGGCTTGGGACGTAGGTATTCACGGCAAACCGCACACACTAGGCAACATCTCAAAATATGTCGGCAAAGAAATCGGCTTAGATGACTATATCGGCTGGCTGACCGAAAACTTTGATCCATCAATTTCTTGGAAAGATCTTGAGTGGATTCGTGAATTTTGGGACGGTCCAATGGTGATTAAGGGCATTCTTGATCCAGAAGATGCGAAAGATGCGGTACGTTTTGGTGCTGATGGTATCGTCGTTTCTAACCACGGCGGTCGCCAGTTAGACGGCGTGCTATCTAGTGCAAGAGCCTTACCTGCTATTGCTGATGCAGTAAAAGGCGACATTAAAATTTTAGCTGATTCAGGTATCCGCAACGGTTTAGATGTCGTACGAATGATTGCACTCGGTGCGGACGCTTGTATGCTTGGTCGCTCATTTGTTTACGCATTAGGAGCAGAAGGCGGAGCAGGCGTTGAAAATATGCTCGATATTTTCAAAAAAGAAATGCGAGTAGCAATGACCTTAACCAGCAACGAAAAAATCAGTAACATCAGCCGTGATGCATTAGTTGATTTAAGCAAGCTATAAATTATAAATAAAAAAAGAGGTAGATCTACTACCTTTACCTTCTCCCTCCCTCCGTATAGGGAGGGAATTCTCGTTCCGCCACTCCATTTCGCTCTTGTCATTCAGATATTTAATTGTAGGGAAATTCTGTATTCTATGGTAGACTTGCCCAGTTTTACACATATCAGAACATTTCTGTTCACAAATTAGACTCTGGTCTATCATTGTTCAACTCGAACATCTAATGCTATATAGCGACTCAATTTAATTCAACATCTACAAAGGAGTTTTTATGAACTTAGGCACACTTTTTAGTGGCAAACATTCATTTAACCCGTTTGTAACAGGTATCACATTATTATTTGTTTTTTTACTTGTTGCTGCGATCTTACTATTGCCAACAGAAACACAAGCGGTATTAGATGCTGCTAAGGCATCCATTTTTGATTATTTTAGCTGGTATTATGTTTTTATCTGCTCTATTTTTTTATTCTTTTTGATTATTTTATCAGTCAGTAACTTAGGCAATATCAAATTAGGAACAAATGAAGAAGAGCCAGAATTTAGCTTCCTTTCTTGGCTAGCGATGCTATTTGCGGCAGGTATGGGGGTTGGATTGATGTTCTTTGGTGTGGCAGAACCGCTATCTCACTATATTTCACCAATCACTACAGGCACCAACGAGCAACAAGCACAGCAAGCGTTGCTGCACACGGTATTCCACTGGGGAATGCACGCTTGGGCAATTTATGGTGTCATTGCATTAGCCCTAGCCTATTTTGGTTTCCGCTATAAGTTACCTCTTGCTTTACGCTCTTGTTTCTACCCATTACTCAAAGAACGTATCAATGGCAGAATGGGGGATTTTATTGATATTATGGCGTTGGTCGCCACGCTATTTGGGATTATCACAACATTGGGCTTTGGCTCATCACAACTTGGGGCTGGCTTAGTTGAAATGGGTTGGCTTGATGAAAATCATCTCGGTCTACAAACGATTGTTATTGTTGTAGTGATGACGCTCGCTGTTTTTTCCGCTATTTCTGGAGTTGGAAAAGGCGTTAAAATCCTTAGTGAAGCTAACCTTGTTTTAGCCATTTGTTTATTGGCGTTCGTGCTGATTGCAGGTCCAACGCTTTATCTACTTTCTGCATTTAGTGACAATATAGGTACTTATCTTTCTAACCTAGTCAAAATGAGTTTCAAAACCTTTGCCTACGAACAAGAAAATGTGGCGTGGTTTAATGGCTGGACCGTCTTGTATTGGGCGTGGTGGTGTTCTTGGGCGCCTTTTGTAGGGTTATTTATCGCCCGAATTTCTCGTGGACGTACTATTCGTGAGTTTGTGTTCGGCGTATTAGCACTGCCGAGTTTATTTGGTATTTTATGGTTTACGGTATTTGGTAACAGTGCTATTTGGCTTGAACTCAATGAAGCTCAAGGTGCGTTATCGCAATTTGTTTCCTCGCCTGAAACACTGCTATTTAAGTTCCTAAATTATTTCCCATTATCTACGCTAACAGGCGTATTAGCATTAGTGAGTATCGCATTATTTTTCATCACATCAGCAGACTCAGGCATTTATGTTCTCAACAATATTGCCTCTCGTGATAAGAGTCTTACTTCTCCGAGCTGGCAGGCGTTGATGTGGGGAGTGTTAATGTCTGCGGTTGCCATTACGTTGCTCAGTTCAGGCGGATTAGCTAACTTACAAACGATGACACTAATTACTGCTTTGCCATTCTCAATTCTAATGGGTGTGATGTGTGTCAGTTTATGGTTGGGGCTGCGTGCGGATAAAAAATATTTTGATGTTAAGCTAACCCCTGGTTCTGTTTTATGGACTGGTAACAAATGGCGTGATTATCTCAGTCAAATGTTAAATCAAACCGAAGAAAAAGATATTCTTAAATTCTTGAAGAAAACCGCTCACCCCGCAATGCGTGAATTACGAAGAGAACTTATTTCAGAATATGGTTTAAGCGTTGAAGTAAACAGCTATTTTGATCAAGATGAGCCTGCGGTAGAATTAATCATTCATAAAGAATCGATGCGAAACTTTATGTATGGCATTAAGTCAGTGGGTCGAGAAGTCTCTGAGCAGTTGATTAACGATGAAAATTTACCGCATATTCAGCATAACATTACCTATGAACCAATCACTTATTTCTTTGATGGGCGAACAGGTTATGATGTGCAGTATATGGACGGTGATGAATTAATCGCTGACATTCTAAAACATTATGAACGTTATCTCTCATTGCTAGACTCTGTTGGTCAAGAGCTAATGGCTCACGAGCAAACAGAACTAGCTGAATAAGCTGATTTTTATAACGGTAGGGAAACCTACCGTTATTAGGCTCAGTGATTAGATTTGCGATTATTTCGAACTATAAATGAAAAATTTTTTTGCTCCGACAACATTCAACCTAACCGTTGTAACAAGCGGTCTCATTTGTTGTTTATTTTGCATTTTGGGCGTTTTGCTCTATCCCAATGAGATCTTGAATGGATTAAATTTCATTAGACACCATATTTTCAATAATTTTAGTTGGTTTTATATCAGTTGCTGTGCGTTCTTTTTGCTCTTTTTAGCTTTCCTTGTATTAAGTCGCTACGGTGATATTAAATTGGGTACAGATGAAGAGGAACCAGAATTTAGCCTAAAATCTTGGTTTTCCCTGTTGTTTACCGCAGGAATGGGAATTGGGATTATTTTTTTGGGGGTTGCAGAACCTCTTTCACATCAAATCTCGCCTATTGATGAACAAAACATCACACAATCTGCACTATTTCACAGTATTTTCCATTGGAGCATTAATGCTTGGGCAATTTATGGTCTCATTGCACTTGCTATTGCTTACTTTGGTTTTCGTTATAAATTACCTCTGTCTCTACGTTCTTGCTTTTATCCGCTCTTTAAACAAAAAATTAATAGCAGAATAGGGGATTTAATTGATATTCTTGGGTTATGCACGACCTTATTTGGCTTAATTACCACCCTTGCGTATGGTGCGATCCGACTTGCTGCGGCTATTGAAAGCGTTAGTGCATTTGATCAAACTAAACTCGTTGTACAAATCGTCTTACTCAGTATTTTTACAGGTGCAATTCTTTTGTCTATGCAGCGATTGAGTAAAGGTTTGCGCTTTATCAGTGAGCTAAACCTATCGCTTACATTAATGCTATTAGTCTTTATCTTAGCTACAGGTCCGACAGTCTACTTACTCTCTGCATTTACCGAGAATATTGGCACTTATTTTAGCGGTCTGGTTTCAGCCAGTTTTCGCACTTATATTTATAACTTTGCTCAATTTGAATGGTTTAGAGACTGGACTGTTTTCTATTGGGCGTGGTGGTTTGCTTGGGCTCCAGCATTCGGTATTTTTATTGCACGAATTTCAAGAGGACGAAGCATACGAGAGTTTGTACTCGGTGTGCTAATTGTCCCCAGTTTTTTCTTTATCTTATGGTTTACCGTCTTTGGAAATGGGGCGATTTGGATCAATGAACATCTTGCAAATGGCGAATTAACGCATTGGATTGATTCATCTGGAAAATTGCTATTCTCTTTTTTAAACTATCTACCGTTCTCCCCTCTACTACAAGGATTAAGCCTAATCATTGTGATGTTGTTTTTTCTGACCACTATTGATTTTGGCATCTATACACTCAACAATATCGCCTCAAAAGACAAAAGCCTTGTTTCACCTCGCTGGCAAGCCGTGATGTGGGGAGCGGTTATCACGCTGACAACCAGTTTACTATTTAATATTGGCGGTGTCGAAGCATTACAGGCATTAATGTCAATGTTCTCCCTCCCCTTTGCTGGACTAATGATCCTAATGGCAATCAGTTTACAAAAAGGGCTAATGAATGACTACCACTACTATCATACCGAATTTGCCCAAACCAACACTTGGACGGCAGAGAATTGGCGAGATCGATTAGATCATTTACTCAATCAGCATAAACAACAAGAAATGCTAACATTTCTTAAACGCACTGCCTTGCCTGCTATGCGAGAACTCCGTCAAACACTGATTGGTGAATACCATCTTAGCGTACATTTAGAATCTGATTTTGCCAATAAAAAGCCATTTATTTTACTGACCATCTACACACATACAATCCGAGATTTTCACTACGGTATCCGAACAACTGTATTAGACATTTCACAGACACTCATTCAAGACGAGAACCTGCCACATCTTACCGAGGCAAAAAGCTACGTCTCAACTACGTTCTTTGAAGATGAACAAGAAAGTTACGAAGTCCATCATCTCACTGAACAAGAATTGATCGGCGATATCCTACAAAAATACGCCCGTTTCCTCACCGAAATTCAAAAGCGAAGTGTGTAAAAATAATGTATGATTCACAGTAAACATTGAATTTCTTTCTTGTCCTTTATCTTTGACTTTCTCAGTTATGAGTGTAGGTAAGGGTTGTTCTGTTATTTTATTGATAAAAAAACAGGCTGGTTTTACCCAGCCTATTTTCATTTTTTACTTGAGTTAAAAGTTTAG
>NZ_SLXJ01000008.1 GCF_004345745.1 Nicoletella semolina | reverse complement strand
ATTGTCTGCCTTGCCTTGCACCGCTTCAACCAATGTCCCTACACCAAATTCCACTACATTCAATCGCTTATCCTGCTCCACTTCCTTCTCTTTCAATGCATTGACCGCTTTGCCTGTCCGATTAAAACCTTCTTCAACCTCTACACTCAGTTCATTTAATGCCGTCTGTGCTTTTTTAAAGCCCGATGATACTTCATTACCTAATTGTACTAAGCCCTCTGCGTTCTTCTCAATCCCCGAGATGTTTTTCACCACCAAACGCTCTAACCCCATTAATGCTGACTTGTCCGCCTTTTCTCTTAACTGACTATCCTGACGATAATTAATCTCTTCATTTACTTTCGCAATTTCATTTAATCGCTCAAACTGTATTTCATCTGCCCTATCCAGTAACACAATCGCTTCATGAGCCTCTGCAATATCCTCTCGCATTGTCGAGGTTGTGTATTCTACTTCTGATTGTAAGTCCGCTAAATCATAGCTTACTTCTGCAATTTGGTTGCTGTTCCCCTCAATGCCGATTACCGCATCTTCTAGGTCAGATTTCAACCAATTAATCTCCTCCCTATGTCCCTTCACCACATCGTCCAAACGGTCAATGTCTAGCTTTAATTGTTTATGTGAACCAACCGTCAGTTCTTGTAGTTTCTGATTGATAATAGACTGGTTCTTTAGGGCGGCGATTAGGGCGGCGTCTTTGGGGTCATTACGTCTTAGAGATGTATTCAAGATATTTAAAGAAACTCTAGATCTTAACTGCGTAGTTAATATATTTTGTACTTCGTCAGATAATTGCTTACCCCTAAGTGTTCCAGCTTTAATTTGATCCACTATTGTTGTTTTACTATCTAATGAACTAGAAATTATACTATATAGTGTAGAAAGAAGCGAAAGTTGTCCTCCCGTTCTTCCAGTAGAAGTACCCACATCATTAATGCGTTTATAAAGACCATTTACATAAGCGGCATCATTAGCTATCTCAGCAAAACTATTTAAAGCTAAAAGACTGAGTTCAGTATTGACATTATCAAGGACTAACTTATTTTTTTCGATTGGATAATTTTTAATATTAGTTACACCAATTTTTGCAATACTTAGATGTTCAGGAGTAGAATTATTAATATTAGTAGCACCCACACCACTCACACTCAACACAGCCAAAGCAATCACAGACTTCTTTAAGCTAAACACAGATTTTTGCATAATATTATTCTCCAAGTTAAGTAATATTACGCTGTCTAATACAGACAGCGACTTAACCACGGATTATCCCCCCCCCCCCGCATATTTTGTCAAGCGACTGCGTTCAAAATAGGTAAAAATTTTATTTTACTGCTTTACCTATTATGAAACTTATCGTAATCAACGATTCACTTGCAAAAATGCTGTAGACTCTGCCTAGTTCTACTACTTTTTTAATGCCTGTTTTTATTTCCTACTACGTTTAGATATAAACAAGAAAATTATCAGATAAAAAACGCACTAATTTGGAAAAGTTTTTCAACTTCTGCGGATTGTTTGCTGTCGTTTACAAACAGAATAATACGGTCGCCTGTTTGGATTTCCATCGCTTTATGAGCAATCATCATATTTTCGTTACGAACAACTGCCCCAATCACCACGCCTTGAGGTAATTTTAAATCACGAATTTTTTGACCGACCACATTTGATGATTTGGCATCGCCGTGTGCAATGATTTCAATACCCTCCATTAGTCCCTGTTTAAACGCAGCTACTCGAACAACGTCAGCTTTGCGAACGTGATTTGATAATGCGGAAATGGTTGCTTGTTGTGGCGAAAGGGCAATATCAATCGTTCCTCCCTGAATCAGTTGTAGATAAGCCATTCGCTGAACCAATACGATGACTTTTTTTGCTCCTAATCGCTTAGCGAGTAGGGCTGACATAATATTGTCTTCATCATCGCTGGTCAGTGCAAGAAACAGATCAATGTTATCAATATGTTCCTCAAATAGCAGCTCTTGATCTGAAGCATCGCCACATAAGACGAGTGTTTTAGAGAGCTTTTCTGCCAATTTATCCGCTCGTGTTTTATTACGTTCAATCAGTTTGACGCTACAACGATCTTCCAAACTCTTGGCTAATTGAGTACCAATATTGCCACCGCCAACAATCATGACACGGCGATGTGGTCGTTCAAGGCGTTGTAATTCTGCCATGATTGCTTTTATATGGGGCGTGGCACAGATGAAGAATACTTCATCGCCTGCTTCAATAATTGTAGAGGCTTGTGGTATAAAGGCTTTTTCTTGGCGAAAAATCGATACGATACGAGCCTCTATGTGGGGGAGGTGATCGCTTAAGGCTGAAATGGGGTAGCCGACTAAAGGTCCGCCATAATAGGCTTTGAGGCTGACTAAACTGACTAATCCATCAGCAAAATGAGCAATTTGTAACGCCCCAGGGTAATCAATCAGATGGAGAATTTCCTGTGTCACCAATAATTCAGGGGCGATGATATGATCAATAGGCAGCACTTTATTATTAAACAGCACATCATGTTCTCGCAGATAATCTGTGTTGCGAATGCGTGCAATTTTAGTTGGAATATTAAATAGCGTGTAGGCAATTTGGCAAGCGATCATATTGCTTTCATCATTATTGGTTACTGCGACAAGTAAATCAGCATCACTTGCTCCAGCTTCTCGCAATATTCTGGGCGAAGCACCATTACCTTTTAGCACTCGTAAATCATGCTTATCTTGTAAGATGTTTAAGCGTTGTTCATCATCATCAATGATCGTGATGTCGTTATCGTTGTTGGCAAGATTTTCGGCAAGTCTAGCTCCCACTTGCCCAGCCCCTAAAATAATGATTTTCATATTATCCCCTCATTGCTTAATGAGGGGGATTTTACAAGAATAAGCCCATTATTAAAACTCATACTGAATTTGTAATTTAATAGCTTTTTTTTGTTGAGTGTTCTCTTGTTTGGCATACTCAAACGTCGTATCTAACGCCAATACTTTACCTATCTTTGTATTGATTCCTGCTGTTAAACCTTGCTGTTTAGCAACACTGACCCCTTGCCAACTCAATCCATTACGGCTTATTATGTTTGTCGGATGTTTGCTTAATGAGTACCGTTTCTCTACCTCTAAATGAGGGCGTATTTCAATATTCCCTGCAGTCAATACATATTCCATATTCACTCCTATACCGCTGTACAATACAGCTTGACTCTGTATCTTTGTTTTAATATGGTCGCTTAAAGCAAATGATTTATTATGACTATTCATATAGTGCGTTGATAATGCAGGGCGAATATTCAGATTACCTAATTTGTGTGTGTATGAGAGTTTTAACATTGTCCCCCATATAGGCTGACTAAATTGCCCCACGCTCTCTCCTCTTGTATTTTTTATATGTAAATGATGTTGGAAGTAACTATAATTCATCGCACCTTCAATTGCTACGTTAGAATGTGCGTGATATTTTGCATAAATACCTACACCATAACCTTTTACTTGGCTTCTACCTCCCAGTGGGTGAGTAAGATTTGCTTTGTTCATTTCTGCTTGGAGGCTTAATGTTCCCCAACCAGAGTGATGCTGCCAAGTTTTACTGCTACCTAATGTGATATGTTTTGCATTTAAGCTAAAGTGTATATTCCCAGAATGAAGATGATATTGCTGGATATTCGTATCTGCCCAGACGATTGCACCTTTTCCTGCTTCCGTTAATTTTGGTGTGGTGTGGTGGAATAAGAGTTGTGGTGTAGTAGCATTCGCTAATAAGGCCTGTATAATCCCAGAAGCATGGTATTCAAGAGAGTTGAGTTGATTAGAAAGTTGCCAACGTTGTCCTGCTTTTTTAAGTTGGTAACCGATATCGCCAACATCAATCTGTGATAGAGCTATGCCTTGTTCATCTACCAAGCTAAATGTGGCTCCATTTTTTTGAGTATCGACCAATGTCAATGCGAATTTCTCAGGTACCGTGCCACTTTCTTTTATGTCAAGGTAGAGGCGGTGTCGACCATTTGCTGTTTGAGTATTGATGATTGTTGCTATTTTTTTAGAAAGGTCTACTTGCTGATTAAACGTCAATTCACCCGATAAGGTATCTACATTTAGTGGCGAGTAATTATCCTCTACTGTTAGATTAACACTTCCTTTACCAGATAGCTCCGTAATGTTGTGGGCGGCGGTGCTTATGTTTAAGGTCGTTGTTCTATCTGCCAAATCAATTGCTTGTGCATAAATATTCATCCCCTTATTTGAGGGGCGTATATTTAGCTTAGCCTGTTGATGCAATTTGATAGGTGAGTGAAGCTGACCAGATAAATTTAGTACGGCCTGCTGGTTAAGTTGGCTATCACCAGAAAAGTGGTTATGACCAGACAATGTTAATTCCCCTGCATTCACTTCCACGCCAGCAAATTGGTTATTTCCACTAAGGTGTAATTTACCTGCGTGATTGATGATTAATTTGCCTGACCCTGTAATATTTTGTGACCAAGTATCTTGCTTGCTGTAATGAGCAATATCTAATTTATGCTCTGGTATGGCAGATGTTTGCAGATCTTCAAAGAGATAGCGTGGTCCCATATAAGCTAATGGTAGATTAATCAGTCCCCAATTATTATCAGGCTTTGTTAAATCGCCACGCTGTGCCAAACTATTTGCAGGATAGGCCGTACTGGCAAGAATTTGCTTACGTGCTGCTTCATTGAGATATGGAAAACGTAGTCTCAATAAGGCTGGAGAGGTACTAGGTAGTTGTTCTGGCGTGATGCTAACAGGAGTTTCTGTACGCAGTTGTCCATAATAGCCAATTTGGAAATGGTCTTTTTGGTGAGTATCAAATACAGGTGTCGGTAAATCAGATAAGCAATGCGATAATGATTTTCCGCATAGTTCTTCAAATGGGAAACGGGTGGTTCGAGCCATCTGTGATAGGGCAGTTGCTATCTCGTCATCATTTAATAATTGTGCCATATAGTAGTAACGTGCCATACGTGAGGCGATGGTATCTGTTGGGAAGTGTGCACCTAATACCACTCTGCTTTCACCATATTGTAAGGCTCGAGAGAATAACTCTTGACCACGCTCTGGAAACGCTAATGCTAAGGAAACTGCTTGACCAAAACCGTTTGATGTGTGTCCACTTGGGTAGGATGAAAACTTTCTCCCACGACTGTCAGTTGTAGCTTCGTCATAGTTTGGTAGATATTCTCCTGTATTACTGTCCATCACTTGATAAGGACGTCCACGTAGATAGCGGTCTTTTAATATGAAGTCATAAGAGCGTAGGCGGTTATGCTGATTAGTATCTGCAGCACGAGAGGCAGTATTAACAACACCTTCTAATCTTGATGTAAGGCCTGCAAAATCATAATAGCTTATTTTACTTTCTCCAAGTCCACTTAATGCCGATTGACGAAATTCATTACGCACATGATCCACATTTTGGATCTTATCATTATTAGCAAGTGCTAATCGTTGCGATGACGCGTTCTGTTTGTAAGTTAAGACAACTTGACGATCTAATTCTGCATCCAGCGTGCCTTTTGCTGGATAGGCAGTAATCACATTTTGATCTAATTGATTAAACCAAGTGGCCGCATTCGCACGCACTTTTTGATCTATATTGCCGACATCTGCATTTAGGTTAGAAAACGGGTATAGCACGATTGTTAAAGCACAAGAAAGTGTTGATAGTTTCATTTTTACTCCTCATATGATTTAGTGGGTGCTGAGTTACTATAATAAGAATTTGTGGCATAAAAATGACAAACCCATAAAAACCTTACTCCAACTCACCTGCTATAGTAAACTTATCGAATGGTATTTATATTGGGAGGAACAGTGAAACAGCAAGATGTCATTATCATCGGTGGTGGTATGGTGGGAGGGGCTGCTGCGTTAGGGCTAACCAAGTTGGGGCTGAAAGTAGCGATTATTGAAAAATCAGCGTTGCCTCTTTTTTCAGCACAAAAGCCTTATGATGTGCGGATTTCGGCAATCAGTGTTTCATCGGTTAAGTTATTGCAAGATTTGGGGGCTTGGGAGGCGATTGAGGCAATGCGTGTTTGCCCTTATGATGGACTGGAAACGTGGGAAATAGAGGGATTTCAGACCGCATTTCGAGCAGCGGATATTGGTTTAAGCGAGCTGGGGTTTATGGTGGAAAATAACGTAATCCAACAAGCACTCTGGCAGCAGATTCAACAATATCCAAATTGCCAACAAGCGGTCGGTTTTGAACAAATTTCTGCAACCCGTCTTGATAACCAATGGCAAATTAGCCTAGATGGTATTCCTCACTTTTCTGCGCCATTATTACTTGCCTGCGATGGTGCCACTTCAGTGGCTCGCCGCTGGGCGAATATTGGATTGACGAGCTGGCAGTATCGACAGGCGTGTTTATTAGCTACGATAGAGACCTCCTTAGCCCAACAATCGGTAACGTGGCAACAATTCTTCCCTTCAGGGCCTCGAGCATTTTTACCGTTGAATGGTCATAATGGCTGTGTGGTATGGTACGATTCTCCACAGAAAATTGCTCAATTACAAGCGTTGTCATCGGACAAATTAACTCAAGAAATTGAGCGTGTTTTTCCGCAGCGTTTGGGGAAGGTGAAGGTTGTTTCGCACGGCAGTTTTCCGCTTACTCGCCAGCACGCACAACGTTATTTCAATCAAGGTGTGGTATTGGTTGGTGATGCGGCACATACGATTAATCCGCTGGCAGGTCAAGGGGTGAACCTCGGTTTTAAAGATGTCAAAATGCTGCTTAATTTAGCTGAACAAGCGGTCAATGCTGGGCAAAATATTGCAGATGAGGCGTTGTGGAAGCGTTATGAGCAGCAGCGTAAGCCTGACAATTTGCGAATGCAAACGGCAATGGATCTGTTTTATAAAACCTTTAAAACGGAATTGTTACCTGTCAAAATGATGAGAAATTTGACACTGCTTGTCGCAG
This sequence comes from Nicoletella semolina, assembly GCF_004345745.1. GTDB lineage: Bacteria > Pseudomonadota > Gammaproteobacteria > Enterobacterales > Pasteurellaceae > Nicoletella > Nicoletella semolina. Next base: position 78,567 of record NZ_SLXJ01000008.1, on the reverse strand, counting down.
AGCGTGCTACGTTTCTTAAAAAGCAAGTTTTAAAATATGCTATTGGGCTTTAGAGAGCTTTAGAAATTGCCTTGTTTTTGCATTTGCTAAACGAAATAATGCTGAGGTGCAAGGACGGCGAGTAGGGCGTGTCTGAAAATTAGAGAGAGTGAATTGGTGGATAAAATACGCTGTAGCTGGGTAGGGGATAGCCAGATTTATCAAGATTACCACGATAATGAATGGGGTAAGCCCGAATTTGATAGCCAGAAACTGTTTGAAAAACTCTGCCTTGAGGGGCAGCAGGCAGGTCTGTCTTGGATTACGGTGCTGAAAAAGCGATCAGCCTACCGTGCTGCTTTTCATCAATTTCAGCCAGATAAGATAGCGACAATGAGTGAAGCGGATTTGGACAAGTTAGTGCAAAATGTGGGGCTAATTCGCCATCGAACGAAACTTGCAGCAATCATTAAAAATGCCAAAGCCTATCTTACAATGCAACGAAATGGAGAAGATTTTAGTCAGTTTATTTGGTCGTTTGTTGGGCATCAAGTGCAAATTAATGATGTGCCGACTTCTGCGGTTATTCCGACTAAAACAGCGGCGTCATGGGCAATGTCAAAAGCATTGAAAAAACGAGGTTTTGTCTTTGTTGGAGAGACGATTTGCTATGCGTTTATGCAGTCGATGGGGTTGGTAGACGATCATCTTAATGGCTGCTTTTGCAAGTTGTCTAATAACAAGCTGTCTAATAAATAGTGGAATAGCAATTAATTAACCCTGTAGACGATCGGCTGTAATCCTGTGATGGCGTGATATTGCTGGTTTTTCCATTGCCATATTGGGATAGCAACATTGTGTTGTGAGATGTTCTCAAGAAAAAATGCTAAATAAAATGGTAAGGAAGAATAAAAATGTAAAATCCCTTTGGGGCAATAGTTTGAGTGAATCGTTTGTTGATCCAATCGGTGTTTGACTTCAGACAGTTTGACAATGCCAACCCCCTGCGACTTTAATACTGCTTCTCGTAAACACCAGCTCAGATAAAAACGATCTTCTAAGCGGTCTAAATCAGCCAAAATTTTGCAATCTTGAATCTGTTGGATTTCTGTTGTGTCGGCATAATAATCCAATAATTTGAGGTAAGGGCGTGTTTTTTGTGGGTGTTCTATATCGATGCCAACATATCGTTTGGGCTGGCTAATGTTGAAAATAATCGCCACCCACTCACCAGAATGGCTGATGTTAAAATCTATATTGGGGTGAGATAGATAAGGTCTGCCGCTGTGAGTTTTATTTATTTGATCTAACAAAGAGGTTTCAATCTGATATTTTTGACAGAGTTGGTCTAACAAAAAATACGCCATTCTACGGCTTTTCCACTTAGCTAATTGACGTGCCGACATTGGCATTAGGTTAGACTGTCTAAAATCTAGAAATTCAGCTGGAATAGGTTCATTATGATGAGCAAAAATAACTTCGATTGTCGGTGTTATAGCAGCAATGTTGGGCATATTGGTTACGGGCTGAAGTATAAAAGAAAAGGAAGAGGGCTTCCTTTTCGTTTTGCAGTTTTATTTGACTAAACCACCGCTTGCTTGTAAGTCAGCGTGATAGGAAGAGCGTACAAAAGGCCCGCAGGCTGCGTGTTCAAAACCCATCGCTTCGGCTTTTTCACGAAACATATCGAACTCTGTTGGGTGTACATAGCGAGCTACGGGTAAATGATGGCGGCTTGGCTGCAAATATTGTCCCAGTGTCAGCATTGTTACACCATTGTTCCGCAAGTCCTGCATCACTTCTAAAATTTCCTCATTCGTTTCCCCAAGTCCAACCATAATCCCAGATTTGGTTGGAATATGTGGGAATACCGCTTTAAATTGTTTAAGCAATTTAAGAGACCACTGGTAATCCGCACCTGGGCGAATTTCACGGTATAGGCGAGGCACGTTTTCTAAATTATGATTAAATACATCAGGCGGATTCTGCTGTAGAATTTCAATGGCTTGTTCAATGCGTCCTCGAAAATCAGGTACAAGAATTTCGATTTTAATCTTTGGGTTTAAAGCACGAATTTCTTTCACACATTCTGAAAAATGGCTTGCTCCACGATCAGGCAAGTCATCACGATCGACAGAGGTAATCACCACATATTTTAACCGCATATCTTGAATGGTTTCTGCCAGTTTACGAGGCTCATCTTGATCAAGTGGCAATGGCTTACCGTGTGCCACATCGCAGAAAGGGCAGCGGCGAGTACAAATCGCCCCCATAATCATAAAGGTAGCCGTGCCGTGATTGAAACATTCGTGTAAATTTGGGCAAGAGGCTTCTTCACAAACAGAATGCAGACCGTGTCGTCGCATACCATTTTTGATACTGTCAATTTTTGCTGAATTAGCAGGTAGTTTGATTCGCATCCAATCAGGCTTTTTCAATAATTCTTGGTCGGGATCAATATTTTTCACGGGAATAATGGAGGTTTTGGCAGCATCACGATACTTTACGCCACGCTCCATTTTAAAAGGTGTACCCATTCATTTAGTCCTATTTGTAAATAATCTGTTGCATATTATAGCCGAGAATATCCGTGAAGTGCTGTGTTAATTGTGTGCAAATGTTTGGAAAATGGATCTCAACGGTATCAATAAAGTCTGATAGCTGACACATTTCCAATCCTGCATGGCCACAGGGGTTGATGTAATCAAAAGGGGTTAAGTCCATCTGAATATTCAATGCCAATCCGTGAAATGAGCAGCCTTTACGAATGCGTAAACCGAGTGAGCAGATTTTCTTCTGCTCAACATACACCCCAGGGGCGTCAGGCTTAGGCTGGGCTTTAATGTTATATTCTGCAAGGGTTTTGACAACCGTTTGCTCCAATGCGGTAACTAAATCACGCACTGAAATGGGGTTGCCTTGCGTTTTTAAACGCTTGAGATCAATTAATATATACATCACCTGTTGCCCCAAGCCGTGATAGGTTATTTGACCTCCACGATCAGATTGCACCACAGGGATATTGCTCGAACGCAATAAATGTTCAGCCTTGCCAGCCGTACCTTGTGTGAAGACGGCTGGGTGCTGAACGAACCAAATTTCATCGGCAGTTTGCTCATTGCGGCTGTCGGTAAAAGCGTGCATTGCTTGCCACGTTTGGGCGTAATCTTGAACTCCGAGTTGGCGAATAATTAACTTTGGTTGCATCACGTTTTTCTCGTATTACAGCACCATTCTCACACCACTGATTTTTGCTAATTCAGCATAAAGTGTTTCGATTTGCTCAATATTTTGAGCGTGAATATCAACCGAAATACTGTTATAAGTGCCTTTGCTGCTTTTACTTTCACGAGGGCGGTAATCGCCTTTAGCATATTGCTGCACGGTATTAATGACATCTTCAACCAATCCGTCTCGATTTTGCCCAACCACTTTAAAGGTAAAATCACAGGGAAATTCAAGTAAATCTTTTAATTTTTTATCTTGTGCAAGATCAGTGAGGTTGATATTTTTATTATTCGTTGTCATTGTTATTCCTTATTAAACAAGCGGTATAAAAAGCGGAAAATTTTGCAAATACAATTCTCCCTTTTCCACATTCTATCTATTTCTCTTTTATTCAAAAATGCCTTTTATGGTCAGTACAATCCAATCCCACGCTTTACCAAACATTCCAGCTTCAGGCACATCTTGCATCACTTGTAGATCGACATTCGCTATCTGTTTTTCGCCGAGTTGGTAAACCATTTTACCCACTACTTGTCCTTTAACTAATGGAGCCTCAAGATTTTTCTTCTCAAGCACATAGTGCATTTTAATTTCTTGCGATTTTCCTTTTGGAATGGTGATGAAGCTGTCTTGCAATGTTCCTAGCTGGGTTTTATTTAGCTCACCAAAATAGACATCTTGCTCAACCACATTCTGACCAGCACTTAACGGTTTGAGTGTTTCAAAATTTGCAAATCCCCATTGGAGTAATTTTTTACTTTCAACTTCACGTCCTTTGTAAGTTGGTACGCCCATCACCACCGAAATTAAGCGAGTGTTACTGTTATAGGCGGAGGCGACCAAGTTATACCCTGCTTTATCTGTATGCCCTGTTTTCATTCCATCAACATTGATTGATTTATCCCATAGCAAGCCATTGCGATTAGGTTGTTTGATTTTATTGAATGTAAACTCTTTTTCAGCATAAATTTTATACTCATCAGGCAAGTCTCGAATTAAATGCGATCCAATGATTGCCATATCACGAGCGGAAGTATATTGGTTTGGGTCATCTAAGCCGTGTACGGTTGCAAAATGGGTGTTTTTTAGCCCAAATTTTTGGACGTAATGGTTCATTGTGTCGATGAATGCTTGTTGCGATCCTGAAATATGTTCAGCGATAGCCACACTCGCATCATTGCCTGAAACAATGATAATGCCACGGTTGAGATCATCTACGGAGACTTGTTGGTTCAAATTCAAAAACATTTTAGACGAACCAGGGAAATTTTTCCCCCAAGAATTTTCTGTAACTGTTACCAAATCATCATTGCGAATTTTGCCTGTTTTTAAGGCATCACCAACCACATAGCTCGTCATCATTTTAGTCAGACTTGCTGGGTATTGACGTTGATCGGGATTAAATCCTGCTAATACTGCTCCTGAGTGGTAATCCATTAGAATAAATGTTTGAGCGTTAAGCTGAGGAATGGGAATATTGTAATCGACATCTTGTGCGTAGCTGATTGTTGAGAAAGCGATTGTACAAAGTGCGAAAGAGCGGAATAATTTTTGTTTTAACATAGCCTGTTCCATTGGTTATTTTGTCTGTTTGGATTTTGAGTACGTGGAAACGGAGTAGTTTCCTAATTGGCGAATTTTATTTTTCAGTTTTTTGTTTTCAACGGAGCTGATCGTTTCGAAGATTAACTGGTATTTCTTATTTGCAAGTGGTGTGATTTTTCCTTTTTTTTGCAATTTCTTGAGCAATAGTCTAGCTTGCTTTTCATTTTGGGTGGTAACCTTGATGAAATAGCTTGTTCGAGTTTGTGTCGGTTTAGGCTTAGTTTTTGCTTTAGTTGATTCAGTTTTGTATTTGAGGCGAAAACCCAATTTTTTGGCTACGGTTGCAAGATATTTTGCATCTTTGTCGTGGATATAGCCTTTTTTATCTACGTTCAATGCTCTAATCTGAACTCGAGCAAGCCCTTTGCGGAAGCTGCCAATTTCTTTTGCCGCTGCTTTAGAAAGATCTAAAATGCGTTTGCTGACAAAGGGTCCACGATCATTAATCCGCACAATCACTTTTCGCCCATTGGTCAAATTGGTTACTAGGGCGTAAGAGCCAAGCGGTAAGGTTTTATGTGCCGCTGTGTAGGCATTCATATTAAAGATTTCGCCGTTGGCAGTTTTACGTCCGTGAAAGCGTTCGGCATAATAGCTAGCGATACCTGTTTGGATCTGAGTATGGCTTTTAGATATTGTACTCTTTTTGGCAGCAGTTTTGTTTTGGGTTTTTGCCTCAATTACAAAAGGACTGAGCATTAGGCTTAATGCAATCAGTAAGAGGTAAAATTTACGTAAGATCATAGGGTTCTAGTTATTAAATTATTTAAGTTTACGGTATGGATTATTTTTATTTGCCTGATGACGGTGTACATACACGGACATCATCAAACCAAAAGCTGCCATCAGTGTAACATAAGACGTGCCACCGTAACTAAAAAGCGGTAATGGTACGCCAACTACAGGCAAAATTCCACTGACCATACCGATATTGACAAAAACATACACAAAAAAGAGCAATGCCGTGCCACCAGATAAAATGCGTCCAAAGGCATTGGTTGCTTTTGTTCCAATGACTAAGCCACGAGCCACAATAAAAAGATAAATAGCCAGCAATACCAATATGCCAATCATTCCGTGCTCTTCGCTTAATACCGCAAAAATGAAGTCTGTATGCGGCTCAGGTAAAAATTCTAGCTGTGATTGCGTGCCACTCATCCAGCCTTTTCCTTCAATGCCCCCAGAGCCAATCGCAATTTTTGATTGAATAATGTGATACCCTGCACCGAGAGGATCTTGTTCAGGGTCGAGTAATGTCATCACTCGAGTTTTTTGGTAGGGGTGCATTAAATAAAACCACATAATGGGAATAAAGCCGATGAGGAAAACGACGCCTGCACTAATCAACTTCCAGCTTAATCCTGCTAGAAAAAGTACAAACATTCCAGCAGCACAAACAAGAATGGAAGTGCCTAAATCAGGTTGCATTGCAACTAATAGAGTTGGCACAATAATTAATCCAAGTGCAATAAAAGTATCTTTAAAATTTGGTGGCAATGAACGCTTGCCTAAATAGGTTGCTACCATTAGCGGCACGGCAAGTTTTGCGATTTCAGAGGGTTGAAAACGGATAAAACCTAAATTAAGCCAGCGTTGTGCCCCTTTACTTGTTTCACCCATAAGATCAACAAGTAGTAATAAAATAAGGCAACTAACGTACAGATAAGGTGATATTTTTTCATAAAAACGAGGAGGAAATAACGCCATTACTATCATTATCCCCATACCAAGCGTAACTTGAACTAAGCGATTGATAAACATTCGTTCATTTCCACCGCTCGCACTGTACAGCACTAGTAGTCCATAGCCTGTAATTGCGATTAGTCCAATCAGCAATAAAATATCAAGCGATAAAATTTTCCAAAATCGTTTTAATTGAGCATTATTCATTGTTTGCACCATTGACTGTATGTGTTATTCACGATTTACTTTATTATTCATTTCACCCACTGCCTCACTCTCTGCAAGCGGTCTAATTTGAATGGATTTTTGCAGGGTCTTGTAAGCGGATTGTGTCAGCATATAATCCATAATATTTCGTACAATCGGTGCAGCAGCACTCGAACCGCCGCCTGCATTCTCTAAAATGATGGAGACGACGACTTGAGGATCATCATAGGGGGCATAACCTGTAAACCAAGCGTGGTCGTGTAACTCTTTGCGCAATTTTCCTGCTTTATAATCTTGTCCATTGAGACTGAATACTTGTGCAGTACCTGTTTTACCTGCTGCACGGTATGCTGAATTAGCGAATACTTTTTTTGCTGTCCCATTATGGGCATTGACTACGTTGTACATACCTTGCTTAGCAATCTGCCAAAAATGTTTTGGCACGCCTATAATGTCATTGTATGGTTTGGGATCTTGATATAATTGTTGTTCATTCCCTATTATTTCCTGCATTAAATGAGGTGTATTGACTTTGCCATCGTTAATCAATACTGCAGTTGCTTTTGCGACTTGAAGTGGCGTTGAAATCCAGTAGCCTTGTCCAATGCCAACAGGGATTGTATCGCCCTGCACCCACGGCTTTTTGTAGCGTTTTTGCTTCCATTCACGAGAAGGCATAATGCCACTGGATTCTTCTGCAAGATCGATACCTGTTTTCACCCCAAAACCAAATTTTTTCATCCATTCTGACATTTTATCTATCCCCATATCGTAGGAGAGTTGGTAGAAAAAAGTATCGGAGGATTCAGTGATCGCTTTTATCACGTCTGTTTTACCGTGTCCTGAACGTTTCCAATCTCTGTAACGTTGTGTTGTGTTAGGTAGCACCCAAAAACCCTGATCTAAAATAGTTTGATTTGGTGTAATTTTACCCTCACTTAGCCCCGCAACTGCCATAAATGGTTTGATAGTTGAGGCGGGAGGGTAAGTGCCTTGGGTTGCACGGCTATACAGAGGGCGATCGGGATCGTTGAGCAATTGGTGATAATTCTCGCTAGAAATGCCATCAACAAATAGATTGTTGTCGTAACTTGGGTTCGTTACCATTGCCAAAATGCTACTATCTTTTGGATCGAGTACGACCACTGCCCCTTTTTGATTAGCTAAAAGAGTCGAGACATAGCGTTGTAGCTCAATATCAATGGTTAAACGAATACTACTGCCAGCGATGGCTGGCTGGTCTCGTAGCTTGCGAATCACTTTGCCTCGATTGTTAATTTCGACTTCTTCAAAGCCTGTTGTGCCGTGTAATTCTGTTTCATAAAATTTCTCAATCCCTAATTTTCCAATATCGCTCGTACCAGCATAATTGCCCAAAATACCCGCTTGTTGCAGACGGTTCTTATCTTTGTCATTTATTTTTGCCACATAGCCAATAATATGTGTCAAAGTATCGCCATAGGGGTAGTTTCGCTTAAAATAAGGCTGAATATCCATACTAGGGAACAGGTGTTGATTAACAGCAAAACGAGCAATTTGTTCTTCGGTTAAATCAGGTTTGAGCAAAATTGGCGTGTAGCGAGAGACTCGCTTTTTCGCTTTTTGGAAAAATTCAACATCGCTTTCCGTTAAGCCTACGATATCTTTTAATTTTACCAATGTGTCGTCTAAATTTTCGACTTTCTCTGGCACAATATACAATCCGAAAAAGGTTAAATTTTCTGCCAGCGCCTTGCCATTTCGGTCATAAATTAAGCCTCGAGTAGGCGGGATAGGCAATAATTTAATGCGATTACCGTTTGAGCGAGTTTGATAAGTTTCATAATCACGAATTTGTAAATGATAGAGGTTAATCAATAAAATCGCCGTTAGTCCCAATACACCAATAAACGCAATGAACGCACGTCGCATAAACAGATTGACTTCGGCCTGTCGATTACGTTGTTTTTCATAGGGTTTGGTTTTAGTTAGTTTCCCTAATTTGCCTAGCATTGGGTTTGCTCTCTATTATTCTCGATGATAAGGGTGGTTAGTTGTCAAAGACCACGCTCGGTAAAGACTTTCTGCCACAACCACTCGCACTAATGGGTGGGGTAATGTGAGGGGGGAGAGTGACCAACTTTGCTCTGCTGCTGCCTTACATTCCTCAGACAATCCTTCAGGGCCGCCAATTAATAAGCAGATATCACGCCCATCGTTTTTCCAGCTTTCAAGCTGTTGGGCGAGCTGTTCTGTTGTCCATCTCTTACCAGGGATATCTAGCGTGATAACTTTTCCTCGACCGCAGGCTTGTAGCATTGCCTTGCCTTCTTGATCTAAAATACGTTTAATATCTGCATTCTTGCCACGTTTACCTGCTGGAATTTCGATTAATTCAAATGGCATATCTCTTGGAAAGCGGCGTTGATATTCTTCAAATCCTATCATCACCCAATCAGGCATTTTTGTGCCAACTGCAATAAGTTGAATTTTCATTGAACTAATTCCTCCAAATTGCTCACCTCTATTCTCCTCTTACCTTGTATCAGCAGGCGGTCTTTTTTAAACAAAATTTTGCAATTTGCAAATAGCAGACTATTGCCATCATTATGTTAGAGCCATAATTTTTCAAACTGATAAAGCTCACGGCTTTCTTGTTGCAAGATATGCACAATTGCCTGACCGAAATCAATCACAACCCAATCAGCCACAGCTTTACCTTCTTGAGCAAAGACTTCTATGCCTGCTTTTTTTGCTTCTTCAATCAAATTATTTGCCGTTGAAGCAACGTGGCGGCTTGATGTCCCTGTACAGAGGATCACTGTTTCGGTAATACTTGACTTGCCTTTTACATCAATGGGTTGAATGCCCTGTGCTTTGAGATCTTCTAGTGTATGCACCAAAAAATTAACAAGATTTTGTTCCATAATTTGCCTTTATTTGTCGCTTGTTTTTGCCCAACAGTGTATAGGGGCGAATAAAAGGTAACGATTATATCACGTCATTGAAGGTCGTAATGGGAATTGTAGCGTAAAAAGCGAACAAAGAATGATTGAACTAAAATTGACACTCAGTTATAAGCCCAATCGACATGGAACCAGTACTATTGGGGAAAGTAATATCTGCCCCTGTAATATAGAAGGATTATTCGTATAGTTTCTGATAGCAGGTTCTGTGCAGAAACAGGCTCGTTCCAACCCTTTTTCTGGGGCTGTAAATTAATGCAATTCCAAGCTGACATTTTAGATACAAAAGTAGAACGCCCAGAGGTGAAAGAGGTTACTGCTTTAGGTGCCGCTTATCTTGCAGGCTTAGCGGTTGGGTTCTTTTTATATCATAAAATTGATGACGAAGAAAAACATTCAAAACACTATAAAGGCTGGAAAAAAGCCGTTAGCCGTTCATTGGAATGGGCAAAAGAAGATTTATAAGAGGGGCGGTAGATAAAAAGAAAGGCGAGTTTAAACTCGCCTTTCAGTGTTATTGACTGATTACTGATTGTTTTGAACGTAATCAATCGCTGATTGTACTGTTGTAATTTTTTCAGCTTCTTCGTCAGGAATTTCAATATCGAATTCTTCTTCTAAAGCCATTACTAATTCAACAGTGTCAAGTGAATCTGCACCTAAATCTTCAATGAAAGAAGCCTCAGGTTTAACATCTTCTGCTTTTGCGCCAAGTTGATCAACAATGATTTTTTTTACGCGTTCTTCAATGCTCATTTTTTGTTTCCTATGATAAGTCGCTTCAGTGCGAGAGTTAAACAGTGTAAAGAAAATTAGCTCAAATTCAACCTTTTATTAAGAAGTCGAACCAGCTTTGCTTTTCCACACACTGAACTTAATGGGTTCGCCCATAAAGTCGAGCGAAAAAGCGGAGGCAATTCTAACATTATGCCTAGACTTTATCTAGAGCCGATTTTGATTGAAATAAAATTTCTAGCGAAAATCGCTGTATATTCCTTCTATATTGATAAGATCTTTATAAGCGGTTGCATTTAATAAAATTTTTTCAATTTGCAAAATTTACTGCCAAATAGACCGCTTTTTGCTTTAAAATGGCAGCCTTATCAGGTTTAAAATTAGGATATCAAATGCGTACAAGTCAGTACTTATTTTCTACTCTCAAAGAGACACCAAATGATGCACAGGTTGTTAGCCATCAGCTGATGTTGCGTGCGGGTATGATCCGCCCACTTGCGTCAGGATTGTACAACTGGTTGCCAACAGGGCTGCGTGTATTAAAGAAAGTTGAAAATATTATTCGTCAAGAAATGGACAAAAGTGGGGCGTTAGAAGTGGAAATGCCAGTTGTTCAACCTGCGGATTTATGGGTAGAGTCTCAACGTTGGGAAGATTATGGTCCAGAATTGCTCCGTTTTACCGATCGTGGCGATCGTGCATTTGTTTTAGGTCCGACTCACGAAGAGGTGATTACTGATTTGGTTCGTCGTGAAATCAGCTCTTATAAGCAACTGCCGTTAAATCTCTATCAAATTCAAACCAAATTCCGAGATGAAGTACGTCCTCGTTTTGGTGTGATGCGTGGGCGTGAATTTTTGATGAAAGATGCTTATTCTTTCCACACAACAAAAGCGTGCCTGCAAGAAACCTATGACGTGATGTATCAAACTTATAGCAACATTTTCACCCGTCTAGGTTTAGATTTCCGTGCCGTAGCAGCAGATACAGGATCGATTGGCGGCTCTGCTTCGCACGAATTCCAAGTGTTAGCTCAAAGTGGCGAAGATGATGTTGTGTTCTCAACCGAGTCTGATTATGCAGCGAATATTGAACTTGCGGAAGCAGTTGCAGTGGGTGAACGCCAAGCTCCAACACAGGATATGCAGTTAGTCGAGACACCGAATGCCAAAACGATTGCTGAGTTGGTTGCCCAATTTAATCTGCCGATTGAAAAAACGGTAAAAACACTCATTGTTAAAGGGGCAAGTGAAGCACAACCGCTAGTTGCACTTATCTTGCGTGGCGATCACGAGCTGAATGAAATTAAAGCGGAAAAATTAGCTGAAGTCGCAGAGCCATTCCAATTGGCTGATGAGGCGGATATTAAGGCTGTTATTGGTGCAGGTGTGGGGTCGCTTGGACCTGTCAATCTCGCTATTCCAGCGATAGTGGATCGCAGTGTTGCGGTGATGAGTGATTTTAGTGCTGGGGCGAATATTGATGGTAAGCACTATTTTAATATCAACTGGGATCGTGATGTGAGCTTGCCTAAAGTGGCGGATTTACGCAACGTTGTTGAAGGTGATCCAAGCCCTGATGGTCAAGGTACATTGCTAATTAGGCGAGGCATTGAAGTTGGGCATATTTTCCAACTTGGGACGAAATATTCTGAGGCAATGAATGCCACGGTGCAAGGTGAAGATGGTCGTCCACAAACGATGATTATGGGGTGCTATGGTATTGGTGTTACTCGTGTTATTGCCGCAGCCATTGAACAGCACCACGATGAGCGAGGTATCATTTGGAGCAGCGATGAAATTGCCCCTTTTACCGTTGCGATTGTGCCAATGAATATGCATAAATCTGAGGCGGTTCAGCTTTTTGCTGAAGATCTCTATAAAACGCTACGCAGTCAAGGGATTGAGGTGATTTTCGATGATCGTAAAGAACGCCCTGGAGTGATGTTTGCTGATATGGAGTTAATTGGTGTGCCACACGTTATCGTTATTGGCGAGAAAAACCTTCAAAATGGTGAACTTGAATATAAAAATCGCCGTACAGGTGAAAAACAGATGATTGCCAAAGAGGATATTTTCACTTTCTTGCAGGCTCAAATGAAAAGATAATTTCTCTTTATCAATTTTTAAGGCAATGACCTAAAAAGACCGCATTAAGCGGTCTTTTTCTTTTTAAAAAATGCAATAAATCATAGTTGAGAAAAGTGGGTATATTTAATTGGAATAATCTATAGATAAAGTGAATTGTGATTTTTCTTTACTTCTCTTTTAATTAAAACGTTTTTAATCACAAATAGTAAGGAAATAAAATGCTTTTACTTAATTTAGTTATTTTTATCGCTACGTTGCTGCTGTTATCTGTTGTGTATCGCAACACGCAGAAACTTGGTGGATCGGTTTTGCTTGCGTTAATTTTAGGGCTATTTTTTGGAGCAATCTTACAAAATGTTTATTCTCAATCACTGATTGATAGCACGCTAGAGTGGGTAAATGTGATAGGCAGTAGCTATGTGAGGCTGTTGCAGATGATTGTAATGCCGCTTGTCTTCATCTCTATTTTGTCAGCAGTAACGAAGCTCAATCAGGTTAATTCGTTAGGGAAAATTAGCTTTAGCGTGTTGTCCATTTTGCTGTTCACGACTGCAGTAGCGGCTGCAGTGGGCATTGGATTTACTTATCTGTTTGATTTATCCGCAGAGGGGTTGATTGCAGGAGAGCGTGAATTGGCTGCACAAAGTCGTATAGAAGGGCGAGTAGGGCAGGTGAGTAATTTAAACTTGCCTACAGTGTTGGTCTCTTTTATCCCTCGTAATCCTTTTGCCGAACTCACAGGGGCGAGTGCCACCTCCATTATCAGTACAGTCATTTTCGCAGGCTTGCTTGGTGTAGCAGCGTTAAGTTTAGCCAAAGAAGATAAGGCTTTGGGAGAACGGATTGCACAAGGTGTTGAAACGTTAAATAAGCTTATTTCTCGTTTAGTGCGTTTTGTTATTCGTCTGACACCTTACGGTGTGTTTGCCTTAATGCTTAAAATGGCGGCAATATCAAAATGGTCAGATATTTTAAATTTAGGAAATTTTATTCTCGCCTCTTATTTGGCAATTGGGGCAATGTTTGTAATTCACGCCATATTGCTTGCGTTCGCTAAAGTCAATCCTATTGGGTATTACAAGAAAGTGCTACCGACCTTGAGTTTTGCATTCAGCTCTCGCTCTAGTGCAGCGACATTGCCGTTGAACATTGCGACACAGATTGAAAAATTAGGCAACAATAAGGCGATTGCTAATTTTTCTGCTACATTCGGAGCCACTATCGGACAAAATGGCTGTGCAGGTATTTATCCTGCAATGTTAGCTGCAATGGTTGCCCCGACTGTTGGCATTGATCCATTCAGTTTGGGATATATGACAACCTTAATTTTAGTTGTCGCCATTTCCTCATTTGGGATTGCTGGCGTAGGCGGAGGGGCAACTTTTGCTGCGATCGTCGTGCTTTCTGCACTGGATTTGCCCTTAGCACTGGTTGGATTACTCATTTCAGTTGAGCCTTTGATTGATATGGGCAGAACTGCACTTAACGTGAATGGTGCAATGGTTGCAGGTACAATTAGCAATCAAGCGTTAAAACTAGACTAGTTTTCCCTTTTTACTCCCTCCGTTTATAGAGGGAGTTTTCTGTTAGGTGAGAGGAGAAATGCTAGAGCTTAACTACTGCGAAAATAACCAATAAGCTGTAAAGCGTGGAGAGTCCGTAGAAAATCCAGCCACCCGCAGGGATCTTAACCTTAAAATCGTGTAGACCAAGATGAATGCGGTGCATTCCACACCACATTGGGAAAATAAGTAGGGTTAAAATCACTAATTTCCCAAGCCAAGTCTGTGCAAAGTCAATGATATTTGTTGAGGTAACGAGTCCAAAAGGCAGTAGAAAGCCGAAGATAAGGACGAGAACTGGGAAGAAAATTGCACTCACTGCACCGCCAGCACCAAAAAGTAGCCAAACAGCAGGTTCATTTGAGCGTGTAGGATTATGTTTGTTCATTTTATGCTCCGTTTTTTAAGCGTTGTTTTGTCTGTGTTTAAACCAAAATTAATGCTAATAGACTGAAAAATGCGGTGATTATCCAAAAGAGACGAGAGAGGAGTTTTGGACTCACTCGTTGATTTTTCACAATCAGATTTATCATCTTTGGTGCCATATTAAAGAAGGTAAAGCTGTTCAATAATACCGCCCCTAATGTGATGATATTTAGGATAATCACTAATGGATTTTGTAGAAAATTAATAAAATGAGTAGAAAATGTGTGGCTATTTATGCTGATTACGCCATAAAATAGCACAAGACAGAACCATACTGTCGGCACAGCGGTACTTTCTCGTAACACATAAAATTTATAAAAATCTAATTTTTTCCACCAAGTTGGTTTAACTTCTCGAACGTATCTTTTACGCTTGGTTGCATTGGTTATCATTCCATTCTCCTATTTTTGCGGTTTTAGCATAGCAAAAACGTAATCTTTGGCACTTTCAATTTTGCCTTGATTGACTGCTGAAGCAGGATCAACGTGTTTTGGACAAACTTCTGAACAATAGCCCACAAAGGTGCAGCTCCAAACTCCGTTTTTGCCATTGAGAATTTTCATTCGTTCTGCCTTGCCGTTATCTCGGTTATCGAGATTGTAACGGTGAGCCAAGGTTAAAGCAGCAGGCCCCACAAATTCGGGGTTTAAGCCAAATTGTGGACAAGCGGCATAACATAAACCGCAGTTAATACACATCGAGAAATTGCGGTATTTTTCCAGTTGTGCAGGGGTCTGTTTTGTCCGACTTTTTGCAAGTATATCTGCAGGTTGAGGCGTACCATCAAGTTCAGGGGCTTTATTTTCGATGATATAAGGTTTAATCAGTTCTAGACTTTCTATAAAATGGCTTAAATCGACGACTAAATCCCGCTCAATAGGGAAATTTGCCAGTGGCTCAATTCGCATATAGCCACTGTAATCTCGTAGAAAGGTTTTACAGGCTAATTTCGGTTTACCATTGACCATCATTCCGCACGAACCACAAATTGCCATACGGCAAGACCAGCGATAGGAAAGCTCGGGTTCAAGTTCATCTTTGATATAACCGAGGGCATCTAATAATGAAGTTTGGCTATCATACGGAACGTGGTAGGTACTTAAAGACGGTTCATTATCCTGTTCAGGATTGTAACGGAGTACCTCAACGGTCATTGTGGTTGGATTATTCATCTATTGCTACTCCTTTTTTGCTTTCTCTTGTGCCTCAGCCTCTGCACCATATACCCGTTTGGCAGGCTGTGATTTGGTAATTTTTACCTCGCTATATTTAATCGTGGGTGCGTCATTTTCGTTGTAAAATGCTTGGGTGTGTTTAAGGTAATTGACATCATCACGCTCTTCATAGTCCAAACGCTGATGTGCCCCTCTCGACTCTTTGCGGTGTAATGCTGAGGAGGAAATCGATTGAGCGACGTCTAAAATATAACCGAGTTCAATTTTGTAGAGCAGATCGGTATTAAATACACTGGAGCTGTCTTTGACTTTAATTCGTTTATAACGCTCTTTAAGTTCTGCAATTTTAGCTACCGTCTTTTCCATACTCGCTTGAGTGCGATAAATACCGCAGCCTTCTTCCATTGAATCGCCCATCTCATTACGAATTTGCGACCAAGATTCACTGCCTTCTTGATTACATAAGGCGTGTACCCGTTTTACAATATCTTGTGCTTGTGCGTCAATGCCAGCTCTATTGCAAGCGGTCGATTCTACGGCTCTTTTTGCAGCCATTTCGCCAGCGACTTTGCCAAAAACGACCAATTCTGCAAGTGAATTTGAACCTAGTCGATTTGCACCGTGTAAGCCCGAAGAGGCACATTCTCCTACCGCAAATAGAGCGCTAATGCAAGTTTCTGCGTGTTGGTTGACCTCAATACCGCCCATCGTATAATGCACAACAGGGCGTACAGGAATCGGTTGTTTTGCAGGATCAACCCCTTCATAGGCTTTTGATAATTCGCAAATAAATGGCAAACGCTCAAGTAGGTATTTTTCACCTAAATGACGTAAATCAAGATGAACTACATCAACGCCTTTCGCTGTTTTCAAGGTATTGCCTTTACGCCATTCTTGCCAGAATGCTTGAGAAACTTTATCCCTTGGACCTAATTCCATATATTTATTTTCAGGTTTGCCAATCGGTGTTTCTGGACCTAGACCATAATCTTGCAAGTAACGGTAGCCATCTTTATTAACCAGAATGCCACCTTCGCCACGACAGCCTTCGGTCATTAAAATTCCTGTGTTGGGTAGTCCTGTTGGGTGATATTGGACAAATTCCATATCTCGCAATGGCACGCCGTGGCGATATGCCATAGATAGCCCATCGCCTGTTACAATACCGCCATTAGTATTAAAGCGATATGCACGACAACCTCCTCCTGTGGCAATCACCACGGCATTTGCATTGATTTGCACGAAAGTACCTTCCATCATATTCATCGCTACACAGCCTTTTGCCTGACCATTGTCAGTTAAAATATCCAGTACAAAATGCTCATCAAAACGAATGATTTGCGGATATTGAATCGAGGTTTGGAAGAGGGTGTGTAAGAGATGGAAACCAGTCTTATCTGCGGCAAACCACGTCCGCTCTATTTTCATTCCGCCAAAGCGGCGAACATTAATATCGCCATCTTCTTTACGGCTCCACGGGCAGCCCCAACGCTCAAGCTGGGTCATTTCCACAGGCGAATGCTCAACAAAATATTCCACCACATCTTGCTCGCATAACCAATCTCCTCCGCCGACAGTATCGTGAAAATGTTTATCATAAGAATCGCTCTCCTTCACCACTGCAGCCGCTCCACCTTCCGCTGCCACGGTATGGCTTCGCATTGGGTAGACTTTTGAAATTAACGCAATCTTTAGATTAGGGTTCGCTTGTACTGCTGCAATCGCAGCACGCAAACCACCCCCACCTGCCCCCACAATAGCAACATCAACATTGACCTTTTGCACAATTTCCTCCTCGGAAGATCAATTAAATAAAAACATCGTCATTGTGCCACTATTTTAAGCAATATTTAATTATTTTTTACAATTTATTAACAATGGATTCCATGTTTTGTGATCTACCTCAAATAATGCTCGTTTGTATATTGAGCCATCAAATATTTTTTAATGATTTATATCAATTTTCAAAAATAATGAAGGTTAAATATCATTTTTTTCTTTACTTGATAAAAGAAATAACTATCATTTACTTATTTCTTTATACTATCTATCGTAAGAGGTCTTTTATGAAATTTACACTCTCTAAAACAGCACTTTTAGTCTCCGCAGTCGTTTTATCTGCTTGTGGAAGCAATAAGGGTAATTCCAATTTTGATACGGTTTCTCCAAAGAAATCAGAAGTTGTGCCAGAAGCAGCAAAACAAGCACCTAAACTTGATGTAAATAAACCGAAATTAGTTGATCCTAAATCCCCTCAAGCTCCTGCTTATGTCGATGATGTGCGTGCAGCGGATAAAGATGGGGTTACACCAAGTCTCGGCGTGGAGGTTAAAATTCCTCGTCGTAGCTTTGGATTGGGTGGCACATTAGATGAAGTAGTTGCTCCAATCGGTGATTTAACGAGTGTATATGATGTTACACAAATTGATAATAATGATTCTAAAGACGCACCACACTACAAAGAGGTGAATGAACATAACAAATCAGACCCTGAAGTAAGGCCAATTCACTCACACGATAAACTGGATAAAGATCCAAGACGTAATCGTAGTCATTTTAAATATGTCAAAGCTGGTTTTATTGTTAAATCTACTAGTTTAGGTTTCGAGGGGGAAGGGAAAAATAAACGTATTGAGATGGGTAACAATGGCTATGTTTACTATAAAGGGGTAAATCCTGCAACCCATTTGCCTAAAGGGAAAATCAGTTATGAAGGAACGTGGGATTTTACAACAGATGCTAAAAAGTCTCGTAACAATAAAAACTATTTCGGTGCTGATCCGTATATTGGGACACGCTCTGGGGCAGTGTCTTATAACGAAGGTACAAATGGTAAAGAAGAGAAAGGCGGTATCGGTCATTCCAGCGAATTTAGTGTGGATTTTGATACAAAAAAATTAGAAGGGACGCTTAATCGCAATAAAATCGCTAAGGACGGAGAACAATCAGTTAAAGAAAAACGTTATGATATCAACGCAGAACTTGTAGGTAACCGTTTCCGTGGTAGTGCCACAGCAGCCAATCCAAACGATGAATATTTTGGTAAAAATGCCTCTGCTTATAAAAAAGATAAATCGCTTGGGGTTGAGGGTGGATTCTTTGGCGATGAAGCACAAGAATTAGCTGGGCAATTTATTACTGATGATAAGTCGTTGTTTGCGGTATTTGGGGCACAGCGAAAAGCAGAGAATGTTCAGCTTGAGAAAGCATTTGATGCCCATACAGTTAGCACAAAAGAAAATGCAAAAACCTTACAAACCTTTGGTAATCCAACACAACTGGTGATAAACGGCAGAATTTTCGATCTTGCTCCTGCTAAAGCAGGTGAAACAATTGCCTATAAACTTGATGATAAAACAGATAAACAACTTAAAATCACGGCTTGCTGCGATAATTTAAGTTACAGCAAGGTGGGTAAATTTGATTATGCTGGAGAGGGTGATACCTACTTTATTACAGGCGAACGTACTCAAGAGACAAAAATTCCACAAGCTGGACAAGTCAAATATCAAGGGCAATGGAATGGTACAATGTTAGCAAATAGTGTAGAGAAAAAGGCTAGCTTCAACGTTGATTTTGCTAATAAATCTCTGACAGGGGATTTAACTGAAGGGGGAAATCCGTATCTTACGATTAATGCAAAAGTTGAACAAAATGGGTTCAAAGGTTCGGCACAAGCAGCTGAAAGTGCTAAACAGAAAATTAGCTCCAGCCTTGATGTTCACGGTGGCTTCTACGGACAAAATGCCTCAGAACTTGGCGGTTATGGCGTGAGCAAAGCAGGGACAGAGAAAGTTGGTGTGGTCTTTGGTGCAAAACGTCAAGTTGAGCAAGCTAAATAGGACCGAATACTAATGAGCAAAGTCTTAAAATCGAAAGCGAGCTTAAAGCTAAGCCCTATCTATATTGCATTAAGTGGCGTGTTTATCGTTGTAAATAGTGAAGCAAAAACGACCGCTAGCCTTGAGCAAATTAATGTGAAAGCAAGTGTTGAGGGGCAGCGTAAATCCAATGAAGTTACGGGGCTAGGGAAAGTAGTTAAGAATACGCAGGATATTAATAAACAACAAGTGCTTAATATCCGTGATTTAACTCGCTACGACCCTGGTATTTCAGTAACCGAGCAAGGACGTGGGGCAACCAGTGGCTATTCCATTCGGGGTGTTGATCGAAATCGTGTTGCACTTTTGGTTGATGGTTTGCCACAAATCCAGTCCTATAAAAGCCAATCTGTACAAGCGAATAGTGGTGCGATTAACGAGATTGAATATGAAAATATTCGTACAATTGAGTTAAGCAAAGGAGCAAGCTCGGCAGAATATGGTAATGGTGCACTTGGTGGAGCGGTCGGCTTCCTGACAAAAAATGCAAAGGACGTTCTCAAAGAGGGACAAACTTGGGGGATTAATAGCAAAACTGCTTACGCCACCAAAAATAGCCAAATCACTCAATCGTTAAATTTTGCAGGTAAAGTTGGAGGTTTTGAGGGGCTGGTGCAATACACTCATCGTCAGGGAAAAGAGACACAAATCCATCCAGATGCCTATAACGTAATGCAACGCTATTACCGTGTTGTACCTGCACCGTTGGATTTTAACCGAAATCAGACTGATAACTGGTTTATCTTAAAAGAAGCTTGTCAGGGGGGCATAAAAGGGGCTTGTGAACCACGTCCTAGAAGCTATAAAGCTCAGCATGTTATAGAGTCTATTAATCCAAAAGATTACACGGGTGAAGGTAGAATCGTGCCAAATCCAATGGAATATAAATCAGGTTCTTGGTTTGTCAAAACAGGCTATCAATTTACTCCAGAGCATTCGGTCAATCTGGTATTTGAAAATACTCAGCAACATTACGATATTCAGGATATGACCTACCCTAAATATGCTACAGTTGAATGGAGTAAGGGTAAAATAAATGTAAACCGTGTTCTTGGATATCAAATGTCGGGTCGCAGTGGCGTATATCGTGATGACCCACTGCAATCGTTGGGTATGCCAAGTATTTATTGGACTCGTAGTCTCTATTTGGACGAACACCATAAGAAACGTCGTATTGGAACGGGCTATCAGTATGCCAATCAGGATCGTAAAGGCGTATTTGATCGTATTAACCTGAATGTGGATCAGCAAAATATTCAAGTGATCACCAAGGCTCATAATTTGCAGTGTAGTCCGTATCCGACATTTGATAAACATTGTACCGTTGGACCTCATACGCCTGATTCTGAAGCAAGATTTGAGCGTAATACTTATAAAGAGGTGCATAAACAGGTTCATTTGTCATTTGAGAAAGACCTAGAAATTGCCAAATCATTACATTTGTTGGGGCTATCATTAAATTATGGTAACGTTCGGTCTAGCCATAAACGTGATGATTATCAGGAACATTATACTTTCTATCGTGATCGTGCTGAATTACCCGCTAATTTTGGATATATCGCAGATTCTGAGAATCGCCCTTATACTGACTGGGACGGGAGAAAAGCAGGAACTTATGCGGATCCTCAAGTCTTCCAAGCACGTTATCCGACGAAGCGAGGCATTCGTAATTACTGCGATCAATCTGGGCTAGCAAAAGATGTTACAGACTGCTCAGCACATACTATTAAGGGAACGCATTACGGGATTGCCTTGCGTGATAACATTTTCTTTGGTGAAAAGGTTGATTTAGGCATTGGTTTACGTTATGACCAACACAGTTATCGTTCTGATGATACTTGGACAAGCGTAGGTAAATTTAGTAATTTCTCTTGGAATACTGGCTTAGCTGTTCGTCCTTTAGAAAGCATTGAATTGTCTTATCGCATTTCAAGCGGTTTCCGTAACCCATCATTTGATGAGATGTTTGGTCGACGTATCCGTGGTGCACAGGACTCGAAATATTGGCAACAAGATCACCTCAAATCAAAATTTAAATCGGAGAAGTCGTTAAACCAAGAAATTGGACTAGCATTTGCCGGCAACCTTGGTGCCTTGGAAGTGAGCTATTTTAGAAATCAGTACAAAGATTTGATTGCAGAAGCGAAGCAGAAAGTGTTTGATGGAAAACATGGCTTCTATAATCTCCAAGATATTCAGTTATCAGGAGTAAATGTTTTAGCGAAACTTAATTGGAGCGAATTATGGAATAAACTGCCAAGTGGTCTGTATTCTAACTTTGCTTATAACCAGATTTCTCCAAAACAGACACGTGTGCAGTCTGGATATGCGTTTATTGAGAATCCTTTCTTAGATACTATACAACCCGCACGTTATGTTGCAAGCCTTGGCTACGATGCCCCAGATGAAAAGTGGGGGGTCAATGGTATTTTCACTTACTCTCAGGCGAAAAATGCAAAGGAGGTGTTGGCGACACGTACCTATCTTGATGGCTCTGAACTTGAAATCGCTGCGACGAATAAACGTACTACACAATGGTATATTTACGATTTGATTGGTTATTATCAGTTAGGTAAACATTTTACATTAAGAGCTGGTGTATATAATTTAACTAATAGTAAATATAGCACGTGGGAAGCGGTCAGACAGTCATCAAGGACAGCAATTAACCCAACTACCCGTAGCTATAACAGCTATGTTGCACCAGGTAGAAACTATGTATTTACCTTAGAGGCGAAGTTTTAGTAGAGATTTATTCTAAAAACGGATCAATGGATACATTGATCCGTTTTTTATATGTAAAACAAGCATTTACTCTTTCGGCAGGCAAGCAATAGAGATTAGCAACCCGCCCCAAATCACGGTTAATGCCACAATCATCATAATAATTGCACTTGTACTCATTACAGATTCTCCTCAAGTTGTTGTTCACGTTTCCATTTTAAGCGTGATAATAAAAATGCAACGACAAATAAGCTGATCGACATTCCCCAGCCAAAAGTGTTAACAAACCAAGACGGATAACCTTCATAGCCTTCTTTGAATACTTTCGTTCCCTCGCTAAATAACATAAATGCAAGCACGCCTGTGGTGAGAACAATAAAGAATTTCCAAAAGAACCCGACTTTAAATGAAGAGGTTTTGTTTAGATGGTTGCCTAATACGCCTAGTTTTTCATCAGAAACAATCACGATCAATGAAACAAAGGCTACAGCAACAATACCAAAATAATTGACGAATTTATCTAATACATCAAGCATTGGTAAGCCTGTGGTTGTACCAAAAAGTAGCACAGAAGTAAACATCATTGGTAAGCCTACCACAAATGTTGAGCTAACCCGCCCAAAATTCAATTTATCTTGTACCGCAGAAATGATGACTTCCAATACCGAGATGAAAGAGGTTAATGCGGCAAAGGTTAATGAACCGAAGAATAATACACCAAGTATTTCACCAAATGGAGCTTGATTGATGATAGTTGGGAATGCGAAGAAGGCTAAACCTATTCCGCCTTTGGCAACTTCATTCACTTCTTGACCAGCTGTGGCAGCCATAAAACCAAGAGCCGCGAATACACCGATACCTGCCAAGAGTTCAAAACTACTATTAGCAAAGGCAACAACCAAACCATTACCTGTTAAATCCGACTGTTTTTTAAGATAAGATGCATAAGTAATCATAATCCCAAAGCAGATAGAAAGGGAAAAGAAGATTTGTCCATAAGCGGCAATCCAAACGCTAGGATCTGAAAGTTTTGACCAATCTGGGGTAAATAATGCGTCCAACCCCTTTTCCGCTCCTGGTAAAGAGAGTGAAAATACCACTAAAACCAAAAACATCACGACAAGAATTGGCATTAAAATACCTGACGATTTTGCAATTCCCTTTTGTATACCTAATGCCAAAATGCCCAAAGCAATTAGCCATACTGCAATTAACGGACCTGTAACCATACCTACAAAATCGAAGCTGATCCCCTGAGCAATATCGCCCATTTTTAAGAATTCGCTGATAAAAAAGTCAATTGGTTTATCGCCCCAAGCACCATTGACAGAAAAATAGGTATAACTTGCAGCCCAGCCTAGAACAACAGCATAGTATACGCCAATAATGACATTAACAAGCACTTGCCACCAGCCAAAGGTTTCGAATTTAGGGCTAAAACGACGGTAGGACAGAGGTGCACCACCACGATAACGATGACCAATAGCGTAGTCTAAAAATAACAACGGAATGCCAGCGGTTAATAATGCTACGATGTAAGGAATAATAAAAGCACCGCCCCCATTCTCATAAGTAGTGTAAGGAAAACGCCAAATGTTTCCCAACCCAATGGCAGATCCAATCGCTGCGATAATAAATGCTCTGCGTCCAGAGAAGGTTTCTCTTTCTGGCGCATTGCTTACTTTTATATTAGACACAATAACTCCCTCAAAAATAACTAAACATACCAGTTTTAATTACGAATTACTCGCAAAGGCGACAAATATGCCTAACAATTACAATAAAGTAAAGGGTAAAAAGCAGAAATTGGGTAGTTAAATATAAGATTCTGTTAGATATAAATTCTTTTTCTATGTGTTTGTTTAGTATAAAAAACTTTAAATGGTCTTGATTTAGTATATTGTATAGGTAAAATTCTTTGAGTTAAGCATAATAAAATACTGTTACGACGTTAGTTTTTGAGAGTAGTGGGAAAATGTAAATTTTAAAAATGCTTAATAAATTTGTGATTCTTATGCTTGCTATTTTTGTTTAATTGTTTTAGAATTTCAATGCTTTGTAATTGTGGTTTGAGTGCAATTATGTGAGTGTCCAGTGTAATCATTTACTGGATAGCGTTACAGATTTTGTAATGTATAAAAATGTCTCCGATTTGGAGGCTATAACAATGGTATAATCGTGCTCCCTTGAGTTTTTCAAGTTTGGTAGCTCGGTTTTTTTATTAGCTAAATTTTAATGGAGCTCTGGTCTAATGCAGAACCAAAGAATCCGTATCCGCTTGAAAGCTTTTGATCATCGTTTGATTGATCAATCTACAGCGGAGATCGTAGAAACAGCTAAACGTACTGGTGCACAAGTTCGTGGTCCAATTCCTTTACCAACTCGTAAAGAACGTTTTACTGTATTGATTTCTCCACACGTAAATAAAGATGCGCGTGATCAGTATGAAATCCGTACTCACAAACGTTTAGTTGATATTGTTGAACCAACAGAAAAAACTGTTGATGCATTAATGCGTTTAGATCTAGCGGCTGGCGTTGACGTTCAGATTAGTCTAGGTTAATTGGGAATTTTAAGAGGTTATTACAATGATTGGTTTAATCGGTCGTAAAGTTGGTATGACGCGTGTCTTCACTGAAGACGGTGTGTCTATTCCAGTTACAGTTATCGAAATTGAATCCAACCGTGTTACTCAAGTTAAAACCCTTGAAAACGATGGCTATTCTGCAATTCAAGTTACGACTGGTACTAAAAAAGCAAGTCGTGTAACGAAGCCAGAAGCAGGTCATTTCGTGAAAGCAGGTGTTGAAGCTGGTCGCGGTTTATGGGAATTTCGTACTGAGGGTGAAGAATTCACTTTAGGTCAAGAAATCACCGTTGACATTTTCGCAGATGTTAAAAAAGTTGATGTTACTGGTACATCAAAAGGTAAAGGTTTCCAAGGTGGTGTTAAACGTTGGAATTTCCGTACTCAAGATGCTACACACGGTAACTCTTTATCACATCGTGTTCTTGGTTCAATTGGTCAAAACCAAACTCCAGGTCGTGTGTTTAAAGGTAAAAAAATGGCTGGACATTTAGGTGCTGAGCGTGTAACCGTTCAATCACTTGAAGTTGTTCGTGTTGATGCTGAACGTAAATTGTTATTAGTAAAAGGTCCAGTCCCTGGAGCAACTAATAGTGATGTTATCGTTAAACCAGCAGTAAAAGCATAAGTCTAGGAGATAGAGATGGAATTACAAGTTGTAGGTGCAAATGCACTCACTGTTTCTGAAACTACCTTCGGACGTGAGTTCAATGAAGCATTAATTCATCAAGTGGTTGTTGCTTATGCAGCAGGTGCTCGTCAAGGAAGTCGTGCTCAAAAAACTCGTGCTGAAGTGTCTGGTTCAGGTAAAAAACCTTGGCGTCAAAAAGGTACAGGTCGTGCTCGTTCTGGTGATATTAAATCACCAATTTGGCGTTCTGGTGGTGTAACTTTTGCAGCAAAACCACAAGATCATAGCCAAAAAGTGAACAAAAAAATGTACCGTGGTGCAATCAAAAGTATTCTTTCTGAATTAGTTCGTCAAGAGCGTTTGATCGTTGTTGATAAATTTGAGATTGAAGCACCAAAAACAAAAGTTTTAGTTCAAAAATTAAAAGATATGGCGTTAACTGACGCTCTTATCATCACTGCTAATGTAGATGAAAATTTATTCTTAGCTGCACGCAACCTTTATAAAATTGATGTGCGTGATGTACAAGGTATTGATCCTGTAAGTTTGATTGCTTTTGATAAAGTGGTTGTAACTGCAGAAGCAGTAAAACAAATTGAGGAGATGTTAGCATGATTCAACAAGAACGTTTGCTAAAAGTGCTTAAAGCACCACATATCTCTGAAAAAGCGACAAACAATGCTGAAAAAGCGAACACAATTGTTTTCAAAGTTGCATTAGATGCAAATAAAGTTGAAATTGCAAATGCAGTTGAGCAACTCTTTGAAGTTAAAGTGGATTCTGTGCGTACTGTGGTTGTGAAAGGTAAAACAACACGCCGTGGTGCGAAAACAGGTCGTCGCAGTGACTGGAAAAAAGCTTATGTAACTCTTCAAGAAGGTCAATCACTTGATCTCGTTGAAGGTAATGCATAGTCTATCAGAGGAGATAAAATAAATGGCTATCGTTAAATGTAAGCCGACCTCTGCTGGTCGTCGTCATGTAGTTAAAGTTGTTAATAACGAACTCCATAAAGGTAAACCTTTTGCAGCACTTTTAGATACTAAATCTAAAACTGGTGGTCGTAACAACTTAGGTCGCATTACAACTCGTCACATTGGTGGTGGGCATAAACAACATTACCGTTTAATTGATTTCAAACGTAATAAGTTAGATATTCCAGCGGTAGTTGAGCGTCTAGAATACGATCCTAATCGTTCTGCAAATATTGCATTAGTACTTTATAAAGATGGTGAACGTCGTTATATTTTAGCACCAAAAGGTTTGTCTGCTGGTGATACAATTCAAGCGGGAGCGTCTTCACCGATTAAAGTAGGTAATGCTTTACCTATGCGTAATATTCCTGTAGGTAGCACAGTGCATAACGTGGAGTTAAAACCTGGTAAAGGTGGTCAAATTGCACGTTCAGCAGGTGCGTATGTACAAATTATTGCTCGTGAAGGTAACTATGTTACTTTGCGTCTTCGCTCTGGTGAAATGCGTAAAGTATTAGCTGAATGTACTGCAACTATTGGTGAAGTGGGTAATTCAGAGCATATGCTTCGTGTTCTTGGTAAAGCAGGTGCAAGCCGTTGGAGAGGTATTCGTCCAACTGTTCGTGGTACTGCAATGAACCCAGTTGATCACCCACACGGTGGTGGTGAAGGTCGTAACTTCGGTAAACACCCTGTTACACCTTGGGGCGTTCAAACCAAAGGTAAGAAAACTCGTCACAACAAGCGTACCGATAAATTTATTGTACGCCGTCGTGGTAAATAATTTTTATTCATAAAAAAGAGGGTAAGCCATGCCACGTTCTCTCAAGAAAGGTCCTTTCCTTGACCTACACTTGTTGAAGAAGGTAGAGAAGGCGGTGGAAAGCGGGGATAAAAAGCCAATTAAAACTTGGTCCCGTCGTTCAATGATCATTCCATCAATGATTGGATTGACCATCGCAGTCCATAATGGTCGTCAGCACGTTCCAGTTTATGTATCGGACGAAATGATCGGTCATAAATTAGGTGAATTTGCACCGACTCGTACATACCGCGGTCACGCCGCAGATAAGAAAGCTAAGAAATAAGAGGTAAAAGATGGAAACTATAGCAAAACATCGTTACGCTCGTACTTCTGCCCAAAAAGCTCGCTTAGTTGCTGATTTAATCCGTGGTAAAAAAGTTGCACAAGCATTAGAGATCTTAACTTTTACTAACAAAAAAGCAGCAGCTTTGGTGAAAAAAGTTTTAGAATCTGCTATTGCTAATGCAGAGCATAATAACGGTGCAGATATTGATGACCTTAAGGTTGCAAAGATTTTCGTTGATGAAGGTCCGAGTATGAAGCGTGTAATGCCACGTGCTAAAGGTCGTGCCGATCGTATTTTAAAACGTACTAGCCACATTTCTGTGGTAGTGTCAGATCGTTAATCAGTAGGAGAATAACAATGGGTCAAAAAGTACATCCACATGGTATTCGCCTAGGCATTGTGAAGCCTTGGAACTCTACTTGGTTTGCGAATACACAAGATTTCGCTGATAATTTAGAAGGCGATTTCAAAGTACGTCAATTTTTAAATAAAGAGTTAGCGAACGCTTCTGTTTCACGCATTGCAATTGAGCGTCCAGCAAAAAGTATTCGTGTAACTATTCACACAGCTCGCCCTGGTATCGTTATTGGTAAAAAAGGCGAAGATGTTGAGAAGTTAAGAAACGCAGTATCTAAAATTGCAGGCGTTCCAGCACAAATCAACATTGCTGAAGTGAAAAAACCAGAATTAGATGCTAAACTTGTTGCTGATGGTATTGCTTCTCAACTTGAACGCCGTGTAATGTTCCGCCGTGCAATGAAGAAAGCAGTACAAAATGCAATGCGCTTAGGTGCTAAAGGTATCAAAGTTGAAGTTAGCGGTCGTTTAGGTGGTGCAGAAATCGCACGTTCAGAATGGTATCGTGAAGGTCGAGTGCCTCTGCATACACTTCGTGCGGACATCGATTATAACACTGCTGAAGCTCACACAACATACGGTGTAATTGGTGTGAAAGTGTGGATCTTCAAAGGTGAGATTCTTGGTGGAATGGCTGCAGTGATTGAGTCTGAAAAAGAGCCAGCGGCACAGCCTAAAAAGCCTGCTCGCAAAGGTCGTAAATAAGGAGATCACTGATGTTACAACCAAAACGTACAAAATTCCGTAAAGTACACAAAGGCCGTAACCGTGGTATTGCGGGCGGTACTGAAGTGAGCTTCGGCACATTCGGTTTAAAAGCTGTTGGTCGTGGTCGTTTAACCGCTCGTCAAATTGAAGCGGCTCGCCGTGCGATGACTCGTGCAGTTAAACGTCAAGGTAAAATCTGGATTCGTGTTTTCCCAGATAAGCCAATTACTGAAAAACCATTAGAAGTCCGTATGGGTAAAGGTAAAGGTAACGTTGAGTACTGGGTAGCCTTAATCCAACCGGGTAAAGTTCTTTATGAAATGGACGGTGTATCTGAAGAAATCGCACGCCATGCTTTTGCATTGGCGGCAGCGAAACTTCCATTTAAAACCACATTTGTAACTAAGACGGTGATGTAATGAAAGCTCAAGAACTAAGAAACAAAAATGTTGAAGAGCTGAATGCTGAGTTAGTGAACCTTTTAGGTGAGCAATTCAAATTGCGTATGCAAGCAGCCACCGGTCAGCTTCAACAAACCCACCAGTTAAAACAAGTGCGTCGTAGCATTGCACAAGTGAAAACTGTATTAAACCAAAAGGCGGGTGAGTAATGACTGATAAAATTCGTACAGTACAAGGTAAAGTAATTAGCGACAAAATGGATAAATCATTTGTAGTTGCTATCGAGCGTACAGTGAAGCACCCATTATACGGTAAGTTCATTCGTCGCACGACGAAATTACACGTACATGATGAAAACAACGATGCTAAATTAGGTGATGTTGTTGAAATTAAGGAATGTCGTCCGATTTCAAAAACAAAATCACATACTTTAGTTCGTGTTGTTGAAAAAGCTGTTATTGCTTAATCAACAAAAAATGGTTAAAACCCTAGCAGTAGTGCTAGGGTTTTTTTTATTAAAAATATTGATAATTAAGCGGTGTAGTTGAAATATAACGAATATCCTGCCTACTTTAGAGAAAAATCACACACTTTAGTTTGTGTTATTAAAAAAGTTTTTATAGCTTAAATAGTATGAAATGTTAAAATTTTTATGTTTGTGTTAATTTATTTATAAAATATTGATAAATGTGTTTTATTTTTGTATCTTGTGTGTGTTTTAAACTTGATTTTTTTTAAAACATTGGTGCATTGTTAATTTGTGGTTATTTAGAATGAGGAAAATATTATGCAAAAGAGTAATCAAGCAAAATTTAAACTCCGTTTAATTGCTGGTAATTCAACATGCTACAAATCTGTGAAAAGTAGATAATTTATTAGGCTATACTGAATTTAGGTATAGCCTGTTTTTATATGGAGTTAAATTCTTATGTCAAACATTGAATATTTGTTTAGTAAGAAAACTAAATCTTTGCTTAAAATAGCAAATCTATCTACCCTTGAATTGAATGATAAGGGGGTTGAATTTATTGATTGCTTTTTAAATGGAAATTACTTGGATGAAGATATAGAGAGTTTTATTTCAGAAATAAAGGGTTGTGGATTTGAAATTAGTAGAGAGAATATTGCTTATAAAGATAACTCTCTTGAAGACATCTCTATGTCATTAATCAGGAAAATATCAGTGCCTATAGTTCATATAATTCAGAATTGCAATAGTCCTTGTATTATGTGTGATTGTTGGATGACAAAGGGAAAAAAATATCATAAATTTGATGATTTGAAATTATTATTTGATAAATTTATTGATATAGGGGTGAAGAGAATAATGATATCTGGTGGTGAACCTTTGATGCACCCAGAATTAGAAAGTATAATTGATTATTTAAATAATATTAATATTAATATTGAGTTAAATACAAATGGAATTTTGCTAGATAAGAATTTATGGATTTTAAAATATAATATATCTGATATCGTAATATCATTGGATGGGATTAATAGAGAAGACTATAAGTTTATTAGAGGGAGGGATAAATTTGATTGTGTTATGAATAATATAAATTTAATTAAGAAAATTAGCAATAAACAGAGTGTAGGAGCCAGAGTTACATTAACTAAAAAGAGTATTGTAAATATTATTGAATTTATTAGTTTTTTACAGGGTAAAAAAATAGATTTTATTGGATTTAGTCCTTTGGATACTCATTCCACTTCTTTCTCTAGAGTTAATTTGGATAAAATTAGAATACAATCTTTAGAAGATTCTCTTATACCAAACAGAGAAGAGTTGTTAGCATTGAAGAGTAGAATTGATAATAATAGTTCTGCTGAGTTTATGTTTATTAATGAACAATATAATCTTGATCGTATAAGTTGGCATCCAGAACAATTTTCTATGTGTTTGTCTTATTATCTTAAAGAAAATATAGATTACCTTTCTTCTATAGAGTCTTGCAATTTTCCATATACATCCTTTGTTGTGGATTATAATGTAGATCTTTTAAATTGTTTTTATTCAGAAAAATTTGGAAATATGTATGATATAAGTAATATAAATTGGGATAGCCATATTCCACTAATAAATCTGAAAAAAGATAAAAAATGTATTAACTGTAGAGGTAAAGTGTTCTGTGGATAATATAAATAAATATAAAGCTTTTGCATTTTTCAAATCAACAGCAATAACCTTGCCCATATTGCCTATTTATATTAATAGTGATATAGGTGTTTCCGTCTCTGATATTATTTATTACTCTTGGATTTCTTTTATTGTTCCATTTTTTCTTGAAATTCCTAGTGGAATGCTATCTGATGCTATAGGCTATATAAGAACATTATGTATTGCTACGTTATTTTTTATAATGTCGTTTATTGTTCTTATGATGCAATTTGAATTATCTTATGTATATTATATATTGTTGATAACCGTTGCTTCTGTATTGTATTCAGGAACTGATATGGCTTTGCTTTATCGAATCTCTGAAGGTAATCAAATTGGGAAAATAAAAGCTGAGGTAGATCATTTCTTCTATAAATATACAAGTTTATTATTTTTAATTTCAGGTGTGCTATATTCGTTTAATGTTTATCTTCCAATAATATTTCAAATTATATCTTTAATGATTTCACTGTTATTTTTAAGGAGTATAGATATAGAAGAGAAGGTTAGTAGGTTAATGCCTGTTAATAGGATTGGTCTTCGATTATTTTATATCAGACCTTACATAGTTCCATTACTGTTATTTTCTTCTTTATTTATTTTTGGTTTAAATGTCAATGTTAGAACTATATCTATTCAGTTTTTTGAAAATAATAATAACGTTTATTATATCTGTATTCTATTTATTTTTACAAACTTCATTTCATCTTTATCCGCTAAATATTATAAAGAAAGATATAGTGAAGATTGGAATATTGCTTTAGTCCTTTTCTATATGATAGCATCTTTATCGATCGCTTACTTATTTATATCAATAGATAATATAGTTATGTTATCTTTGGGATTTTGCCTAATATGTATAGTAAAACCAGTTTATCGATCATATATTTACACATTATATATGTCATTTCAAGAAAAGGAATATGATGTTGCAACAACGCTATCTTATTATACTTTGTTATCTTCTATTTTAGCGTCTTTTTTCAGTTTCTTATATGGAAAGTTGTTTATCAATTTTCAGCAAATTAATATTGTCTTGTCCATTTTTATTTTTATAGTAGGTTGTATTTCTGTTATTTATTTTATAGTTGTAAGATCTAATCAATATAGACTGAATTATAATAGTTTTTCTACAAAAGAATCATATCTCTTACGAGAAAATAATCAGATTTTTTTGTACAGAAATATTTGGATAACTTAGAGATTAATTCTTTTATATTTATTAATGATAAACCGTACCCAAGCCCAAATTTAATTAGAAAAGATTATAATGAGTTAGTATGGGAGTTCATTCCAGGTTTAAATTTATCTTCGTTAGGTAGAGTCGAGCAAATTGATATCTTAAATAAAATATCGATTTTGCAATCAGATTTGTTTGATTCTAACGATAATGAGATGATAATACACGGCGATCTCCACCCAGATAACATTATTGTATCAAATAATACATTTTACATGGTTGATTGGGATCTTGCATATATAGGGTTTATCATTAATGATGTATATAATCTTTATACTAGTCCGCAGTTGCATTTAAATTATGAAGAAAGAGTGAATTATATTCGTATGATTACTAAAGAGAATATTGATGTTATACAGAATAATATAAATAATTTTGTTAGTAATAAAATTTACGAGTTAAGTTTATTAGAAAAAAATAAGGATCACTCTAAAAATTTAATTAATGCTTATCAGGGGATATATTAAAATGTTTTGCTTGGTGTGATCTTTTTTTGTGCTATATCTGCAAATTTCCTATAAACTCTGACCCCTTATATTTCAAATTTTCGTGTTTAAATTGATTATCCTACGCAGTCTTCACTTCTGCCAAATCTCCCCTATCCCCTCTTTGCTAAAGAGGGGAACTGGATCTTTGCAGGAATTAATTTCTGCAGGCAAATCCACATTTCAATTTTCTATTGTTGATGAAGAACAGTGTTCTTGAAATTTCTAGCGATCAACTCCCCTCTTTAGCAAAGAGGGGTAGGGGGAGATTTGTGCAATCTCAAATTTGCAAAAAATCTACACTCTCTGACCGCTTATTTCTAATTTTCTCTTGATTAAAAAGCAGTTAAACTATATCCAGAGTTTAAATATTAAAAGATAAAAATAGGATTTATCTCGATAAAATTAAAATCTGTACTCACGGCTCTTTTTCTTGGTTTATCTATCGGAGTGTCAAGTTATGCCCTGATGATATTCATCATAAATTGTTTGGGCGAATGCGATTCGCCACTATGCTAAATAATTTAATATTATTGTCCGTAATAGGCATTTACACCGTGTTTACGCAGGTAGTGTTTATCTAATAGCTCTTGTTGCATTGAACCAATATTGGGGCGAATCTGATGGCTGACAAAATTCATATAAGCGACTTCTTCTAACACCACAGCGTTGTGTACTGCGTCAAAGGCATTTTTACCCCAAGTGAAAGGGCCGTGTGAATGTACTAATACGCAAGGAATTTCTTTCGGTTCAATGCCTCGTTTACGAAATGTTTCCACAATGACTTTGCCTGTTTCTTTCTCATATTCGCCCGCAATTTCTTCAGGGGTCATTTTTCGAGTGCAAGGAACTGAGCCGTAAAAATAATCGCCTTGTGTTGTGCCTAGTGCAAGAATATCTTCTCCAGCTTGGGCCCAAGCGGTTGCGTGGCGAGAATGGGTATGGACAATGCCACCAATGTCTAGAAATTGGCGATACAGTTCAAGGTGTGTTGGGGTGTCTGATGATGGTTTTTTGTTGCCCCAGACACGGTTGCCGTCTAAATCTACAATCACAATATCATCAGCGGTCATCACATCATAATCTACGCCAGAGGGTTTAATTGCAACAAGACCACTCTCTCGGTCAATTTCGCTGACATTGCCCCAAGTGAATGTAACCAGTTTATATTTGGGTAACTCTAAGTTGGCTTGGAGTACACGTTCTCTTAATTCTTTTAACATTGGAAACCTCCTTCTTGCATTTTTTGTTCAATCCAACGGCGAGCATTAATAATTTCAGTGAGAGGTTCATCAGCTTTTTCTGTCCACATCTCAATTAAAAATGCACCGCGGTAGTTAA
This sequence comes from Nicoletella semolina, assembly GCF_004345745.1. Taxonomy (GTDB): domain Bacteria; phylum Pseudomonadota; class Gammaproteobacteria; order Enterobacterales; family Pasteurellaceae; genus Nicoletella; species Nicoletella semolina. The sequence continues at coordinate 44,351 of NZ_SLXJ01000008.1, read as the reverse complement.
GTTTGCTTAAAATTCGGAAAAAATTGGCAAAATCAACACAGCCTTCGCCAAACGGCACATCACGGAATTGCCCTTTACTGGTTTGGGTAACTTTGTAGGTGTCTTTTAAATGAATGGCCGAGATTTTATCAATACCGAGAGTGAATTCTTGTTCAACGTTGTCGTTCCACGCAGAGACGTTACCAATATCAGGGTAAACCGTAAACCACGGCGATTTGATTAAGTCGTCCCATTTTTTCCAACGTGTAATGGAACTCATAAATTGGGTATCCATAATTTCAACAGCAAGGGTAACTTGATTGCTTGCTGCTAGCGATACTGCCCATTCTAGTCCCTCTTGAAAGCGTTGGATCGTGCCTTCATCTTGGTCTTCATAATAAACATCATAGCCTGCAAGTTGAATGGTACGAATGCCTGTATCAACAGCGAATTGGATTGCTTTTTCCATTATTTGGTAGGCTTGTTGGCGTGTGGCTTCATCACGGCTACCAAATGGAAAACGCCGATGCCCTGAGAGGCACATTGATGGGATTGTAACGCCTGTGTTTATAATCGCTTGAACAAGTTCTAGACGTTGCTGTTTTGTCCAGTCAAGGCGAGCAAGCCTTTCGTCGGTTTCATCGACCGACATTTCTACGAAATCAAATCCGCAGGCTTTTGCAATCGAGAGGCGATCTTGCCAGCTAATATTCTTCGGTAAGGCTTTTTCATAGATGCCGAGTTTATGTTTTCTCATTCCTAATATTCCTTATGATGTTTAACAAGCGGTTCAGATTTGATTATATTTTGCAATATATTGGGTTTCTCTTGTTGATTTAATTAAGCCAAAATGACTTCAAGTCCCTGCTCTCGAAGTTGGGCGATAATTTTAGGATTTGCTTCTTTACCTGTAATCAGTAGGTCAATGTCCTTTAATTCGCTAAATAATATGCCAACCTGTTTACCCAGTTTTGTGCTATCAAGTAAAACAACGAATTTTTCTACTTTAGCTAATAATTGCTGTTCTGAATTAGCAATAATCATATCGGTTTTAAAAAGTCCTGCTTGAGTAAAGCCTTTACCACTGCTAAACATAATGTTGGCTGCGTACTTGTTGGCGGAATAGGGCATTTCGCTTTCTGTCGTATTAAGTGAAAGGGTTACTTTTTTGTGATGGTTATATTGTCCACCCATAATGACAATGTCTTCGTGATTATGCTCAATCAGATAGTTTGCAAGCGGTAAGTAATTGGTGATAATTTGCAATTTTTTTCCGCATAAGCTGTTGCCCAGCATTTGCATTGTTGAACCGCAGGTTAATACGACACAATCCCCTGCTTGGCAAAGTTCACCAGCTTTTGTAGCAATGCGTTGTTTTTCCTCAGCATTGTTAATATCATAATGGTGACCACCCTGTGTGTATGCAACCTCCATCGATTCTGCCCCGTTGCGTACTTTCTTTAGCCGACCTTGTTCGTTTAACTTATTAATGTCTCGGCGTGCGGTCGCAGGCGATATGTCTAATAGCTGGATAATGTCTGCAGTGGAAAGGATTCTTCGTTCTCGAAGTAAATTCAGTAATCGACGATGGCGATAATTTTCGTTCATTATTATTTTTCTCCTTTTATGATTGTATAATGAACACGACGCCACCGCCAAGGTGGGAGTTCATTAAAGCATTGATTTGAATTGAATATTTGGCTCTTGCTCAAAACAGTCATCAAAACCACGAGGGTGGTGGTATTCGATTAAATCTTTATCTCTTGGGTAAACATACTTGCCGCCCACTTCCCAAATGAATGGGTGGAATTGGTATTGTAAGCGATCTTTACGCATACGCCACAGTTCAAGGATTTCTTGAGTGCTTGCCATAAAGTTAGTCCAAATGTCGTGATGTACAGGAATAATCACTTTGGTTCGTAAGCATTCTGCCATACGCAGCAAATCGACAGATGTCATCTTATCGGCAATCCCTACAGGGTTTTCGCCATAATTATTCAATGCAACGTCAATATCAAACTGCTTACCGTGCTTGGCAAATTGGATTGAATAATGGGAGTCTGCGCCGTGATAAATCGTACCACCAGGGGTTTTGAACACATAATTTACTGCTTTGCGTCCCATCTCTTCATCTGATGGACAGAGTCCTGCCAGTTCGCCGCCATTGTTTTCAGCTCCCTCTACAGGTAGTGTTACCAAGCAGGTGCGGTCAAAAGAATCTAATGCGTGAATTTCCACATCTTTTAATTTGACTACGTCCCCTGGTTTGACAATGATAATACGATCTTCTGGTACGCCCCATTTTTTCCAGAGTTCTGCACAATGCCAAGGACCGACAAATTTAACGTGATTTAAATTAGGATTATTAATGATTGCTGCTGCAACATTGATATCAATATGATCACTATGATAGTGGGAAGCAAGAATAAAATCTACTTCATTAATTGCAAAGGGATCAAGCACCATCGGTTGAGCTCGCAAATTTGGCTGTAACTTACGCACGCCAGCCATATTTGCCATTTGATGGCCTCGTACCATATCCTTCACTTTTTTGGTCGATTTACCTCGACCGCACCATAAATCCATACAAATGTTTGCACCAGCAGGCGTTTTGATCCATACACCTACACAGCCTAGCCACCACATTGCGAAATTGCCCTCTGGTACAACTTCATTTTCAATTTCTTCATTTAGCCAAGTACCCCATTCAGGAAAAGTAGATAAAATCCAGCTTTCACGGGTAATTTCAGAAATTTTACTCATTATCGACTCCCAAGTTATAGTTTATAAAAATAATCAAAGTGGATCATAATAAATCATTTTAAGTTATGCAATGATTTTATTTGTTTTATATAGGTAATATATGGCGTTTGTATCACTTTCTTATGGCTATTAAGGCTGATATGGTTTTGTGATCTAGTTCACAAATAATCAAAAATTATTATAAATAATCTTTTTTAATCATTAAATTCGCTATATGATGTTGCTGGCTTGAGCAAATGACAATTTTTATACTTTTGTTTATCATTTCTCTCATCTTATTTTAAGAGGTGTTCTATGGAATTTTTGACTGATATTTTGCTTTTCTTTAAGGATCAAGTCCTTAATAAAGCACCATTCTTGCTTGGTATTGTGGCGTTTATTGGTTATGTACTGCTGAAAAAAGACAACAATATCATTATTAAAGGTACGATTAAGACTATTGTTGGTTTTTTAATTGTACAAGCAGGATCAGGTTTTTTGGTAACGAATTTTAAACCTGTGATTGAAGGATTATCGAAATATCATAATTTGACAGGGGCGGTGATTGACCCCTATACCAGTATGCAATCTACGATTCAGACAATGGCGGAAAATTATGCGTGGGTTGGCTATGCAGTGATTGGGGCATTGTTGTTGAATATTTTATTTGTGGTGCTGCGTCGCTTTACAGGTATCCGAACCATTATGCTTACAGGACATATTATGTTCCAGCAAGCAGGTTTAGTTGCGGTGTTTTATATGATTATTGGTGCGTCAATGTGGGAGACAATCATTTATACATCGGTATTGATGGCACTCTATTGGGGGATTTCCTCAAATATTATGTATAAGCCTACGCAAGCTGTTACAGGCGGTGCAGGCTTTTCCATTGGGCACCAACAACAATTTGCTTCTTGGATTGCCGTGAAGTTAGCACCGAAATTAGGGAATAAAGATGACTCTGTGGATAAAATGAATTTGCCAAAATGGCTGCATATTTTCCACGATAGTATTTCTGCCACAGCGTTGGTGATGACCGTCTTTTTTGGCATTATTTTGCTCTCTTTTGGCTTAGATAACTTGCAGCAAATGGCGGGCAAAACCCATTGGGTAATGTACATTTTAGAAATGGGCTTAAAATTTGCCGTTGCGATTCAAATTATTGTAACAGGCGTGCGAATGTTTGTGGCAGAGTTGTCAGAAGCCTTTAAGGGGATTTCAGAGCGTGTGATTCCAAATTCTGTCTTGGCAATTGACTGTGCAGCGATTTATGCGTTCTCACCGAATGCAATGGTATTTGGCTTTATGTGGGGGGCAATTGGTCAATTCGTAGCGGTCGGCATATTGCTAGGTATGGACGCTTCGATTTTGATTATCCCAGGCTTTATTCCAATGTTCTTCTCAAATGCAACGATTGGTGTATTTGCTAACCAGTTTGGTGGTTGGAAAGCAGTGATGAAGATCTGTTTTGTGATGGGGATTATTGAAGTATTAGGATCAGCGTGGGTGATTTATTTACTTGCTTCACAAGGCACCATTTTTAACGGCTGGATGGGTATGGCAGACTGGGCGTTATTCTTCCCTCCTGTTTTACAAGGTATCGTCAGCGTCCCTGGCTTTTTCTTTGTGATTGTGGCACTGGCGTTAGTGTATATGGCATTCGCTTCTAAAAAGCTGCGTGTAGAAGAGGCGGCAGCGTTGGCAGCAGGTAAGACCCTTGAAGAAATGGACGGCTATGGTGCTGAAACTGTTGCAACAGTCGCAACAGATAAAGTCGTTGTTGGAAAAACATCAGCTGAGATTGCAGAAAATCAAGAAAAACTCACCGCTAGTGCAGACAGTGCAGCGAAACCAATCCGCATTCTTGCAGTATGCGGTTCAGGACAAGGTTCATCAATGATGATGAAAATGAAAATTAAAGGCTATCTTGATAAACGAGGGATTCTAAATGTGATGGATTCTTGTGCGGTAACCGATTATAAAGGCAAGCTCAACGATGTAGATATTATTGTTGCCTCAAAACATCTATCGTCAGAAATCGAAGTGGGCGAGGGCAAAGCCGTGTTGGGCGTGCAAAATATGCTTAATCCAAATTCCTTTGGTGATGAATTGGTAGAATTAATCAAAAAGCATTCAGTGTAATCGCTGCCAAGTTAGTGGGGGCTAAATGAATAATCATTTTATAAGGAAAATACTATGTTAAAAGCATCTCTTATTGAAAATAACTCAATCTTATTAAATCAACGTGTCGCAGGTTGGAAAGAGGCGATCAAACTTGGTACAGATTTGCTTGAAGCATCAGGGGCAACTGAACCCCGTTATTATCAGCATATCATTGATAATATTGAGAAATTAGGACCTTATATTATTCTCGCCCCAGGACTTGCAATGCCACACGCACGCCCAGAAGAAGGTGTGAACAGAACTGCCTTTGCGTTAGTTACCCTTGCTGAGCCTGTGGTATTTGAAGGGGAAGATGATCCTGTTTCTGTTTTTGTTACCCTTGCTGGCAGCGACTCAGATCAACATTTACAAGGCTTAATGGAGATCACCCAAACGCTTGATGATCCTGAAAGTGATACAGGCGTGAATTTAGAAAAAATCCTGCGTTGTAATACGAATGAAGATGTGTATCACGTTATCGACCAAGCACTGGCAGCGAACGCTGGATAGAGGATATCTAGGACTAAATTCAATAATTCTATTTTTTAATTTAATGAGGAATACATTATGTCAAAACCATTACTCCAAATTGCATTAGATTCACTTTCATTAGAAAAGGCAATTGCTGATGCTAAACAAGCCGAAAATCTTGTTGAGGTGATCGAGTGTGGCACAATCTTAGCTTTTGCTGAGGGAATGAAAGCGATTTCAACTTTGCGTGCTTTACACCCAAACCACATCATTGTTTGCGATTTAAAAACGACCGATGGCGGAGCTATTCTTGCTAAAATGGCATTTGAAGCTGGGGCAGATTGGCTCACTGTATCTGCTGCGGCACACCCTGCAACTAAAGCAGCTTGTAAAAAAGTGGCAGATGAATTCAATGCGGCTCACCCTGACTTAAAAGTGAAAAAAGAGATTCAAATTGAAATTTATGGCAATTGGAGTGTAGAAAAAGATGTCAAAGAATGGGTTGAATTAGGCGTACGCCAAGCGATTTATCATCGCTCTCGAGATGCTGAATTGGCAGGTAAAGGCTGGACGGCAGAAGATGTTGAGTTGATGAAAAAATTATCGGAATTAGGTATTGAGTTATCCATTACAGGCGGTATTGTGCCTGAAGATATTCATTTGTTTAAGGAAATCAAAAATGCCAAGGCATTCATTGCAGGGCGTGCATTAATCGGCGAAAAAGGTAAGCAAACCGCCGAAGCAATCCGTGCTGAAATTGAGAAATATTGGTAGATTTTGGCAAAGCGATGAGCTGGAAACTCATAGGGGTGAGTAAATTGCAATGGATAGTGTGAGATGATGAATATGATTTTACTTTCTGTCGGTGCAGTGGCTGGTGCAGTCGCTCGTTGGCAGTTGGGCTTATGGTTCAATCCTTTTCTCGCTCAATTTGCATTCGGTACGCTGCTTACCAACTGGCTTGGCTGTTTTTTGATTGGCGTAGCAATGGGATTGAATTTAGGGAATGAAACGAGATTATTCGTTATCACAGGCTTTCTTGGCAGTTTTACTACTTTTTCTAGCTTTTCTGCAGAGATTAGTGAGAAATTACTTGTGGGTAAATGGCTTACCGCTTTAGGTATTCTAAGTTTTCATTTAATTGGCGGTATTTTGCTCACATTACTTGGTATTTTATTTACTCGCTATTGGGGAAGGTAAGAGGTGGGCTTACGCCCACCCTACGATTGCCCCCCTGTCCAGCCTAGCTCGCTGGAAATGGCGGTTGCTGTGTGTTTAATTTGTTTGAGATATGGGTCTAATCCTTGTTGTTGCAATTTATGTAACGATAAGGAAATGGATACGGCATATTCCACTTTTCCATCAAAATCAAAGATTGGGCAGGCGATACAGATTACACCAAGCTCATTTTCTTCTCTATCCATTGCAAAGTGATCACGCAAAATTTCTGCCAGCTCTTTTTTCATTAATCCAAGATCCGTAACAGTATTGTGAGTTAATGGCTCAATGATGGACTGGTGTGATTGCCAATATTGCTCTAGGTATTCGCTAGTGGAATAGGCTAGATAGATTTTCCCCATGGCTGAGCAGTACAAGGCTATCTGTTGTCCGATGTAGCTGCGAGTTCGCATCATTCCTGTGGTTGGTTCAAGTTTATAAATCATAATGGCGTGATCGTTTTCTCGTTTGGAGAAATTGACTGTTTCGCCTAAAGACAAATTCAGTTGTTCCAAATGCGGAGCGGCGAGGTGAATAATATTTAGTGAAGCGAGGGTTTTCTTACCAAGGCTTAGACATTTGGTGGTGAGGCGGTAGCTACCTGCTGTAGAGGCAGGTTGTACATAGCCTTCGTTTTGCAGTCCTTGCAATAAGCGATGCGTAGTACTTTTGTTTAAATTGGCAATTTCCGCCAATCTAATCAGCGGACAGCCGTTTGGGAAATTACTTAGGATATCCATAATGCGTAGCCCACGAATTAAGCTTTGGTTTCCACTGCTTTTTTCTTCGGTGATTTTTTCTTGTGGTTTTTCTTTGAATATTGTTTTACTCATCAATTTTCTGTCAGTTTATTAAGTTCATATTATGAAATATCATCTCATAAAAAATGAGATCTTGTTCACAAAATTGAAAAATAATTTTTATACTATTGATATTAAACAGTTTTTATTTTGTTGGTTTCATTGACTTTGTCATGTGTAGAATGTAATTTGTGAACTATAGTTTTACTATGTGAAATATTATTTTGACAGGAGTTTTTCAATGAGAGTGTCTTATCAAGAATTAAAAGCAGAATTTAAGCGTGTATTATTAGCTAGAAATGTGCGTGAAGAAATTGCAGAAGAGTGTGCAAGCGTGTTTGCTGATACAACACAAGCAGGAGCATATTCACACGGTGTTAATCGCTTTCCTCGCTTTATTCAACAGTTGGAAAATGGCGATATTGTCCCAGAAGCTGTACCGTCCAAAGTCTTATCGTTGGGGGCAATTGAACAATGGGACGCTCATCAAGCTATTGGTAATTTGACTGCGAAAAAAATGATGGACAGAGCGATGGAACTCGCCTCTCAAAACGGTATTGGTGTGGTGGCATTACGCAATGCGAATCACTGGATGCGTGGCGGTTCTTATGGTTGGCAGGCAGCAGAGAAAGGCTATATCGGTATCTGCTGGACGAATGCGCTTGCCGTGATGCCGCCTTGGGGGGCAAAAGAGTGTCGTGTCGGAACAAATCCTTTAATTGTTGCTGTGCCGACAACGCCGATTACGATGGTGGATATGTCTTGCTCAATGTATTCTTACGGTATGCTAGAAGTTCACCGTTTACAAGGTCGCCAAACCTTTGTGGACGCTGGGTTTGACGATGAGGGTAACCCAACTCGTGATCCTGCGATAGTCGAGGAAAACCGTCGCTTAATGCCGATGGGTTTTTGGAAAGGATCTGGCTTGTCAATCGTGTTAGATATGATTGCAACCTTGCTTTCTAATGGTGAATCGACTTGTGCAGTAACTGAAGATAAAGATGACGAATATTGTGTATCACAAGTGTTTATCGCCATTGAAGTGGATCGCTTAATTGATGGCAAGACCAAAGATGAAAAGCTCAATCGTATTATGGATTATGTCAGAACAGCAGAACCTGCTGATCCGAATGTGCCAGTACGTTTACCAGGACACGAATTTACTACAATTCTTGAGGATAACCTTGCTAACGGCATTCCTGTTGATGAAACCGTGTGGGCGAAATTGAAATCGTTGTAATTGATGTTACGGTAGGGACGCCACGTTTGGCGTCCTCTAATAGGCGGTCAAATTCTTTAAAATTCTTACGAGGAACAAACGATGTTTTTCGGACACATTTCAAATTACAATCCAAAATCTTATCCATCTGCCATTGCCTTTGCGTTGGATTATCTGCGAGGTACCGATTTTAATCAGTTAGATGCAGGTGTATATGAACTCAAAGGGCGATCTGTTTTTGTGCAGGTATTGGATCTCACAACTAAAAAGTTAGAGGATTTTCAGCCAGAGGTACACCGCAATTACCTTGATGTGCAATATTTACATTGTGGTAAAGAAATTATGGCGTGTGCAGTGGATACGGAGCAAAATCCAGTTGCTCAAGTTTATGATCCTGAGCGTGATATTCAGTTTTATCAGAATGTTGAAAATGAACAAATCTTACACTGTGTGGCAGGTAGCTTCGCTGTATTTTTTCCAGAAGATTGCCACCGCACTGCAGTTTATGACGGTACACCAACCATTCGCAAAGTGGTTGTAAAAATTGCGATGTCTGAAATTAAATGATGAGTAACTCCCCTCTTTGAACAAGAGGGGAGCTTGCAAGCAGTAAGAAATTCCAGATTTTTACAAATTCAAGGAGCAACAGATGAAATCCATCGCTAAATTCGTTGGAAAAACCATTGAGGCATTTGCCGTAATGATTTTATCGGCGATGTCAATTTTGGTTTTCTTCAATGTGGTGCTGCGTTATGGTTTTAATAGTAGTATTAATATCACAGAAGAAGTCTCTCGTTATATGTTTGTGTGGCTAACCTTTTTAGGTGCGGTGTTAGCGTTGAGTGAAAATCAGCACGTTAGTGTAACGATGTTCACAGAAAAATTAAGTCCTCTCAAACGTAATGTTCTTAAATTATTTACTGATGCAGCAATGTTATTTTGCTGTTATTTAATTGTGGACGGCAGCTGGACACAATTTCAGCTTAATCTTGCTAATCGGGCTCCCATTTCTGGTTTACCACAGGGGATAACCTTTCTTGCTAGTGTAATTGCGGGGGGGTTAATGGCAGTGCTGATTGCTGCAAGAATTTTCGCCAATGTAACCGCTTTGATGAATGGCAAGTGCAATCAAGGAGAGTCAAAATGACGGTTTTAATTTTCTTAAGTGTGTTATTAGGGGCGATTATTCTTGGCGTACCTGTTGCATTTGCCTTGTTGATTTGTGGCATAGCGTTAATGTTACATCTTGATTTGTTTGATGCTCAAATTCTTGCTCAACAGTTGGTGAGTGGGGCAGATAGCTTTTCACTGATGGCAATTCCATTTTTCATCTTAGCTGGAGAAGTGATGAATGAAGGTGGTTTGTCAAAACGTATTATTGACTTGCCGATGAAATTGGTAGGACATAAACGTGGTGGTTTAGGGTTTGTGGCAATTCTTGCTGCAATGATTATGGCAAGCCTTTCAGGTTCAGCAGTGGCAGATACTGCAGCAGTGGCGGCAATGTTACTACCCATGATGAAAACGACAGGTTACCCAATTGATAAATCTGCAGGCTTGATTGGTACAGCAGGAATTATTGCACCAATTATTCCGCCAAGCATTCCATTCATTGTTTTTGGGGTCGCCAGTGGCGTGTCAATTACCAAGCTGTTTTTAGCAGGGATTTTCCCAGGGATTATGATGGGGATTTTTCTTGCGGCACTTTGGTGGTGGCAGGCAAAACGCTTGGATTTAATGACGTTTTCCAAAGCGAGCAAACAAGAGCTATGTATTTCATTTAAAAACAGTATTTGGGCGTTGCTGTTACCTGTCATTATTATTGGTGGTTTCCGCTCAGGTATGTTTACGCCAACCGAAGCAGGGGCGGTAGCAACGGCTTACGCACTTGTTGTTTCACTGTTTGTCTATCGTGAATTGAAATTTAAAGATCTGTACAAAGTGGTGCTGGCGGCAGCAAAAACCACCGCAGTGGTGATGTTTTTAGTGGCAGCGGCGAATGTAACAGGCTGGTTGATTACGATTGCTGAATTGCCAATGATGCTAACTGAATTGCTTGAGCCATTGATTGAAAGTCCAACGATATTGTTGCTCGTGATTATGCTGGCGGTGTTTATTATTGGTATGGTAATGGATTTGACCCCAACGGTACTTATTTTAACGCCTGTGTTAATGCCATTGGTTGAAGAGGCAGGTATTGATCCTGTTTACTTTGGGGTGCTATTTATTCTTAATACGTCAATCGGTTTGATTACACCGCCAGTCGGTAATGTCTTGAATGTGATTACAGGTGTCTCTAAATTGCCGTTTGACCAAGCTGCGAAAGGTATTCTGCCATATCTATTGATGATGATTAGTTTATTGCTGTTATTCGTATTCGTACCAGATTTAATTTTAGTGCCGTTAAGCTGGGTGCAATAAAAAATTAACTTCTTCCTCTTTGATAAAGAGAGGAACTAGAAAATAAATTTCCAAACCTACTTAGGAGAAAACTATGAAATTTAACCTTAAAGTTTTATCTACGGTCGTTGCCAGTGCCATTGCATTTTCAAGCGTTGCTTATGCAGATATTTCTCTACGATTCGGCTATGAAGCGCCACGTTCAGACACTCAGCATACCGCAGCGAAAAAATTTGACGAATTGCTAAAAGCGAAAACTAATGGTGAGATTAAGCTTAAATTATTCCCAGATAGTACACTGGGTAACGCACAAACAATGATTAGTGGTGTGCGTGGTGGCACGATTGATATTGAAATGTCGGGTTCGCCAAATTTCACAGGTTTAGAGCCGAAACTTAATGTGATTGATATTCCATTTATTTTTAAAGATCGTGAACACGTTTATAAAGTGTTAGACGGTGAAATTGGTCAAGGTTTATTAAAAGATCTTGAAAAACAAGGCTTGAAAGGATTGGCTTTTTGGGACGTGGGTTTCCGTGCATTTTCTAATTCAAAACACCCAGTGAACAAGCCAGAAGACATTAGTGGCTTAAAAGTGCGTACTAACCAAAACCCAATGTATATCAAAGCGTTTAGTTTATTAGGTGCAAATCCTGTGCCAATGCCGCTTTCAGAGCTGTATACTGCTCTTGAGACTCGTGCGGTTGATGCACAGGAACACCCAATTGGTATTTTCTGGTCGGCAAAACTTTATGAAGTACAAAAACACTTAAGCCTCAGCAATCACGGTTATACGCCATTAATCGTGGTGATGAATAAGGCAAAATTTGATGGTTTAACGCCAGAATTGCAACAAGCGGTATTAGAAGCTGCAAAAGAAGCAGGTCAATTCCAGCGTGGTTTGAATGTGAAAAACGAGAAAGACATTATCGCAAAATTGCGTAAAGCAGGCGTTGAGGTAATTGAGCAAGTGGATAACGCACCGTTTAAAGCCGTTATTGAAGCAGAGGTGCGTAAAGACTTTATTGAGAAACACGGTAAAGAGTTAGTTGAGAAAGTGGACGCATTAGCGAAATAACTCTAGATAAGCGGTCAGGTTTGCAATAAATTTTGTTAAATAGACCGCTTTTTTTAAGTTCTAAGCAGACTTGGAGGTCTTATGACTTCAGCGACACCAGTGTTGAGTCTTCAACATATTATCAAGCACTTTGGTAGCCATACTGCGGTCAATGACGTGAGTTTGGATATTCATTCAGGCGAAATTGTTGCGTTACTCGGTGAAAATGGGGCGGGTAAATCGACACTGATCAAAATTTTGGCGGGTATTTATGAACGTGATGCGGGGGATATTTTATTTCATCAGCAAAAAATTCAATCCGCTACTTCACTTAAAAAAGACAACAAGCAGCCTATTGCGTTTATCCATCAAGATTTAGGCTTAATTGAATGGATGACGATTGCTGAAAATATGGCATTTGTGATGGGGTTTCCTCGCCGTTTCGGTCTGATTGATTGGCAAAAAATCCGTCATCAGGCCCAACAGGCTTTAGATGCGGTGGGGATTAAGTTGTCGGCAGATACTCGAGTGTTTGACTTAAGTCGTACGGAAAAAGCGTTACTGGCGATTGCTCGAGCGATTGCGGTGAATGCGGAAATTTTAGTGCTTGATGAACCGACCGCTTCTTTGCCTGCGAGCGATGTGGAACATCTTTTCACGGTTTTAAACTGCTTGCGAGAGCAGGGGGTTGGAATGATTTATGTTACTCATCGTCTTGACGAGGTGGTGGCGATTTCTGATCGAATTTTAGTGATGCGAGATGGTTGTCCTGTCGCAGAGGGGACAACGAAAAATTACGATGTGAAAGGGTTGGTAAAAGCAATTGTTGGTGAGGAAAGTCGAGGTAAACAGCGTTTACCTTTGCCTGAGAATACGCCAGAGGTACTTCAACTTGATCATGTTGTGGTCGGCGATACTGGACCTGTGTCGTTTCGCTTACATCAAGGTGAGATGATTGCACTGGTTGGGTTGCGTGGTGCAGGTCAAGAAGAGATTGGTCGTTTGTTATTTGGATTAAGAGAGCTAGATAATGGGGTAATTTATCTGAATAAACAGGCGTATTTGGCGACTGCTCCGCAAGACGCTATCCAAAAAGGCGTTGCGTTAGTGGCAGGGGATCGCACTCAAGAAAGCGTGTTTATGTCGATGACCACAACGGAGAATTTGTTTATCAACCCTGCACTGAGCGGGCATTCTCCCCTCAAATGGTATAACCGCCGTGAGGAATGGGGGGCAAGTTGGTTTAAATTTCAACTGTTCGATATTCGTCCGAAAAATCTGTTTATTGATGCCAGTGCGTTATCAGGCGGTAATCAGCAAAAAATTGTGTTGGCACGCTGGCTACATCTCAATACACCAGTGTTGATTTTGGAAGATCCAACCGCAGGCGTAGATGTGGGAGCAAGAGCAGAAATCTACGATTTGCTCAATAAGGCATTGAAAGAAGGCGTGGCAATTATTGTGATTTCAACGGATTTTGAGGAAATTGCTCATCTCTGTAATCGAGCATTGGTTTTCAATCGAGGTGAAATTGCAGGCGAGTTAAAAAATGAACAAATTACCTTTGCTAACCTGCTTGCATTAGCATCGGATTCTCAATCAAAAATGGCATAACAAGCGGTCAGTTTTGCAAAAAAATTAGCAAATTTAACCGCTATTTTGGAGGCTTTATGGCGACAAATATTAAATCGACTGCACTTGAGCAGCCTGTTTCTATTGCAAGAGACGGCTTGTTGGCGTGGTCTTCTCAAATGGTTACTCGCTACGGTTTATTACTGCTTTGTGTGTTGCTTGTGGCTATTTTCTCCCTGACAACAGAGTCATTTGCATCAATGCTGACGCTCAATGCAATTTTAGAAAGTAAATCAAAAATTGCGCTATTAGCTTTAGCGGCAACCACGACGATGATTGTGGGTAAAATTGATCTGAATGTTGGGTTTGGTATTGTGTTATGGCACATTCTTGTCATCACGCTTCAAGTGCAATTTGGCTTTTCTTGGCAAATGGCGATTGTAACCGTACTCATCATTGCGGCATTGTATGGGCTGCTAAATGGTATTTTGGTGGCATTAGCTGATATTGACAGCTTTGTGGCAACCTTGGGTTCAGGCACAGTACTGTATGCGGTAGCCTTGTGGCATTCTGGCGGTAGACAGATTGTGGGCGATTTGCCTGATGAATTTATTGCGTTAAACAGCACGGAAGTTTGGGGAATGCCTATCTCTGCATTCTATGTGTTAGTTGTCGCCGTGATTATGTGGCTCGTTACGGAACATACGCCGACTGGACGAGCGATGTATGCGGTTGGGGTAAACCCTGTGGCAGCTCGTTTGAATGGGATTAATATTAAAAAATACACGATAGTGCCATTTGTAGTCTCAAGTGTGATCACCGCATTGACAGGCATATTGATCTCCGCTCAGCAAGGCGTGGGGCAAGCAAGTGTGGGTATGGATTATCTCTTACCCGCTCTTGTTGGGGCCTTCCTTGGCAGTACCACTATCCGACCTGGGCGAATTAATGTGTGGGGAACGGTGGTTGGTATTGCGATTTTAGCCATTGGTATTTCAGGTATTCAACAATTTGGTGGTGCGTTTTGGGTTGAGCCTCTCTTTAACGGTGCAACTTTACTTCTGTCGATTACGATTGCAGGCTATGCACAACGTAAACGCTTGCTGAATCAAAAATCAATCCACAAGAAATCTACTCAATAACTCAAAGGAGTTCACGATGAAATCTTACTTTAAACGTCATTTCAAGCATAGTTTGCTAGCACTGATTACGATGGGGGCAAGTACAAATTTTGCCTTAGCCAATGATCCATTTGTCGAGGCGGCGAAACAGCAGGTTTTAGCCGCAACTGCTAAGCAAGAAAAATGGGACGGTCCAACCTCAGGACCTAAGCTGCAACAAGGAAAAACCGTGATTTTTATTGCCTCTGATATGAAAAACGGTGGCGTGTTGGGCGTGATTGATGGAATGAAAGAAGCGGTGAGTACAACAGGCTGGAAGTTAGATGTGTTAGATGGTGCTGGCACGGTGAATAATCAATTATCCGCCCTCAATCAAGCGATTGCTCGCAAGCCTGATGCGATTGTGATCGGTGGTTGGAATCCGAATGTGGCAAAAATTCCCCTTAAAAAAGCGGTAAAAAATGGCATTCAGTTGGTGGCGTGGCACGCCACACCGACCCCTGGTTCAGATGAGAAATACAATATTTTTTATAATGTAACCTCAGATTCTGATGAAATCGCACGTCTTTCTGCATTACAAGCGGTTGCTAAATCTGACGGAAAAGCAAAAGTGGTGATTTTAACTGACTCGTTATATGAAATTGCTCTGCGTAAAGCAACCGTGATGAAAGAGGTGATTGAGCAATGTAAAGAGTGCGAGGTATTAGAGTTTATTGACACGCCGCTAGCAGATACCTCTAGCCGTATGCCAAGTTTAACGTTTAGCTTATTGCAAAAGTATGGTGATGATTTCCAATATACCTTGGCAATTAATGACCTCTATTTTGACTTTATGGCTCCATCATTACGTTCTGCCAATAAAGGGGAAATGCCATATAACATTTCAGCAGGCGATGGCTCGGTAACGGCATATCAACGGATTCGTAATGATGATAAGCAATTCGCTACAGTACCAGAGCCATTAAATTTACACGGTTGGCAACTGGTTGATGAACTTAATCGTGCATTTGCGAACGAAAAACCATCAGGCTACGTTACACCTGTACATCTTGTGATTAAAGAAAATGTGGCGTTTGATGGCGGTGAGAAAAATCTCTACGATCCAAAAAATGGTTACAAAGACGCTTACAAAGCCATTTGGGGCGTGAAGTAGTTGTTTAACAAGCGGTCATTTTTGCAATTTTTTTTGCAAATCTGACCGCTTACCTCATAAGACAGACTATGCAAACTCAACTTGAAATTTATGATAATCGTTTCTATCAATTAGTTGGGGAAACTTTTCAATTAGATGAACTATTTGATAAAGCGATTTGGGCGGAAGGTCCAGCTTGGCATACCAAAGATCAAGCCTTGATTTTTAGCGATGTAAAAGGCAACACAATGTATCGCTGGACAGCAGAAACAGGCGTACAAATTTTCCGTTCACCTTCTTATTTTGCGAATGGCAATACGGTGGATTTAGATGGTAATTTGGTTACCTGTGAACACGGTCACCGAGGTATTAGTTTAACCAATCGGAAAGGGGAAGTATCGATTTTGGTTGATCATTTTGAAGGGAAACGTCTTAATTCGCCAAATGATGTCGTGGTGAAATCCGATGGAACGATTTGGTTTACTGATCCGCCTTATGGGATTTTAAGTGATGCGGAGGGGAAAAAGTCCCCTAGTGAAATTATTGGCTGCTATATCTATTGCTTTGACCCTCGAACTCACAAACTCAATATTGCTACTTTCAACGTGATGCGACCGAATGGTTTGGCATTTTCAGCTGATGAAAAGCAACTGTTTGTTGCAGATATGTCAGCGGTTGAATTTAGTGAAGAGGGATTACATCATTTGGTGGTTTTCGATGTGGAAGGGCAAAGGCTCACTCATCGCCGAGAGGTCGCTGAAATTACCCCTGGTATTCCAGATGGCTTTTGTATTGATCAGCAAAATATTATTTATTGTAGCTGTGAGAATGGCTTGGTGATTCTGCTCGCTGACGGTACGCTGTTGGCTAGGTTGTTATTACATAAAACTACCTCAAATTGTACTTTTGGAAATGACCAAAAAACATTATTTATTACAGCAAGCAACAGCTTGTATCGTTTGATTTTTCAATAGGGATATTTTATGAATTATTATCTTGGCATAGATTGCGGCGGTACTTTTGTGAAAGCGGCTCTTTTTGATAAAACTGGCGAATTGCACGGTATTTTTCGTGAGAATGTGGCTGTTATCAGTGGACAAGCAGGCTATGCCGAGCGAGATATGCAGCAGCTTTGGCAAGTTTGTGCTGAGGTTGTGCGTCAAACGATTGCAAAAAGTGGCGTAAATCCAACCGCTATTAAAGGCGTGGGGATTTCTGCTCAAGGCAAGGGGGCGTTTTTGCTTGATAAGCAAAATAAACCGCTGGGTAGGGCGATTTTGTCGTCTGATCAACGTTCTCTTGAAATTGTGAAACGCTGGCAAGCGGAAGGTGTGCCTGAAAAATTATATCCACTGACACGCCAAACCTTGTGGACAGGGCACCCTGTTTCCATTTTGAAGTGGTTACAAGAAAATGAACCTGAACGCTATGCCAATATTGGCTCAGTGCTGATGTCCCACGATTATTTACGTTTCTGTTTAACAGGCAAGCTACATTGTGAAGAAACCAATATTTCTGAGAGTAACCTCTACAATATGGCAACAGGGGAATACGATCAGCAGTTGGCTGATCTGCTCGGTTTGCAAACTATTTTGGAAAAATTACCGCTTGTGATTAAACCTAATGAAGTGGCAGGTTATGTAACCGCAGAAGCCGCAGAATTGACAGGATTGGCGGCAGGTACGCCTGTTGTGGGGGGGCTATTTGATGTTGTCTCAACAGCACGTTGTGCAGGGTTAGATGATGAAACTAAATTAAATGTAGTGTTAGGCACTTGGTCTGTGGTGAGTGGTATCACGGATTATCTTGATCCAAATCAGCTACTACCGTTTGTTTATGGACGCTATGTTGATGAGGGTAAGTTTATTGTTCACGAGGCAAGTCCAACCTCTTCTGGTAATTTAGAATGGTTTGTGAAGCAATGGAAGTTAGATTACACAGAAATTAACCAGCAAGTGGCAAGTCTTGCCCCAGCAGCGAGTTCTGTCTTGTTTGTTCCGTTTTTGTATGGCTCAAATGCAGGGTTGGGTATGCAGGCAGGTTTTTATGGTTTGCAAGCACACCACAGCCAAGCACACTTGCTGCAAGCGATTTATGAAGGTGTGTTATTTAGCCTAATGTATCACCTCAACCGAATGAAGCAGCGTTTCCCAAATGCAACTGTATTGCGAGTAACTGGCGGACCCACGAAATCTGCAGCTTGGATGCAAATGCTCGCTGATCTCACAGGAATGCGGCTAGAAATTCCAAATGTTGAAGAGGCGGGTTGCTTAGGTGCGGCGTTAATGGCTATGCAAGCAACGAACAATGATTGCTCACAGATAAAAGCATTAGGTGCTGAAATGTTGAGTGTTGAACCTAACGCTGAAAATTTTGTGGCATATGAGCAAAAATACCAACGTTATCAATGCTTAACGGAAAGTTTGAAAGCAATGCTTTAATTGTACACAACAAGCACTGAGTTTTTAATCGAATTTTGCAAAATTAGTATTGTGCGTAGTCGGCATAATGTAATAGGTATAAACAGTTTGCCGTTTGCGATTTTGAATACAGCATAAGACTGTATTTGAAAGGAAATTTATAAATTGTGTTTGCGTTGAAATGCTAAAATGGAGTACAATCCGCAGACTATTTGCATAGGGCAAATAGGTTCGTCCCGAAAGGGTGTTTTTTTATTTAACGGAGCACTAATATGATCCAA
This sequence comes from Nicoletella semolina, assembly GCF_004345745.1. GTDB lineage: Bacteria > Pseudomonadota > Gammaproteobacteria > Enterobacterales > Pasteurellaceae > Nicoletella > Nicoletella semolina. Next base: position 25,776 of record NZ_SLXJ01000008.1, on the reverse strand, counting down.
GAACAGACTATGCTGGACGTTGCTGATAATTCAGGGGCTCGTAGCGTAATGTGTATCAAGGTTCTAGGTGGATCGCACCGTCGTTACGCTGCTATTGGCGACATCATTAAAGTTACTGTGAAAGAAGCAATTCCTCGTGGTAAAGTAAAAAAAGGTGATGTGTTAAAAGCGGTTGTTGTGCGCACCAAGAAGGGTGTTCGTCGCCCAGATGGATCAGTTATTCGTTTCGATGGCAATGCTTGTGTAATGTTGAACAACAATACTGAGCAACCTATCGGTACTCGTATTTTTGGACCAGTGACTCGTGAACTTCGTTCTGAGAAGTTTATGAAAATCATCTCTTTAGCTCCAGAAGTACTGTAAGGAGAATGTAATGGCTGCTAAAATCCGTCAAAATGATGAAGTAATTGTGCTTGCTGGTAAAGACAAAGGCAAGCGTGGTAAGGTAACTCAAGTGTTACCAAATGGTAAAGTGATTGTTGAAGGTGTTAAAATTATCACTAAACACGAAAAACCAGTTCCTGCTTTAGGTAAAGCTGGTGGTTTAGTGAAGAAAGAAGCTCCAATTGATACGTCAAATGTGGCAATTTTTAACCCAAAAACAAATAAAGCTGACCGTGTAGGTTTTAGATTCGAAGAGGGTAAAAAAGTCCGTTTCTTCAAATCTAATAATGAAATTATTTAATTAACTGGAGTAATGCGATGGCGAAACTGCATGATTACTACAGAGATACAGTAGTAAATGAATTGAAAGAAAAATTCAACTACTCATCTGTCATGCAAGTCCCACGAATCGAAAAGATAACCCTGAATATGGGTGTGGGTGAAGCATTGACCGATAAGAAATTGCTAGATAATGCAGTAGCAGATTTAGCAGCAATTAGCGGTCAGAAACCTTTAATTACTAAAGCACGCAAATCTGTTGCAGGCTTTAAAATCCGTCAGGGATATCCGATCGGGTGCAAAGTAACCCTGCGTGGTGAACGTATGTGGGAGTTCTTTGAAAGATTGATTACTATTGCTGTTCCTCGTGTTCGTGATTTTCGTGGTTTAAATCCGAAGTCTTTTGACGGACGTGGAAATTACAGTATGGGTGTTCGTGAACAAATTATTTTTCCAGAGATCGACTACGATAAAGTTGATCGTGTGCGTGGTTTAGATATTACAATCACTACGACTGCGAAAAGTAATGAAGAAGGTCAAGCTTTATTAGCTGCCTTTAATTTCCCATTCCGTAAATAAGGTAGGTTATCGTGGCAAAACAATCAATGATTGCACGTGATGTAAAACGTGCCAAATTAGCTGATAAGTACTACGCAAAACGTCAAGAGTTAAAGGCGATTATCTCAAGTGAAAACTCTACAGATGAAGAACGTTGGAATGCTGTATTAAAATTACAGACTTTACCTCGTGATTCTAGCCCAAGTCGTCAGCGTAATCGTTGTCGCCAAACTGGTCGCCCTCACGGTGTACTAAGCAAGTTTGGTTTAAGCCGTATTAAGGTGCGTGAAGCCGCAATGCGTGGTGAAATTCCAGGCCTTAAGAAAGCTAGCTGGTAATAACCTCTCTTAATTTGGAATCATGGGAGTAAATACATGAGCATGCAAGATCCAATCGCAGATATGTTGACCCGTATTCGTAACGGTCAAGCTGCGAACAAAGTTGCGATCAGTATGCCTTCATCTAAGTTAAAAGTTGCTATTGCAAATGTTTTAGCTGAAGAAGGTTATGTTGAGAGCTTTAAAGTTACTGAAGGCGTTAAGCCTGAGTTGGAAATTACTTTAAAATATTTCCAAAATAAACCTGTTGTAGAAAATATCCAACGTGTAAGCCGTCCTGGTCTTCGTATTTATAAACGTAAAGATGAATTACCTAAAGTAATGGGCGGTTTAGGTATTGCTGTTGTTTCTACATCTAAAGGTGTAATGACCGACCGTGCAGCACGTCAAGCTGGTCTCGGCGGTGAAATTATCTGTTACGTAGCATAATAGGGGTAGGAAAATGTCTCGTGTTGCAAAAGCACCTGTTAATATTCCTGCCGGAGTTGAGGTTAAACTTAACGGTCAGCTATTAACAGTTAAAGGAAAAAATGGCGAGTTATCTCGTGAAATTCATAATGCAGTTGAAGTAAATCAAGATGCTAACGTATTAACTTTCGCTCCTCGTGAGGGTATTGCTAATGCAGATGCACAGGCAGGTACTGCTCGTGCACTTGTTAGTGCTATGGTTATTGGTGTTACTGAGGGCTTTACTAAGAAATTGCAATTGGTGGGTGTTGGTTATAGAGCTCAAATGAAAGGTAATTCAATTGCCTTAAGTTTAGGTTTTTCTCACCCAGTAGAACATGCGTTGCCAACTGGCGTAACTGCTGAATGCCCTTCTCAAACTGAAATTGTGTTGAAAAGTGCTGATAAACAGTTACTTGGTCAAGTAGCAGCAGATATTCGTGCATATCGCAAACCTGAGCCTTATAAAGGTAAGGGTGTACGTTACTCTGATGAAGTAGTACGTACAAAAGAAGCGAAGAAAAAGTAAAGTAAGGTAACACTATGGATAAGAAAGTAGCTCGTATCCGTCGTGCAACCCGTGCACGTCATTTAATGAGAGAGCAAGGTGCAACCCGTTTGGTTGTGCATCGCACACCTCGTCATATTTATGCGCAGGTAATTGCACCTAATGGCTCAGAAGTACTAGCAGCAGCTTCAACTGTTGAGAAAGTAATTAAAGAGCAAGTTAAATATACTGGTAATAAAGAAGCAGCAGCAATCGTAGGTAAACTTGTTGCAGAGCGTGCTTTAGAAAAAGGTATTAAAGCGGTTGCATTTGATCGTTCTGGTTTTAAATACCACGGTCGTGTGCAATCATTGGCAGACGCTGCTCGTGAAGCTGGTCTTCAGTTCTAATAGAGGAATTTGAGATGTCAAACATCGAAAAACAAGCTGGTGAACTGCAGGAAAAGCTAATTGCGGTTAACCGTGTGTCTAAAACCGTAAAAGGCGGTCGTATTATGAGTTTTACTGCTTTGACAGTAGTAGGCGATGGTAATGGTCGTGTAGGTTTTGGTTATGGTAAAGCGCGTGAAGTTCCAGCAGCTATCCAAAAAGCGATGGAGAAAGCTCGTCGTAATATGATTAACGCTGCCTTAAATGAGGGTACGTTACAGCACCCAGTTAAAGGTACTCATACTGGTTCTCGTGTATTTATGCAACCAGCAAGTGAAGGTACTGGTATTATTGCGGGCGGTGCAATGCGTGCAGTATTGGAAGTTGCAGGTGTTCGTAATGTGCTTTCTAAAGCGTACGGTTCAACCAACCCGATTAACGTTGTTCGTGCAACAATTGATGCACTTGCAAATATGAAATCACCTGAAATGGTTGCTGCAAAACGTGGTAAAACTGTTGAAGATATATTGGGGTAATTGAGAATATGGCAAAAACAATTAAAGTAACTCAAACTCGTAGCTCTATTGCTCGTTTACCAAAGCATAAAGCAACGCTAAAAGGTTTAGGTCTGCGTCATATTCGCCACACAGTAGAGCTTATTGATACACCTGCAGTGCGTGGTATGATCAATCAAGTATCCTATATGGTTAAGGTTGAGGAGTAATAAAATGCGTTTAAATTCTCTTTCAGCAGCTGAAGGTGCTAAGCACAACAGTAAACGTTTAGGTCGTGGTATTGGTTCTGGTGTTGGTAAAACTGGTGGTCGTGGTCATAAAGGTCAAAAATCTAGAACAGGTGGCGGTGTTCGCCGTGGGTTCGAAGGTGGTCAAATGCCTTTATATCGTAGATTACCAAAATTTGGTTTTACATCTCTTAAGTCATTACAAACAGCTGAAGTTCGCCTAAGTGAGTTAGCAAAAGTTGAAGGTAATGTAGTAACATTAGAATCACTTAAAGTAGCAAATGTGATTACAAAAGATATTTTATCTGCAAAAATTATTTTGTCAGGTAATGTTGATAAAGCATTTGTTATTAAAGGCTTAGGTGTGACTAAAGGTGCTAAGGCTGCTATTGAAGCAGCTGGTGGTTCCATCGAGGAATAATAAATGGCAAAACAACCAGGGTATCAAGGTAAAATTACAAAAGGGACTAGCGAGCTAAAATCAAGAATTTTGTTTGTTTTAGGTGCGTTGATCGTATTTCGTATAGGTTCTTTTATACCTGTTCCTGGTATTGATGCTTCTGTATTATCCGAATTAGTTCGCCAACAACAGGGCACTATCATTGATATGTTCAATATGTTTTCTGGTGGTGCTTTAAGTAGAGCGTCTATATTTGCGTTAGGTATTATGCCTTATATTTCAGCGTCAATTATTATACAATTGTTGACGGCTGTTCACCCTGTATTAGCTGAATTGAAAAAAGAAGGTGAGGCAGGAAGGCGTAAAATCAGTAAATATACACGTTATGCGACCTTGTTATTAGCAATTGTTCAGTCTATTGGTATTTCGTTTGCTTTACCGAATATGCTTGTTGGGTTAGTTCCTAGTCCTACAATGTTGTTCTATCTCACTTCTGTTATCAGTTTAGTAACTGGAACGATGTTTTTGATGTGGCTCGGTGAACAAATTACGGAAAGAGGAATTGGTAACGGTATCTCTTTGATTATCTTTGCTGGTATTGTAGCTGATTTACCTTCGGTAATTGGACAAACAATAGAGCAATCTCGTCAAGGCGAAATTTCTATACCAGTTCTATTATTAATAGTGCTTGTTGCATTTGCAGTAACATATTTTGTTGTATTCGTAGAACGTGGACAAAGAAGAATCGTAGTACACTATGCTGGACGTCAACAAGGAAAAGCAGTTGTACCTACGAGATCATCTCATTTACCATTGAAAGTGAATATGGCTGGAGTTATTCCAGCAATATTCGCTTCTAGTATTATCTTATTTCCTGCAACTATTACGCAATGGTTTGGGCAAACTGAGAACTTTGAATGGTTATTTGAGTTGTCTCAATTATTGCAGCCAGGGCAGCCCTTATATATTGTCCTCTTCACAGTTGCTATAATTTTCTTTGCATTCTTTTATACAGGAATGCAGTATAATCCTCGTGATACAGCGGATAATTTAAAGAAATCAGGTGCATTTGTACCAGGTTATCGACCAGGTGAACAAACATCAAGATACATTGATAAAGTAATGACACGTTTAACTTTAATCGGTGCGTTATATATTACCTTTGTTTGTTTGGTTCCTTATATCGTAACATCACTATGGAATGTATCGTTTCAATTAGGTGGTACATCTTTGTTGATTGTTGTGGTTGTTATAATGGACTTTATCGCACAGATCCAAAGTCATTTAATGTCTCTACAATATGATTCTGTGTTGAAAAAAGCCAATCTAAAAGGCTTAGGGTGATCAGCCCTTTAAGGATAAGTAATGAAAGTTCGAGCTTCAGTAAAAAGAATGTGTCGTAACTGTAAAGTTGTCAAGCGCGAAGGTGTTGTGCGTGTTATTTGCAGTGAGCCTAAACATAAACAGCGTCAAGGATGATTGACAATTTTCTTGCAAAGAACAAGCTGGGCGGTTATACTGCTCAGCTCATTTATTCCTGATATACTGTTTGAGTATCCTGAAACGGGCTTTTCAAGATCAGTGTATCGATAACTTTAAAAATAGGAGTGCATAGTGGCCCGTATTGCAGGCATTAACATTCCTGATCAGAAACATACTGTGATTGCATTAACTGCAATTTATGGTATCGGCAGAACTCGTGCTAAAGCTATCTGTGCAGCAGCGGGTATTGCTGAAGATGTAAAGATCAGAGAATTGTCTGAAGAGCAGATTGAAAAACTGCGTGAAGAAGTTGGTAAATTTACTGTCGAAGGTGATTTACGTCGTGAAGTGACTTTAAGCATCAAACGTCTTTTAGACCTAGGTTGTTATCGTGGTTTACGTCATCGTCGTAGTTTACCAGTGCGTGGTCAACGTACTAAGACTAATGCGCGTACTCGTAAGGGTCCACGCAAACCGATCAAGAAATAGTCGGAGTAAAATAAAATGGCTAAAACACCAGTTCGTACACGTAAACGTGTAAAAAAACAAATCGTAGATGGCGTAGCACATATCCACGCATCTTTCAACAATACAATCGTAACTATTACTGACCGTCAAGGGAATGCTCTCGCTTGGGCAACTGCTGGTGGTTCAGGTTTCCGTGGTTCACGTAAATCAACTCCATTTGCTGCTCAAGTTGCTGCAGAGCGTTGTGCAGAAATGGTTAAAGAGTTTGGTTTAAAGAATTTGGAAGTTATGGTCAAAGGACCGGGTCCTGGTCGTGAATCGACAATTCGTGCTTTAAATGCAGCAGGTTTTCGTATCACAAATATTACTGATGTGACTCCGATTCCTCATAACGGTTGTCGTCCACCGAAAAAACGTCGTGTTTAATTGACGTTAGAATAATTGGAGAAAGAAAATGGCAAGATATTTGGGTCCTAAGCTCAAGCTAAGCCGTCGTGAGGGTACAGATTTATTCCTTAAATCTGGTGTCCGTGCGATTGAGTCAAAATGTAAAATTGATACAGCACCCGGTCAGCATGGTGTGCGTAAACCTCGCTTATCTGACTATGGTAGTCAGCTTCGTGAGAAACAAAAAGTTCGACGTATTTATGGCATCTTAGAGCGTCAGTTCCGCAATTATTATAAAGAAGCTAATCGCTTGAAGGGTAATACTGGTGAGAACTTATTAGTATTATTAGAGGGTCGTTTAGATAATGTTGTTTATCGTATGGGATTTGCGGCAACTCGTGCAGAAGCACGTCAGTTAGTCAGTCATAAATCTGTTGTAGTAAACGGTCGTGTTGTTAATATTCCTTCCTTCCAGGTTTCTGTTGGCGATATCGTTTCTGTTCGTGAGAAATCTAAGAAACAAGCTCGTATTAAGGCATCATTGGAATTAGCGAGCCAACGTGAGAAACCAACTTGGTTAGAAGTTGATGTCACTAAGATGGAAGGCGTGTTTAAGCGTGTTCCAGAACGTTCTGATCTATCAGCAGATATTAATGAACATCTGATCGTTGAGCTTTACTCTAAATAATAATTTTATTTAGCTTAAGGATGCTTAACAGCAAAGAGAGGATAAAATGCAGGGTTCTGTAACAGAATTTTTAAAGCCACGTTTAGTGAGTATTGAACAAGTTAGTTTAACTCACGCAAAAGTGACCTTAGAGCCGTTAGAACGGGGTTTCGGCCACACTTTAGGTAATGCACTACGTCGCATTTTACTTTCGTCTATGCCTGGTTGTGCAGTTACAGAAGTTGAAATTGACGGTGTATTACACGAATACAGTAGTAAAGAAGGTGTACAAGAAGATATTCTTGAGGTACTGTTAAATCTCAAAGGTCTAGCGGTGAAAGTGCAAAATAAAGATGATGTTATTTTGACACTAACGAAATCTGGAATTGGCCCTGTAATTGCAGCTGACATTGTACATGATGGCGATGTTGAAATTGTGAATCCTAACCATGTTATTTGTCATTTAACAGATAACAATGCGTCTATTAATATGCGTATTCGTGTTCGACGTGGTCGTGGATATGTACCTGCATCTGCACTAGTACATACACAAGATGATAATCGTCCAATCGGCCGCTTGTTAGTCGATGCTCGTTTTAGCCCAGTTGATCGCATTTCTTATAATGTGGAAGCTGCTCGTGTTGAACAGCGTACAGACTTGGACAAGCTTGTCATTGAAATGGAAACTAATGGAACATTAGATCCAGAAGAAGCCATTCGTCGTGCTGCAACAATTTTAGCAGAACAATTAGCTGCATTTGTTGATTTGCGTGATGTTCGTCAACCAGAGGTGAAAGAAGAAAAACCAGAGTTTGACCCGATTCTTCTTCGTCCAGTAGATGACTTAGAGTTAACAGTTCGTTCAGCTAACTGTTTGAAAGCAGAGGCAATTCACTATATCGGTGATCTTGTTCAGCGTACAGAAGTTGAGTTATTAAAGACGCCAAATCTAGGTAAGAAATCACTTACCGAAATTAAGGACGTGCTTGCTTCTCGTGGCTTATCACTAGGTATGCGCCTTGAGAATTGGCCTCCAGCAAGTATTGCTGAAGACTAATTTTAGGTATTAGATTTTCTAAAGAAGGAATAGGTTATGCGCCATCGTAAGAGTGGACGTCAATTAAACCGTAACAGTAGTCATCGTCAAGCGATGTTTCGTAATATGGCAAGTTCTTTAATTGAGTATGAGATCATTAAAACGACTTTACCTAAAGCGAAAGAGTTACGCCGTGTAGTTGAACCATTAATTACTTTAGCAAAAGTAGATAGCGTTGCTAATCGCCGTTTAGCTTTTGCTCGTACTCGCAACGTTGAAACTGTTGCAAAATTATTTAAAGAATTAGGGCCACGTTTTGCCCAACGTACGGGTGGTTATACTCGTATCCTGAAATGTGGTTTCCGTACAGGAGATAACGCTCCAATGGCTTACATTGAATTAGTTGATCGCCCTGAAGTAATAGTTCAAGAAGCTGTTACAGAATAATTTACTAAGGTTAAAGCCCGATTTATCCGGGCTTTATTTTTTTATATAGCTTGTTACTTTTTATCATCAATAATTAAGGAGGAATTTATGAGAAATATACTTGTTCTAAAATCAAGTATTCTTGGTGAAAACTCTCAATCTAATGCTTTAAGTGATTATTTTACCAAGCAACTGACGGCAAATGTTACAATTCGGGATTTAACGAAAGAGCCCTTACCCTATTTTGAAAGTAATGCCATAGCAGCTACTCGTGCTGAGCCACAAACAGATGAACAAAGAGAATTACTTGACCTATCTAATAAGCTGATTGATGAGTTAAAGACAACAGACTTATTAGTTGTTAATGCACCAATGTATAATTTTGGTGTACCAGCACAATTAAAAAGCTATTTTGATTATCTTGCTCGTGCAGGTATTACTTTTCGTTATACATCTCAGGGGCCAGAAGGATTAGTGAAAGGAAAGAAAGCCGTTGTTATTCTAACTACAGGCGGGTTACATAAAGACCGTGCTACGGATTTAGTTAAGTGCTATGTCAGCACCTTTTTAGGGTTTATTGGGATTGTAGATGTTGAGTTTGTATATGCGGAAGCACTAGGAATGGGGACAGATGCGGTCGAAAAATCAATAAATTCTGCAAAATTACAACTAGATCGTATTATTGCAGAATTATAGTTATAGCCGATAGGCTTATATTGATCTATTTTTCATACAAATAGGCAGCATACTCGACTGCCTGTTTTTTTATTATATGTCTTATAATTTCTGAATATGGCGATTGGTTGCTAATTTTGCTGAGAGCCACCCAAGTGAAACGGTGAATGTGATAATAAATAGAATTTCACTAAGATGAAAAGCTTGTACCTTAAATTTTACAGTAAGCATATCTGCAACATACCTGACAATGCCAGTAAAATAGTGAATCATCGCATAGCTGAGTAATATTGCAAGTAGACTACCCAATAAGCCATAAAACATTCCTATGTATAAGAATGGGCGAGAAATAAAATGATTTGTTGCACCAAGAAGTTGCATAACTTCAATTGATGGGCGGCTGTTGGATACGTCAGATCGCACACTATTACCAATCACAAGAAATACAGCAACGACCATCAGTAATGTGCCAGTGATCGCAATTCGTGCAATCAACTGTGTCAGTAAATTGAGTTTATCTAACCAATTACTGTCTAGCTTTACCTCCTGAACGCCTTTAATTTTTTGTAGCTCATTACGAAGTATTGTCATTTTGTCTGAGGACGCAAAATCCTTTTTAGGTTTGAGAGTAACGATAGCTGGAAGGGGGTTATCCTCTAAAATATCCAAGGCATTGGAGAATCCAGACCAAGAGCGAAACTCTTCAAGACTTTGCTGTCGTGAAATGTAGTCAAACGTCTCAATTTTGTCAGCCTCAAATTTGCGTAGTTGCTCGACTACAGTATTGACATCATTCTCAGAGAGGTTTTTATGTAAATATACTGTGATTTCAGGTTCTGGATAGAATTGCGAACTGGCTTGATAAGTATTTTTCCATAGCAAATAACTGACAGTCGGAATAGTAAGAGAAACTGCAATCACAAGGATAGTCAGAAATGTGCCAAATTTGCGTTTAATTAAGTCTTGGCGGATAGAACGCAATATGTAGCGTGTTTGTGTATGTCGTTGTCGAAACACGTTAAATTTCTCCACTTTTTAGATGACCTTCTTCCAGCACTAAGCACGGCTTAGGCTGTTGCGTGATAATATTGGTGTCGTGTGTTGCAATCAGCACTGTTGTGCCAGCCTGATTAAATTCCTCAAATAGGCGGAAGATTTCAAATGAAAGTTTATCATCTAAATTCCCTGTAGGTTCATCAGCAAGTAATAATAGAGGACGATGCACGATTGCTCGTGCAATATCCACTCGCTGCTGCTCCCCTCCTGACAGATGAGAAGGCAGAAAATTCGCTTTATTTTCTAACCCTACTCGAGTGAGAGCCAAGCGAGCTTCTCGTTCGACAGTCGTTTGATTTAGCCCCATAATAATCAATGGTAACGCAACATTATCTAAAATAGAGCGATCAGTTAGCAGACGATAATTCTGATGCACCATACCAATGTGTCGCCGAAGAAATGGTAGCTCTCGTTCTGGAAGGCGAGTGATATCGTGTCCATTAAATGAAATTTGTCCGCCATTGGCTCGCTCAATGCCCATAATGAGTTTAAGTAAAGTTGTTTTGCCAGCACCAGAATGCCCCGTAATATAAGCCATCCCGCCCTTTGCTAACTGAAACGTGATACTCTGCAATGCAGGTTTACCACCCCCTTTGTAGACTTTACTGACGTTATCGAACTTAATCATTTTTCTCCCCTTCGTTTTCAAATAGGGCATCAATAAATTGGCTCGCATTGAATGGACGTAGGTCATCAATTTTCTCACCAACACCAATGTAGCGGATTGGCAGATTAAATTGATCCGCAATGGCAAAAATCACACCGCCCTTTGCAGTACCATCAAGTTTGGTGAGTGTAATACCTGTTAAGCCAACCGCCTCATTAAAGAGTTTGGTTTGACTGATTGCGTTTTGCCCCGTGCCTGCATCAAGGGTGAGCATAATTTCGTGCGGTGCAGTGTCATCATATTTTTTCATAACTCGCACAATTTTTTTCAGCTCGTCCATTAAGTTATTTTTGTTTTGCAAACGTCCTGCGGTATCGGCAATCAACACATCAACCCCTTTAGCTGCCGCAGATTGCATTGCATCAAATATCACAGAAGCAGAATCTGCCCCCACACTTTGTGCAACAACAGGGATATGGTTGCGTTCGCCCCAAACCTGAAGTTGTTCTACGGCGGCAGCTCGGAAAGTATCGCCAGCGGCTAACATCACTGATTTTCCCTCAGATTGGAATTGACGAGCTAACTTACCAATTGTGGTCGTTTTCCCAACCCCATTTACTCCAACCATCAGAATGACATACGGTTTCTTTGCTTCAATTGTTAGCGGTTGTTCCACTGGTTTTAAAACATTACCTAATTCAATTTTGAGTCGCTGATAGAGCAATTCTGCATCTTTTAATTGCTGGCGATTAGCGTGTTGAGTGAGGTTATTGATGATTTTCTGTGTCGTCGGCATACCCAAGTCTGCTACCAACAATTGTTCCTCTAGCTCTTCAAATAGTTCATCATCGATTTTTTTACCTCGGAATAAGCCTAAAAATCCTGAGCCAATATTTTGTTTGGTTTTGACTAGCCCTTTGATTAGACGACTAAAAAATCCACCCTCATTGGGTTTTTCTTGATACGTTCTTGAATGAGTACTGGTATCTGTATCTGCGGTGTGCAGCGTCTCTGTGGGTGTTTGTGTGTCGTTTATTTTTGTACTTTCAATCTCAAGATTGGATTGTGTATTGCTATCCACTTCAGTATTTTCAGTCTGATAGGGCAGTGAGGTTATATGTTGGATTTCGTGATCTTGCTTTACACTATTTTGTGAAAAATCAACCGCTTGTTTTTCATTCTGCTCACTTTGAGGCATATTTTCTTGAGATAAAATTTCATTTTTATCCGTAGAATGTAGCGGTTCTTCCGCTGAGGTTTGAGCGTTTGTTTCCGTTTCTTTTGCTATGGTCTCCGTATTTTTGCCGAACCCCAGCCAAGACCAAAACCCTTTTTTCTTTTCTTCAGCCATTTTTTTATTCTCTTATTAAAATTAACACGCCATTTTGAGCTAAAATGACATAAACTTGCATTAGTTTATCATTTTTTAACACATATTTTAGTAATCCATTATGAAAAAAAAGCAAACCGCCGTCTTAACTTCCTCAAATTCAATAGGCGAAGTCAGAATTATCGCAGGACGTTGGCGTGGAAGGAAAGTGCCTGTATTGAATGCACAGGGATTACGTCCAACAACGGATAGGGTAAAAGAAACGCTGTTTAACTGGTTGATGATGGATATTGCACAAGCACGTTGCTTAGATTGTTTTGCAGGCAGTGGCTCACTCGGGCTAGAAGCCCTATCACGTCAGGCTCAAGCGGTCGTTTTTTTGGAAAAATTTGCAGCCGCTGCACAGCAGTTAAAAAAAAATCTAGCCGTATTGAAGACAAATCAAGGCAAAGTAATACAAACGGATACGCTACAATTTTTAGCCCAAAAAAATATTGAAGCCCCATTTGATGTGATTTTTGTTGATCCGCCTTTTCACAAAGGGCTTGTACCTGATGTACTACGTCTGCTTGCTCAGAATCATTGGCTTGCACCCAATGCGTTGATTTATCTTGAGACAGAGCGAGAGCATTCAGCTCTTGAACTGCCTAACGCTTGGATAATGCTTAAAGAGAAAACAGCAGGTCAAGTTATCAGCAGGTTGATTCGTGTGCAGCAATAACGTCATTTTCTTCCTCAAGCAATAAAATCCCTTAAATGTGAGTTAAACAAGACTTAAGGGACTTTATTGGCTTTCTAAAAATAGTTTTTAACCGTTGTTTAAGTGGCTGTATGTTCTTATCGCCATGTGTGGTTAGAAACTGTAGTTCATACCCAACTTAAATTCACGTCCTGGGCTTGGTGGTGCAACAGGGGCATTGCGTTGACTGTGGCTACGGTAGTATTTGTTTGCCACATTTTTTACCGTAAAGTTAATATTAAAATTATCTTTATTTAGTGGCTGCCAATTGACGAATAAATCGTGTACGCCATAACCGACTCGTTTTTGAGTTTCAACAGATCCGCCTCTTTTAGCGGTCTTATATTCGATAGATTGTGCATAGCGTCCTAACCAGCCGATTTCTAGACTTGGTTGCTCGAAGCGGTAGGCTAAGCCAGTACGCCATTGGCGACCTTGTGGAATCACATTTAATGCATCATTAGAGAGTAAGAAACTCGTTTTTGGCTGTGCATAAGCGACGCCAGCACTTGCTGTAATACCATTCCATTGATAAGCAATATCGGCATCATAACCTGTGGTTTTTAGTACGCCAGCGTTAGTTATCGTGCTGTTTTTCACCTCATAGAAATTTTTAACTGTTTGCTGGAATAGGCTACCTTTCGCAGTCAAGGCGGCTTGTTTCCATTCAAAACCGATTTCAGCTAAACGTACTTTTTCGGTTTTGAGGTTGTTATCTACAAAGCGTAAACCTCGAGCCTTATCAATGGAACCACGGTTATCGGTAACAGTGTAAGAAGAAGCAAGAATTGGGCTGCGGCCTGCGTAGTTCAATTTTGCGTGGAGAGAAAGATTTTGTGTGACATCAATAATCAAGCCAGCACTTGGGTTAATACTGCCATTAGAAACTCTCCTGTTACCTACAAGTGGTACACGATTTGTATTGACTTTGCCAGCCGTTTCAAGGTCGTAGTGGTCATAACGTAAGCCAGTAGTTAAGGTTGCCATTTTGCCTAAAGACCAAATGCCTTCAGCGTATAAACCATACTCTGATTTGTTTTCACCCTTAATACTGCCAAATGAGTTCTGACTAGCGGTCGATTCTTTATGTAAATTTACACCATATTTAATAAGGTGATCGCCGACAATCTCACTAGTGAGATTTAAGTTTGCTCCTGATGTTTTTGTGCTAGAAAGACGTTGATAACCTGTCAGGTTATCAGATTGATAATCTGGGCGATCGTCAATCGCATGAATGTGGAAAACATTCGCATTAAGATCACGGGCAAAGCCTATATTTTTACCAGTATATTCAAGATTATAGGTCCGTTTTGTTGTATTAGCGTGTCCAGCTCGGCTGTTAAATGTCATCTCAAAGCGATCCTGACCGAAACCATAGAAAGATTCTTGACGGAAGCTCGTACTGATACGATGATCAGCATTAATGTCATAGCCGAATTTTGCTAAATAGTTACCTTGTCGGCGAGCAGTGTTATTCACCTGACGATTTTTATTTACGCCATCTACATAACCTTGACCAGCTTTGTAGTTATTATCTTTATTCCAACTGCCGAGTAATAATAGATCGGCATTACCAGCCCTGCCGTATAGTGCAAGACTGCCATTAATACCTTGATTACTGTTATATTCCGTACCAATTCTTGTTCCGAATGAGCGTCCATTATTAAGTAAATCTTTTGCTGAAACTGTTTCTGCACGAATTGCACCATCAGTGAGACCAATACCAGCACTTGCAGAACCCGTGCCTTTATCGATCTTGATAGATTTCACCATTACAGGATCAAGCTGGAAGCGTCCCTGATGATACCAAGATTGTGTATTTGTCGCAGTGTTGTCTACAACCATTTTAATGCGATCTTGCCCTGAACTACGAATAGATAAATACTGAGCAGAAACACTACCACCGCCTACGTTCACATCAGTACGAGTAGCAAGTAATTCTCGCAAGTTACTGATATTGCGAGTATGGTTTACCGTGGGCGAACCTTTAACTTCTACAGCATCTAGTTGCTGGCTCACGGATTGATTTGCTATGACCACGTTACTTACCACAATTGTAGCAATTAAACTAAGGCGGAATATTGAATTTTTATGAGACATACACGCTCCGTTATAAATAATAAAAGTCATTTTATAAAACTTGGGCATTCTAAATGCTAATTGTTTTCAGTCAAGTTTGTCGTGTGTGATTTATTTTAAGTGGTTTATTTTTCAGCAATAATGATAAAGGTGTCACTAAAATGGCTGCCTATATTGCTAACATGTGACAAGCTTGTTTATTGATAAGTAAGAAGGTTAAAATGAAAAAATTGATGATTGCATCTGTTGCAATTCCTTTGACATTGGCTTATTCAAGTTCGTCTGAAGCTACTTTTTCTCAAATTCCTCACTCTCAAGTTCCCCACATAGTGTCTATTCATAATACGACTTCCCATCTTTATGAATTAACTCAATCTTATGATTTGGTTGTGCCAAAAGGTTCAAGCGGGGAGACTCAACTTTGGATTCCATTGCTGTTTAATAATGATTACCAAAGCGTTAAATCGCTTGAGTTTGAAGGAAATTATCAGGTGGCGTTTATTACGGAAAATAATCTTTATAGCGCTAAAACGTTATATGCAAAATGGGACAAAAATGCGGAGAAACGTTTGTTGAATGTGAAGATGGCAGTGGAAACGAAAGAGGGGGAATCAAAAAATTAGCGATCTATTCAGCCCCTGCGTTTGGCTTTGCTAGGTATTGCCTATATTAACGAGGGGCAGCATTGTCGTGCGGAATTTTATCTTGCTGGATTTGGCGGGCTACCTGTTGATTCGGCGGATGTGGCGAAAATGCGTTTAGAAGAGGGAAAAGCAATAAATGATCCTGATACACAGATGGTTTCTGACTATTTGTTTGGTCATTGGGGGGGGGGAAATTGGGTTGGGTTTAATTATGGGAGGGATTTTGATCTCTATCCGCAGCTAGAATTAACTCCGTTTAATAATTTTGGTTATCCTTATGCTGAAATTGGAGGTGATCCTCTTAATTCGTTTAATGCAAAAGAGTTTGGCTATGAATTCCGTGCAAAAGCAATCCAATAAATCCTTTTTCGTTGCAATGTTTACATTAGTTGCTGAAGCCTTAGGTTCAACAGCTTGCTGTATTGCACCACTGATTTATTTGCTGTTTGGTTTTTCTTCGCCTTGGTTGGTTAGTTTGAGTATGAATATTTACAAATACCACTGTTATCAATATATTTCTCGCCAGACGCTGAAAATTTTATATATGATAACCTTTGTCGTTATTTTGTTTTTCTTAAGTTATCCAATAGTTTTGCCTTAGTTTTTAGAATGAAAAAATATCTAACTATTTTATTTTTTACATTGCGTTTTATTTCCACAAGTTTCGCTAGTGAGAGAGAAATGCATTTGTTTGTTAAAGAGATGAACTGTCCGCTTTGTGTTTATTTAGTTAATAAACAACTGCGTAATATTGATGGTGTGAGCTGTACAAAAGCCGATATGAAACAGCACACTGTTAAAGTTATTACGAATAATACGGTCATAAATCAGCAGCTCATTAATGCGATTGAAAAACTCAATTATAGTGCTGAGGTGATGACTTTTTAATGCAATTTCCAGCTCTTTGCCACGGTATATTATTATGCCGTTATAAGCGTTTTTTAGCGGACGTTCAGCTGCCAAATGGCGAACAGATAACGCTGCATTGTCCTAATACTGGAGCGATGACAGGTTGTGCGAATGTGGGCGACCGAGTTTGGTTTTCTACCAGCGACAATCCAAAACGGAAATATGCTTATACTTGGGAATTGACGGAAACTCAAACAGGGGATTTTATTTGCATTAATACTCAACGAGCCAATCAACTTGTCGCAGAAGCATTAGCAAAGAAAAGTATTCCTGAATTAGCCGTATTTGATAAGGTGTTTCCAGAACAAAAATATGGCGAGGAAAATAGTCGCATTGATTTTTTACTTAAAAATGATGCACTGGAAGGCAATGCTGCAAGTTGCTATTTGGAAGTGAAATCGACTACATTGCTGATAGAAAACGGATTAGGTATGTTTCCAGATGCGAAAACTGAGCGAGGGCAAAAGCATTTGCGAGAATTGACATATCTTGTTCAGCAAGGCTATCAGTCCGTTCTCTTTTTTGCTGCATTACATACAGGCATTGATCAATTTGCTGTTGCTGAACAGATTGATCCGATTTATGCACGGTTATTTAAGCAAGCCAAAAAGCAAGGTGTACAAACGCTTTGTTATAAAATTACAATGGAATTTGCGGATAATCGTCCGACTGGAATGCGACTTACATCAAAACTGGCATAACGCCAATAAACATATCATTATTTGTATTAAGCGGTCATTTTTTGCAAAAATTTTGCACATAAGAACCGCTCAATTTTGCTATTCAATGCCTGCTATTTTATGGGTTTGAATGCTGAGCTGCCAACGAGGTTTGTTTAAGCGAGCATTGAGTTTGCCCAGTTGTGTGATGGTTTCTAACAAATTCATTTCGCCCTCTTTTTCGCAAGGGGAGAGGTAGTAGCGGTCGGCTTTAATTGATTGCTCTATCTGTTCACAGAAGTCCTGCACATCGCTATCGACTACAATTCGGACTTCGTGGGCAAAGGGAATGTGATGTTTGAGGTAATTTTTTTGATACAGTCGTTTAGGGCTGGTCGCAATATAATCAATTTGCAGTGGTACGGGCTTTAAGCCGTTGGTTTCAATCGCAAGAAAATACCCTTCATTTTTTAATCTGTCCAGTAGGCGTTCTAGGTGTGGCTGAATGGTGGGTTCGCCACCCGTGATGATAATATTTTTAGCTGAAAATTGGCGTATTGTGGCAAGAATATCGCCTAAGGTTTTATTTTCATACTGGTGGTAATTAGTATCACACCAATCGCAAGCAAGGTTACATTTGCCAAAGCGGATAAAAATACTTGGCATACCTGTGTTAAATCCTTCCCCTTGTAAGGTTTCAAAAATTTCCACGATGCGATAAGGTGTTTGTAAGATGTTTTCATTCATAACTAGGGCGTATCAAATAGATTATCGGCTATATTCACAATAAGAAGTGGGCGTTTCCCACAAACGAATGAGACTGACAGCCAGTCCAACTTGTTCAAGTTTGTTGAACATATATTTTGCCATTTCTTCTGCGGTGGTACGGTGGGGAATGCCATAGACTTTAGAATTTAATTCGATCAGAAGTTGTGCAATTCTGCACTCTTTTTCGCTGTGAAGATCGTAGAGATAAGCGTGATCCATTGGATCAAGAATATGCGTTTTTACGATTGCTTTCAGATCGGCATAATCCATTACCATTCCCCGCTTTGCACCTGCAAGATGCAAATCGCCACTGATCTCAACTTGTAATTTATAGGTATGTCCGTGTAAATTTTGGCATTTGCCATCGTGCCCATCAAGCATATGCGCCATATCAAAACTGAACTCTTTAGCAATTTTAAACATTGGTTTTTTCCTCTAAATATTCTGCTAAACCCTTTTCTCTTAATCGGCAGCTTGGGCAGTCGTGGCAGCCACCGTCTACACCCAAATAGCAGGTGTGTGTATGGTTGCGGACATAATCAAATGCCCCCAATTTATCTGCTAGTGCCCAAGTCTGTTTTTTAGTCAGAAACATTAAAGGAGTTCGAATATCAAAAGGGTAATCCATTGCAAGATTGAGCGTAACATTCATTGATTTGATAAAAACGTCTCGGCAGTCGGGGTAGCCACTAAAATCGGTTTCACAGACACCCGTAAAAATCGTATGAATGCCTTGCCCTTTGGCGTAAATGGCAGCATACAGCAAAAACAGTGCATTACGCCCATCAACAAAAGTATTAGGCATACTGCCTTGTTGCTCAATCGTTGCGTTTTCGTCCATTAAAGCGTTGGTCGTAATGGCTTTAATCACAGAGGTATCAATAACAGTCTGTTTTACCCCTAAATCTTGAGCAATCCACTGTGCTTTTTGCAGCTCAATGGCGTGGCGTTGTCCATATTGAAAAGTGATGACTTCAACATTTTTTAAGCCAAATTCTTTAATCGCAAGAAACAGGCAAGTGGTTGAATCTTGACCGCCTGAAAAAATGACTGCTGCTTTTGGCAAGGCGTGTTTTTGAACAGAATCGTTGGTTGAAGTGCCGTCTAGTAATAAACTCCCTTGAGATAAGGGAGTGCTGAGAAAAGAAGAGTGCATTTTGTATCCTTAGTTTTTTTGCGTGGGAGGGTTGCGAACCACGGTTGAAAAAATAAATCAAGTTGAGAAGCAAATAAAAGAGCGGTCAATTTTACAGAAATTTTTGCAAAAATAATTGAAAAATTGACCGCTAAATAAAATTATTGATTAACGGCGACCAAACATTCCACCTAAGCTACCTAATCCGCCACCGCCCATTAGTCCTTTCATTCCTCGCATCATTTTTGCCATACCGCCTTTACGCATTTTTTTCATCATACGTTGCATTTCATCGAATTGTTTCAGCAGTTTGTTCACATCTTGCACCTGCGTGCCTGATCCTAATGCAATGCGGCGACGACGTGACCCTTTTATGATTTCAGGTTTTGCTCTCTCTTTAAGCGTCATTGAATTAATGATGGCTTCCATTTTAATGAACATCTTATCATCGACTTGGCTTTTGATGTGATCAGGTAGATTTTTCGCCCCTGGGAGTTTATCAAGCATCGACATCATTCCGCCCATTTTTTTCATTTCTACCAACTGTTCACGGAAATCATCAAGGGTGAATTCATCGCCTTTTTTGAATTTTGCCGCCATTTTTTCGGCTTTTTCCTGATCAACGGAATGCTGAAGATCTTCAATCAATGATAACACATCGCCCATTCCTAGAATACGAGAAGCCACACGATCAGGGTGGAATGGTTCAAGAGCATCGGTTTTTTCGCCCACGCCGAGGAATTTAATCGGCTTTCCTGTGATATGGCGGATAGACAACGCAGCACCGCCACGTGCATCGCCGTCCACTTTCGTTAAAATGATCCCAGTCAGTGGCAGAGCCTCATTAAAGGCTTTGGCGGTGTTGGCTGCATCTTGTCCTGTCATCGCATCAACGGTAAAGAGCGTTTCAATCGGATTTAACACACGATGCACTTGCTGAATTTCGTCCATCATTTCGCTATCAACGTGCAAGCGACCTGCGGTATCGACAATTAAGACATCAAAGAAGTTTAATTTAGCGTGTTTGAGTGCAAGCTCTGCAATCTCAACAGGCTTTTGATCGGTTTCACTTGGGAAAAATTCAACGTTTAATGCTTCAGCTAAGGTTTGAAGCTGCTTGATTGCCGCAGGGCGATACACGTCAGCGGATACCACCAACACTTTCTTTTTATGACGTTCTTTGAGGAATTTCGCTAATTTTCCCACAGAGGTGGTTTTACCTGCCCCTTGTAAACCTGCCATTAAGATGACGGCTGGCGGTTGTGTGGCGAGGTTTAGTGCTTCATTCACCTCGCCCATCGCATTTTCTAACTCGCTTTGTACGATTTTGAGAAATTCTTGCCCTGGGGTTAAACTTTTGTTTACTTCAACGCCAATCGCACGCTCTTTTACCTTGTTGATAAATTCACGCACGACGGGTAGAGCAACATCAGCCTCCAGCAATGCCATTCGAACTTCTCGCAAGGTCTCTTTGATATTTTCTTCGGTTAAACGTCCTTTGCCTGTAATATTTTTGAGGGTCTTGGATAATCTATCGGAAAGGTTTTCAAACATAATATTGTCTCATCTTCATTCTTTGGAAATCTAGCATTCTAGGGCTAGGCTTGGCGGTTTTAGTTTGCAAAATTTAGCACGATGTAAACCGCTTAATTTAAGATACCTAATGCCGTTTGCTTTTAATTTGCTTATTATAACGGAAATCTCAATAAGCGGTGAGATTTTAACAGATAAAGCCTTCGCCCTTGACTGAGTTGTCTTGTTAGATGGGTTATTTTCTCTGCTACTCGCTCACATTTCTTCTGCGATTAAATTTAGCTGCCCTGAAAAACGCTGTGTAATCTGTTGTGAGATATCAGCGAAATGGGACGGATTAATGCCTAATCGTAACACAACCTTTTCACAGAATTGTTGCTCAATAATCTCAATGTCATATTCTTGGCAGAGGTGCTGAATGGTTCTAAATTGCTCATAGCTACACTGCAAGCGGTAGGGTTGTCGTAAAATTTTACAACGCCGTGCCAATTGAGCAAGTGCTTGTTGAACGCCGTGGCTGTAGGCTCTTACTAGCCCTCCAGTGCCTAATAATATGCCGCCATAATAACGTACAACGACCGCACTAATTTCCCCCACTCCGCTTCCTAATAGGCAGTTCAGCATTGGTTTTCCTGCAGTGCCAGACGGTTCACCATCGTCAGAAAAACCGTATTGCAATGAATCTGTTGGCATACCTGCGACTGCTGCCCAGCAATGATGGCGAGCTTGTGGGTGTAATGATTTCATTTCAGCCCAAAATGCTCTCGCCTGCTCAATGCCTTGTGTGTGATTTAAGTAGGTGATAAATCGACTTTTCTTGATTTCTTCTTCAAAAATAACTTGCCGTTCTGGGATAAAAAATTCCATTTTCTTTTACTCTATTCGTCTTTTATTTATTAAATTGTTAAAAAATTGTGATTTATCTCGCATTCTTCCTAAAAATTATTTGCATAACCGTAAAAAGTCAAGTATATCTATGGCGGTTTGTTTTTCACATTCGGAGTAATCCGTCAATTTCATTATTATTCAATTCTTTTTGGAGGAGCTATTAAATGAAAAAATTATTGAAACTCTCTCTTATTGCAACTGCCGCTAGTGCTGCCTTTTCTTCTGCTCACGCATCTGAGAAATTTATTACGATTGGTACAGGTGGGCAAACAGGGGTTTACTATGTTGTTGGACAGTCGATTTGTCAATTGGTTAATCGTGATACTGCAAAAACAAAAGTGAAATGTAATGCTCCTTCAACGGGCGGCTCTGTGGCAAACTTGAATGCCATTGCAGATAAGCAAATTGATATGGGGATTTCTCAATCTGACTGGCAATACCATGCCTATAATGGATCGAGTTCTTTTGAAGGTAAAAAGAATGAGAAATTGCGTGCCATCTTCTCTATTCACCCAGAACCATTTACGGTAATGGCTCGTACTGATGCCAATATTCAATCGTTTGATGATTTAAAAGGTAAGCGTGTAAACGTAGGTGATCCAGGGTCTGGTACTCGTGCGACAATGAATGTTATTTTAGGAGCAAAAGGCTGGAGCGATAAAGAATTCAAAGTGGCTTCAGAATTAAAACCGTCTGAAATGGCCTCTGTGATGTGTGATAACAATTTAGATGCGATTACTTATAACGTTGGACACCCAAATGGGGCGTTAAAAGAAGCGGCGGCATCTTGTGATGCTCATCTTGTCCCTGTAACTGGTGAGGCAATTGATAAACTAGTTGCTGATCACAGCTATTATGCTAAGGCAGTTATTCCAGCAGGTTTATACAAAGGTTCAGATAATCCTGTGGAGAGTTTTGGGGTTTATGCCACGCTTGTTACTTCTGCTGATGTAGATGATGACAAAGTCTATGCGGTGGTGAAAGCGGTATTTGATAATTTTGCTCGCTTTAAACGTTTACACCCTGCCTTTGCAAATTTAAAAGAAGAGGAAATGGTGAAAAATGCCCTTTCTGCCCCACTGCATAACGGAGCAGCTCGCTATTATAAAGAGCGTGGTTGGATCCAATAGTTTTCTTTAAATTCAGGGCAATTTGCCTTTCGGATTAACTTGAACAAGCGGTCAGTTTGTTACAAATTTTTACAAAATTTGGGATAAAATCGACCGCTTGTTTTCTGATTTTTAGGAATAGCTATGTCTATAGAAATAACAGGAAATATAAAAACAACAGAAAAAACCGCAAGCTATGATGACCTGCAAGATATGGTTGCATCAAATGATTCTGGCGGACGGAATCCCTATGGCTTAACTAAAAAGGTCATTGTGGTTACCGCCATTTTATGGTCAATTTTTCAACTCTATTACACCTCGCCATTGCCTTTTTGGCTACAAGAAATTGTGCGTAATATGGGAATGGACGTAAATGTTGTGATTGATGATACCAAAGCTCGTTCAATTCACCTCGCTTTTGCACTTTTTCTTGCTTATTTATCTTTTCCAGCATTCGCCAGTTCGCCCAAACATCGAGTGCCTTATCAAGATTGGCTATTCGCCACACTGGGGGCATTTTTGGGGGCGTACTATATTTTCTTCTATGAGGGATTAGTAACTCGCTTTGGTGCACCTAATACACAGGATATTATCGCAGGTTGTTTGGGGCTGCTTTTATTATTAGAAGCCTGTCGCCGCAGTCTTGGGCTACCTTTAGTGATTATCGCCACTGTGTTCTTGCTATATAACTACGTTGGACAATTTTTACCGACAGATTGGATTATTAGCCATCGTTCGGGTTCATTATCGCAAATTATTAATCAACAATGGATTACGACAGAGGGCGTATTTGGCGTAGCATTAGGGGTTTCAACCAAATATGTGTTCTTATTTGTGCTATTTGGGGCGTTGTTGGATAAAGCGGGTGCAGGGAACTATTTCATTAAAACCGCCTTTGCCTACTTAGGGCATTTTAGTGGCGGGCCGGGCAAAGCGGCTGTGGTTTCTTCGGCACTAACTGGACTGGTTTCAGGCTCTTCAATTGCGAATGTGGTAACCACAGGTACGTTTACCATTCCAATGATGAAACGGGTTGGATTGAGTGCGGAAAAAGCAGGGGCCGTTGAGGTAGCGTCCTCGGTTAATGGGCAAATTATGCCGCCTGTAATGGGGGCTGCGGCATTTTTGATGATCGAATATGTCAATATGCCCTATAGCCAATTGATTACTCACGCCTTTTTACCTGCTCTGATTTCCTATATCGCTTTGGTGTATATCGTACATCTTGAAGCTCAAAAAATGGGATTAAAAGGTTTGGAGCGAACCGATCCGCCAAAACCATTCTTAGTCAGCCTAATGCGTGCATTAGCGAGCTTCCTTGTGATCAGTATTATCTATTTCGCAATGGAATTTAGTTTAGGTTGGATCAAAACTGCGACACCTGATTTTGCATTTGCTATCGTGAGTGTATTACTTGCTGTTATTTATCTAGCTTTAATTCGTCGTGTGGCTCGTTTTCCTGATTTAGAGCCAGATGATCCGAATGCAAAAATTGTTAAATTACCCGCACAAAAACCGACAGTGAATGCGGGATTGCATTACTTATTACCTGTTGTGGTTTTAATGTGGTGTTTAATGATTGAGCGTATGTCGCCTGGGTTGTCCGCTTTTTGGGGAACAATGGCATTAACGATGATTCTATTGACTCAACGCCCTCTGTTGAGTTTCTTCCGCAATGAAAAAGATAGCCATAAAACAGCCCTATTTAAACAGGGGATTAACGATCTCATTGATGGTTTAGAAACAGGGGCTCGCAATATGATAGGGATTGGGATTGCCACCGCAACTGCTGGGATTATTGTTGGAGCCGTTTCGCTTACAGGCTTTGGGGTACAGCTTTCAGGTATTATTGAAATGCTTTCAATGGGCAACATTTTATTAATGCTGATCCTTGTTGCAATATTCAGTCTTATTTTAGGTATGGGATTGCCGACTACGGCGAACTATATCGTAGTTTCCTCATTGATGGCATTGGTCATTGTCGAGGTTGGGAAACAAAATGGATTGATTGTGCCACTGATTGCGGTTCATTTATTTGTGTTCTATTTTGGGATTATGGCAGATGTAACGCCGCCTGTTGGTTTGGCGTCATTTGCTGCCGCTGCGATTTCAGGGGGAAGTCCAATCAAAACGGGAACAGTTGCATTCTTTTATAGTTTACGCACCGCTATTTTGCCTTTCTTATTTATTTTTAACACGGATTTATTGCTCATTGATGTGGGCTGGGCGAAAGGTATTTTGGTGTTTGTAACTGCGACAATTGGGATTTTGATTTTTACTGCAGCAACAATGAATTTCTTTTTTGCTAAAAATAAGTGGTGGGAAACGATCGCTTTGATTTTGGCCGCTTTCATGTTATTCCGTCCTGCTTTCTTTATGGAACATCTCTCACCAAGTGTGCGTGATATTGAGCCTGTTCGGATCACACAAGAAATTGAATCGCTGAAAGTAGGTGATAATGTTCGACTTAAAGTTTCAGGGCTTAATCCTTATGGTAAACAGATTGAATTCTATGCACAGTTACCTGTGCCAGCTGGCGAAAATGGTGAGGCACGGATTCAGGCTTTAGGATTAACCTTGCTGGATACTGGCGAGCAGATCGAATTTAATGGCAGCCCTTCGCCAAAAATTTTGATAGATAATGTTGAAATTGATTCACCTGCTGCAAAAGCTGGATTAAATTGGGATCAGACCGTATTAGAAGTTGCAGTACCGCAAAGTTCATTACCGAAAGAGCTAATGTTTATACCTGCATTATTACTTGCATTCGGTGTGGCGTGGAACCAACGCCGCCGCCGTTAATAGTAGTTGGTAATGAAATAATACATAAGAATAGAAATGGCGATGTTTTAAAATTTAAAGACTTATAGTCTAGTCTAAAGCATAATGTTAATCACAGCAAAATGCCTTTAACGTGTAATAAGTTAAAGGCATTCGTGTTTAAATGGTGTGTTTAAATTCAATGCACTTTTATCAAAAGTTTCCTACCACTGATATCCGACGCCAGCACCAGCACCTATTTTGCCGTTAGTGTTGGCATTGCCTTGTAATTTTAAGAATACCTTGCCACTGTGTGAGACGGTGGAATAACCAACAGCGATAGCGCCTTCGTCCGCATAATGTCCGACAGAGGCGGCGAGCATAGATTTGCCGGC
>NZ_SLXJ01000007.1 GCF_004345745.1 Nicoletella semolina | reverse complement strand
GTTATCGAGTGAATGAAGGTTTTTCTGCGAGGGCAGGTTTTGCGTTAAGCGGAGGCGATGTGAGTGGAGGAGCGGGGATAAACTACGAGTGGTAGGGTGTTGCGTGGCTTTCTTTTTTTCCTCTTTTCTCTTTTAGTAAAGGGAAAGACAGCTAAAAAGTAAAAAGAACGTTCTTATCTATTTATGATAATCCAGTCCCCTCAAGTTTCGGCTTGGGGGGATTTTTGATTTCTATTGAAGCTTAATCATAGATGGCTATTTGATTAATCCGCTTAAATCACAAATAATCAACACATTTTTATGAAATATCTGTATAATGCACTAGTTTTATCTCTGTGGATTTAAGAAGCGGCTATTAAAAATATTTTGTGCCTAACGATTAATAGTTGAACTATATTTGATGGTTTAAGGCAGTAGAGTATTTTTACTAGTCGCAATTTTAAGAGATAAAATAGTAAAATTTAAAATGATTAAGGAATGAGCGAATGACTCCAATTGTGAAACAGTTTAAATATGGTCAGCATACTGTAACGTTAGAAACAGGTGCGATCGCACGCCAAGCAACGGCAGCGGTAATGGCAAGTATGGACGACACGACGGTATTTGTTACCGTGGTAGCAAAAAATGATGTAAAAGAAGGGCAAGATTTTTTCCCTTTGACGGTAGATTATCAAGAGCGTACTTATGCAGCAGGTCGTATTCCTGGTGGTTTTTTCAAGCGTGAAGGTCGCCCATCTGAGGGTGAAACGTTAGTTGCACGTTTAATTGACCGACCTGTTCGCCCTCTCTTCCCTGAAGGTTTTTTCAATGAGATTCAAGTGATTGCGACAGTGGTCTCTGTAAATCCACAGATTAGCCCTGATTTAGTTGCAATGATTGGTGCATCTGCGGCACTTTCTTTATCAGGGGTGCCATTTAATGGTCCGATTGGTGCGGCTCGTGTTGGCTTTATTAACGATCAACTTGTGCTAAACCCAACAGTTTCTGAACAAAAAATAAGCCGTTTGGATTTGGTGGTTGCAGGAACCGATAAAGCCGTCTTAATGGTTGAGTCAGAAGCGGATATTTTAAGCGAAGAACAGATGTTATCTGCGGTGGTCTTTGGTCATCAGCAACAGCAAGTGGTGATTGAAAATATTAAAGAATTTGTAAAAGAAGCAGGTAAGCCTCGTTGGGATTGGAAAGCTCCAGAGGAAAATACAGCATTAATTAATCAAGTGAAAGAGATTGCCGAAGCTCGTCTTGGCGATGCTTATCGTATTACAGAAAAACAGGCTCGTTATGCACAGATTGATGCTATTCGAGCAGAAACGATTGCAACACTCATAGCAAAAGATGAAGCTCTGAATGAAGGGAAGATTGGTGATATTATCAGCACATTAGAAAGCCAAATTGTGCGTAGTCGTATTATTGCGGGTGAACCTCGCATTGATGGGCGTACGGTAGATACTGTACGTGCATTGGATATTTGTACAGGTGTGTTGCCTCGTACGCACGGCTCTGCATTATTCACTCGTGGTGAAACACAAGCTCTAGCAGTAGCAACATTAGGCACAGAACGTGATGCTCAAACGATTGATGAATTAACAGGTGAAAAATCAGATAGATTTTTGTTTCATTATAATTTCCCTCCGTACTCTGTTGGAGAAACAGGACGCATTGGATCACCGAAACGCCGAGAAATTGGACACGGTCGTTTGGCAAAACGTGGTGTATTGGCCGTAATGCCAAGTGCTGATGAATTTCCATACGTCGTGCGTGTAGTATCTGAGATTACCGAATCGAATGGTTCTTCTTCAATGGCATCAGTTTGTGGTGCGTCTTTAGCATTAATGGACGCTGGCGTGCCAATTAAATCAGCGGTTGCAGGTATTGCAATGGGCTTGGTTAAGGAAGATGATAAATTTGTTGTGTTGTCTGATATTTTAGGTGATGAAGATCATTTGGGAGATATGGACTTTAAAGTTGCGGGTACTCGTGAAGGTATTACTGCATTGCAAATGGATATTAAAATTGAAGGTATTACGCCTGAAATTATGCAGATTGCCCTTGCTCAAGCAAAAGGTGCTCGTCTGCATATTTTAAGTGTAATGGAGCAAGCTCTTCCAACTGCTCGTGAAGATATTTCTGATTTTGCGCCTCGTATTTATACGATGAAAATTGATCCGAAGAAGATTAAAGATGTTATTGGTAAAGGTGGTGCAACTATTCGTTCTTTAACTGAGGAAACAGGGACATCAATTGATATTGATGACGATGGTACGGTTAAAATTGCAGCAACAGATAATAATGCGGCTAAAGCAGTAATGGGACGTATTGAAGAGATCGTTGCTGAAGTAGAAGTCAATACACTTTATACAGGGAAAGTAACTCGAGTGGTTGATTTTGGTGCATTTGTTTCAATTCTAGGCAGTAAAGAAGGGCTAGTTCACATCTCACAAATTGCCAATGAGCGTGTTGAGCGTGTGTCAGACTATTTAGCTGTGGGACAAGATGTTCAAGTTAAAGTCGTGGAAATTGATCGTCAAGGTCGTATCCGCTTAACGATGAAAGATCTGAATGTTGTGCCAGAATTGGCTGAAATTGATGAAGTGCAACCTTCTGTTGAAGCCTAATTAATTTGAAGTATAGCAATTTATACTTTATTTTATGCAGTGAACGCAGCGATGTGTTCCTGCATTTGATGTAAAATTTCCTTTTTAAAGGTCTTGGTGAATGTTACAACGTTTTAAGTTGTTTAGTTTTCGTTTCTATTTAATTAATTTCCTTACTATCTTTTTATTAACAGGCTGTACTCATCGTATTGCGGAAATGATTTCGCCAAATAATTTAGCTTTGGCAGAATTAAATCCTAAGATACATTTTAAGCAAGAAGTGATGATTGTAAGGCTAACACAGATGTTAGATAGAGCAAGATTAACGACAAAAGAGCGTGCGGAGTTACTTTTCGAAAGAGGCATAATTTACGATAATCTAGGGCTTTGGTCATTAGCTCGCTATGATTTTACTCAAGCGATTGCCTTGAATTCGAGAATGGCAGCGGCTTATAATTATTTAGGATTATATTTATTGCTTGAGGAAGATTATGACGGTGCAATTGATGCCTTTAATACTGTGTTAGATCTAGAGCCTAGTTATGATTACACTCGTTTAAATAGAGGTTTGGCATTTTATTATAGTGGGCGTTATACAGAAGCTGAACGTGATTTAGTATCTTTTTATCGAGCAGATAAAAGTGATCCTTATCGAGCGTTATGGTTATATTTTAATGAATTAGAATTGAATCCAGATGCTGCGATAACGAATTTAGCGATTCGTTCTAAATTGTTATCAAAAGGCTTTTGGGGAACTACATTAGTAGATTATCTATTAGGTAATCTCACATTAGAAAGCCTTCAGTTAAAAATGAATGCACGGACAGAAGTGAATACGGTTCAATATGCAGAAATTTTAACTGAAACTTATTTTTACCTTGCAAAACAAGCACTCAAAATGAATCAAACGAAAGAAGCTCATAGCTTGTTTCGTCTAACCGTTGCAAATCAAGTTTATAACTTTGTTGAGTACCGTTTTGCTCTGTTTGAATTATTACAATTACGTACTAATCAAACAACTCCCGTGATTGTTGGGAAAAATTAGGGCGATACAGCGTTTAAATTGTAAAATTTTTTGTATAACTAACCGCTTGTACTGACACTGTAAGTTCATCATTCTTGATATTAATCAATATTTACTTTACCTAAATACTCAACAATATATTTTAAACTGTAGAATGGCTTAAAAGCGTTCTACTTTCTGATATTTGGAACTTTATGACAACTGAAATTAAAACCACTTTCGCCGATCTTGGCTTACCTCAATCACTTCTTGATGCCGTTAATGAAATGGGATTTGTTAATCCATCACCTATTCAGCAAGAAACTATTCCTCATCTTTTAGCAGGGCGTGATGTGTTAGGTATGGCACAAACAGGGAGTGGGAAAACTGCAGCCTTTTCTTTACCTTTATTAGCTCAAATTGATCCTGAACAGCGTTATCCACAAATGCTGGTGATGGCACCGACCCGTGAATTAGCTATTCAAGTGGCAGATGCCTGCGAGCAATTTACCAAAAATATGCGTGTGCGTATTGTTACAGTCTATGGCGGTCAGCGTTATGACATTCAGCTACGAGCATTAAAAAATGGGGCTCAAATCGTAGTGGGTACCCCTGGGCGTATTTTGGATCATATTCGCCGTGGTACATTGGATCTTTCTGCATTGAAATCTATTGTATTAGATGAAGCAGATGAAATGTTACGAATGGGGTTTATCGATGATGTTGAAACTGTGATGGCTGAATTGCCAGAAAATCATCAAACGGCACTTTTTTCTGCGACGATGCCAGAGCCAATTCGTCGAATTACTCGTCGTTTTATGAAAAATCCTCAAGAAGTGAAAATTCAAGCAACACAACGCTCAGCACCAGATATTACCCAGAGCTATTGGTTAGTAAATGGTTTTCGTAAAAATGATGCATTGTTACGTTTCTTGGAAGTAGAAGATTTTGATGCAGCGATTATTTTTACTCGTACTAAAACAGGAACCGTTGATATTACCGAATTGCTTGAACGTAATGGTTATAGTGCAGCAGCATTAAATGGCGATATGACTCAACAAGCAAGAGAACAAACTCTCGAACGCTTAAAATCAGGGCGTCTTGATATTTTAGTGGCAACTGATGTTGCAGCACGAGGACTAGATGTAGAGCGTATCAGTCTTGTGGTGAATTATGATATTCCGCTTGATTCAGAAAGCTATGTTCACCGTATTGGACGGACAGGGCGTGCAGGACGTTCTGGACGTGCCTTATTGTTTGTGGAATCTAGAGAACGCCGTTTGCTTAAAAATATTGAGCATTTAATGAAAAAGCCGATTGATGAAGTACCAATACCAAATCATCAAGTGTTAATGGAAAAACGTCGTGAGAAATTTAAAGCTCGAATTTCTAAACAGTTAGAACATCACGATTTAGAAAAATATCGAGAGTTATTGGAAGATTTATTTACGGCTGATCAAGATCACGAAGAGTTAGCCGCCGCAATGATGATGTTGTTGCAAGAAAAACAAAAATTGATTCTTCCTCCAGATCCTGAAATTCGTCCAATCCGTGGCGATAGAGGTCGAGTGGAGAGAGGGCGTAGTGAGCGAGGTGGGCGTGAAAACCCTCGTTCAATGGAACGCCGTGGTGGTCGTGAACATCGTGATAATAATGGCGTGGCGATGGATTTATATCGTATTGAAATTGGTCGTGAAGATGGCGTTGAAGTACGTCATATTGTGGGAGCAATTGCAAATGAAGGCGATATTAGTAGTCGCTATATTGGACACATTAAATTGCACGACACTTATTCAACTATTGAACTGCCACAAGGAATGCCAACTCAGTTAATACAACATTTTGCACAAAAAGCTAGAGTATTGAATAAGCAAATGCAGATGACATTATTGGGAGCAGCTGAAAACAATAGTCAATCATTTGACGATCGTCGTGGACGTGATGATCGCCGCAAAAATTCACGAGGGAATGACCGCTTTGGATCAGGTAATCGTCGTGATGATCGTGGTGGATTTAAAGAAAAACGTTTTAATGAGAAACGCCCTCGTCGTGATTAATAAAATGCCCCAGTGATGGGGCTTTTTATTCTGTTTTTTCGCCATCAATGAAATAGGGATAAAATCAGTGATGGCATAATAAAAATGAATAGTAAAGTTGATATGTTTATTCAGACAAATGAACAGAGTTGTGATCTTGAGTTATCTGATCGAGACTTATATTTTATGAAATATGCTTTGAGTTTGGCAAAAAGAGCTGAAATTCAAGGCGATATTCCAATAGGTGCGGTACTTGTAGATAAACTTGGACAAGTTATTGGAGAGGGTTGGAATAGCTCAATTTTAATGAATGATCCGACTGCTCATGCAGAAATACAAGCTATCCGCCAAGCAGGTCAGCGACTGGGTAATTACCGTTTATTAGAAACTACGCTTTACGTTACCCTTGAACCTTGTCCTATGTGTGCAGGGGCAATTTTGCATAGTCGTATTGGGCGGTTGGTGTTTGGTACAAGTGATTATAAAACGGGGGCAATTGGATCACGTTTTCATTTATTTGAAGATTATAAAATGAATCACATATTAAAAATCCGAGGAGGAGTATTAAATGCCCAATGCCGTCAGCAAATCAGTCAATTTTTTCAGAAAAGACGCAGTCAAAAGAAACGGTTGAAAGGAGCTAGGGGCGTATACAATACGCCCGTGCAATCAAGCAGCTAGATTTTTTTAGCGAGTGAAAGTAGAAACAATGTACCCGAACAGATGACAACGGAAGGACCTGCTGGAGTATCTTTTATGGCAGAGAGAAATAAACCGCCACTAATGGAGAGAAAGCTAAAAAAGATCGCATAACTAACCATTGCCTCTGGAGTTTGAGAAAATCGACGTGCTGTAGCAGCAGGGATAATGAGTAGAGAGGTAATAATCAATGCTCCTACAAATTTCATACTAAGTGCAATGGTTAATGCAGTTAGCACCATCAATAATAAGCGTAGTTTAGAGATGTTAAGTCCTTCTGTATAGGCGAGTTCTGGGCTAATTGTGATTGAGAGAAGTTTTTGCCAAAAAAGAACTAGAATACAGCCGATAACGATAACACCTATAGCGATTAATGCGACATCGCTAAATCCAATTGCAAGAAGATCGCCAAACAAATAAGACATCAAATCAACTCTGACGTTGTCTAATAAGCTCAGCGTGATGATGCCTAAAGATAGGCTACAGTGAGCAATGATACCCAAGATAGTATCGACGCTATGACTTGAACGTTGTTCAATCCAAACTAAAGCCAAAGCAAGAAGAATAGTGATTCCAATTACGGAGAGGTAAGGATCAATCTGTAGAAATATGCCTAATGCAACGCCGAGTAAAGCTGAATGGGCAAGAGTGTCACCAAAATATGCCATTTTACGCCACACGACAAATGCACCTAGTGGTGCGGTGATAAAAGCAAGTAACGTGCCTGCAAGCCAAGCAGGAAAGAGAATATCGAACATAACTTTTTTACAACCTCTTTATAATATCATCTTTAATGATTGCATCTTCCACGGCAAATCTGACCGCTTAAATCGTGGTGGTGATTGTGTTGGTGGGTATAAAATGCAACATGCTTTGCAAATTGATCACCAAAGAAATGAATAAAATTCGGTTCACTAGAAATCGATTCGGGTGTGCCTGCACAACAAATATGCCGATTAACACATAGTACTTCATCCGTATTTGCCATTACAATATTTAAATCGTGTGAAACCATTAAAATAGCACAGTTTAGCCAATGGCGAGTGTGATTTAATAGTTGATAGAGTTCGCTCTGCCCTGTAATATCCACTCCTTGCATTGGTTCATCTAATACGAGTAGCTGCGGTTGATCTAGAATAGCTCTAGCTAATAAAACTCGTTGGAGTTCTCCGCCCGACAATTTTTGCATTGGATTGCTCGAAAGAGACTTAATAGTAAAAAGTGATAATATTTCATCAATTCTAGATTCAGTTGTATTTGGTTTCAAAGAGAGAAATTTTTTGACAGTGATCGGCATCGAATAATCAAGGTGTAATTTTTGTGGTACATAACCTATTTTTAAGCCTTTTTGATGATAAACACTGCCTTGATTTGGTTTTATTAGTTTAAGAAGTACCTTGAGTATGGTTGATTTTCCACCTCCATTTGGTCCTACAATCGTGGTAATTGAATTGGGGTAGATTTTTAGATTAATATTATCTAAGACTATTTTTTCGTTAAAACAGAGTTGAATATTATCTAGGCGAACAAGTGGCTCTAGTATTGCGTTAGAATGAGTTTCAGTCATTTTATAAATAATATGTTATAGACACTAAGAAGAAATTAGCGTTTTTTTTGAGAATTGACAAGGGAAAACAGGAATTTTTTTGTTTTTCATTTGTCTACCACTTTCAGTATGGAATCTGCGATAATAGATAAAGGATTTAAGGATATATTTTGCAACATATTATTTTTGCTCGGGATCGAAGACGCAGAAGAAATCGCCTAAAAAGAATGATTTTTTTTGTTGCCTTGTTGTCTATTTTTGTCGGTGCTTTTCTTGTGTATAAAGCTAAAAATGAGATATATGGTTCACAGGTTACAGAGAGTAATATTACGCTAATATCGCCTCTTCACTCTGATTCAAATTCAAAAATTTTATCAATTGCAAAAATTTCCTTAGATAGTGTTCAATCCTATCTTCTTACCTTCAAAATAGCACAAAATATAGATAAATCTTCTTTAAAATCAGATCAGGAAAATCTAAAGAATACGAATGCAGGTAATGTTGGAATTAACGAGGAAGCGACTTCTTATGAAGACGAGTTATTCGGTTCTGATGATGAGGCTGAAGAGGTTGATTTATCTAGTTTATCTGCAGAAGCAGAAGATGCCTTAAGTACTTTTTTAGAAGTGGTTGATGAAGCGATTCGTATCCAAAACCAATTTAGTTATGTTGTTGTTCAAGGTGATAAGTTAAAAGATGTGCTTTCTCAATCGGGTATTTCTGTAGTGTATTCATCTGCATTAGAGCAGCAATTCCCTGAATTAAAAAAATTACAGGCAGGTCAGCAATTTTATTGGGTTTTAGATCCTAATGGAAATTTGGAGTATATAAATTGGCTTGTTTCGGAAAAAGAAGAGAAAATTTTCGAGAGAAAAGCCGATAATAAATTTGCCGTTGAGACGATTGTCAAAAAAAGTGAGTGGCGAGATGATGTGCTTCAAGGAACGATTAAAGGGAGTTTATCTGCCAGTTTAAAAGCAGTTGGGCTTTCAAACCGGCAGATTCAGCAATTAACGAGAGGACTACAATGGCAAGTTGCAATGAATAAATTGAAGTCTGGCGATAAATTTGCGATTCTTGTTAAGCGTGAGTATGTTGATGGTAAAGTAACAGATTTGGGGAATGTGGAAGCAATTCATATTATTACAGGAAATAAGAGCTATTATGCTATTCAAGCTAAAAATGGGCAATACTATAATCGTCTAGGTGAAACCCTAGGGAAGGGATTTTCTCGTTATCCATTGTTATCAAAAGCTAAAATATCATCGCCTTTTAACCCACGGCGTAAACACCCTGTAACGAGGCGTATTGCTCCTCATAAAGGAGTTGATTTTGCTCTGCCTGTAGGTACGCCTGTGATTGCACCTGCTGATGGTGTTGTGATTCATATCGCTTATCAAGCAAATGGGGCAGGACGTTATTTAAAAATACGACATGGTACGCAATATACAACCGTTTATATGCACTTGAGCCGTTCGCTGGTTAAAGTTGGGCAAGCTATTAAAAAAGGCGATCGCATTGCTTATTCGGGTAATACAGGACGTTCAACTGGACCACATTTACATTATGAATTCCATATAAACGGACACCCAGTAAATCCGATGACAGTGAAATTACCAACAGGATCTGGAATGGAAGGAAAAGAACGAAAATCTTTTTTAAACCGAGCAAAATTTATCGAAACAAAACTTAAACTGCAATAATAAGGAAAAAAATGCAAAAATTTAAACGTAACTTACCCCTTGTAACTGTATTGGCTTTATTTGGTGGTGTAGCAAATGCTGATGATGCTGCTTTGAAAAAACAACTTGAAAAAATTGGGGCAACTAATGTTAGAATTTCAGATTCACCTTTAGCCAATTTTAAAACAGCGATTTCCGATCAAGGCGTTTTGCAAATTAGCGAAGATGGTCGTTATATTGTGCAAGGAAAGATTTTTGAGTTAAAAGACGGAAAAGCGGTTGATCTCACTAATCAAGCATTGATGGAAGAATTGAATGGCTTGCGTAATGAGATGATTATTTACCCTGCTAAAAATGAAAAGCACGTTGTTACGGTATTTATGGATATTACTTGCCATTACTGTCATTTGCTTCATACAAAAATTAAACAGTACAATGACTTGGGTATTACTATTCGTTATCTTGCGTTTCCACGCTCAGGACCAAGCTCTAAAGTTGCAGGGCAGATGGAAGCAATTTGGAATGCCCAAGATAGAGTTTTTGCTTTAAATGAAGCAGAAAATGGTAATGTACCTAAAACACTTAAAACACCAAATTTAGTAAAAAAACATTATGAATTGGGGATCAAATTTGGAGTAACAGGGACGCCAAATATTGTCACTGAGCAAGGGGAATTAATTGCAGGTTATGTGCAACCAAAAGAATTGCTTGAGATGTTAGAAGAGTAAAAATGCTATCTAAATAAATGTAAATGAAGGTTTAACTTTTAATATTCTTGCTTTTTTGTTATAAAGCACCTGATTTATTTATTAACTTCTAGGGAGAACATATGGAATTGGTATTTATTCGCCACGGTTTTAGTGAATGGAATGCAAAGAATTTATTTACAGGTTGGCGTGATGTAAATTTAACAGAGCGTGGTGTTGAAGAAGCTAAAGCAGCAGGTAAAAAATTGCTTGAAGCTGGCTACGAATTTGATATTGCATTTACTTCTGTACTCACTCGTGCGATTAAAACTTGTAACATTGTGCTTGAAGAGTCTAACCAATTATGGATTCCTCAAGTGAAGAATTGGCGTTTAAATGAGCGTCATTACGGTGAATTACAAGGGTTAGATAAAAAAGCGACTGCAGAGAAGTATGGTGATGAACAAGTACATATTTGGCGTCGTTCTTACGATACATTACCGCCATTACTTGATCCAAATGATCCAAACTCTGCACATAATGACCGACGTTATGCACATTTGCCTGCTGATGTTGTGCCAGATGGTGAAAATCTTAAAGTAACTTTAGAGCGTGTATTGCCATTTTGGGAAGATCAAATCGCTCCTGCATTGTTATCAGGCAAGCGTGTTTTAGTAACTGCACACGGTAACTCATTGCGTGCATTAGCAAAACATATTATTGGTATTTCTGATGAAGATATTATGGATTTTGAAATTCCAACAGGTCAGCCATTAGTGTTGAAATTAGATGAAAAATTAAACTTTGTTGAAAAATTCTATTTGTAAGTTTAATTAATGACTTGTCAATAAACAAAGGCTAGAAGATAATTCTAGCCTTTCTTATGGTTTTTTCTTTGATTTCATTTATTAAGTGCGATATTGTCAGAATATTGATTGTAAAAAGAGTGCAAAAATTTTAAAAAAAAGCCACCGCTCGTAGAGGGTAGTAGGAGAAATGTAAAATGATGGTTGAGCAGGCTGTTGTAGTTGAGTATCGTGATGGTATTGCTAAGGTTCAATGTTATGCAAAATCGGCTTGTGGCGGCTGTAGTGCAAATGGCAGTTGTGGCACAAAATCACTATCTGCACTCTCTGGGGAAAAATTCGTTCCTGAATTTTACCTTGAGGTAAATGAGACACTTAATGTTGGCGATAAAATTGCGATTGGTCTTGCAGAAAAAAGTGTATTGAACAGTGTTTTTCTACTATATGGTATACCCTTATTTTCCTTGTTAGCTTCCACTTTTATTTTTTCATCTTTTATCACCAATGAGCTGATCACTGCAATGGCAATAGTTATTACAACATTATTCACATTTGCAGGTATAAAACTATTTTTAAATCATACTTCACAGCAGGCATATATACCGCAATTTTTATATAGAATTTAGGAGTGCAGAATGGAAAAGATTTGGTTTGATAATTATCCAGAGGGAGCAAAACGTACACTGAATGTTGATCAATATGATTCTCTCGTTGAGATGTTTGAGCAAGCAGTACAGCGTAATCCTGATATTCCTGCCTATATTAATATGGGACAGGTATTAACTTATCGTAAGTTAGAGGAGCGTAGCCGTGCTTTTGCTGCTTATTTACAAAATGAGCTTCATCTTGAGAAAGGTGATCGCATTGCATTGATGATGCCAAACTTATTACAATACCCAATTGCATTATTTGGTGCGTTGCGAGCAGGGCTTATAGTTGTTAATGTCAATCCGCTTTATACTCCTCGAGAATTGGAAAACCAGTTAAATGATAGCGGTGCGAAAGCGATTGTTATCGTTTCTAATTTTGCCGCTACTTTAGAAAAAATAGTCTTTAATACAGCAGTAGAACACGTTATTTTAACTCGAATGGGCGATCAGCTAGCATTTGGTAAACGGACTTTGGTGAATTTTGTGGTCAAAT
The DNA here is from genome assembly GCF_004345745.1 of Nicoletella semolina. Lineage (GTDB taxonomy): Bacteria > Pseudomonadota > Gammaproteobacteria > Enterobacterales > Pasteurellaceae > Nicoletella > Nicoletella semolina. The sequence continues at coordinate 94,680 of NZ_SLXJ01000007.1, read as the reverse complement.
ATGTTAAAAAGTTAGTACCAAAATATAAACTGCCTCACGCTGTTAGCTTTCGTGAAGCCTTGAGTGTTGGTAAACAACGCCAATATGTTAAACCTACGGTCAATCGTGAAGATTTAGCCTTTTTGCAATATACTGGTGGTACAACAGGGGTAGCGAAAGGAGCGATGCTAAGTCATCAGAATATTATTGCGAATATTTTTCAAGCAAAATGGGTCGCCTATCCGTTAATTAAAGGGCAAAATGAGCGTATTGGTGTTATCGCTTTGCCTTTGTATCACATTTTTGCCTTAACGGTAAATTGCCTATTATTTATTGAATTGGGGCTAACAGGGTTGTTGATTACCAATCCAAGAGATATTCCGAGTTTTGTTAAAGAGTTAAAAAAATATCAAGTAATGGCAATTACAGGGGTCAATACCCTATTTAATGCACTATTAAATAATAACCAATTTAAAGAGGTTGATTTTTCAAAGTTGAGACTGTCAGTTGGCGGTGGTGCGGCGATCCAACGTTCGGTTGCAAGTCGTTGGCACGAGGTAACAGGTAATCATATTATTGAGGGTTACGGAATGACAGAATGTTCTCCCTTGATTGCAGCAACTCGTAACGATGTAACAGAATATTCAGGATCTATTGGTGTACCGATGCCAAATACCGATATTCGTATTGTTGATGAGGCAGGTAATGATTTACCTATTGGTGAACGTGGTGAGCTATGGGTTAAGGGTCCACAAGTGATGAGCGGTTATTGGCAACGACCTGAAGAGACCGCAGAGACGATCAAAGACGGTTGGTTGGCGACAGGCGATATTGTGGAAATGGGGCATGATCTCAATCTTCGCATTGTAGATCGTAAGAAAGATATGATTATTGTCTCTGGATTTAATGTTTATCCTAATGAGATTGAAGATGTAGTGGCATTAAATCCGAAGGTGAATGAGGCTGTTGTTGTTGGTATGCCAAGTGAAGTATCTGGAGAGAGTGTTAAGCTTTATGTAACGAAAAAAGATGAAACTTTAACCCGTGAAGAAATTCGCCAGCACTGCAAAAAACATTTAACGGGTTATAAAATTCCGAAAGAGATTGAGTTTAGAGATGAATTACCAAAAAGTAATGTGGGTAAAATTCTTCGTAGAGTTTTGCGTGATGAAGAGCTTGCTCGCATTCAGTCTCAATTAGAAGTAACGAAAGAAGTTTAAATAGAAAAATGCGGTAATGTGTTCAAGCGGTCAGAAATACTGCTATTTTTGCAAAAAAATGTTATATTTTGACCGCTTAAAAAAATTAATGGCTTATTTTTAGGTTGATCACAGAGCGTTTATAGCTCTGTTTTTTCTTTATATTCACATAAATCTTCGATGATACAAGAGCCACAGCGGGGTTTTCTGGCGATACAGGTATAGCGTCCGTGTAAGATTAACCAATGATGGACATCAACTTTAAATTCATTCGGCACCACTTTTAATAATTTTTCTTCCACCTTTACAACATCTTTCCCTGCAGCAAAATTAGTACGATTTGCAACTCGAAAAATATGCGTATCAACAGCTATTGTGGGGTGTCCAAAAGCGGTATTAAGGACAACATTTGCTGTTTTTCGTCCGACGCCTGCAAGGGCTTCTAACTCTTCTCGTGTTTGAGGCACTTCGCCATTATGTTTTTCAATCAGATCACGGCAGGTCTTAATAATATTTTCCGCCTTACTATTAAATAAACCAATGGTTTTGATATATTCTTTTAATCCATCAACGCCTAAATCAAGGATTGCTTGTGGAGTGTTAGCGATAGGGTAAAGTTTTGCTGTTGCTTTATTTACCCCAACATCAGTCGCTTGAGCTGATAAAATGACAGCAATTAGTAGCTCAAACGGAGAACTATACTGTAGTTCTGTGGTTGGGTGCGGATTTGCGTTGCGTAACCGTGTGAGAATTTCAATACGTTTTTGTTGGTTCATAAGTAAATAAAATTGCCTAGAATGAGAAATAACCTTGCTGAAAGAACATTTTAGCAGTCATTAGGAGTGATATGGTAACAATCAATGGACGAATGATTTTTTTACCTTTTGTTACCACCATTTTTGCTCCCAAAGAACCACCAATCAGTTGTCCCGCCATCATAATTAATCCGATTTTCCATATAATTGCTCCGCCCAAAATGAAAAAAAGCAGCGAGGCTAGATTTGATGTGAAATTCAATACTTTAGCGTGAGCGACACTTTTTGTTAAGTTGTAGCCGAGTAGCAGCAGAAAAGCAAGGGTAAAAAATGAACCTGTGGCAGGACCGAATAAACCATCATAAAAACCAATACTGAATGCAATACCAAATGCAAATGTCGAGTCATTGATTCGTTGTCGGCTATCTTCGTCTTTCAGACGTGGACTAAATAAAAAATAGAGTGCAATGCAAAGTATCAAGAAGGGGAGAATTGCATTTAATATTTCCGTTTCTAAAATTTGCACTGAAATTGTCCCCAGTGCTGCACCAATAAAGGTTAATAAAATGAATAGCCAGATTTGTTTGGGGCTGACGATTTTTTTGCGTATAAAATAGAGCGAGGCAGCAAATGAGCCACCGCAAGCCTGTAGTTTATTTGTACCAAGAGCAATCGCAGGGGACAATCCAAGCGAGAGTAGAGTTGGAATCGTAATTAAACCTCCGCCTCCTGCAATTGAATCAATAAATCCTGCAAACAATGCGACCAAAAAGAGTAGTGAAAGTATTTCCCAACTGAATTCCATTAATACACCACCATTTCATTACGGTGAACGGCGACTGCACCAAATTCATAACCTAAAATCGTTTCAATTTCATTTGATTTTTTGCCTTTAATCAGATCTAGAGCATCGTTGTTGTAACGTGTGATTCCTAGTGCCAACACTTTTCCTTCGAGGTTTAGGATTTTTACTACCTCACCACGAGTAAACTGACCGACAATTTGTAAAATACCTGCAGGTAGCAGCGATTTTTGTTGATGCAGAAGTGCATTTTCTGCACCTTTATCAATGACCATTTTGCCAGCAGGTGGAGCACCAAATAGCCATTGTTTTTTCGCTTCCAATTTATCTGCTTGTGCGAGAAAACGTGTGCCTATTTCCAAACCTTGTGCCAGTTCTATGATGATATTTGGGTGGTTTCCAGAGGCAATAAATGTTTCAACGCCTGAACGTGTGGCAATATCGGCTGCGGCTATTTTGGTACTCATTCCACCAGTACCTAATAGCGTGCCACTTCCTCCTGCCATTTGATGAATCGCTGGCGTGATTTTTTCAACAATAGGAATTTGTTTTGCATTTGGATTTTTGCGTGGATCGCTATCGAATAAGGCTTTTTGATCGGTCAATAAGATGAGCTGTTCGGCTTGTGCCAAAATAGCGACCAATGCTGAAAGGTTATCATTGTCTCCAATACGAAATTCAGCGGTGGCAACCGCATCATTTTCATTGATGATTGGAATAATGCCTTGATCAAGCAGAGCAGTTAGAGTATCTCTAGCGTTAAGAAAATGTTCTTTGTTCTCAATATCTGCTCGAGTAATTAGCATTTGTCCGATTTTAATGCCATAAATCGAAAATAAACTTTCCCATACTTGGATTAGCTGACTTTGCCCTACGGCTGCAAGAAGCTGTTTGCTAGCTAAAGTTGCAGGTAGTTCCCGATGCTCTAGGTAATCTCGCCCTGCAGCAACTGCTCCAGAGCTAACAATAATAATGCGTTCACCTTGTTGGTGTAATTTAGCAACTTGTTTGACAATTTCTAACATATCTGGACGGCTAAGGCTTTTTGAACCATTGGTGAGGGTGCTTGTGCCGAGTTTAATTACACGAGTTTTTGACATAATTTTCAGTATAGTGGAGGATATTAGATATCATTATCTGCTAAAATCATTCTATTTTCAAAATAAAGTAAGCAAAGAGGGTTGTATAGTGCAAATAAGTTTAATTGTGGCACGAACGTTAAATAAAGTGATTGGGCGAGATAACCAGATGCCGTGGCATTTGCCGACTGATTTAGCGTGGTTTAGAGCGAATACGGTTAGAAAGCCTGTTATTATGGGACGTAAAACCTATGAGTCTATTGGGCGTTTACTGCCACAGCGTCCAAATATTATTCTTTCTCGCACAGGTTTTTCTGTTGATGGAGCAAGCAGTGCAGCAAGTTTAGAACAAGCGGTTGAATTAGCGGAAAAATTTGCAAAAACAGATGTAGAAGAATCTGCAGAAATTGTTGTTATTGGCGGTGGAGAGTTATTTAAGCAGGTATTGCCAATGGCAAATAAACTCTATCTCACGGAAATTCAAGCGAATATTGAAGGAGATACTTTTTTCGATTTTGATGAAAGTCAGTGGCGATTGGAAAGTGAAAAATGGTCTGAAATTGACGAAAAAAATAAATATCGTTGTCATTTTAAAGTATTGAAATCGTGTTAAAATTTTTTAGTGTTATTGATCATTAATAACTGAATTTAAATTTTTGCAAGAAAAGATTAAAAGAAGACCGCTAGCAAGATTATTTACTCAAAAAATAAAGATGATCTTGATGGAAGATTTAACCAGCAAATCGTTTTATTTTTGAGCTATTGTTCTAAAAAAATGTGATAAAATTCACAAAACTTCAACATTTCTCTTTTCTGATTTTATTTTCGCACTACAATTCACTCCACATTTAATTTTTATTTTAACTTTAATTCAGTTTCCTGCTTCCAAGAGGTTTTCTATGGCTTTATTTTTAAGTATTTTTCCAATCGTTTTACTTATTTATTTAATGGTAAAACGTAATGCTTTGCCATCTTATGTGGCATTACCCTTTATTGCTGCACTTATTTTGGTACTACAGTTAACCTATTTTGGTAGTGACTTTACCCTCGTTATGGCAAATATTGTATCAGGTTTAGGCGCAGTATTAACACCAATCACTGTCATTTTTGGTGCAATTCTATTTAATCGTTTCTCTGAAGTTTCTGGTGCGACCAATACGTTGCGTAAATGGCTTGGGAATATTAACCCAAACCCAGTCGCCCAAATTATGATTATCGGTTGGGCGTTTGCATTTATGATTGAGGGAGCGAGTGGTTTTGGTACACCTGCCGCAATCGCTGCTCCAATTTTAGTTGGGCTAGGTTTCAATCCACTAAAAGTAGCAGTATTAGCCTTAATTATGAACTCTGTTCCTGTGTCTTTCGGTGCAGTTGGTACGCCAACTTGGTTCGGTTTTGGACCAATGAAATTAGCAGAAGAACAAATTCTTGAAATTGGTTCAATTACTGCATTTATTCACTCAATTGCTGCATTGATTATTCCAGTGATGGCATTACGTTTTATTGTCTCATGGAGAGAGATTCGTCAAAATATTGTGTTTATTTATATCAGTATTTTTGCGTGTGTCGTGCCTTACTTATTGATTGCACAAGTAAACTATGAATTCCCATCATTAGTTGGTGGCGCGATTGGCTTATTTATTTCTGTGTTGGTCGCAAATAAAGGAATTGGTTTAGCTAAAGTAGAAAATACTTTGGATCAAAAAGCGGTAACAGTAGGTGAAGTAGCCAAAGCATTATTCCCAACAGGATTGTTAATTGCTATTTTAATTATTACTCGTATCCAACAACTGCCATTTAAAGCAATGATGAATAATGCCACCGAGTGGGTATCATCGTCTTTAGGGTCATTTGCGAACTTTGAAATCAGCCAAGGTTTAATTTTCAGCCTAAAAAATATTCTTGGTACATCAGTAGGTACAAGCTATAAATTGCTCTATGTACCAGCCCTTATTCCATTTGTTGTTACCGTATTGATCGCTATTCCAGTGTTTGCTGTATCTGGTGCGAAAACAAAAGATATTTTTGCAACCAGCTTCTCTCAAACGAAAAAACCATTCCTTGCATTATTGGGTGCATTAATTATGGTGAATTTAATGCTGATTGGCGGCGATAACTCAATGGTGAAAATTATTGGACAGAGTTTTGCTCAAGCAACAGGGGAATACTGGACAATTTTTGCTTCTTATTTAGGGGCTGTAGGAGCATTCTTCTCAGGCTCTAACACGGTATCAAATTTAACATTTGGTAGTGTTCAGCTTTCAACTGCGGAAACAACAGGTTTATCAGTTAGTCTTATCCTTGCTTTACAGTCTGTTGGTGGTGCAATGGGGAATATGGTCTGCATTAATAATATTGTTGCAGTGTGTTCTGTACTTAATATTACAAATAAAGAAGGCTCAATTATTAAGCAAACTGTGATTCCAATGATCATTTATGGCATTATTGCGGCTATTGCAGCGATCTTTATTGTCCCTATGATTTATACACTATAGCTGTTTATTGATGATTATAAATTGCAAAGTTTAGTTTATATCAATCCCTCTGTTATTGCAGAGGGATTGTATTAGGTAACATATGGAGCGAAGGGGATTTGACAAAGTGATACTATGGCGGCTGAGGTTGGAGTTGAACCGATATAATTATTTACCAAGGGATTCTGAATCCATCATGTCTACCAATTTCGTTATACTGGCAAAATGAATAGAATGTTGTTATTTTCAGTATTTTGTTAAATTTGACTAATTATAAATACCGACAAGGATTGCAATGAGTATACTCATTCCAACATAATTATTATTTAGGAATGCGTTGAAGCAAGATTGTCGGTTTCTTTGCTTGGTGAGGTAGCATTGATAAATAAATAACGATGCGGTGATACCTAGAACAATGAAATAAGGAAGACTAAACTGTTTTAATTGACCAAAGATAAGCAGTAGAAATAATGTTGAAAGTTGCAGTAATGCAATAATTTTATTGTCGTATTGTGCGAATAAAATGGCAGTTGATTTCACACCTATGAGTAAATCATCATCACGGTCGACCATAGCATATTGTGTGTCGTAGGCAACAGTCCAAGTGAGATTAGCAAAAAAGAGTATCCAACATTCAAGTGGTAATGATTGTTGAATCGCACCAAAAGCCATTGGTATAGAACAACTAAATGCCATACCCAATACGAATTGTGGCAGATGAGTATAACGCTTCATAAAAGGGTAAATCATTGTAAGTAAGACTGCAATAATAGACAATCCTATGGTATAAAGATTGAGTTGTAGCACTAACAGAATGGCAATGGCTATGAGAGTAATGAATAATATTTTTGCTTCTTTTGGGCTGATACGTCCCGTTGCTAAGGGGCGAAATATGGTTCGTCTAACTTGACCATCAATATGTCGATCAGCGTAATCATTGATGACACAACCAGCAGCTCGCATAACGATCACACCCAAAATAAAGATAGTGAAAACAGAGAGAGGAGGGATACCATCAGCAGCACTAAATATTGCCCACAATGTTGGCCACAGTAGCAATAGTATACCAATGGGCTTATCCATACGCATTAGTTGAGCGTAGGCAAACCATTTTTTATCAGTTAGTTGATTATTTTTGATAGATATTTTCATTATTGATGGCAAAAATAGACTTTTAACGGTGAAAATGCAATGTGTTGTTGTAATTCTAATGGTAATTCTTTATCTGTAAATAGCTAATCGACTTCTTTTATATCACACAAACGTGCGATGGCTTTGCGAGAAAATTTAAAGTGATCAGTAGCGAGCAGCACCTGCCGAGAACTTTGCATTAACGCTCGCTTTACTTGTACTTCGTGGTGGTCATAATCAAGTAACGAACCGTCAGGATCGATCGCACTAATCCCTAAAACACCGAAATCCAATCGATATTCAAAGAAACAGACCGCTGTAAGCGGTCTGTTTAGAGAAAAATATTACAGTTTTTCGACCAATTCTGCTGCATAACCGATGTAATTTACTGGGGTCATTGCTATTAAGCGTGTTTTTTCTTCGGCTGGAATATTTAGCTGTTCAATAAATTCACGCATTGCTAGTGGGGTTACTTGTTTACCTCGAGTTAATTCTTTTAGCTTTTCGTATGGTTTTTCAATGCCGTAGCGACGCATCACTGTTTGAATCGGTTCTGCCAGCACTTCCCAATTTTGGTTAAGCTCATCAAGCAGATGTTGTTCATTGACCTCTAGTTTACTAATGCCCTTTAATGTAGCAGCGTAGGCGATGAGAGAGTAGCCTAATCCAACACCTAAATTGCGTAAAACCGTACTGTCAGTGAGATCTCGTTGCCAGCGAGAAATCGGTAATTTTGCACTCAAATGATTCATTACAGCATTAGCTAAACCTAAATTACCTTCTGAATTTTCAAAGTCGATAGGATTGACTTTGTGTGGCATTGTACTGGAGCCAATTTCGCCTGCAACGGTGCGTTGTTTGAAATGGTTAAGAGCGATATAGCCCCACATATCGCGATCAAAATCAATTAACACCGTATTAAAACGAGCAACACAATCAAAGAACTCAGCAATATAATCATGAGGTTCTATTTGTGTAGTATATGGATTCCAACTCACCCCTAAAGACTCAATAAATTCACGGCTAAATGTATGCCAGTCTACATTAGGATAAGCGGATAAATGTGCATTATAGTTCCCCACTGCACCATTAATTTTAGCCAAAACCTCAAGATTTTCGAGTTGTTTATATTGACGTTGTAAACGATACACAACATTTGCCATCTCTTTCCCTACCGTGGTTGGGCTGGCTGGTTGACCGTGTGTGCGAGAAAGGAGAGGGATATGTTGATAACGTTTTGCGAGATCAGTAACCGCATCAATAATTTTTTTCCATTCGGGTAAAAGTACTTGATGACGCACGGTTTGAAGCATTAACGCATGTGAGGTGTTATTAATATCTTCAGATGTGCAAGCAAAATGAATAAATTCGTTGATTGCTTGTAGTTCAGGTAATGTTTCACATTTTTCTTTAAGATAATATTCCACCGCCTTCACATCGTGGTTGGTTGTTCGCTCAATCGTCTTGATACGCTGAGCATCATCAATAGAAAAATTTTCAATGATCTGATCTAAATAATCGTTTGCTATTTCAGATAAAGCTGGAACTTCTTGGATTTGTGTGTGTGAGGCTAACTTTTGTAGCCAACGTACTTCCACCGTAACTCGGAATTTGAGTAGACCAAACTCGCTGAAAATGGCACGAAGTGATGTTGTTTTGTCTTGATAACGTCCATCAATAGGGGAAAGTGCGGTAAGTGCTATTAGTTCCATTAAAGTTCTCCAAATAAATGATATAAAAATTAGCGTAAATAGTCGTAGCCTGAGCAATAAAGCTAGAGTGAACGGTAAAATTGCTGAGTCTGAATGAAAATTTTCTTACGTGAGAAGAGAAATTGCCAGCGAGAACCACCCACTTGTTGCCAAAGAATACCTGAACGAATACCTGCTAAAAGAGCGGCTCGAATTCGATTTTGAATTTCAATACGAGCTAGATTATCTTGATTGCCGATCACTTGAATGCGGCGACCCAAAGGGCTAATAATATCACTGTAAATGGACGCAATGTTGGCGATCATTTGCTCGTGAAGGATTTCATTATCATAAAGTGGAAGCTGACGCTTGAGTTGCTCAAGGCGTTGTGCAAGTGTATTTTTAGCCGCAGGTGTTTTTTCAAGTTTTTGGCTTAAAACTAAAATTCCTATCCAGTAACGTCCAATTTCTGCGTCAAATTTACCTTTTACGCCGCCAAATTGGGTGAGCGTTGTCTCTAAGCCAAGTTGTAAATGTTGAATCTGATGGTCAAAAACACCAAGAGTGGAATCAGGTTGGGTGATGAGTAAGCTGGAAAGAGATTGTTTAAGCATTTCTCTGTCGGTGGTGCCTTTTTTTGCAAAATTTTGCACTAAAGCGGCCGCTTGGCAAGTGCCTGCGATGGCGAGTGTAATATCGGAGTAGTTTGCCATTTTCTGTTTGTTCTTCTGTTGTTTATTTTAATTATTTGCTGGTTTTAACCATCTAGATGGTCGGCAAATATAGCATTTATTGCATATATTTTGAATGCTTTTCTTTATCTCGTATTTTTTCCTTGTATTTCAAAAATCAGCCCCCATAATTGGAGGACTCTGTAATAAAGTACAGCAATAAATACAGTCTGCCAAGTGGATACCATTGCAATTAGGGAATCATAATTAGGAGAACAATTAAAATGGCAAGAAGAAAGAAAACGCTTGAATTACCGTTACTACCACTACGAGATGTCGTCGTATTCCCGTTTATGGTGATGCCATTATTTGTAGGGCGAGATAAGTCAATTGAGGCATTGCGGGCTGCAATGGAGATGAATAAGCAGCTTTTTTTAGTTACGCAAAAAGATCCAAATAAAGAAGATCCATCAATTGATGATATTTATGATGTTGGTGTTGTTGCTAATATTATTCAAATGCTAAATTTACCAGACGGGACAGTAAAAGTGCTGGTTGAAGGACAAATCAGGGCAAAAATAGATCAAATTAGTGACGATGAGTCGGGCTTTTGGGTGAAAGCCATACCTCTTATATCGGATTATAGGAATGAGGACTCTGAATTAGCCGTGTTAGCGAAAACAACGCTCATCGAATTTGAAAATTATGTGAAAAATAATAAAAAAATTCCAGCAGAGATTTTACCTAAATTGCGGAAAATCACTTTTGAGGAACGTTTGGCTGATACTATTGCTGCCAATTTAATTGCACCAGTGAAAGAAAAACAAGCGTTACTGGAGCAGACCAATCTGAAAGCTCGATTTGAAACCTTATTGCTCACTATGGCAACGGAGTTAGATACCTTAGAAACGGAAAATCGAATTCGTGGTCGTGTTAAACAACAAATGGAAAAAAATCAACGTGATTACTATTTAAACGAGCAAATCAAAGCGATTAAAAAAGAGCTAGGTGGTGAAGAAGTTGAAGAAGCTGAATTAGAAAAGCTTAAAGCAAAAATTGAAGTGGTCAAATTGCCTAAAGAAGTAAAAGAAAAAATAGATGGCGAGTTTAGAAAACTCAAAACAATGCCACAAGGGTCTTCTGAAGCGGCAGTTATTCGTACCTATATTGATTGGGTTTTACAACTACCTTGGCATAAGCGGTCTGTTGTTAAAAAAGATTTGCAAAAAGCACAGGCAATACTAGACGCTGATCATTACGGGCTAGAAAGGGTAAAAGAACGTATTTTAGAATACCTTGCTGTACAAAGTCGTTTAAATAAACTCAAGGGTCCAATTCTTTGCTTAGTCGGTCCTCCAGGAGTTGGCAAAACTTCGCTTGGACAATCTATTGCCAATGCCACAGGGCGTAGCTATGTCAGAATGGCATTAGGTGGTGTGCGTGATGAGGCTGAAATTCGAGGGCATCGTCGCACTTACATTGGAGCAATGCCAGGACAACTAATGATGAAAATGGCAAAGGCTGGTGTAAAAAATCCGCTTTTCTTGCTAGATGAAATCGATAAGATGGCACAGGATATGCGAGGGGATCCTGCATCAGCATTGTTAGAAGTGTTAGACCCAGAACAAAATAAAGCCTTTAATGACCATTATTTAGAAGTAGATTATGATCTTTCAGATGTGATGTTTGTGGCAACTTCAAATTCAATGAATATGCCGCCTGCATTATTGGATAGAATGGAAGTTATTCGTCTCTCTGGTTACACTGAAGATGAAAAAATGCACATCGCTAAAGAGCATTTGATCGCAAAACAGCAAGAAAGCAATGGCTTAAAAGTGGGGGAATTGAGCATTGAAGATTCTGCGGTACAAGCGATTATCCGTTACTATACCCGAGAAGCTGGTGTGCGTAATCTGGAAAGAGAAATTGCTAAAATCTGCCGCAAAGCAGTAAAAGCATTAGTGGTCGATAAAAAATTAAAATCTATTATCGTGAATGATGAAAATTTACACGATTATCTTGGTGTACGCCGTTTTGATTATGGAAAAATGGATAGCCAAAACCGCATTGGTGAAGTTACAGGGTTAGCGTGGACTGAAGTCGGAGGTGATCTGCTTACGATCGAAACGGCTTCTGTTGTAGGTAAAGGGAAATTCTCTTACACAGGTTCCCTTGGCGATGTAATGAAAGAGTCTATTCAAGCGGCAATGGTTGTAGTGCGTTCTCGTGCAGAAAAATTAGGCATTGATATTGATTTTTACGAAAAACGGGATATTCACGTTCACGTTCCTGACGGAGCAACACCAAAAGATGGACCGAGTGCAGGTATTGCAATGTGTACAGCATTAATCTCCAGCTTGACGGGCAATCCTGTGCGTAAGGAGGTTGCAATGACAGGTGAGATCAGCTTGCGAGGGAAAGTTTTGCCGATTGGCGGATTGAAAGAGAAACTCTTAGCAGCTCACCGAGGAGGCATTTCAACAGTTATTATTCCAAAAGAAAATGAAAAAGATCTGGAGGATATCCCTGATAATGCAAAACAGGCCTTGACCATTTATGCAGTGGAAACGATTGATGAAGTACTGGCTATTGCTCTAGAAAATCCACCAATGGGAATTGAGATACTACCTCAAGGTAAAAATGCGATAAAAATTGAAAAAAATACCTCTCGCTCAGCAATTCAATAACGCAATTGCAGAGTAATTAAACTAGTAAGGGATTTCAGTGTATTAAATCCCTTCTTTTTTTGATTTATATCAAGAAAAACTGCCTACCTCTAATTAGTTGGTTTAATACCGATTGTTAGGGGTAGACCCTTTTGAAGGGTAAAAATAATTTATAAATAAACCTTGGATACGGTAGAATGCAACGAGGTTTTTAGTTCTTATTTAAAGGTAGACATTATGCCACACAAAACCATTGCTTTTATTGGGGCAGGGAATATGGCTTTTGCGATAATTTCAGGGTTAATTCGTAGTGGTTATCCAGCACAGAAAATTATTGCAAACAATAAAAATAACTTACAACGCCGCGCTGACTTCGCAAAATTAGGTGTTATGGTTGGATTGTCAAATCGTCAAGCTGTAGAGCAGGCTGATGTGGTTGTGCTTGCGGTCAAGCCACAGATGATAGCAGAAGTTTGTAGCGATTTTTCACAACTTGACTTTTCACAAAAATGGGTGATTTCGATTGCGGCAGGCATCTCGATCGCACGTTTAGAGTCTCTCTTACCAACTGCAAAGATAATTATTCGTACAATGCCAAATACGCCAGCACTAATTGGTGAAGGAATGACAGGAATTTTTGCAAAAAAAGGGCTTGATCAGACCGCTTGTCAATTTGTAGAACAGCTTTTTTCTGCAGTAGGGCGATATTATTGGCTTGATGAGGAAGCAAAAATTAATCAGATTATCGCCTTGACAGGCTCAAGCCCTGCCTACTTTTTTTACTTTATGGAAGCGATGCAGCAAGCCGCAATTAAGATAGGCATAAGTGAGGCTGATGCCCGTTTATTAGTGCAATCTGTAGCATTAGGGACTGCAAAAATGGTCGCCGTGAATAAAGAGCATTCTTTTACAACTTTACGAGAAAATGTTACCTCAAAAGGAGGAACAACGGCTAAAGCTATAGCTGTTTTTGAGCAATATAAATTAACTGAAATGGTTGAGCAGGCAATGCAGGCAGCTATTCTTCGAGCAGAAGAAATGGAGGTATCATTATGATAAAGCTGACCCCTTTTCAATGGTCTTCTTTTCAATTTTTTGGTTTTTATTGTGCTTATGGGGTGTTACTACCTTTCTTTCCTATTTGGCTAAATCATCACGGATATAATGCAGAACTTATAGGGTTAATTATTGCCCTTGGCTATATATTTCGTTTCATTGGGGCAATGTTGTTTTCACAGCGAGTTTCACATTTTCAATTTATTCCTATAAGCCGTATTTTAACTTGGCTGACCATTCTAATTCTAGTGATAATGATGTGGGGCGTTGAAAATAGCTGGATATTACTACCAACTATTGCGTTATTTCATATTTTTAATGGCGGAGCAATGCCACTTATTGATGCGATTTCCTCGACTTGGCAAAAACAGATCGGATTAGATTATGGAAAAACACGTTTATTTGGCTCTCTTGCATTTGTCGTGGGAAGCGTTAGCACAGGTTATCTTATTGGGTGGTTTGGTGAAGCGAGTGTGATTTTGATTATTACTGGCTGGCTAGTTTTTTTGGGTATTGGGACAACATTAAACCCTTCACAAACATTTTCATCTTCAGCAAAATCAGAGCTAACAAATACAGTGAGTTATTGGCAGTTATTTAAACAGCCGACAACATTGAAAATGATGATTGCGATTTCGCTCATTCAATCCTCTCACGCTGCTTATTACGCCTATAGCACAATTTATTGGAAAGATGCTGGCACATCTACCCAAGAAGCTAGTTTGCTTTGGGGTGTTGCTGTGTGTGCTGAAATATTTTTCTTCTTTATCGCTAATCGAATGTTTAAAATGTGGAAATTGCATTCATTATTTTTAGTTTGTGCAGTTGGAACGATTATACGTTGGGTAATGCTGTCCTCAACAAGTGATTTTAAATTGTTAGTCATCATACAACTTCTACACGCTATTTCGTATGGAATGGGGCATTATGCAATGATTCGTTACATTGCAACGCAGCTAGCAGAGCATATAGCTAAATTACAAGCACTTTATTTTGGTTCCGCCAGTTGTGTGTTTATGGCATTATTTACCTTTTTATCAGGTTTAATTTACCCTCATTTTCCAGAAGCCAGTTTTTGGCTGATGGCAATTGTTGTGGTGCCAGCTATTTTTATCGTGCCAAAGCAAATAATGACAAAATTCTAAATCCAAAGAAATAAAAGAGATAACAAGCGGTGAGATAATCCATTTTTTCTGCAAACTCTTTTTATTTTTTGTTATATTGCAACCAATTTTAATTCAGTGAACAGAGGATACTATGCTTAAGATTTACAATACCCTAAAACGTGAAAAGCAAGAATTTAAACCGCTCAATCCTAAGCAAGTGGGAATGTATGTCTGTGGGGTAACTGTATATGATTTGTGTCATTTTGGACACGGGAGAACCTTTGTATCATTTGATGTGATTGTTCGATACTTGCGTTATTTAGGTTATAACGTGCGTTATGTGCGTAATATTACTGATGTGGACGATAAAATTATCAAACGTGCATTAAAAAATAATGAAAGTTGTGAGCAATTAGTTGAAAAAATGATTGCAGAAATGCACAAAGATTTTGATTCGTTGAATATTTTACGCCCTGATGTTGAGCCTCGTGCAACTCAGCATATTCCAGATATTGTCGATCTTGTTCAAAAGCTGATTGACAATGGACACGCTTATATTGCAGAAGATGGTGATGTGATGTTTAGTGTTGAGTCTTATCCTGAATATGGCGGGCTTTCTCGTCAAAATTTAGAACAACTTCAAGCAGGAAGTCGTGTTGAGGTGAAGAGTGTAAAACGTAACCCAATGGATTTTGTGTTATGGAAAATGTCAAAAGAAAATGAACCAAGCTGGGACTCGCCTTGGGGGAAAGGTCGCCCAGGGTGGCATATTGAGTGTTCTGCGATGAATAGTAAGGAATTGGGACACCATTTTGATCTTCACGGTGGCGGTTCCGATTTGATGTTTCCGCATCACGAAAATGAAATTGCCCAGTCTTGCTGTGCCAACGGTAAAAACTATGTTAATTACTGGCTACATACAGGTATGCTAACGCTTGATAAAGAAAAAATGTCTAAATCTTTAGGCAATTATTTCAGTATTCGCCATATGTTAGGGTTATATGATGCTGAGAGTTTACGTTACTTTTTTCTTACAGCACATTACCGCAGTTTGTTGGATTACAGTGTCGAAAATTTAGATTTAGCACGTTCTGCACTCACTCGTCTTTATACAGCGTTACGAGGTTGCGATTTCTCATTATCGATAGTGCCAGAGGATAACTATGTGCAAGCATTTAAAGCGGCAATGAATGATGATTTTAATACGCCAGCAGCATTGGCAGTGCTGTTTGAATTAGCTCGTGAAATCAATAAATTAAAGCAAAGTGATCTAAATCAGGCGAATTACCTTGCCACTCGTTTAAAGCAGCTTGCAGAGGTATTAGGTTTGCTCACTCAAGAACCAGACAAATTTTTACAGGGAGCGGTAGACAGTGCAGAAATTGCAGAAATTGAGGCATTAATTGCTCGGCGTAATCAAGCGAGAGAAGAAAAAAATTGGGCAGAAGCGGATCAAACACGAGACGCACTCGCTCGTAGAAATGTCGAGTTAGAAGATAGTACGACAGGCACAACGTGGCGAAAATCAGCTATTGTATTCTATAAAAATGCGTTGGATAGCTTTAATCGTTTAAAGAAAAAAGCCCCAACACTTCAGCAAACGATAATCGAATTACTGCCACAATTAGCAAAAAGCAATGATGATAATACTCAAGCCCTAGAGAATAGCGAATTTATATATAGTGTAGAGAATTACCAGCTACACTATTTAAGAACTAAAGAGGGGATTGTTGTATTAGCCCTACTCGAAGCTATTTAATGATATTCTAAACGAGGGACAGAAGCATCGTGTCCCTACTTTTTCTTTTTTAGTTTAATCTAATTCAAGCGTATTTTATGCAGGATTATCAATGTCCATAAATTCAACCGTAACAGGATAATGATCTGAAATCCATTCTCCCAATGCTTTGACGCCATCTCGTTCAGTAGCGTGATGACCGCAAGCGAAGTAGTAAATACCTTGCTCCCTCGCAGAATGCGTAGTTTGTTCGGAAATTTCTCCGCTAATAAACGCATCAAGCCCTTTTAGAGCTGCTAAATCAATGTAGTTTTGTCCACCGCCTGTGCAAATTCCCACTGTTTTAATCGGCTTTTGAGGAAAGTCCTTAATAAATTCGTGGCATAAAATAGGCTGACGGCGTAAACATTTTTCCAAACGGAGTGCGAGTTCTTGAGCCGAAATTGGAGTATCTAGCTCGCCATAGATAGGAATAGAAAGAGATTTATCTTCTAAATTTTGTAGATTTTTAACGCCTATCTGCTGTGCCAATTGAGCATTATTACCTAATTCGGGGTGTATATCCAAAGGGAGGTGATAGGCAAATAAGTTGATCTCATTCTTGATTAATTGCTGAATGCGTTTTCCTTTCATTCCACGAATGCACGGATTTTCGTTTTTCCAAAAATAGCCATGGTGTACCAAAATTGCATCAGCTTTTTGCTCAATGGCATATTGAATAAGAGGTAGACTTGCAGTTACTCCCGTTACAATGTGTCGTATTTCACGCTTTCCCTCCACTTGTAAACCATTTGGTGCGTAATCACTGATCGCTTGGCTGTTAAGTTTTGTATTTAAGATCTGTTCTAACTCTAAATTGGTAAGTCTATTTTTTTCCATCATTTTTCCTTGCTATATGTATTGAAACCATTTGCAAATTTTAAGCGGATTCTGACTGCTTGTATTACCTATGTGGATTAACCAAGCGTTATTCAACCCACAGTGGAAGCTGTAGCTTAATTCTTAGTCCACCAAGAGGGCTTTTTTCTGCGATTGCAGTACCTTTATGTTGTTTTACTGCATTTAACACAATAGCAAGTCCTAGTCCTGTTCCCCCTGTCTGTCTCGCTCTATCGGCTTCTACTCGATAAAATGGGCGGAAAATTTCTTCATATTGATCTTCAGGAACGCCAATACCGTCATCATCAATCAGTATTAATAATTCTGATTTATCAATATACATCATTACTTTTACACATTGATAAGCATACTTTTGAGCATTACGAATGACGTTTTCAACTGCACTGGCGAGCAATCCAACGTTGCCATTAATAAAATGGCGTTCAGGATAGGAAATACGCTGCTGAATATAAAAGTGAATATTATTTTGTTCTAATTCAAACTTTGCATCTTCCAATACATCTTCCCAAATTTTATTAATACTAAAAATTTCTCTTTCTAAATGTTGATTTACTTGTTGGCGTGAGAGTATTAATAAATCGTGAATCATCGTATCTAATTTTTGAATTTCATTTTCAATACGAATAAGTTCGTTTGATTCACCATTGCGACGGCGAAGTAGTGAAACGGCTAGCTGCATTCGTGTCAGTGGTGTTTTTAGTTCGTGAGAAATATTTGATAACAAGCCTTGCTGATAACTTGTTAATTTTTCAAGAGAGGTAATCATTCGATTAAAACTTTTGCCGACTTCTCGCAATTCATTAATCCCTCGAGTTTCGAGATCGGGATTGATTGTTAAATTCCCTGTTGCGACCGCATTTGCAGTCAAACGTAGGGCTTTAACAGGTTTTGCAATCCGCCACGATAACCAAAGGAGTAGAGGGGTGCTAACGAGTAATAGAATTAATAACATCAGCCATGGTGAATCAAACATCGAGTTAATAAATTCACGTTGTGGATCAACCTTTTTGATAAAGTATTGTAAGTAGTGATTGGTAGAGGACTCAACTAGAAAAGGACCATAAATTTCAATCGCATCAAAACGGCGTTGCAAAGGGGCATAAGGATTATCCGCTTTAAATATAAAAGCTTGTAAAGCTTTTAACTGATTACCGCTGATTCCGCTCACTAATCCTGTTTGCTTTTCAAGTAAAATGACCTCAAAACCATTTAGTGTAGTAACTGAAAGATTACGCTGAAAAACTTCATCAAGGTTATATTCTTGTTGTGTATAAAGACTTTCGTTTGTAAAGAAAAAACGTTGATCATCTTCAATGGAATTAAATGATCGTGTGTCAAAATTAGGGAGCAGCAAGGCGATACCAAGGACAATTGCAATTGTCCCAAAGAAAGAAACAAATATTTGGTAAGCTAAATAGTTACGGAGCGTTTTTAATTGATTAAATCGTTTTCTCATAATTTGATAGATAAATACTTAACAGACAAACGAAAATCCCCCTTATTGGGGGATTATGTGATAAAGAGAGGCTGAGATTATTTTTCTGTAACCAATAAATAACCACGACCACGCAATGTTTTAAACCAAGGTAAGTTATCGTTGCGTTCAGGTAGTTTTTTACGCAGATTTGAAATATGCATATCAATTGCACGATCATAAGGGGTGAGTTGTTTACCTAAAATTTCGAAACTGAGCAATTCTCGAGAAAGAATCTGACCTGCGTGGCGAACAAGCATTTGCAACAATGCAAATTCCGTTCCTGTGAGATCTAAATCTCTCTCCTCAAAAATCGCCTGCTGGCGACCTGAATGTAATTCAACGCCACCAAAATAAAGTGGTTTGTGATCATCTTCAGATTCCGTGGTCTCAACGATCACTTTACCTATTTTAGTGCGTCGTAAAATCGCTTTAATGCGAGCGACTAACTCACGATCATTGAAAGGCTTTGGTAGGTAGTCGTCAGCACCTAATTCTAAACCCAATATTCTATCGATTTCATCGTCTCTTGCACTTAACATCAGAATAGGTGTACAGTATTTTTTACGAACTTGTTTGAGCGTCTCAATACCATTTAGTACAGGCATCATCACATCAAGCAAAATTAGATCGTAACTCTGATGCTCTAGTTCATTGAGAGCTTCTTCGCCATTATGTACGGTATGAACATCAAATCCTTCTAATGAAAGTAACTCAGCAAGCAGTTCAGTTAATTCAATATCATCATCAACAAGTAAAATTTTTTGCATTATGACTCCTTACTCAGCCATTTACATAAATAAACAAAAATCGACAATACTCTATCCAACTTTGCTATTTTTTTCCACATTTTTTATCTGTTCCCAATATAAATCTAACTCGGCAAGTGTACATTCAGATAAGGTTTTTCCTTGGGTTGCAACCTTTTTTTCTATCTGACGGAAACGATTTTCAAATTTTACATTTGCTTGACGTAAGCAACTTTCGGCATCAATTTTATAGTGCCTGCACAAATTCACACTTGCAAAAAATAAATCTCCTAATTCTTCCTCTAATTTTTCTCTCTCAACAGGCGTTTGTTTCATCTCTTGAGCCACTTCGTCTAATTCTTCCGCAACTTTATTAAATACAGCTTGTGGCTCTTGCCAATCAAAGCCGACTTTAGCACAACGTTTTTGTAATTTATTTGCTCGTGTCAAAGCAGGCAATGCAAAAGGCAAATCATCTAAAATAGACGATTGTCCAGATTTTGCTTTTTGTGCGGCTTTTTGAGCTTCCCAATTAGCTAAAGCCTCTTCGCTATTACTGGCTTTTTTGTCACCAAACACGTGCGGGTGACGATCAATCAATTTCGTATGTAGATCCTCTAATACGTCCTGAAAGGTAAAATCGCCTTCTTCTTGTGCTAACTGACTTAAGAAGATGACTTGCAAGAGTAAGTCGCCAAGTTCTTCACGCAGAGCAGAGGCATTTTGAGTATGTATCGCTTCAGCAACTTCGTATGTTTCTTCTAATAAGTGTGGCAGCATTGAATCGAATGTTTGAGCAATATCCCAAGGGCAGCCACCATTTGGATCACGCAATTTCGCCACAAGCTGGCATAATGTGTCTATCGTAATCATTATTATCTCCTCGCTAAATTATTGAATTATTCTGCTTGTGTTGTACTCGCTTGTCTATGCTTTTATGTTAAAATCGTAACAATTTTTGTTCAAAAGGAAAATTTATGGATCTCGCTTACTTACAAAAAATGCCACTGTCTGAATTTTCTGCACGCCGTTCACGTTTATTTGAACAAATGCAGGATAATTCAGCACTTATCGTCTTTACTGAAACTGAAAAACGTCGTAACAATGATTGTGACTACCTCTTTCGTCCTGATAGTTACTTTTGGTATCTCACAGGTTTTGCCGAGCCACAATCTGCATTATTACTGATAAAGCGGACAGGGCAATGTGAAACGGTATTATTTTTACGTAAAAAAGATCCTTTAATGGAAACGTGGAATGGTCGCCGATTAGGGGTTGAGCAAGCACCTAGGCAATTGAATGTTGATGAAGCCTATGATATCACTGACATTCAAACAATATTTGCAAAAAAAGTGGCTAATCTGACCGCTTGTTATTATGCAAGAGGATTGCAAACTTGGGGTGATGAGATTGTATTTAAAACGTTTGATACTATGCGAGATAATCGTCAAACATCGCCTGTTCATCTTATTGATTGGCAGCCTATTTTATCAGAAATGCGATTGTTTAAATCAGAACAAGAGATAGCACTTATTCAGCAGGCGTGTCAAATTTCAGCACTAGCTCATCTTCGTGCAATGAAACAAACTCGTCCAAACCGCTACGAAATGGAAATTGAAGGGGAAATTCAGCACGAATTTTCACGTTTTGGTGCTCGTTTTGCCTCTTATAATCAGATTGTTGCAGGCGGTGAGAATGCGTGTATTCTGCACTACAATGAAAATGACCAAGTGTTGCGTGATGGCGATTTAGTACTGATTGACGCTGGAGCCGAATTTGCAATGTATGCAGGCGATATTACACGCACATTTCCCATAAATGGAAAATTTAGTCAGCCACAACGAGAGTTATATCAATTAGTTTTAAGTGCGTCGAAAGAGGCAACCAAACTGCTTGTACCACAAAGTTCGATAAAAATAGCCAACGATAAAGCGGTTGCAATAATGACTGAAGGTTTAGTAAATCTAGGGATTCTTAAAGGCGATGTGCAAACATTAATTGACGAAAAAGCTTATAAAGCGTTTTATATGCACGGACTCGGGCATTGGCTAGGACTAGATGTACACGATGTGGGCGAATATGGTTCGGATAGAGATCGCCCATTGGAAATTGGTATGGTTCTTACGGTTGAACCTGGATTGTATATTCCACGAGATGCTGATGTGCCAGAACAATATAAAGGCATTGGTATTCGAATTGAAGATAATCTGTTAATCACCGAGTACGGCAACAAAAATCTAACCAGTGCAGCACCAAAAGAAATTGCAGATATTGAAGCAATAATGATCGCTAGTTAGATTTCTATTCATTCACCATTATTTTTACAACAATAAAAAATCACAATGAGGCAAATGCAATGACACAAACCTATAATTTTAGTGCAGGACCTGCAATGTTACCCCCTCAGGTACTTGAACAGGCACAATCTGAATTGCTTAACTGGCAGGGATTAGGCTCATCGGTTATGGAGGTAAGCCATCGAGGAAAGCCATTTGTTGAATTGGCTGCTCAAGCAGATCGCAATTTTCGGTCTTTATATCAGATACCCGATAATTACAAAATATTGTTTCTGCAAGGTGGTGCGAGAGGACAATTTGCGGCAATTCCGATGAATTTAATTGGAAAAAAAGGGAGGGCCCTTTATCTTACCAGTGGACACTGGTCGGCAACGGCGGCAAAAGAAGCACGCAATTTCTGTACAATTGATGAAGTTAATCTTTTAACGCAAGGGGCAGAGCAGGGGATTGTTAATTTAGATTTTAGTGATATCGCTGAAAATTATGATTATGTGCATTATTGCCCAAATGAGACAATCAGTGGCATTGAGTTATTTGATGTACCGAATGTTGGGAATGCGGTACTCGTTGCGGATATGTCATCTAATATTCTTTCTCGAGAAATTGACATTAGCCAATTTGGTTTAATTTATGCAGGTGCGCAAAAAAATATCGGTCCTTCTGGGATAACAATCGTTATCGTGCGTGAAGATTTGATTGGCAATGCTCGTCAAGATACGCCATCAATTTGGAATTATGCCGTGCAAGCTCAAAGTGATTCAATGATTAATACACCGCCTACGTTTGCTTGGTATCTCTGCTCGCTCGTGTTTAAATATTGGCTTGCAGAAGGCGGAATAAAAACCATTGAACAGCGTAACCAACAGAAAGCAAAATTGCTGTATGACTATCTTGATCAAAGCCATTTTTACCATAACCGCGTTACAAGGCAAAATCGTTCATTAATGAACGTCACTTTCAGTACAGGAAATGATGAGCTTGATGCAAAATTTGTGGCAGAAGCGACCGCTTGTGGCTTACAAGCCTTGAAAGGGCATAAAGTGTTAGGCGGAATGCGTGCGTCTATTTACAACGCAATGCCAATAGAAGGTGTACAAGCGTTAATTGCCTTTATGGATAAGTTTGCACAAAATCAATAAGGACGCCAAACCTAGCGTTTACGTTAAATAGTATTATTATTTTAGGAGCAACCTATATGCAATTTAGCCAACTTGTTAGTGAAGGCGTCAAATCGCTTTCTCCCTATCAAGCAGGAAAGCCTATCGAAGAACTCGAACGAGAGCTTGGCATTCAAAATATTATAAAACTTGCCTCAAATGAAAATCCATTTGGTTTCCCAGACAGTGCCAAACAAGCCATCATTCAACAACTGAATGAACTTACTCGCTACCCAGATGCCAACGGTTTCGAACTGAAATCCACGATTTCTCGTAGATTTGGTGTTCAGCCTAATCAAATTACGCTTGGCAACGGCTCAAACGATTTACTCGAACTATTCGCCCACACTTTCGTCAGCGAGAAAGACGAAATTATCTATTCACAATACGCTTTCATTGTTTATCCATTAGTAACCAAAGCAATTAATGCGACTGCTCGTGAAGTTCCTGCGAAAAATTGGGGACACGATCTTGATGCTTTTTTGGCTGCAATCAATGAAAAAACTAAACTTATTTTTATTGCTAACCCAAATAATCCAACAGGTAATTTCCTTACAGAGAGCGAAATAGATCTCTTCCTTGCCAATGTGCCAAACAACGTGATTGTGGTGCTAGATGAGGCTTATACTGAATTTACCCAAGCAAATGAGCGGTTAGATTCTTTCAAACTTTTGCAAAAATATCCAAATTTAATTGTTTCTCGCTCATTATCAAAGGCTTATGGATTGGCAGGGCTTCGCATAGGTTATGCGGTATCTAACCCAGAAATAGCCGAATTGCTTAACCGAGTTCGTCAGCCATTTAACTGCAATAGCCTTGCTCTTACGGCAGCGGTGGCGGTGATGAATGACGATGCTTTTATCGAAAAAGTCGCCGAAAACAACCGCTTGGAAATGGCTCGCTACGAAACATTCTGCCAAGCTCAAGGGCTAGAATATATCCCATCGAAAGGCAATTTCATCACCATCGATTTTAAATGCCCAGCCACGCCAATTTATGATGCATTGTTGCGTGAAGGCGTGATTGTCCGACCAATTGCAGGTTATGGAATGCCAAACCATTTACGAGTCAGTATTGGCTTGCCAGAGGAAAACGATCGATTCTTTAAAGCATTGATTAAGGTGCTGACTTAGATATTAATTCAACCTGATCGGTAGGGACGCAATGCTTGCAAAACGTGAGCCAAATTCGACCGCTAACCCTGCCGACCGCCAGATTAAATTGGTGGCATTGCTGAATCAAGCGGTAAAAGCAGATGGTGCAGTGGATTTATTTGCGTTGCTTAACCGAGATCAGCCGAATATTGAGATTTTGTCGGAGCAGTTTTTAGAAAAAGTGAAAAACAGCCGTCATCAAGCCTTGTGGCTTGAGGCGATTACCATTGACTGGCAATTTAAAGAATCCGTGCGTGCCAAAATGCGAATTGAAATACGCCGAGCGTTAAGACTCTTCAAATATCCACCTGACAAACAGCTAGAAGCGGTGGAATTTGTACTAAAACAAGCCGAAGTGATTGCTGATGAGTTAAGTCATTGATGCGGAGAAAAAAAGGTTGTGATAGTATGCTCTCATTTAAATTTAAAGGTTATGTACAATGAATAAAATCACGTTACAGCCCATTACTCATATAGAGGGCGAAATTAATTTACCAGGTTCAAAAAGTTTATCAAATCGAGCTTTGCTGCTGGCGGCATTGGCACAAGGCACAACGAAAGTAACAAATTTATTGGAGAGTGATGACATTCGCCATATGTTGAATGCGTTAAAACATCTTGGGGTAAATTATCGCTTGTCAGAAGATAAAACAGTTTGTGAAGTGGAAGGAATGGGCGGTGCATTTCAATTACAAGATGGGCTGTCCATTTTTTTAGGAAATGCAGGAACGGCAATGCGTCCATTAGCAGCGGCGTTGTGTCTAAAAGGGGAGTGCGAGGCAGAAGTGGTTTTGACAGGTGAACCTCGAATGAAGGAACGCCCAATTAAGCATTTAGTTGATGCACTTCGCCAAATTGGGGCAAATATTGAATACTTAGAAAATGAAGGTTATCCGCCGATTGCTATTCGTAATACAGGACTAAATGGCGGTAAAGTGAAAATTGATGGTTCTATTTCAAGTCAATTTTTAACCGCATTATTAATGTCCGCCCCACTTGCTAATGGAGATATGGAAATAGAAATCATAGGTGAGTTAGTCTCTAAGCCTTATATTGATATTACGCTGGCGATGATGAAAGATTTTGGGATTGAAGTAGAAAACAAAAATTATCAAACTTTTTTTGTTAGGGGAAATCAATGTTATATCTCCCCTGAAAAATATTTAGTGGAGGGTGATGCTTCATCTGCTTCCTATTTTCTTGCGGCTGGAGCGATAAAAGGGAAGGTAAAGGTAACAGGGATTGGTAAAAATTCTATTCAAGGAGACCGCTTGTTTGCTGATGTGTTAGAAAAAATGGGGGCAAAAATCACTTGGGGAGAGGATTTTATTCAAGCAGAGCAGGGTAGTTTAAAAGGGATTGATATGGATATGAATCATATTCCTGATGCGGCGATGACGATTGCCACAACAGCTTTATTTGCAGAGGGAGAAACAGTCATTCGCAATATTTACAATTGGCGAGTAAAGGAAACAGATCGCTTGAGTGCAATGGCAACAGAGCTGCGAAAAGTGGGGGCAGAAGTTGAAGAAGGCGAAGATTTTATCCGAATTCAGCCGCTTGACTTAGACAAATTTCAACACGCAGAAATCGAAACGTATAACGATCATCGAATAGCAATGTGTTTCTCACTGGTTGCATTATCTAATACTCCAGTAACTATTTTAGATCCAAAATGTACTGCCAAAACATTTCCCACTTATTTCAATACGTTTGAACAGCTACATCGGTAAATCGGTATAAATAGAGGGAGAAAAGAGAAATTGTTCTAAAGGCATATTGTCAAAAATTTAAGCGGTCGATTAACAAATTTTTTATGCAAATCGACCGCTTAAAATGTCATTGTGTGTTTTGTATATGAATTACTCTGCGTTCGTATAAGCGATAGGGCTGGTAGATTTAGTTACACCAGCTATCTCGCTAAGCTCATTCATATCGTTGATTGTAATATATTTTCCTTGTACCGAAATCATATTACTTTTTTGAAAACGCCCTAAAAGACGGCTAATGGTTTCGATGGTAAGACCAAGATAGTTACCAATGTCGCCTCTTGTCATTGTTAAACGGAATTCACGAGCAGAGAATCCTCTAGCAGCGTAGCGTTGAGATAAATTATAAATAAATGCGGCTAGTTTTTCTTCTGCATTCATCTTAGACAGCAAAAGAATCATCTCTTGATCGCTTTTAATTTCGTTACTCATTAGACGCATAATTTGATGGCGGATTTTAGGCATTTTCCCCGCAAGATCATCTAAGATATCAAATGGAATTTCACAAATCATTGCTGTTTCAAGAGCTTGAGCAAAGCTGATATGCCTCATATCCATAATAGCGTCAAACCCAATAACATCGCCTGGCAAATGAAAAGCGGTAATTTGTTCCTCACCACTTTCGCTTAAAGTATAACTTTTAATCGTTCCAGAACGAACAGCATAAATAGCATTTAATTCATCACCCGATTTGAAAATAATTTGCGATTTCTGAACAGGTTTCTTACGCTCAATAATGTTGTCTAATTGCATAAGTTCGTGTTCATTAAGGGTAAACGGCAAACATAATTGACTAATGCTACAATTTTGACAGTGTATAGTGCAAACTGTTCTTCCATTTGTTTTTAAATCCGATACAATTTTCATAAAAGTTGACATACGCTATAAAATTTGACTTAACTCAAAGTCTAGCAGTTTTAGGTGTATTTAGGAATTAAATTTTTAAGTAGGTTTTACTGATGTCTATAGAAAAATTAACAAAAAAGCGACTAATACAGATTCTTATTATGCTGACCATTTTAGTTACGGCTTTTGTCTATCGTACTTATAATTATGCATGATTCATCTCTATGCTGTACGTCAAATTGAACGAAAAGAACGTTATAAATTGAGTTTTTCTTTATAGTGCGTGCGACAAACTGAAAGGTAGGTATCATTTCCACCAATTTGGATTTGATCGCCCGCTTTGACAGCCTCGCCATTTTCGTTAGTGCGAATAACAAAATTTGCTTTACGCCCACAATAACAGATAGTTTTTAGCTCTTCGAGCTGATCAGCCCAAGCTAGCAAATAATGGCTGCCTTCAAAAAGTTCAGCTTGGAAATCAGTTCGTAGCCCATAGCAAAGTACGGGAATATGATGTTTGTCTACAACTTCAGTTAGTTGATAGACTTGTTCTTTCGTTAGAAATTGTGCTTCGTCAATAAGAATACAGTGTAACGATTTTTCTGAGGCAATAGCAGAGATTTCGCTAAATAAATCTGTTTCTACTCGAAATAATTGAGCATTTTGTGAAATGCCGATGCGAGACGTTACTTTACCCACGCCATAACGATCATCAATTGCGGCGGTGTAAACTAACGTATTCATTCCTCGTTCTTGATAGTTATAGGAAGATTGGAGCAGGGTAGTGGATTTCCCCGCATTCATCGATGAATAATAGAAATAAAGTTTCGCCATATCTGTAATGTAAACAGCTCTATAATTTAAGTATGGAATATATACAGAAATATATTTAATGAAAAAACGGCTAAGACATTAGCCGTTTATTAGATTTAAACGTTATCAATTTGACCTAATAACGAACGTAATCGATCTTGGAATGCTTGATGTTCTGTTTTTAGTTGTTCATATTCTTTACGCAGAGAATCATTTTGGCGATTTGCCTCACCATTCTTTTCTTTTAATTCTTCCACCTCAAGCTGTAAAAGTTGAATTGTTTCAACAGCTTGTTTGATTTTACCTTCAAGTTCATCAAGAATACTAACTGACATAATACTTCCTCTGTTATCGTTGTAATAAAAATTATCAAAATTGTACCTCATTGAGAGAATATTTTCACGATAAAGTTCTCTTTCAGGCAATATTTATTCATTTATCTGTTTACAACAAAAAATCAATTATTTAACACGAGAAACGTATTCACCAGAACGTGTATCTACACGAATAACCTCGCCAATTTGCACAAACAATGGTACACGAACAACTGCACCTGTGCTTAATGTTGCAGGTTTACCCCCTGTTCCTGCAGTATCACCTTTCAAACCAGGATCAGTTTCGGTTACTTCTAATTCAACAAAATTTGGTGGTGTTACCGCAATGGCAGAACCATTCCATAATGTAACAATACACTCAGCTTGATCAACCAACCATTTAGCATTATCACCTAGTGCTTTTTCGTCTACAGAAATCTGCTCAAAGGTTTCTGGGTGCATAAAATACCAAAAATCTTCGTCTTTATAAGAGTAGGTATAGTTGTAATCTACGACATCAGCCGCTTCCACAGAAGAGCCTGATTTAAAGTTAATTTCTAAGACTTTACCTGAAATAAGTTTACGAATTTTAGTCCGAGTGAATGCTTGCCCTTTCCCAGGTTTTACGAATTCGTTTTCAACAATGACGCAAGGCTCGCCATCTTGAATAAATTTTAAACCAGGTTTGAAATCATTAGTGCTGTAATTAGCCATTTTATCCTCAACAAATAGATTAATTGCCATAAGGCAGGTATATAAAAAAGATGGGTATGATACATCAATTCACACAATTTGAAAAAATATCTTTAAGCAACTTTTTACTTTTTAGGTATAATTTTTTCGTTTGAAAAAGAAAGGATAAAATCTATTAATATGGTAAGAAATGACGAAAAACTAGAAGGCAGAGAAAAACAAGTAAACGATAAAGGATTAGAAAGTAGCGAAAGAGCAGAGTGGTTACAAGATTTAGCCGAGGCATTTACTGATCCAAAAGCACTACTAGAGTATCTTGAACTTGATGTTTCAGCGTTTGAGCAAGATATTTTAGCTCGCCAATTATTTTCTATGCGAGTACCTCGCCCGTTTGCTGAAAAAATGCAAAAAAAATCACGCAATGACCCGCTTGTACTGCAGGCAATGTCAGCTAAAGATGAATTCATACAAGCTGAAGGCTTTACAAAAGATCCCTTAGAAGAACAGCATTCTCCAGCACCGAATATCCTCCATAAATATCATAATCGCTTATTATTTATGGTAAAAAATAGCTGTGCGATTAATTGTCGTTACTGCTTTCGCCGCCATTTTCCCTACAATGAAATCAAAAATGGTAAAACTGTTTGGCAACAGAGTTTATCGTATATTGCATCACACCCAGAACTAGAAGAGGTCATTTTTTCTGGCGGTGACCCATTAATGGCAAAAGATGAAGAATTAGATTGGTTAGTCGCACAGCTTGAACAAATTTCGCACATAAAAACCTTGCGTATCCATAGCCGTCTGCCTGTTGTTATTCCAAATCGGGTTACACACAAATTATGTACAATTTTTGAAAAATCATCGCTGAATATTGTATTTATTACGCACATTAACCATGCTAACGAAATTGATGCTTATTTTAAGCAAAAAATGATAGAATTAAAGCAAGCTGGTGTGGTAGTATTGAATCAATCCGTATTACTCAAAGGCGTGAATGATAATGCTCAAACACTGAAACAGCTAAGTGATAAGCTATTTGATTACGGCATTCTGCCTTATTATTTACACGCTTTAGATAAAGTGGAAGGGGCACATCATTTTCTGGTTGATGAACAAAAAGCATTTTCGATTTATAAAGAGTTACAGCAAATCACTTCAGGTTACCTTGTTCCAAAATTTGTTCGAGAAGAGCCATTTGAGCCAAATAAAACGTTATTGATGCAGCCATAATGTCAGCGTTGTAACATTGATTATATATCGTTATGTAGTCTTAGTTTATAAAATTATATTTAACATAATATGCATTATGCGAAATTATTAAAATAAAATTGATTTCAGCGTTGTATTATTATAAATTGTTTGTGCAGATATTATTTGGAGATTTTTATGAGATTATTAATTGCTTTTATTTTGCCTTGGTTAACTTTTTTTACAATTAATCGTCCATTATCAGGCATTTTGTGTCTTGTTCTACAGATCACTATTATCGGCTGGCTTCCTGCGACCATTTGGGCTATTTATAGCTTGTCTCAATATAACACCGATAAAAAAATCCAAAAATCATTGGGACAATAGGTCTTTATAGGTCTTTAATAGATAGCGGTGAATTTTAGGCAGTTTTTTGCAAAATTTTTGCTGAAATTCACCACTCGTTTGCTTCATATTTTTCATTGTAAATAAATCCTACGAGTCTGATTTCTTCAGTTTCTTATCTAGATCAAAATTTTTGATAATTTTTCAACTTTTTTAATGAATAGCTTCTTTTTTCTCCAATAAAGAATTTATTTTATCGCTCGAAAAGTGTATCCTTAGCAAGAAATGCGTGGATTTACGCATCGTCTATTTTTTAACCCTCAAGGTGCTTGATTATGTCCAAAAATTTAATTCTTATCCTTAATTGCGGTAGTTCTTCATTAAAATTTGCTATCATTGATCCTCAAAATGGTGATGAATATCTCTCTGGTTTAGCTGAAGCGTTGAGTCTACCTGACGCTCGTATTAAGTGGAAGCTGAATGGCGAAAAAGGCAGTGCAGACTTAGGAAATGGTGCCGCACACAGCGAGGCACTTAATTTCATTGTTTCAAATGTTCTTACACAAGAATTAAAAGATAATATTTCAGCGATTGGTCATCGTGTGGTACACGGTGGTGAAAAATATACGCAATCTGTTGTTATTACTGATGAAGTAATTAAAGGCATTAGTGATGTTGCATCATTTGCTCCACTTCATAATCCTGCAAATTTGCTTGGTATCCAAGAAGCACTTAAAACATTCCCTCATTTAAAAGATAAAAATGTAGCTGTCTTTGATACAGCCTTCCATCAAACAATGCCAGAACAAGCGTATTTATATGCTCTCCCCTACTCACTTTATAAACAAGAAGGCATTCGTCGCTATGGTTTCCATGGTACAAGTCATTTATATATTACTCAGGAAGCTGCAAAAATTTTGGGTAAACCCGTAGAAAAAACCAATATAATCAACTGCCATTTAGGGAATGGAGCTTCTGTTGCAGCTATTAAAAATGGGCAATCTATTGACACATCAATGGGCTTTACCCCGT
Source organism: Nicoletella semolina (assembly GCF_004345745.1). GTDB lineage: Bacteria > Pseudomonadota > Gammaproteobacteria > Enterobacterales > Pasteurellaceae > Nicoletella > Nicoletella semolina. The sequence continues at coordinate 63,599 of NZ_SLXJ01000007.1, read as the reverse complement.
TAGAAGGCTTAGTAATGGGAACCCGTTCAGGCGATTTAGATCCCGCAATCATTTTCCATTTGCACAATTCTTGCGGTAAATCAGTAAAAGAGATCGAAGATATTTTAGTCAAAAAATCAGGTTTATTAGGTTTAACTGAGGTTACTAGTGACTGTCGCTTTGCAGAAGACAATTATGCTTCCGATCCTGCAGCTAAACGTGCAATGGATAGCTTCGCTTATCGCTTAGCAAAATATATTGGTTCATATATGGCAATCATTGGCGATCTAGATGCAATTACCTTTACTGGCGGTATTGGTGAAAATGCGGGTCCAGTGCGTGAATTAACTTTAAAACATCTAAAATTATTTGGTATTCAGGTTGATGAGCAAGCAAACCTTGCAGCACGTTTTGGTAAATCTGGAAAAATCACAGCGGAAGATTCACGTTTCCCAGCATTTGTTATCCCAACAAATGAAGAATTAGTCATTGCACAAGATACTGCTCGTCTTGTTCTTTAATGAAGAACCTGCCAACTGGCAGGTTTTTAGCTTTTACAAGCGGTAGTTTTTAGTCAAAATTTTGCAAAAATTTTCTCAATATGCACCGCTTGTTGTATTTATCTTTTATTTGGAAATTTTACAATGTCCAGAACAATTATTTTAATTCCAATTAGCACTGGTGTCGGTTTAACCAGTGTCAGCCTTGGCTTAGTGCATTCTTTGGAACAAAAAGGGGCTAAAGTTGGTTTTTTAAAACCGATCGCTCAACCAATTAGTGGAGAAGATAACTTAGATCGTTCAACAACTATCATTCGTACTTCTCAAATAACGGAAGTTGGTGAGCCATTTATGTTGAGCGTTGCAGAAGCCTTAATTGGTCAAAATCAAACAGATGTATTGCTGGAGAAAGTCGTTGAGCGTCATCAGCAACTTGCTAAAAACTGCGATATAGTAGTTATTGAAGGGTTAATTCCCACTCGTAAAAATTCTTATGCGAGTAGCATTAACTATGAAATAGCTCAAACACTTGATGCAGAAATTATTCTTGTTGCCGCCCCTGCTGCGGATAAACCATCGCAATTGAAAGAACGTATTGATGCAGCAGCTTCTCAGTTCGGCGGAAAAAACAATCCAAATTTATTAGGTGCCGTCATCAATAAATTTAATGCCCCAGTTGATGAGTCTGGTCGTACTCGCCCAGATCTCACTGAGATTTTTGACTCTTTCCAGCATAGTACAAATAATATTGCAGAAATTGAAAATTTATTCACCAAAGGTCCAATCAAACTGCTGGCGTGTATCCCTTGGAAATCAGACTTAATTGCTACTCGTGCAATTGATTTAGTTAAACATCTACACGCTGCAATCATTAATGAAGGTGAAGTGTATAAACGCCGTATTCGTAGCATTACTTTCTGTGCGAGAAGTCTACCAAATATGGTCGATCATTTCAAAGCGGGCAGCCTGTTGGTGGCTTCTGCCGATCGTCCTGATGTTATTGTTGCGGCAGCGTTAGCTGCGATGAATGGAGTGGAAATTGGTGCATTGTTACTGACAGGTGGTTATAAAATTGATGCTCAAATTTCAAAATTATGCCAACAAGCATTTGAAACAGGATTGCCAATTTTCCGTGTAGAGGGCAATACTTGGCAAACTTCATTGAGTCTTCAAAGCTTCAGTTTGGAAGTACCAATTGATGATAAAGAACGCATTGATGCGATCAAACATTATGTGTCAGAGCAGTTTTATGAAGGCTTTATCGAAACAATTTCAAAAGGTGCGGTTAGAGCTCGCCGACTTTCTCCTGCAGCATTCCGTTATCAATTAACTGAATTAGCTCGCCAAGCGAAAAAACGTATTGTTTTACCAGAAGGCGATGAGCCTCGTACAATCAAAGCAGCTGCACTTTGTGCCGAACGTGGTATTGCTGAATGTGTGTTACTTGCTCCGCCAGCTGATGTTCATCGTGTTGCAGAAGCTCAAGGCGTTGTATTGGGAGCTGGCATTACCATTATTGATCCTGCGGATGTGCGTGAAAACTATGTCGCTCGTTTGGTTGAATTGCGTAAAAATAAAGGAATGACTGAAGTGGTTGCTCGTGAGCAATTATTAGATACAGTTGTGCTTGGCACAATGATGCTAGAAGCCAATGAGGTTGATGGCTTGGTATCTGGTGCTGTACATACCACGGCAAATACTATCCGTCCCCCAATGCAAATCATTAAGACCGCACCAGGTAATTCAATTATTTCGTCTGTGTTCTTTATGCTACTGCCAGATCAAGTGCTTGTATATGGAGACTGTGCGGTAAATCCTGATCCAACAGCAGAACAGTTAGCTGAAATTGCGATTCAATCTGCAGATTCGGCTAAATCATTCGGTATCGATCCTCGTGTTGCAATGATTTCGTACTCAACAGGGACATCAGGTTCTGGTGCAGATGTTGAAAAAGTAGCTGAAGCTACTCGTTTAGCAAAAGAAAAACGCCCAGATTTAATTATTGATGGTCCATTACAGTACGATGCGGCAATTATGGAAGATGTGGCTCGCTCTAAAGCACCAAACTCACCAGTTGCAGGAAAAGCCACTGTGTTTATTTTCCCAGATTTAAATACAGGTAATACCACTTATAAAGCGGTACAACGCTCAGCAGATTTAATCTCCATTGGTCCAATGCTACAAGGTATGCGTAAGCCAGTGAATGACTTATCTCGTGGTGCGTTGGTTGATGATATTGTTTACACTATCGCACTTACGGCAATTCAATCAACTCAATAATTTTTAAAGGCTGGGATTCCCCAGCCTTTTTGCTTTTTAACTACATTTTATTATTCACTTAGTCTAACTAGAATTTTTCCATGATCTCTTGAATATGTAATCCTTGTGAAATATAAGGTAATGATTTACTCGGTGTAGAATTAGTGAGAACCTCAACCCAATCTTTGTAAAGATATATGAATGAATCCGCCCAAAATGGCAATTCTTTAGGTGGATCCGTAAGTATTGCTTCCTCATCTAACGTAATCGTAACAACATCGGTATGATCAAAGGTGAGTAAGCGAATAACTTTTTCTTCTTTAATAGAATACCTAATTTCCCCTTTTTCAAAGATTAAATTAAGATACAGCCCAAGATCCTCTTCTGCCTCAGATTTGCTGGCGTGAATTCGAAAAAAAGTACCATTATTTGCTGTTCCTAAGATATAACCATTATCATCTACCTGTATATTTACGCCCTCTTTACTTTTCACTCTTGTTCCTTTGACAATAGTTAAATTATTAAGAGCTATTTGACTTTGGCTGAATAGGCAGAATAAATCTAAAAGATGGCAAGATAAATCCCCTAATGCACCACTACTTTTATGTTGGTGAGAAGACTCTTTCCAAGTGAGGTGATGACGTGTTAGAGCGGAATTCCGATTAAAATCGACTGAAAAAAAGACTAATTTACCTAAATTATTGTTTTCAATCAGTTGCAGTATTCTTTGAACTACACGGTTATAGCGATAGTTAAAGGAAATAATACTTTTTGGCGGTGCTATTTCTACCAATTGATTGGCTGATCCTAAAGTGGTAGACAACGGCTTTTCACAAAGTAACGGGATTTTTTTATGGGCTAACACCTGTTTTGCAAGTTCAACGTGTAAATGGTTTGGCGTACATATCACAAAAGCATCGCATATCTCTGCAAGTTGTTCTAAGCTATCACATAAAGTAGTTGGTAAAGAAACAGATTCACTTAATTTAAGCATACTCTCTGCTCTACCATACAATGCTAATCCTGTAATTTGTTTTATATGGGACATCGCATACGCGTGTGCATAAGCAATTCCACCACAACCCACAATACCAATAATCATAATAATCTCCGTATGTAAAAGACACAGTATAAAGCATTATACTCAATAACATAATATGTTATATAGCAACGAGCGGGACATTTACGCTAAGTTTAAGAAATATCGCTTAAACCACGCCCAATCTATAAATTGATTTTAAATTATTTACTTGCCTATATCGCTTTGATTAAAAGTTTGTTAGTCTTTATGTTTTTACTTCATCATTGGGAATATAAAATATGTCTTTTTCGGCTTGGAAAATGTCTAAAAAATGGAAAATTTATCAAAAAACTACCCTACTCTCGGCAATTGCATTCATTACAAGTTGTAATAACACCTCACAAAACAGTTACGACTTAACAAAATTTGGAGCAAGTTACACGGGCAGGCAATTTATCCCTCAATCAATGCCAACGGTTGCGACATCATATATTGCAAAATCAGGTCAAATTATTAATCAACAAGATTTCTTAACGCAATTAGATAATGTTCGTCACTACTCTACTCGTCTTGCAAATCAATATGCCGTAACTTATGGGAAAATTACCTCTTGGCTTGCGGCTGGCGGTCGTCTTCAAGAATTGACCCGCTATGGCGTACAGCTAAATCAAATGAGAGGACAAGATGGCTATCAAAACGTAATGATGACAGGTTATTTTGTTCCCATTATTGAAGCAAGAACAACACCTCAGGGCGAGTTTCGTTATCCTATTTATGCAATCCCTCAGGGAAATAAAAAGTATTCTCGATCTGAGATCTATCAAGGGGCATTGAATGGGCGAGGATTAGAACTCGCCTATAGTAACTCGCTACTTGATAATTTCTTAATGGAAGTACAAGGTAGCGGATTTGTCCATATTGGCGACGGCAATTTACGCCACTTTGCTTATGGGGATAAAAATGGTTACAGCTATACTTCTATTGGGCGTTTATTAGTTGAGGCAGGAGAAATAGAAAAAGAAAAAATGTCTGTCCAAGCTATTCGACAATGGGCTGAACGCAACCCAAATAAGCTACAAGGTTTATTAGAGCGTAACCAATCATTTGTTTATTTCCGACCTGATGCAACGTTTGATGTAAAAGGATCTGCTGGCGTACCATTAGTTGCACTTGCATCAGTTGCTTCTGACAGAAATATTGTCCCATCAGGTAGTGTATTGTTAGTCGAAATGCCGCTCATCGATCATAATGGAAACTGGAGAGGACGACACGAATTACGCTTGATGGTTGCACTCGATGTTGGAGGTGCAGTAAAAGGTCAGCATTTCGATATATACCAAGGCATTGGGGAAAAAGCTGGACATCAAGCTGGTTTAATGAAACATTTTGGACGAGTTTGGGTGCTAAATTAGTTTTTTGAGATGAATAAAATAAAACCGTCTATGTAGGCGGTTTTATTTCTAATATGCTTCCTAACAGCAACACCAGCATTAGTTTTTTCATTATTATTTGAATATCCCCACCCAAAGGTGGGGAAAAGTCAGAAAAATTTTCACTAAGAAAGGAATTTTGCTTTTAATTCCTTCACTATTTGTTTTTGTGCTGGTGTTAAATCTTTAGTCATCGGCTCACGGCAGTAGCCTGCATTTACGCCTTCTTCTTCTAACAAACCTTTAATGGTTTGATATAAGCCGTTACCTAAAATACCTTCAATCAGATCATTGGTAACATTTTGGATTTCAAGTGCTTCTTTAATTTTACCTTGTTGAGCAAGTTCAAAAATCTGACGAGCACGAACACCGTTTACATTAAATGTTGAACCAATCGCACCATCAATCCCTAATACACTTGCAGGTAACATCATTTCATCAAATCCAGCATAAATGAGATGGTTAGGGAATGCTTTACGCAAACGTTCTAATAGATAAAAATCACCAGCCGTGAATTTCACACCGATGATTTTCTCATTTTCAAACAATTCAGCAAATTGATTAACGCCAATATTTACCCCTGTTAAAAACGGAATAGAATACACGATCATCTTATTTCCAGTTTCACGAATTATCGTTTCGTAGAAATTTTTAATCTCAGGGAAGCTGAATTTATAATAGAATGGCGTAACCGCAGACAGGCTGTCATAACCCAACTCAGTCGCATATTTCCCCAGTTCTACTGCTTCTTTTAAGTTCACACTACCAACCTGTGCAATCAAAGCAATCTGATCTTTTGCTTCATCTTTTGCAATACGGAAAATTTCCTTTTTTTCTTCGGTGGAGAGCATAAAATTTTCACCTGTAGAACCACCAACATACAAGCCATCAACTTTCATTTTGTCGATATTATGGCGGATAATTTGGCGTAAGCCTTTTTCATTGATCGTCCCATCTTCATTGAATGAGACTAATAATGCACTGAAAATACCTTTAAGATTTTTCATTTGAAGTTCCTTAATTAAAGAGAAATTTTAAAAATAGCGGTAACTTTTTGCAAAAAATCCACATAAACTCACCGCTTATACCCTAAGAGAAACAACATGTATCTTTAATACAACTGTCTCTACAAATATGTATTACCCTACAAAAACTTATTTCATACGCTGTTCTAAAATTACATTAAGCGTTTTCTGTTTCTGTTGTACAGCTTTCTCTGGCTCAGCCTTGACTAGCAAGGTGTAAATCAGATCAAGAACAAAAAGCTGTGCCATCTTTGTGCCAATTGAGTCACCTTGCATATAGCCTTGACGATTGCCGTTGATTAAAACATAATCAGCTACTTCTGTAATTGGGGAACGTAAATTATGTGTAATAGCAATAGTCGTCGCACCACTCTTTTTCGCAATGCCTAATGCTTTTGTTGTTTCTTCAGAATAACCTGAATGACTAATCCCCATAACGACGTCCCCTGCTTGCAATAATGCTGCCTGCATATACATAAAATGATTATTCGTTACAGCATCTGCCTGTAGCCCAATACGCATCAATTTATGCTTTACCTCTTCTGCAGTTAGCCCTGACGATCCTACACCAAAGAGAAAGATCCGTTTTGCTTGACATAATTGCTCAACAACCTTCTCAAGCTCATCAAAATCCAATAAATTAATCGTTTCTGTGATGACATTCATCAGCATTGTTTGCAACTTCATTGCAATTTCATTCGGTGAGTCAGTTTCTGATACATCTGTATCAAGCAATTCACCACTTTCTTTTTGTTGTGTCGCTAATTCAATTGCTAAATCCAACTTAAAATCAGCATACCCTTTAAAACCTAGCGTTCGGCAAAAGCGAATGAACGTCGCTTCACCCACACCAATTTGACTTGCAACTTCTGATAATGAACATTGACCTAACAAGTTGGGGCGAGACAAAATTGCATTTGCAATTTTCTTTTCTGTTTTCGTTAAACTATTTTCTAATGCCCCAATAGTATCTAAAATTTTTCCTTGAGAAGACATCTTATTGCTCTAAAAGTGCTGTTGGTACTTTCACCACGAGTTTACGCAATAGTCGATGGTTTCCCCCTACTGAATTCCCTGGTTTATGTGGCTCATAAGCAAGAAAGATCGCAAACATATTCGGCTGTAAAACAAGCTCATTTTTATGCTCAATTTCATCAGTAAGCTGGTAATCATCTTCATCTCGGTACTCATCAAAACGAGATAAGTCAGGCTGTGACAAACCATACTCAATCATTTCCTCGCCAGAAATAACCACTTGAATATCAATAAATTTACGGTGCATTTCTGCTTTCTTACCAGCTGGAGATGAGGTTTCAAACTCCATTACATTCATTTGAACTCCCTCTTCAAGTTCTTGCCAACCTAAAGGCAGATGTGCTAAATCAAGTTGTTTTAATTTAGCACATAAACGAGCAAAAACAGGCGGTAAAGAAAGAGCAAAATCATCACGAGATAAATCACCTAAAAGCATAGCAAACTCCTCTTGCAAATATGCCATTTATGAAGCATTCACTCCATAATAAAAATTAAAAGGAAGATATACTCCATAGAGTAAAGTGTTATTGAATAAATAACAAGAGGAAAACTTAAAAAATGATAAATAGATCAAAATTTAATGGTAAAGCTGCTGAAAATTAGCAGCAGCGACCGACTATTATCTTATCTGTAGGTGAAATCAATATGGAGTGCCTTAAGTAGTTTTTTTTCTTCTGCTAAATCATTATGTATTAATGGATTTTGAATAAGAAAATTTGGTTCAAAAGTTAATATCCAATGCCCACTCTCGATCAGAAACTGCAAATATTGAGGCGAAATTGTCGCTTGGCGAGCACGATTCAGTAATACGGCTAAACGCAGTAGACATAAAATGGTGATCACATCACGATTATTGAAACGATTCATAGAGCGAATATCACTATAATTAACACTGTTTAAATGAAAACGTACCAATATTGCCAATAATTTCTTTTGTTCTTCATCAAACCCTGGCAGATCTAGATTTGCAATGATATAGGCAGAATGACGATTGACACCATTATGATTGATACAGATTCCAATTTCGTGCAATAAACTCGCCCATTTCAAAATAGAACCTAATTGTTTGGCTTGCTTCGGATGCTGCCAACATTGCACCTGTGCAAATAGATTAAGTGCGGTATTTTTTACACGTTCAGCTTGAGGTCGATCAATATCGAATTGTTCAACTAAGGATTCGAGCGTACGTTGTCGAATGTTACCTACTTGAAAATATTTTTCCAATCCATACATCACCCCTTCTCGTAATGCTCCATTAGAATAGCGCATTGATTGAATGTGAAACGTATGGAATAACGCTAATAAGATAGCAAGACCGGGAACAAGCACATCTGCACGCTCTTCAGTCAAGCCTTGCAACTTTATTTGGTGAAGAGAATTAAATTCTAAACAGGTCTGAATAACACGCTTTAAACGCCGCTCAGTAATCAAGCCATCCCGATAACCATTGGCAATTAAAATTTTACTGACAGTTTTAATTGTCCCTGATGATCCTAAAACGTGTTGCCAACCAAGCTGGCGGTACTCCCAGCTTAAATCTTCGATTTTTTCTACCGCAACCTGATAGGCGTGTTCAAACCTTTCTTTAGTTAATTTTCCCTCTGGAAAAAAACGTTTAGCAAAACTCACACACCCCATATGTCGGCTTTCCGCTCGTAATGGGGCAAACTCATCTCCAATACTCATTTCTGTCGAACCGCCACCAATATCCACCACAAGTTTTCGCCCTTTTTCAGGCTGAGTATGGCAAACGCCTAAATAAATTAGGCGAGCTTCTTCTTGTCCTGAAATAATATCAATTGGGAAAGGAAAAACACGTTGGGCTTGCTGTAAAAACGCCTGATTGTTTACCGCCCTGCGAAGCGTATAAGTTCCGACTACTTTAACATTTTCAATTGAGAACCCTTGTAGTCGCTTGGCAAATAAAGCCAAACAAGCCACTCCACGCTCAATCGCTTCTTGATTAAGCACTCGATGTTCATCTAACCCTTCTGCTAAACGCACACGACGTTTAATCCGTGATAGTACCTGAATTGAACCATTTACAATTCGAGCAACAATCATATGAAAGCTATTCGATCCTAAATCAATGGCAGCAAACTCACGAGGCGGTTGGTGATGGAAGTTAATTTTGGGCATCATATTTTCAAATTTCATCAATCAAAATTAATGGAAGTCTATTTTTATTATCAGTAAAATTTTGTTTACAGTCGGTATTATTCACCAGAAATACGCAATTTGTCTAATAATATTGAACCTGTTTGAATATTTGAACGCTGTTCAATATCATCGCTTACCGCAACCATATTTCTAAACATATCTTGTAATCTTCCCGCAATCGTAATTTCAGCCACAGGATATTGAATTTCACCGTTCTCAACCCAAAAACCTGCTGCACCACGAGAATATTCTCCCGTTACCCCATTAATCGCACTCCCAAGCATTTCTGTTACCAGTAGCCCTGTTCCCATCTCGTTTAGTAACGCATCTAATCCACCAGTACAATTAGGTTGTACAAGCCAGTTATGAATCCCCCCTGCGTGTCCTGTGGTTTGTCGCCCTAATTTACGCCCACTGTATGAGGTTAATAAATAGGTTTGTAGCACGCCATCTTGAATAATTTGCTGATCTTTTGTTATCACGCCTTCGCTATCAAAAGGTGATGAAGCAAGCTGCCTTAATAAATGAGGTTTTTCCTCTAATTGAAACCAAGAAGGCAGAATTTGTTCGCCTAATTTATCTTGTAAAAAGCTGGCTTTACGGTAAAGTGCTCCACCACTAATCGCCCCAGCCAAATGTCCAATTAGCCCTGTTGCCACATCGTTATAAAAAATCACTGGAGCTTCACAAGTGGGTAATTTCTGTGGATTTAAGCGTTCAACTGCTTTAATGGCAGCCTGTTCCCCTACCCATTTGGGCGAGGCTAATTTGTCAAATTCTCGTGAAATGGTATATTCATAATCCCTTTCAAGGGCATCTTGATAAGCAGAAATCACGCTACAAGAAAGAGAATAACGGCTAGAAAGATAACTTTGTAGCATTCCGTGGCTATTGCCGTAGATACGAATGCCACAATGTGAATTAAAAGTTGCCCCATCACTATTAACGATACGCTCATCTTTACTTAAAGCAAAATGCTCAGTTTCTGTTGCAAGTTCAATCGCTTCCTCTACGCTCATATCGGCTTGATGAAATAAGTCTAAATCAGGCGGATTAAACGCCATCATTTCTTTATCTGCCAAGCCAGCACACTCATCTTCAGAGGTATATTTTGCAATCGCTAGAGCAGATTCGACCGCTCGTTGAATAGATTGAGGCTGTAAATCGGAAGTGGAAGCATTACCTTTACGTTTGCCAAGATAAACTGAAATCCCTAGCGAGCCATCATTATTAAATTCAATATTTTCAGTATTTTCTAAGCGAGTAGACACCGAAAGTCCTGTAACTTTTGTTGTTGCAACCTCGGCTACCGCCCCAGCTTTTTCAGCAAGCTCAATTGCTTGCTCAACCGCTAAGCGAAGCTGCTGTTCCTGTTGTTGTAACATTTCTTTTGTTGTAAATAGCATAAGTACCTTAAATGATAATTATAAATTGTGCCTTAGCCGCCAAAGACGGCTTGATAAAGTTGTTCACCATAACTCCGCCGCCAGCCTTGCAGCAATTCAGGCAAATGCTGCGGATCTTGTCCCATTTTATGCCATTTAAATAGCTGATTTAATTGTCTCTTACTTGCAAATAATTCGCTTGGTAAATCCGCTGGTATAATTCGTGCTATCTGCTGTTGTAATCCTTTCAATGTCGCTTTGTAATCTGGATCATCAACTAAACGAGTGATCGGAGGGGGATAGTCTTTTTCAGAGATTGCTCTACTTTGTTCAACTAACCATAATAATTTTTTTCCATAAGCTCGCACTTCATTTGGGTGCATAAATTCCAATAACGTAGCGGTATGTTTTGGTTGAATTTTTGCAATTTGCCATAAACTTTGCTCTTTGACGATAAAATTTAATGCTCGATTCCGTTTTTGAGCTTCTTCTAGTCGCCATTTCGCTAATATTCTCAATACGGCAAGCTGCTGAGAAGTTAATTGCCACGCATTGCCAATATCTTGATAAGCCTTGAGGGAATCAGATAGTTGTTGGCGTTTAACCAATAGTGTCTCACATTCCTGTTGAGCGGCGGTTTGCCAGCCTGTTTGGTTCAGTTTTTCTACAAGCTGGTGATAAATCGGCAAAAGGTAAAATACATCTGCGGCTGCATATTGACACTGCTTCTCACTTAATGGACGAGCAAGCCAATCCGTGCGGGATTCACCTTTGTCTAGTGTAATGCCTAAATACAATTCAACCAATTTAGCAAATCCTAGAGAAGCCCCTTCCCCCAAAAACGCCGCCATAATTTGAGTATCTAACATAGGCGTTGGCATTTGTTGAATATGATATAAAAATACTTCTAAATCCTCGCTACAGGCGTGTAACACCTTGATAATTTGAGTATTCGCTAGCAGTGCTTTAAAGCAACTAAAATCATTAATCCCTTGTGGGTCAATCAAATAGACATTATTGCCATCAAATAATTGAATCAAGCCTAATTGAGGATAGTAAGACCGAATTCGAACAAACTCAGTATCTAAAGCCACAACAGATTTTTGGCTCGCTTGCGTGCAGCATTCTAACAATTTTGACTGGGTATCAACCCAAATATAATCAATTTGTGCAGACATTTTTTCTCTTTCGGTTATAACGTAGTTAAATTATTGCATAAGTTGCTAAATTAAGCGGTTAATATCAAAGATTTTTACCTCTGAGCATTTTAGCCGATTTCATTCTTTTTAGGGCAACAATGCTGATTAAATAATGCTTTATGTAAACATAGTGGCAATAAATGCATAATGAAGTCCCTATCAAAGAATAGACAAATACATAAAACTTTGATCAAGAACATTATTTTATTGTAAATTTTTCGTTAAACTACGCATTGTCTTTATTTTTCACGGTTCATTACAGGCTATTTATTACAAAATTATATAAGCAAAATTATGGCAACACTTTTTATTACAGGATCCGATACCGATGTTGGGAAAACCATCGTTACTCGCACACTGATACAATTATTGGCAAAATATGAGATTACCAGCGTAGGTTATAAACCTATCGCTTGTGGTGGCGATGACTCTCTTCCGACTGAACCCAATATGGACGATTATGCCTGCCAAAATAATAGTGATGTTCTATTATTACAAAAAAGCTGCCCAATTTCAGTGCAGTATCGAGAGATCAATAGCTACTCTTTTATCCATTCTAGCACGCCAGTCTTTGCAGCTCTTGATGCCGTTCGTCATATTAGCAAAGAAAAACTTGATAGGGACTTGGCACGATTAGAACAAAAATATCAACACGTTTTGGTTGAAGGAACTTACGGCTGGCTAACACCAATTAATAAAGATATTACTTTTGCCGACTGGGTCAATCAGCACCAAATTCCCACTATCTTAGTTGTTGGAATTAAAGAAGGCTGCGTCAATCACGCCTTACTCACCGCATCAGTAATGCAACAACAAGGCGTAAAATTATTAGGCTGGGTAGCAAATCGCATTAACCCTGGTTTACGCCATTATGCAGAACTCATTGAATTACTTAGCCAACGGATTAACGCACCACTATTAGGGCAAATCCCTTATATTGGGCAAGCGGATAAAAAAGATCTTACGGATTTTATACAATCACCAGGACCATTATTACACCATTTTAGATTGAGCTATTAGTAATTCACACATCTCAATCTTTGTTAATAACTCGTTTTTGACTAGCGGTTAATTTTCCTCTATTTTTTGCAAAAGATGACGAATGATTAGATTTGCAATATCTATTTGGCTCACAGATTCAATCATTTCTAACCCTGGGCTCGCATTCACTTCTAGAACTTGCAAGCCAGAGTGGGTTTCAATTAAATCCACGCCAGCCACATCAAGTCCTAATGCTTTAGTGGCTTGGACGGCTAAATCTTGATCCTCTTTTGTTAAGTTTAATACTTTTGCTTGCCCACCTTGATGAATATTGGCTCGAAATTCACCCGTTGAGCTTTCTCGTTGCATTGCTGCAACAACGTTATCCCCAATCACAAATGCTCGAATATCTCGCCCACTTGATTCTGCAATAAACTGTTGTAATAAAGTAGGAATATTGGCAGCTCGCAAGGTATCAAGCATACTTACTCCACTGCTACGATTTTCTGCTAACATTACTCCAACACCTTGTGAGCCTGACAATGTCTTAATGACAGCAGGAAAGGAAAATTGAGCTACACTATCCCTATTGTTAAAAAGATCACCACTAAATACGGTGATCGGAATAGGAATACCTTGAGCGTGCAACAGTTGTAGCGATTGCCACTTATCTCGTGCTAGTCGAAAAGCGGCGGAACTATTTAATGTTACAATGCCTGCTAGCTCAAATTGACGTAATACATTACACCCCATTTCTGTACTCAATGTGCCAAAGCGAGGTAAGACGCCTTGATATTCGTTCATAAGGTCTAAGCAAACGATTGGTTCATTTACGCTTTTCTTATCGAAATGCTTGCCTCGTTGATAATGAAGTTCAGTGCCTGAAGGTGCTAATTTAATATGAAAACGATTAGGATCAAGGATATCAAGATCAATACCAAATCCTTTTGCTGCCTCGGCTAAACGCTGACAACTATATAAACGAGGTTCTCGGCAAAGCATTAATAATTTCATTTCATATTCTTTCATCTAAGTCCAATAGGCTGGCAAATTTATAATTTATCTAAATAGGCTGCACCGCCTAAATTCTGAACCTGTCGCATAATCCAGTGTTGGCGAGTACGCATTGCTGCGTTTGGAGATTTCACTTTAAAAATATGAGGGTTAGGTAATGAAGCAGCTAAAAGCGATGCCTCCTGCAAGGTTAAAAGATTTGCGGATTTATGAAAATAATATTGAGCTGCTGCTTCTACGCCAAAAATACCGTATCCAAATTCAGCAATATTCAAATAAACTTCTAAAATACGAGATTTATCCCAAATATTTTCAACCAACAGCGTTAGCGGCACTTCAATGACCTTTCTCGTCCAGCTTGCCTCATGCCAAAGGTAGAGATTTTTAACTGTTTGTTGAGAAATCGTTGAAGCTCCTCTCGGTTTTCTCTTGCTTTTTTCATTGCGTTGTAACGCTTTTTCAATTGATTGAAAATCAAACCCAAAATGCTGCTCAAATTTCTGATCCTCTGCGGCAATAACCGCCATCTGCATTTGCCAAGAAATTTGTTTTAAATTGACCCAATCATATTCAATGGAATAATCTTTTCTTTGTAACCAACTTTCTATTTTTCTCTGAGCCATATAAGACGAAAATGGCACAGGCACGACCATAAAAAGCAGTGTAAGGATAATATAAAATCCAGCCAATACCGCTAAAATTTTGCCAATCGTAACCGCTATTTTTCTTAATAGACGATGAAATGCTCTCCCAATCATTTAAATGCTTCTCGATATAATTATGCATTATTTATGGTTTAGCTGATGATTGATCCAATCTAGTATATCAGGATCAACTGTCTTGAGCATATTCGACCCTCTTGTAATTGTAGCGGCACTCGTATTGAGTTGCTGCTGAATTTCTCGTTGCGAAAGCGTATTGCTCAGCAATTCACGCACAATTTGCACACGTAATCCCAAAGCATTACGTTCATCAATAGTTAAAAAAATAGAAAGTAACAAATCCAATTTATCTTCTTTAATTGCATTTTGTAACAGGATTAAAAATTGCTGCCATTCCTGTGGATCACGAGATTGATAAATATTTTTCATTTTATTTTATCCATTTAAACATCAATACATCTAATACAACAGATGATAAAGTACAAGAGGTTAGATCCTTTTTAAATTATGCAAACGTAGCCGTTGTGTTATTTTTTAGTACGTTGATCATCAATCTCTGTTCCTTTAGGAGCAGAAAATTGAAAAAGTGAACTTGGCTGCGTTGCAGTTGAAATATTACGCAATATATATAAATTACTCTGTCCATCTTGTTCAATAACACTAAACCCTTTCAGTACCCCTTTATCATCAATTCGCAAATCAAACTGTTTAATTGTGCTCTTTGATTTCGGTTTTAAAGTAAAAGTATCCGAATTTTGTGTAACATCATATTTTTCCCAATGCGATTTATCATTACTAGTCAGTAAAACGAATGGTGTACTACTCACTGACTCTTCCAGCCCATTCACTGTTACCTGTTCAACAAAAGGATCATAAAACCACAAAGCCTTACCGTCAGAAATAATGGTATTTTCTTGTGGCGTGTTAGTCTCCATTCGGAATAAATTTGGGCGTTTAACAAAAAATTTTCCGTCACCTTTTTGTATCTCAACGCCTTTATTTGAACGCACAATCTGCTCAAAATCTGCATTATATTGATTGGCATTTTCTAAACGTCTCTGTAATTCTGCAACGGAATGCACATCAGCAAAAGCAAAGCTAGACAATGTCGTAGCACTAAAAAAAATAGCTTGAAACAATTTTTTCTTCATATTCCCTCTTAATCGTACTCATTTCAGTGTAAGTAACATTAATACACTAGTACAATAGTCTTGAGACATATTATCACTAAATTCTAGATTAGAAAAATCAGCATTAATGAAAAAGCTGTTGATACCACGGACTGAATACTGTTCTAGTAGATTGTATTTCATAATGGCTCTCATAAAAACTAACCGTGATCATACCTGTTTCTGCGGTATTTAAAACAGAGATTTTATGCTGTTGTAAATTGGCTAAAATACTTTGATGAGGCAACTTCCACGGATTCCATCTCCCCGACGAAATAATTGCCCATTCAGGCTGTGTTGTTGCTAGTAATGTATGACTGGTACTCGTTTTACTACCGTGATGTCCCACTTGCAAAAAATTAATTTTTCCGACTAGGGGAGAAAAAATACGCTCTTGCTCTACTCCACTATCTCCCGTCAATAATAGCCGATATTCTTTGATTTTTTTATCATACTCACCCACTTTGATTTCAACCTGTAATACACAAGAATCTTCATTTCTTGCTCTCGCTTTTTTATTTGCAATAATTGAGTGAGGATAGACCGCTTTGATATTGATGTAATCACCAAATTGCCAATATGTGCCAAGCTGACAATGCTCAACTTTATGATGTCCATAATTATTTTGTCCAGAAACCACTAATTTTGCTTTAGGGTAACGCTTTAATAATGGTTTTACCCCGCCTGAATGATCGTTATCATCGTGGCTCACAAACAGTGCTTCAACATCAATCCCCTGTCTGATTAAATAAGGAATAATCTCTAATTGAGCCATTGAACCGCCAGCCCATTTCGCCCCTGTATCGTATAAAATCGCTTTTTTCTCCCCCTTTTCTTTATAAATCAACCCCATAGCTAATCCTTGCCCGACATCAAAATGCACCCACTGTACTAAAGGGAAAGGAAATAGCCATTCAAAAAAAGCATAGCTACGATTAAATAGGATAAGCAAAATAAATAAGATACTCATAATGAATTTTGAAGTGCGTTGAATAATTGCCCATAAAATCACCAAAAATAATAAATTTATACTTAACAGCTGCCATTGTGATTCTGTGCTTAAATTAAACCAATAATGACTTAATGGCTCAATCAAGTACATACTTATTTGCACTAGCCAGTCTGCTAGCTGCCAAGTCTGAAGAATATTGTCTGTCATTAAACTTATAAAAATAAGCGGTACGAGCAAAAAACTATACATCGGCACAATAAGCATATTGGCTAAAAAAGCGAAAGGAGATGTCCCTTCAAAAAAGAAGAGCTGCACAGGCGAAAAAACCAGCCATATCCCAAGTTGTAAATGAGCTAATGACAATAACAAGCGGTTGAATAAATGAAATTTTTTGCAATTTTCACACCACGGAAATTGTTTAAGAGGAAAATAGCGATACCAAATAATTAGACTGCCTACAGCTAAAATGGATAACCAAAAGCTATCAGACAGTAGTGTCAATGGATCACATAATAATAACAAAGCGATAACTCGCCACCAATACTGCCAAGGCGTATAACATCTGCGTTTTAACTGACAAAGAAAAACAAAGACGATTGCTAATAATGCTCGCAGTGTTGGAATAGAAAAGCCTGCGAGGGAACTATAACTTAGCGCAAAAATCAGCCCTATAATGCGAGGAAAAAGAAAGGAAAAGCCGAGTCCAATAAAATTAAAATTTCTTCCATATTTTAATATAAGCCATTGCATAACCTTTGCAAGCCAAAAGCCAAATCCCATTGCCAGCCCAATATGTAACCCAGAAATAGCGATTAAATGTGCAGTGGTCGTATGTTGGAAAATTGCCCAATCCGAGGCTTTTAGCCACGCTCTTTCACCAAGTGTTAATGCTAATAGTATTCCTTCACTGGATAGATCAGTCAGTTGTTTTTTTATGCGGTATAACCAGCTTGCTCGAAAAGATAATGCTTTATTTTCAATTAATTGTGCTTTTTTTACGGTTGCAATGGCGTCAATATGTTGTGCAACATACCAGCGTTGGCGATCAAAATTGCCTTTATTTAGTCTTGCAGAAATGGGTCTTGGTACGAGTTTAATTTGGTAATAAGCAGAAAGGATTAAGGGAATTTCACTCTGCCAATGCAGATATAACCGCTTTCCAGTATGTGTTTCACCTATTGCTGTTTGGTAGTCTTGTTGCTTTAAAATTTGTACAATTTGAATCGTTTGTGTGTCGGCAAAATCAGCCTCTGTTATTGATTTTTTCGCAACACTGTCAATATAGCTATAATTTATCAAAAGTAATGCGAATAATATGACAAGCGATGTTCTAAACCACAATGCCACGATACAAGCTAGTGCGAATATGTTGATAATCAAAGGAAAAAAGGATTGGGGTAATACCGTAATTGGTAGCATTAACACAACAAACCCAATGACCAAGCGATCCATACTTCTTTCAGCTCCCTAGCTATCTCAAGCCAAGTATGCTGGATTTATGAATAAATCGGAAAAGTTAAATCTGATTTTGCGATCGAGATCGCAAAAATAGAATTTGGTCGTTTTTTATGTGAGTAAGGACAGCCTATGTCCTTACCCACTGTGCTATCAAATGATTAATGTACCTATAAAATTTGAGGTCCTGCAGCCACCAATTTCTCTCCCTCTTTCGTTGATATATATTTTGCAAAATTTTGAGTAAAACGGAGTGCTAGATCTTCAGCCTTTTTATACCAATCAGCTTCGTTTTCATAAGTATGACGAGGATCTAAAATTGCGCTATCTACATTTGGCAGGCTTGCTGGAATAGCTAAATTAAAAATCGGCAATTGCGTTGTTTGAGCATTCTCAATAGTACCATCTAATATCGCATCAATAATCGCTCGAGTATTTTTTAGTGAAATCCGTTTATTCGTGCCATTCCAGCCCGTATTGACCAAATAAGCCTCTGCACCAACTGCTTCCATACGTTTTAATAATACTTCTGCGTATTTTGTTGGGTGGAGAGACAGGAATGCCGCACCAAAACAAGCTGAAAATGTTGGAGTCGGTTCGGTAATTCCTCTTTCCGTTCCAGCCAATTTAGCAGTAAAACCTGATAGAAAGTAGTATTTGGTTTGTTCTGCCGTAAGTTTTGATACAGGCGGCAACACGCCAAATGCATCTGCGGTCAGGAAAATTACCTTTTTAGCGTGGCCTGCTTTGGAAATGGGTTCAACAATGTTATCAATATGATAGATAGGATAGGAAACACGAGTATTTTCAGTTTTAGAACCATCAGCAAAATCTACCTCGCCATTCTCTTTAACTACCACATTTTCCAACAAGGCATCTCGGCGAATAGCTCGATAAATGTCAGGTTCATTTTCCTCGGAAAGATTAATCGTTTTTGCATAACAGCCACCTTCGTAATTAAACACACCATTATCGTCCCAGCCATGTTCGTCATCACCGATAAGCTTACGCTTCGGATCGGTTGAAAGCGTTGTTTTTCCTGTGCCTGATAAACCAAAGAAAATAGCAACATCACCCGCTTCGCCAACATTCGCAGAACAATGCATTGAAGCAATCCCCTTGAGTGGCAGCCAATAATTCATCAGTGAAAATAGCCCTTTTTTCATTTCACCGCCGTACCACGTTCCACCAATCAGTTGAATGTTTTCAGTGAGATTAAACGCAACAAAATTTTCAGAATTTAAGCCTTGCTCTTTCCAATTCGGATTGGTCACTTTTGAACCATTCATCACTACAAATTCAGGCTGGAAATCAACTAACTCCTCTTCTGTTGGACGAATAAACATATTTTTGACAAAGTGTGCCTGCCAAGCGACTTCCGTAATGATGCGTACTGCTACACGACTATCTCTATTCGCTCCACAAAACGCATCAACCACAAATATCCGCTTGTTTGATAGCTGCTGAGTAACGAGATTTTTTAGAGCTTGCCACGTTGATTGTGTCATGGGTTTATTATCATTTTTAATCTGTTCAGAAGTCCACCACACCGTATCTTGTGTGGTTTTATCCAATACAATATATTTATCTTTAGGTGAACGTCCTGTAAAAATCCCTGTATCCACCGCAACTGCACCTGAAGTCGTAAGATAACCTTTCTCAAATCCCGCTAATTCAGACTGCGTTTCTTCTTCAAAAAGTTGCGAATAGCTTGGATTATAGACAATAGCTTTCATATTGGTTATACCAAGATGTTCAAGTTGGGTAACAATTTGATTAAACATACAGACCTCAATAGCTAAATAAATGTGGCGAGATTATAAACATTTTTATAAAAAAATAATTTGATCTACTTCACACTTTTGAAAATTTCAAAAAAAATCGCCAATACAAATGCAGCTTTGATAGAATGTATTCTACATTTTAGATGTTTTAGAACGAATTAAAATTAATCATTTATGATAAAACGATAACTATTTATTTTTAGGATAATAGAAATGCGTATATTAACCGCTATTTTGTTTACTTTATTATGTTATTTTCAATATAGTTTTTGGCTAGGGAAAAACGGTTGGCTAGATTACGAAGTAGTTAGAGAAAATGTAGTGGAATTGGAAGTACATAATGCAAAATTACACTCTCGAAACCAATTAATTATGGCAGAAATTTATGATTTGAAAACGGGCGTTAATGCTTTAGAAGAACGAGCGAGACTTGAGAGAGAAATGGTGAAAAGTGATGAAACTTTCTATCGTATTGTCCCACGCCATTAGAAAAATATGAGAGGTGAATATAATGAATAACATTCAACCTAAGATCATCGCTATTATTCCAGCATCAGGCGTTGGCAGTCGAATGCAAGCAAATATTCCCAAACAATATTTACAATTAGACGGAAAAACGGTTTTGGAGCATTCATTAAGTCCATTTCTCTCTCACCCTAATATTATACAAATCATTGTTGCCGTCTCTGAAACGGATTCCTATTTTGCAACATTGTCGTGCTTGAAACACCCTAAAATACAGATTGTATTTGGGGGAGAAACACGTTCTCACTCGGTGTTAAACGCACTCATACACGCCGATGAAAATGCTTGGGCGTTAGTTCACGATGCCGCTCGCCCTTGCCTTAAGCGGTCAGATTTAGATAAACTTTTGCAAATCCAATTTGATGATAATGAAATCAATCAAGGGGCAATCCTCGCCACCCCTGCAATTGATACGCTTAAACGCAGCTGCGATGGCAAACATATTGCACATACCGAAGACCGCTCTACACTTTGGCACGCTTTAACACCACAATTTTTCCCCGTTTTAACGCTTAAGCAAGCTATTGAATCTGCACTTAATCAAGGTATCGCGATCACTGATGAAGCATCTGCAATGGAGCTTGCAGGCTATTCGCCTCAATTAGTGTTAGGACGCAGCGATAATTTAAAAATAACACGCCCAGAAGATCTTGCTTTAGCTGAATTTTATCTTACCCATCAGGAGAACAACGATGATTAGAATTGGACACGGATTTGATGTTCACGCCTTTAGTGAACAAGGACCATTACGAATTGGTGGCATTACAATCCCTTATGAAAAAGGTTTCCTTGCTCATTCTGATGGCGATGTGGCACTTCACGCCTTAACTGACGCTTTACTTGGTGCTGTTGCATTAGGTGATATTGGCAAACTGTTTCCCGATACGGATATGCAATACAAAGGAGCAAATAGCCGTGAATTATTAATTGAAGCCTATCGTCAGGTTCAAAAAACTGGTTATAAAGTAGGGAATGTTGATGTAACGATTATGGCACAAGCTCCAAAAATGCGACCTTATATCGATCAAATGCGTCAAGCCATTGCAGAAGATCTTGACTGCAATATAAACCAAGTTAATGTCAAAGCGACAACCACTGAAAAATTAGGATTTACTGGCAGAGGCGAAGGGATTGCTTGTGAGGCTGTTGCACTATTAGTGAAAATCTAAAAAAAGCGGTGAGTATTTACAAAAATTTTGCAAATCTCACCGATATACATCATATTTATTTAGCACAACCAGGTAAGTTCTGGTCAATTACAATATTACCTTCAACGATTGCAGAGACAGTGAAAAAATTCTGTTTTACATAGGTTGCAACATCTGATAATGCCACGGCACATTTATTGTTTTGAATCGCCCTATCCGTTGCTTCATCAAAACGAGCAAGTTGTGCAGAGTGTATTCCTTTCACCCTCTCAGTAGTAACTTGTAATTTCCCGCTATTTACATTGATATTTTTTGAACTCATTATGGTATAACCGCCAACACGATGTGTACAACTTGCTAATAATAATGCAGTAAAACTAATTGCTAATATTTTTGTTCGCATAAAAACTCCAAATTGTTAATCAATATTATTTATATGCTCTGTCAAGAACATATAACAATGTATACATTGTACAAGCTAAAAAAAATTAAGGGCTACAAATTTCTCTGTAGCCCTTTGATATCGGTAATATCTTTAAAAATTAACGTTTTTTCGCTTTTGGATTTGGTAAATCTGTGATCGAACCTTCAAATATCTCAGCGGCTAAACCTACAGACTCGTGCAATGTTGGGTGTGCGTGAATGGTCAGTGCAATATCTTCCGCATCACAGCCCATTTCGATTGCCAAACCAATTTCGCCTAATAACTCACCACCGTTGCTACCCACGATAGCCCCGCCTAAAACACGATGCGTATCTTTATCGAAGATAAGTTTCGTCATACCTTCCGAACATTCTGATGCAATTGCACGACCTGATGCTGCCCAAGGGAATTTCGCCACTTCATAGTTTAAACCAAGCTGTTTACACTCTTTCTCAGTTTTACCTACCCACGCCACTTCAGGTTCTGTATAAGCAATTGATGGAATCACTTTTGGATCAAAGTAGTGTTTTTGTCCTGCGATCACTTCAGCAGCAACGTGTCCTTCGTGTACACCTTTATGAGCTAACATCGGCTGTCCAACAATATCACCAATCGCAAAAATATGTGGTACATTGGTACGCATTTGTTTATCCACTGCAATAAAGCCACGTTCATCAACATTTACACCAGCTTTGCCTGCATCAATGAGTTTACCATTTGGCACACGACCGATTGCCACTAAAACGGCATCATAACGTTTAGTGTCATTGCAGGCTTTGCCTTCCATCGAAACATAAATACCGTCATCTTTCGCTTCAACAGCTGTGACTTTTGTTTCCAGCATTAATTTGAATTTTTTCTCAACTTGCTTAGTATAAATCGCAACAACATCTTTATCTGCAGCAGGGATCACTTGGTCAAACATTTCAACCACTTCTACTTCTGAACCTAATGCGTTATACACGGTTCCCATTTCCAAACCAATGATACCACCGCCCATAACGAGGAGTTTCTTAGGTATTTCTTTCAATTTGAGTGCATCTGTTGAATCCCAAATGCGTGGATCTTCGTGTGGAATGAAAGGCAATTGAATTGGACGAGAACCCGCAGCAATAATCGCATTATCAAATTTAATTGTCGTTGGATTACCATCACGATCACGAGCCACTAATGTATTAGGATCAGTAAATGCCGCTAATCCTTCAACAACAGTTACCTTACGCGCTTTCGCCATACCCGCTAGACCACCTGTTAATTTTGATACAACAGCTTCTTTACCCGCACGTACTTTATCTAAATCAATCGTTGGCTCACTAAAAAATACACCATTCTTATCGGCGTGTTTTGCTTCTTCAATAACCTTCGCAACGTGAAGTAATGCTTTTGATGGAATACACCCTACATTTAAACAAACGCCACCCAAAGTTGAGTAACGCTCAACAATCACCGTTTCCAACCCTAAATCTGCACAACGAAATGCTGCAGAATAACCAGCAGGACCTGCACCAAGTACCACAACTTGTGTTTTAATTTCTTTGCTCATATTTTATCCTTTTTGTAGAGACGCAATGCTTGCGTCCTTGGACACACAGTGTGTCCCTACGGTACAACAAGTGGTCAAGTTTGCAAAAAATTCTGCAAATTCAACCGCTTAACTAATTACATCACTAAACGACGAATATCTGCTAATACACCGTTGAGATAGCTTAAAAATCTCGCACCGTCTGCACCATCAATAACACGATGATCAAAAGACAAGGAAACAGGCAGCATTAAGCGTGGTTGGAATTCTTTGCCATTCCAAACTGGCATCATTTCTGATTTTGATACGCCTAAAATGGCGACTTCTGGTGCATTCACAATCGGGGTGAAATGTGTTGTTCCAATACCGCCGAGGCTAGAAATTGTAAAGCAACCGCCTTGCATATCTGAACCCGATAACTTGCCATCACGTGCTTTCTTAGACACTTCCATTAGCTCACGAGACAATTCAATGATGCCTTTTTTATCAACATTTTTAAATACAGGTACAACAAGACCGTTTGGTGTATCCACTGCAACACCAATATTAATGTATTTTTTAAGCGTTAATTTTTGACCATCTTCAGAGATAGAACTATTAAAGCGAGGGAAAGCCTCTAATGCTTTCGCAGCCGCTTTCATAATAAATACAACAGGGGTAATTTTTACATCAAGTTTTTGCTTTTCAGCAAGCACGTTTTGTTCTTTACGGAACGCCTCAAGCTCGGTAATGTCTGTACGGTCAAAATGCGTAACGTGTGGAATCATTACCCAGTTACGGTGTAAATTCGCCCCTGAAATCTTATTGATACGGCTTAATTCAACCTCTTCAATTTCACCAAATTTGCTGAAATCCACTTTTGGCCAAGGTAACAAGCCTAAACCAGCACCATTTGCCACACCACTACCTGCTTGTACATTTCCGCTTTGTTTTTCAAAGACTTGAACTGCATTTTTCACATAGGCTTGAACATCTTCTTTGACAATACGTCCTTTACGCCCCGACCCTTTCACTTTATCTAAGTTAATACCAAATTCACGAGCCAAACGGCGAATGACTGGGGTGGCATGAGCATAGCCTGCTGTCGCAGTCACTTGCTCTTGGCTCAATCCTGATTGATTAGCGTTGTCTGCTGAGCTTGTTGGTGCTGGAGCAGCTTCTGCCTGTGAAGCTTGTGCTGCTGGCGTAGCTACTTGAGCAGTATCAGCTGAAGCAGAAGCCCCAACTACTTCAAATTTCATAATAAGAGAGCCAGTCGAAACTTTATCACCTAAGCTAATCAAAATTTCTTTCACCACGCCGTCAATCGGTGCAGGTACTTCCATTGAGGCTTTATCGCCTTCAACACTGATGATAGATTGTTCAACCTCAACTTTATCGCCCACTTTTACCATAATTTCGGTAACATTTACTTCATCGCCACCGATATCTGGCACATGCACTTCAACCACTGAGCTTGCAGTTGCCACTGTGGCAGTTTGTTCAGTAGGCTGTGCTGCAGCTTCTTGTGGAGCAGCTTCCGCAGCACCAGCGGCTTCTAACACGAGCATTGGTGTACCTGTTGAAACTTTATCACCCACTTTTACTAATACTTCTTTAACTACGCCTGCTTCAGGGGCTGGCACTTCCATAGACGCCTTGTCGCCTTCAACGCTGATAACTGATTGGTCAATCGCCACCGTATCGCCCACATTCACCATCACTTCGGTTACCGTAACTTCATCACCACCGATATCTGGGATTTGAATTTGTTTTGACATTTTGTAATCCTTTTTTAACTAGCGGTCAATTTTGCAAAAATTTTTACAAATCTGACCGCTCTTTTTGTGTAATCGTAATAGGCACACAGGGCGTCTATACAATTTTTTAACATTTATTATGCATATAGCGGATTGATACGATCTACGTTCAACCCAAATTTCGCAATCGCTTCTGCAACAACTGTAGCTTCTACTGTACCTTCTTTAGCAAGTTGTGAAAGTGCAGCCACCACGATATAACGTGCATCAACTTCAAAATGCTCACGCAAGTTAGCACGGCTATCTGAACGACCGAAACCATCTGTTCCTAAAACGTGATAGTGCTTAGTTGGTACATAGGCACGAATTTGCTCTGCATAAAGTTTCATATAGTCTGTTGCCGCAACAGTTGGTTTATCTGCTAACACTTGTGAAACGTAAGGTACTTTCGCCGTTTCTGTTGGGTGTAATAAATTCCAACGAGCTACATCAGCCCCTTCACGACCCAATTCATTGAATGATGGTGCAGAAAACACATCAGCGGTTACACCATAATCACTTGCTAAAATTTGAGCCGCTTCACGAACGTGGCGTAAAATTGAACCAGAACCAAGTAACTGAACTTGACCTTTTCCTTTACCTTCAACAGTTTCAAATTTATATAAACCTTTACGAATCCCCTCTTCTGCACCAGCAGGCATTGCAGGTTGATCATAAATTTCATTTAAGGTCGTGATATAGTAGTAAACATCTTCTTGGTTTTCACCATACATACGGCGGATACCATCTTGTACAATGACCGCTACTTCAAACGCAAAAGCTGGATCGTAAGTAACGCAATTTGGAATAACACCTGCTTGGATATGGCTATGTCCATCTTCGTGTTGTAAACCTTCGCCATTTAAAGTTGTACGCCCAGATGTACCACCAATCATAAAGCCACGAGCAAGTTGGTCGCCTGCTAACCACATCATATCACCCACACGTTGGAAACCGAACATTGAGTAGTAAATGAAGAATGGAATCATTGGCACATTACTGACAGAATATGATGTTGCAGCCGCAACCCAAGAAGCTGTTGCACCTAATTCGTTAATCCCTTCTTGTAAAACTTGACCATCTTTCGCCTCACGATAGTAAGCCACTAGCTCACGATCTGACGGAACATAATTTTGACCGTGAGGGTTATAGATACCAATTTGACGGAATAACCCCTCCATACCAAAAGTACGAGCTTCATCTGCAATAATAGGGACAATATTTTTGCCAATATTTTTATCTTTTAATAAGGTATTAAGCACACGGCTGAATGCCATTGTGGTTGAAATACCACGAGGTTGCTCATCAAGCAACGCTTGGAATTCTGATAACTCTGGTACAGGGAACGCCACATCAAATTTTGGACGGCGTGCAGGCACATAACCATTCAACGCTTTACGGTGATTATGAATGTAATTATACTCTTCTGAGCCTTCTTCGAATTTAATGTATTCAAGGTTTTCAACTTGTTCATCAGTCAATGGCAATTCAAAATAATCACGGAAACCTTTTAAGCTCTCAAGCGACATTTTTTTCGACTGGTGAGCGGTATTTTTACTTTCTGCTTCAGGGATTTTATAGCCTTTTACTTGATGAGCTAAGATAACAACAGGTTTATCTGATTTTTGTGCTTTAGCAAATGCCGCATACATTTTCTCAGAATCGTGAGCACCACGGCGTAACGCCCAAATTTCTTCATCAGTCATATCTGCAACTAATGCTGCCGTTTCTGGATAACGCCCGAAGAAATGTTCACGAATATAAGCCCCATCTTTTGATTTAAAGGTGAGGTAATCGCCATCAAGTACTTCCATCATCAATTGAGAAAGTTTACCTGTCGTGTCTTTTGCAAAGAGTTTATCCCATTCGCTGCCCCACAACACTTTG
The DNA here is from genome assembly GCF_004345745.1 of Nicoletella semolina. Lineage (GTDB taxonomy): Bacteria > Pseudomonadota > Gammaproteobacteria > Enterobacterales > Pasteurellaceae > Nicoletella > Nicoletella semolina. The sequence goes on along the minus strand of NZ_SLXJ01000007.1, from coordinate 36,305 downwards.
ATCACTTCCCAGCCAGAACCAGTAAACAAACCTTCAAATTCTTGTACGATCTTACCGTTACCATTAACGGGTCCATCTAAACGTTGTAAATTACAACTGATAACAAAAATAAGGTTATTTAATTTTTCACGAGCTGCAAAAGTTAATGCCCCTTTAGACTCAATTTCGTCCATTTCGCCATCGCCAAGGAAAGCATACACTTTTTGATCGGATGTATCTTTTAATCCACGATGCTCAAGGTATTTTAAAAAGCGAGCTTGATAAATCGCATTAACTGGACCTAATCCCATTGAAACGGTAGAAAATTGCCAAAATTCTGGCATTAATTTAGGGTGTGGGTAAGAAGATAATCCGTCAGTGAAGGCTTCTTGGCGGAAGTTATCTAACTGATCTTCGGTTAAACGTCCTTCTAAGAAAGCACGAGCATAAATCCCTGGTGCAGCGTGTCCTTGCGAAAAGACTAAATCACCGCCATTTTTATCTGTTGCCGCTTTAAAAAAATGGTTATAGCCCACTTCATACATTGTTGCAGCGGATTGGAAGGTTGAAATATGTCCGCCTAAATCCAAATCTTTTTTCTGACTACGCAATACCATTGCAATTGCATTCCAACGAACAGCCGAACGAATACGACGCTCAATTTTATGATCACCTGGGTAGGCAGGTTGTTGTGAAACAGGAATGGTATTAACATATTCGGTTGTTATGCCTGTTGGCAGGGATACACCGCCACTGCGAGCTTGCCCAATAACTTGTTCAATAATAAACTGTGCTCTTTCCACGCCTTCTTCACGAATTAATGAATCAAGTGATTGTAACCAATCTTGTGTTTCGATTGGATCTACGTCCGAACGTAACATCTCTGACATAGTTTTTTTCCTTTTTTGATGAGTGAACAGAATAACAAAGTCCTAACAAACCTTGTTGTTTGATTAAATATTGCACGACAATACATTGCAAAAATAACTAAAATTCAGACCGCTTATATCAGCACGTTAAATAATAATGTTAGTTTTATTTACAATTCTATCGTTATCTATCTGATTTTAAACAAAAAAACAGACTTTATATTTTTTGTTTAAAATTTGTAGATAAATTTTGACACACAATAACAAAATCAGATAATTTTGTCTATTTTCGCAAGTAATAAATCAATACAGGATTAAACAAATGAATATTAAAAATAAAAATTAACGCAACCGTTTGCTTATTGTGATATTCTACACAACCTGAAGAATTATGGATAATCTAGGGGGTTTTTATGTCTCAACCTATATCTACACAACTGCTTAAAAAACAAGCCACTCAGCGTGCTGAGATTGCTATTGTGATGGGTTCTCAAAGTGATTGGGCAACGATGTCTGAAGCTGCAAAAATACTTGATTTATTCCAACTTTCCTATCATATCGAAATTGTTTCTGCACATCGTACGCCAGATAAATTATTTGAATTCGCCGAAAATGCTGAAAAGGCAGGTTATAAAGTGATTATTGCTGGTGCTGGCGGAGCAGCACATTTACCTGGAATGCTTGCCGCTAAAACAATTGTGCCTGTACTTGGCGTACCAGTAAAAAGCTCAATGCTAAGCGGCGTGGATAGCTTATATTCTATCGTGCAAATGCCAAAGGGCATTCCTGTTGGCACCTTAGCGATTGGTCCTGCAGGTGCAGCAAATGCTGCTTTATTAGCTTCACAAATTTTGGCAATGTTCAATCCCAAGTTAGCACAGCAATTACATCAGTTCCGCCAAGATCAAACCGATACTGTGTTAGAAAATCCTGATCCCCGACTATAATCAAGGACGAAAGCGATTATGCAAAAAAGTGCCATTTATCCCCCAATTTATGTGTTAGGTAACGGTCAGCTAGGCAGAATGCTACGCTATGCAGGTGCCCCTCTTGATATTGAAGTTAAGCCGCTAGGGTTTAATGATCCAACATTTGAGCTTGCACAAAACGGTTTAATTACCGCAGAAATAGAACGTTGGGAAAAAACACCACTGACGAGGCAATTAAGTCAGCATAAAAATTTTGTTAATTTAAATATTTTTGGGCGTTTAGCCGATCGCTTTACCCAAAAGCAATTACTCGATCAACTTGAACTTAAAACTTCACCTTGGCAACTCATGGAATCACCAGAACAATGGCAGAAAATATTCCAGCAGCTCGGTGAAAAAATAGTTGTCAAAAAACGAACTGGAGGCTACGATGGACGTGGTCAATGGATAGTTACACCAGAAAATATAGAGCAAATTCCAGCAGTATTATTCAGTGAAATTATTGCTGAAAAATTTATTCCATTTGATGGCGAAATTTCCATTGTGGGAGCAAGATTTCGTGATGGGCAAACTCGTTTCTACCCAATTACGCACAACCTACAACAAGGTGGCATTTTACGTTACAGTGTGATGAATAACCAGTTGCCAAAGCAAGCTATTTTTCAACAGCAAGCAGAAAAAATGTTAAATGCAATCTTGCAAAAACTTGATTACATTGGCGTAATGGCAATGGAGTGTTTTATCGTAGGCGATCAACTATTGATTAATGAACTTGCCCCTCGGGTTCATAATAGTGGACATTGGACACAACTAGGGTGTGCAACTAGTCAATTTGAACTGCATCTCAGAGCGTTATTAGACTTACCTACCCCACCGCTTGAAACTCAAGGTCTTAGCGTAATGGTAAATTTAATTGGCATTCCTCTAAATAAAACTTGGCTAAATGTGCCATTTACTCAATTGCACTGGTATGGCAAAGAAGTACGAGAAGGAAGAAAATTAGGACACATTAATTTATGTCATTCAGATCCCTCAAGATTACAACAATCATTACAGCAACTTCGTGCATATTTAACCGAAGATTACCACTCTGGGCTAGATTGGGTATTGCAAAAACTAGTACAATAAGCATTTTTTAGGCTGCAAGCGGTACAATTCCAGCAAAAAATTGCAGCCTTTTTCACTTTATATGCTATGCTTTGCGTTTTGATAAGTTAATAGTATTAAAGGATATTTTTTGCAAGTCTCCGATTTCCATTTTGACCTTCCTGATGATTTAATTGCACGCTACCCAACCGAAGAACGTACCGCAAGCCGTTTACTTTATTTAAATGGGGAAACAGGCAATTATCAAGATCAACAATTTACCGATCTACTTTCCCACCTCAATACAGGTGATTTACTTATTTTTAATAATACTCGTGTTATCCCTGCTCGACTATACGGACGTAAATTGAGCGGAGGCAAATTAGAAGTATTGATTGAAAGAGTGCTAGATAATCACCGTTGTCTTGCTCACATTAGAGCCTCAAAAGCTCCTAAAGAAGAAGCAATTCTCATACTTGGTGAAGATAAATTAGGTGATGGAAATGGTTTAGAAGTTAAAATGGTCGCACGACACGACAGTCTATTTGAGCTTCATTTTTGCAGCGAAACTCCACTTTTTGAACTCCTGCAGCAAGCTGGACATATACCGCTTCCACCCTACATCGATCGCCCAGATGAAAAAGCTGACCAAGAGCGTTATCAAACAGTCTATAGCCAAATTTTAGGAGCAGTAGCCGCCCCAACTGCAGGATTACATTTTGACGAAGCAACACTAAAAAAATTAAAAAATAAAGGTATTGAAACAGCGTTTGTAACGCTACACGTTGGAGCGGGTACTTTCCAGCCTGTGAGAGTAACCACACTTGAGGAACATAAAATGCACGCTGAATATGCCGAAGTCAGTCAAGAGGTTGTAGATAAAATTTTAGCAACCAAAGCACAAGGAAAGCGTGTTATTTGTGTGGGAACAACCTCTGTTCGAACAATCGAAAGTGCTGCACAAAAAGCAGAAGAAATAGGTGAATTAATCGTGCCTTTTAATGCAGATACAACCATTTTTCTCTATCCAAGTAAAATATTCCGTGTCGTTGATGTTTTAATTACGAATTTTCACCTTCCTGAATCAACGTTAATTATGCTTGTTTCTGCATTTGCAGGCTACAATCACTGTATGCAAGCATACCAACACGCAGTAGAAAAAAAATACCGTTTCTTTAGCTATGGGGACGCAATGTTTATTACTAAAAATCCGAATGCTTTAAATGATCTCCCTAGTAATTAATAACAAATACAATAAAATATGGGAAAATTCGATTCGCTCCAAAATTGAAATCGCATATTTTATTGTTGAATAAATTGTAAGAAATTTGCCACCGTATAGAATGAGCCAAATACCATGATCATATCTTGTTCTTGTGCTTGCTGGAATAATGTATCAACCGCTGATTCAATGGTAGAATATGCCACTGCAGTCGCATTGGGGAGCACATAATGTAATTTATCTAGCACAGCTTGCCCTGATTGCCCTCGATAGCCTTCTAAACCAATACAATGCCATTCTGTAATAAGTGCTTCGAGTGGGCGAACAATCCCTGATAAATCTTTATCCACTAATGCACTAAATAACGCATACATACGTCTATTTGGCGAACTATATTTTTCTAGTTGAGATGCTAAATAACGAGCTGCATGTGGGTTATGCCCCACATCAATAATCACCTGTGCTAGCGGTAGATTTCCTGAAAATTTTGCAAAATCGGCTACCGAGAGTTTCTGAAAACGTCCCGTCATTTTTACTTCAACAAACGCTTGTCGAATGCTATTTTCATTTATTGAAAAAGGCAATTTATCCAATACTGCTAATGCCGTTGCGGCATTTGGCGTAGGAATATTAGGCAACGGCATTTCATACGATTTACCTTCAGATTGCCACAACAATCGGTCAGATTGTTCAGAATAATTCCAATGTTCGCCATGTTGGAATAATTGACAATTAAGATGCTTAGCGTAGTCTATTATGCTTTGTGGGCAATCTGGCTCACCAATCACTACAGGGCAATTTTGGCGAAAAATCCCTGCTTTTTCTCGCCCAATTTGCTCTCGGTTATCGCCTAAAAACTCAACGTGATCAATATCAATTGATGTGATCACCGCAAAATCGGTGTCTACAATGTTGGTTGCATCTAAACGTCCGCCTAGCCCAACCTCAAGAATTGCAACATCGACTTTTTGTTGCTTAAACAATGCAAGTGCTGCGAGTGTTCCCACTTCAAAATAAGTTAAAGAATGTGATTTATTTGCCTCAATATCTGCAAACACATTAACTAATGCTGAATCACTGACATTTTTGCCTTGAATGCGTACTCTCTCATTATAATGAATCAAATGGGGAGAAGAGTACACACCCACTCGGATACCAGACGCTAATAACGCTGCTTCAATAAACTTACAAGTTGAACCTTTGCCATTTGTGCCAGCGACTGTGATAACATACGGTGCAGATTTAAGCAGTTCCATTTTTTGAGCAACACAACGAATACGTTCAAGTCCCATATCAATAGGTTTGCTATGCGACTGCTCCAAATAGGAAAGCCACGCTTCCAGTGAATCCGTGGCTTTAGGGGTAGAAATAATAGACATTATTCTGCTTTTTCCTTTACTCTTTCTTGCTTTTCAACAGCAGTTGCTACATTAAACGGTGTTGCAAAGTGAGTTATTTTTGCTAATAGTCGAGCAAGTGTCTCCCGCATATCTTTACGATGCACGATCATATCAATCGCCCCTTTTTCTAATAAAAATTCACTACGCTGAAAACCTTCAGGTAATTTTTCACGCACCGTCTGCTCAATCACTCGAGGACCTGCAAAACCGATTAACGCTTTCGGTTCTGCAATATTGATATCGCCTAGCATTGCGAGGCTTGCGGATACACCACCAAGTGTTGGATCAGTTAAAACTGAAATAAACGGCACACCTTTTTCTCGCATTTTTGCCAAAATTGCACTCGTTTTTGCCATCTGCATTAAGGAAAATAATGCCTCTTGCATTCTCGCACCACCAGAGGCCGAAAAACAGACAAAAGGAATGTTTTCGCTCAATGCTCGCTCCGCAGCACGCACAAATTTTGCACCAACAACCGATCCCATCGATCCGCCCATAAAATCAAAATTAAATGACGCTACGACAATCGGCATATCATACAATTTGCCATACATTACAATAAATGAATCCTTTTCGCCCGTTTGCTTTTGAGCAGCCGTTAGACGATCTTTATACTTTTTCAGATCCCTAAATTTCAGCACATCTTGCGGCTCTAATTCGGAAGCTAATTCTTCTACGCCATCTTTATCCAGCAAGCTTAATAAACGCTCACGAGCGTCAATACGCATATGATGATTACATTTTGGGCAAACGTGTAAATTACGTTTCACTTCTTCACTGTATAAAACCTGCTCACAGCCTGTACATTTTGTCCAAATTCCTTCTGGAATTTTTGATTTATTCACTGAAGACGATGAGGTTCTACCAAGAATTTTTTCAATCCAACTCATTTTTTACCCTATTTTTATATGGAAAAATTTTTCTTATTAAAGCATAAAATCGTTAATTTTGGTACGCAATGAAAGAAAAAATCTCGCAACTCTAACAAGAAGGGGAATCATTGCAAAATTTTTTATAAAAAAAACCGCTTTCCCTTGCGAAATATGCGAATAAGTCGTATAAATTCGCTACTATTCACTTCAATACGTTAGAGGAATCTATGTCATTATTTAATCATATCCAAGCCGCCCCAGCCGATCCTATTCTAGGATTGGGCGAAGCCTTCAAAGCCGAACTCCGTCCTGAAAAAATCAATTTAGGGATTGGCGTTTATAAAGATGCGAATGGACAAACCCCTATTGTACAAGCAGTAAAAGAAGCCGAAAAACGCTTACTGGCAAAAGAAAATACTAAAAACTATTTAACGATTGATGGTATTTCTGAATTTAACATACATACACAAGCACTGCTTTTTGGTGAGAATGCACAGGTGATTACACAAAAGCGTGCTAAAACCGCCCAAAGTTTAGGGGGAACAGGAGCGTTACGCATAGCGGCTGAATTCATCAAACGCCACACAACTGCTCAAAATGTCTGGATTTCAACCCCAACGTGGCCTAACCATAATGCGATTTTTAATGCTGTAGGTATTACGATTAAAGAATATCGTTACTATAATAAAGAAACTAAATCGTTAGATTGGAATAACTTAATCGCTGATTTAGCTCACGCAGAAAAAGGCGATGTTGTGTTGCTTCACGGTTGCTGCCATAATCCGACAGGGATAGATCCAACGCCAGAACAATGGGAAACTTTAGCGAAAATGTCCGCAGAAAAAGGCTGGCTACCACTTTTCGACTTTGCTTATCAAGGTTTTGCTAATGGTTTAGAAGAAGATGCTTTTGGGTTACGCACTTTTGCTAAAAACCACACAGAACTACTCGTTGCCAGCTCATTCTCGAAAAATTTTGGGCTGTATAACGAACGAGTGGGAGCATTTACACTAGTGGCAGAAAATGAAAATGTTGCCAATAATGCCTTTAGCCAAGTCAAATCCATTATCCGAGTCCTCTACTCTAATCCATCATCACACGGAGCAAGTGCAGTCGCAACGGTATTGGCTGATAACGAATTAAAAGCAAACTGGATTGCTGAACTGGCTGAAATGCGTAACCGAATTAAACAAATGAGAGCAAAATTTGTTGAATTATTGAAACAAAAAGGAGCGACGCAAAATTTTGATTTCATCATTGAGCAAAATGGTATGTTCTCCTTTAGTGGCTTAACGCCAGAGCAAGTTGATCGTCTGCGTGATGAATTTGCTATTTATGCAGTTCGTTCTGGTCGAATCAATGTAGCAGGGATTACGGAAGCGAATATTAACGCTTTGTGCGATGCAATTGTGAAAGTATTATAATTTTATGCCTTAGAGGTGAATATATAGATTCACCTCTAATTGAATTCATTTCCCTACAGTCTTAAAATTTTTAATCCACAATTTCAATTTCTGTATTCACATTTAAACCTCGCACGAGTGGCGAGCCTTTTCTGGCTCTCTCACCACGATAATGTTCAATATCGCTCGGTTTCAGCGTAATTTTTCGTTTACCTGATAGGAAAATTAACGAACTGGTTGGGCGAATCACCAATAATCTGGCTAAAAATTCTTCGCTATTTTTGCTGATATTGATAATCTTGTTGCCTTTCCCTTTTGATAATACAGGTAAATCCGCAACTGGGAAAACCAGCATTCTCCCCACATTACTCATTGCGACCAATAAATTTTCAGTGGATTGCTCAAATAACTGCGGTGATAATATTTTTGCATTATCAGGCAAAGAAATAACCGCTTTCCCTGCCTTATTACGAGAAACAAGATCGCCAAATTGACAAATAAAACCATAGCCAGAGTTTGATGCCATCAATACTGGCACTTGCTCATCAGCAATCAGTACGCTCTCAACAGTTGCTCCCTCTGGCAAGGTAAGTTTACCTGTAATAGGCTCCCCTTGCGAACGTGCAGAAGGCAATGATTGTGCGTCTAACGCATAACTACGCCCTGTGCTATCAATAAATACAACAGGCTGATTACTCCTGCCATAAGCGTGAGCAAGATAACGATCGCCTGCTTTATAACTTAAGCCCTGCACATCAATCTCGTGTCCTTTGGCACAACGTACCCAACCTTTTTCAGACAAAATCACGGTAATAGCTTCTGCTGGCGTGAGTTCATTGTCTGAAATGGCTTTCGCTTCTGCTCTTTCTACAAGCGGCGAACGACGAGGGCTGGCAAACGCTTTGGCATCGGCTTGAATTTCTCGTTTAATTAATTGGCTTAAACGCTGTTCTGAGCCTAATATTCCCTCTAATATCAAACGTTCTTCCGCTAATTTTTGCTGCTCTGCTTGCAGTTCGTGTTCTTGCAATTTTGCTAAATGACGCAAACGTAGGTTTAAAATCGCTTCTGCTTGCACATCACTCAAATGAAAACGAGCCATTAAGACCCCTTTAGGTTCATCTTCATTGCGAATAATTTCAATTACCTCATCAAGGTTTAAAAACGCCGTCATTAAACCATCAAGAATGTGTAGCCGACTTAAAATCTTATCTAGGCGATAATTTAAACGTTTCGTTACAGTGTTTCGGCGAAATTGAAGCCATTCCGTTAGAATAGCTTGGAGGTTTTTTACCGCAGGCTTACCATCTAGCCCAATCATATTCATATTGATACGATAACTTTTCTCTAGATCCGTTGTAGCAAAAAGATGATCCATTAACGCTTCGACATCAATTCGATTAGAACGAGGCACAAGCACAATTCGAATTGGATTTTCATGGTCAGATTCATCACGAATATCCTCCACCATTGGTAGCTTTTTATTTCGCATTTGGCTAGCTATTTGCTCAATAATCTTGGAGGGAGAAGCCTGATGTGGCAACGCCGTAATGACAATATCCCCTTCCTCTTTCTGCCAAATTGCCCGCATTTTGATTGAACCCCGTCCTTGCTGATAAATTTTAGCGATCTCTGATTTTGGGGTAATAATTTCAGCTTCAGTAGGATAATCAGGCGCTTGAATGATGGTTAATAAATCAGCCAAGCAAGCGGTCGGTTCGTCCAATAATTTTACACAAGCATTAGCTAACTCATTGATATTATGAGGTGGAATATCCGTTGCCATACCAACAGCAATCCCTGTTGTTCCGTTGAGTAAAATATGAGGTAAACGAGCAGGTAAATATTTGGGTTCTTCTAACGAGCCATCAAAATTAGGTTGGTAATCAACAGTACCTTGCCCCAATTCGCCCAACAGCATTTCTGCAATTTTCGACAACTTTGATTCTGTGTAACGCATTGCTGCAAAAGACTTCGGATCATCGGGCGCTCCCCAGTTTCCTTGCCCATCAATCAATGGATAGCGATAAGAGAAAGGTTGAGCCATCAACACCATCGCTTCATAACACGCACTGTCGCCGTGTGGGTGGAATTTCCCCAACACATCACCCACTGTGCGTGCAGATTTTTTATATTTTGCCGTTGCATTCAAGCCAAGCTCTGACATTGCATAAATAATACGGCGTTGCACAGGTTTTAGACCATCACCAATAAACGGCAACGCCCTATCCATAATCACATACATTGAATAATTCAAATAAGCGTCCTCGGTAAAACGCTTAATCGGCATCTGCTCTACGCCTTCATAATTTATTTGACTGCTCATTAATTCCTCATCATTATCAACAAATTAAACAAGATCCTATTTTTTAATATATGAACAACGTACTCCTAATAAGTAAATATCTCCCAAAGATTAAATATCGTAACATTTCAATACTTCAAAATTCGCATTCGGAAATACTTTAGAAAGATAATTAGATAAATAATACTGTGTTTCATTACAAATAATGGGATCAGTTTTCGGATATAAATTATACACCACGGAATGCACCCTTAATTGATGATATTGGCAAGCAAATAAACTTAACAACGTGTGGTTAATACTACCTAATTTGCCTGACGTAACTAAAATTACAGGCAAATTTTGCTGCTGGATATAATCTAAGATAGTCAATTCTTCACTATAAGGGACAGCAAGACCACCAGCTCCCTCAATTAACACATAGTCATATTTTTTTCTAAGGATATCTGTATTCCTTATAACTACATCAATGTCAATTTTTCTATTTTCCAGTCTAGCCGCTAAATGGGGGGAACAAGGATAGGAATACACAAATGGACAAGTAATCCCCTCATAATCTTCTGCAGTGAGTGGAATCCCCTGTAATTTTCGGTGCAAAATAATATCCTCTGAAAATTTTTTCGCACCTGTTTCCACCATTTTCTGCGTAATAACCGAATATCCTTGATTCATTAACTCCTTTGCATAAATACCCGTCGCAACTGATTTCCCTATTCCCGTATCAATCCCAGTCACAAAAATTGCCTTACCCTTCATAGATTGTCCTTTTTCTTGCCAAAATGAAAATCGGTGAGTATGTGAGATGTACTTCCCCATAGCGAGTAGTATATTTTTGTTGATATTGTTGGATAAATTGCTGTAGTTGATGCTTACCCCAATATTCTTGCCGCACCCCAGTTACACCTGTTTGTTTCAAATGTTTCAACACGGCAATAGGCGATTGAAAATTTATACATATATGCTGTTGATCTAAATGAAGAATATCAAAATCTCTATCTAACCACTTACGCCAATCTTCTAACATAGGATAGTTAAGCCCTATATTCGTTATTGATTTTATTTCATACAACGTTGATGGTGCAAAACTACTTAGCAAAATTAAACCATTATCAGTGAGGCACTTTACACATTTTTTCAAAAAACGCTCAGGCTGTTCAAACCATTGAACCGTTGCCCCAGACGCAATTAAATCAAATTTTTCAGAAAAGCGAATTTCCTCAGCGTCGCCACAACAAAAGCAATAATTAGCCATCGGAAATAGGTTAGCAATCCACTTTTCCATATTACATAAATCATTAATTGTCCAACGTTCAGCTTCAATATGTGCAAGCAAACGTCGAGTAAGCAATCCCGTACCGCACCCAACCTCTAAAATATGCTGAAACCGTAATTGCCCTAACGGACTTAACAAATCAATTAACTTATCATTCATTATTCGTTGAACTTGAGCTTGCTGATCATAACTAACAAATGCTCGATTAAACCGCCTAGCAATAAGAGATTTATCTGCTACTGCCATAATTGCTTCCAAGAGGTAAATTGAGGAAATAGGTAGTGTTCTCCATCAGTCAACTGAACAGAACTCCGCTGTTTCCAATAGTTCAGCTGATTACAAGGATTGAAAATTCGATCTTGCCGACTAATTATCGCATTAGACCAATTTATTAGATCAGTGCGTCTATCTGATTTAATCCTTTCATAAAGTATCGCAAGTTCTTGTCGTATATCTGCTAAAGTACGAGGATTGACTAAGCGTTGATACTGGTTGAAATTCTCTTTACTGCCACACATACGAAACTCAAACTTGGAGCGTGTAATATTATCCAGATTTGCCAATGTACCCGTAAAGATATCACAAGGAATCCCAAATCTATCATCAATAGGAAAGCCTGTTCCATTTACTGCCGTTGCTGTTTTAATTGGTATTGATTGCATCACCCTTTCAGCGACCCAAACCCCCATTGACCAAGCCACAAGATGAACTGCATCATACACTGAAAAATCAAAATCTAAATTCATCTCAGCATAGTTATAACAAATTAATAAATCATAATTACTGGGTAGTTTTAAGTGAGTAACAATACTAGGCGATACGCTCCAACCAGCAAAAAATACAATTAAGTTAGGCTGATTATTAGAAAAAAATTGTATATTCATATTAGCATTCTCTCTTGTTGTCTCTGATTATCTCAATTGATTATTCAGATAACAGACAGTTCAGAAAATCATCAAGTTCACTCTGTTTTATATCGGCAGTAAGAGAAATACGAATCCTTGATGTATTTTTCGGCACAGTAGGAGGACGAATAGGCAAACAATAAAACCCTCTTTCTTGTAAAGAACGAGCTTTAATCACAGTGGCATCGTTATCACCTATAACATAGGGAACAATATGGCTTTGGCTATTATCGTTTAAAATACCTAACCTTTGATGTACATATCGACTTAATTGCTGAAGATGACGTCTTCTTATCTTTAATGCTGGTAATTTTTCAAATAAAAAATAGCTCCAAGCCACATTGATAGGAGGAAGTGCCGTTGAATAAATAAGAGGACGCATAAAATTTACTAAATGCGTTTTAATTATCTGATCACAAACGATATAAGCTCCCATTGAAGCTAGAGCTTTACCAAAAGTACCGACCAAAATATCAATATCCTGAATACAATCACATTGTTCAGAAAGCCCCAAACCATTCTCACCATAACAGCCTACAGCGTGTGCTTCATCAACATAAAGTAAAATATGCTTAAAATCTTGCTTGAATTTAACCAATTGAACCAAGTCCGCAGTATCACCGTCCATACTAAACACGCTTTCCGTTACTATGATTATCTTATTAAACTTATCTGCATATTTTTCCAACAATTGGTATAAGTTTTCATAGTCATTATGGCGATAACGCATAAACCGACAACCACTCAAACGAATACCATCAATAATACTCGCATGCACCAATTTATCTGCTAAAACTAACGTATACTTATCCGCAAGTGCTGGAATAATACCAATATTGGCATGATAACCGCTATTAACCAGCAAACACGACTCTCGCTGAAAACGTTGTGCAATAAGACTTTCCAAGTCTTCACAAACAGGGAATGATCCTGTTAGCAATCGTGATGAAGACGAAGTAAATAGCGGTAAGTTTTCGCCATATTTTTGCAAAAATTGCTCTCTGAACGGCTTATAATTTGCCAAGCCTAAATAGTCATTAGAGGATAAATTAAGCATATTTTTCCCTAAATGCACCACATATCGCCCTTGGTGTTTTAGTGAAGGAATAGCACGCAATTGCCCTTGCTGTTTGAGCTTAGTCTGCTCAACAAGCAAATCATCTAAATGTGGATTACTGATCATATTCTTCCTTAATTACCTCAATTAATCCATTTGTGAGATGAGTAAGTTGATCTTGAGTAATAATAAATGGTGGCATAATATAGATTAACCGTCCAAAAGGTCTAACCCAAATACCTTTTTCAACAAATCTAGGTACGATCGTCTTCAATTCAACAGGTACGTTCATCTCAACCACACCAATTGCCCCCAATACTCTTACTTCTTTAACAATAGGGAATGCTTTGGCTGGTTGTAATTCTCTCAATAATTGTTGCTCTATTTTTTGCACACACTTTTGCCACGGATTCTCCAATAACAACTCAATAGATGCACTCGCCACAGCACAGGCTAACGGATTAGCCATAAAAGTAGGTCCATGCATAAAACATTTCGCCTCGCCAGCACAAATTCCCTTCGCCACCTCTGCTGTTGTAACCGTAGCAGCCAAGGTAAGATAGCCACCAGTTAATGCTTTTCCTAAGCAAATAATATCTGGTACAACACCTGCATACTCAAAAGCAAACATCTTTCCCGTTCGACCAAAACCAGTTGCAATCTCATCAAATATCAACAAGATGTTATACCGTTCACAAAGCTGCTTTGCTCTAATTAAATAAGTTGGTGAATAGAAATACATTCCCCCCGCACCTTGCACAATCGGCTCTAAAATTAATGCCGCAATTTCATCGTGTTTTTGGGAAAGTAAATTAGCCAATGGTTCAATTGCTTTTTCTTCCCACGGTTCTCCAAATTTTATACTAGGTTGAGGTAAAAAATACTGACAAGGTAAACTATGTCTAAATAAACTATGCATACCAGTTTCAGGGTCACACACTGACATAGCATGCCAAGTGTCTCCGTGATAGCCTGATCGAATCGTAGCAAATTTACTTCGTTTTCTATACCCTATACTCTGCTGATATTGCACTGCCATTTTCATCGCAACCTCAACAGATACAGAACCACTATCTGCGAAGAAAATTTTACACAAGGAACTCGGTAATAGCTCAACTAACTTGCTAGCCAATTCAACTGCAGGCTGATGCGTAAAACCGCCAAACATAATATGACTCATATAACCAAGTTGCTTTTGCACAGCCTGATTAAGACGTGGATGATTATAACCGTGTAGTGCAGCCCACCAAGAGGACATTCCATCAATTAATGCCTTCCCATTTTTAAGATAAATAACTACGCCTTCTGCCCGCTCTACCGCATAAATTGGCTGGTGTGAAGGTATAGCAGAATAAGGGTGCCAAATATGCTCTCTATCAAAATTGAGTAAGTCCGATTCAATACAATATGTCATTAATCTAATAAGCTATAGGACTAAACAAATGGATTAATTATGTTATAACTTACAGATAATTTCTACCTTTTGATTATAATTTAGAGCTTTTAGTTATTTATAAACAAGAAATTTACTTTGTAAACTCAGCATAATTTTTAATTTTGTGAGGTTTTATGCGTCTTTCCACTTTAACTATTTCTTTAGCTCTTTTAGGGGCAACTCATACTGTTCTTTCAGCACCTGCACACACATTAGTAAACTGCATCGCAACTCCACCAGCAAGATTGAGTCCAGCAATTACTAATGATGCAAACGATTTTAATGCCAGCTCACAGCAGATTTATAACCGACTTTTGGAATTTAAAGCAGGTAAAATTGAAGTTGAACCGAGCCTTGCTGAACGATGGGAAGTCAGTGAAGATGGTTTAACCTATACATTTTATTTAAGAAAAAATGTCCAATTCCATAAAAATAAACAATTCACCCCAACTCGTTCATTGAATGCAGATGATGTTGTATTTTCATTCCAACGCCAAGCAGACAAAAATCACCCTTATCACGATGTGTCTGGTGCAACCTATTTCTATTTTAACTGGTTAAATCTACCTAAAATATTTAAATCTATTCAAAAAATTGATGACTACACCGTCAAAATTACGCTCAATCAGCCTAATAGTCCTTTTATTAGTCTTGTTGCGATGGATTTTCTATCCATTTATTCTAAAGAATATGCAGATCAATTGTTAGCAAAAGGCACGCCAGAGCTTCTAGATCAACAGCCTATTGGTACAGGACCTTTTATCTTTCAAACTTACCAAACCGATCACGCAGTACGCTATATTGCCAACTCTCATTACTGGAAAGGTAAAGCCGAAATTGAACGTTTAATTTTCAGTATCACACCCGATGCTAGCACTCGTTATGCAAAATTGAAAGCGGGTGAATGCGATATCATTGACTTCCCTAATATTGCAGATATCGCCAAAATGAAACAAGATCCAGCAATTAACCTACTCGAAAGAGAAGGATTAAACCTTGCTTATCTCGGTCTGAACACAAAAAAAGCGATATTGAATAATCCAAAAGTACGCCAAGCGTTACACCACGCAACCGATAAAAAAACCATTGTCAATGCAGTGTATCAAACGTCAGGCACTATCGCCAATAATCCATTTCCTGCTGCGGTATTAGGGTACCACCCAACGTTGCCTCAATACGAATTTAATCTTGAGAAAGCCAAAGCACTACTAGCAGAAGCAGGCTATCCTGATGGATTTGAAACAGAAATTTGGGTTCAACCTGTTGTAAGACCCTCTAACCCAAATCCTCGCCGAACAGCTGAAATTATTCAAGCCGATTGGGCAAAGATTGGTGTAAAAGCAAAACTAGTTACGCACGAATGGGCTGATTTTAACAAGCGTACTCGTGAGGGAGAGTTTTCTGCTGGGACCTATGGCTGGACGAGCCGAAACGGTGATCCTGATAATTTCTTATTCCCACTATTGAGTAAAAACAATATACCAGGAACGAATTATTCACGTTGGACAAATGAGGATTTCGAACAATTATTGAGTTCTGCTGTGCAAGAGAAAGATCCTAAGCAACGAGCAAAACAATATCAACAAGCACTGGAAATTTTCCAACAACACACTCCAATCATACCGCTCGCACACGCAATTAACTATGTGCCGCTAAGTAAACGAGTACAAGGCTTTGTACAAAATCCATTTGGTTATACCCCATTTTATTCTGTGAGATTATCTAAAGAGTAGAATTAGAGATGGTCTATTTTTGAATTTTTTAGATTCTATTTATATAGAAGAGTGAATGTTCTATATTTAATGTAAAAAACAAAGGCGAGAAATTCTCGCCTTTTTATATATTTTATATAAATCGCTTATTTTTATTAAGCGTTTCCACCCGTAATTTTCGCTACTTCCGCTGCAAAGTCTTCTTCAACTTTTTCAATGCCTTCACCAACTTCTAAGCGGATAAAGTTAGAAACAGAAGAACCAACCGATTTTAAATAATCTGCAACAGAAACAGATGGATCCATTACAAACGGCTGACCAGTCAATGACACTTCACCTGTGAATTTTTTCATACGACCTTCAACCATTTTCTCAGCGATTTCTTGTGGTTTACCTGACTCCATTGCAATTGCAATTTGGATTTCACGTTCTTTCGCAACGACTTCTGCTGGCACATCTTCTGGTTTTACAAATTCTGGTTTAGATGCTGCAACGTGCATTGCAATCTTCTTCAACTCTTCTGCTGAACCTTCACCTGCAACTAATACACCAATTTTTGCACCGTGTAAATATTGAGCAATTACATTGCCATCTAAATATTGAACACGACGAATGTTCATATTTTCACCAATCTTAGCGACGAGTGCAACACGTTTTTCTTCAAATTGTGCAGCCAATGCTTCAATCGCAATGCCTTTATTGGCAGCAGCATAATCAGCAACCTCGTTTGCTAACTCTAAGAAGCCAGAATCTTTCGCAACGAAGTCTGTTTGGCAGTTCATTTCAACCAATACACCAAAGCCATTTGCAACACGAGCTAAGATAACACCTTCTGCTGCGATATTTCCCGCTTTTTTCGCTGCTTTTGCTTGCCCTGATTTACGCATATTATCAATCGCTAATTCGATATCGCCATTTGCTTCAACTAACGCTTTTTTACACTCCATCATACCTGCACCAGTACGTTCACGGAGTTCTTTTACTAAAGATGCTGTGATTTCAGCCATTTTCAATTCCTCTTAATTAGACAAAAAAGCAGGGGAAAACTATTTGCCCCTGCTTCACAATTTATAAATGTGTTTTAAGGGCTTGCCTTAAGACAATTACTCTGCAGTTTCTTCAGCTACAAACTCTGCTGGAGTCGCTTCCTGACCACGCCCTTCTTTTACTGCTGCGACTGCTGCGTCTAAGTAAAGCTGAATTGCACGAGCTGCGTCATCGTTACCTGGGATAATATAATCTACGCCATCTGGTGTTGCGTTAGTATCCACAATAGCAAAGACAGGAATACCTAAATTATTTGCTTCTTTGATTGCGATATGTTCATAGTCTGCACCGATCACAAAAATTGCATCAGGAAGACCAGCCATATCTTTAATGCCCCCTAAGCTTAATTCTAATTTTTCAAGCTCACGAGTACGCATTAATGCTTCTTTTTTAGTGATTTTATCAAAAGTCCCATCTTGGGTTTGTGCATCTAACTCTTTCAAACGCTTGATAGATTGACGAACTGTCTTCCAGTTAGTCAGCATACCACCTAACCAACGGTGATTAACGTAGAACTGTTGGCTCTCTACTGCTGCTGCTTTCACTGCATCAGATGCCGCACGTTTAGTACCAACGAAAAGGATTTTACCGTTATTACTTGCAATGCGGGTTAATTCTGCTAATGCTTCATTGAAAAGTGGTAATGTTTTCTCTAAGTTGATGATATGAACACCATTACGAGCACCAAAGATGAATGGTTTCATTTTTGGATTCCAGTAACGAGTTTGGTGTCCGAAGTGAACGCCTGCATTTAGCATATCACGCATAGATACTTGTGCCATAAAAAATTTCCTTTTGTGTTGTTCGCTCTTTAATTTATAGAGCGAAGGGTTTTGCCTCCACATACCCTAATCTATCGACCAAAAACTGTTTTTATTACAATTTTCAGCACCCCGATAGTCAGTATATGGTATGTGTGTGATTTTGAATAAATAAACGCCTTTTATGCTGAAATATTAGATAAATAATTCGAGCACAAAAAGCGACCGCATTCTACCTAAAATTGCAGTAATGATCTAGCGGATTTTACTGCTAGCGGTAAGATTTCGTGATTTTTTTGCAATCTCATCTAAATAGCACTGCTGTGGTAAAAACCATTCGTTATATGTAGATGAAGATATCTAGACAGCTGTATATTCTTTTATACTTATTGTCGTGTCATATAATCCAATCTGCTCTTCTTCGTATTTCATTATGCCTGCGTATCTCAAGCTCGAATCTTCATAGCGTTTAAATTTATATACGGCATCATTCATCATTCCGCTATTGAATAAATTTAGACTGACCAACAAGCTAAAATCCTGTTGGGTTAGCCCTGTTACTTTGTGGAATAATTCAGGTTCAAGTTGTGTAATCAGATCTCGTAGCGTGTATTCACGGTAATCACTCAAATACATAAATACAGGAATACGAGTAGCAAATTTAATCAACTTTTCCTGCACCTGCTTACGCAAGCTTTTCTCTTTTTTCTCATCTTCCGTCAGTTGCTTTTTTTCTTCTTTCGTCAAATTACATTCACCTGCTTCTTTTTTGGTTTTCTTCACGCTTTCCGATTTATTGATGATGGTTTCCAAATCTTGATTTAATGAACGAAAACCTTCAATGCTCATTAGGGCTTGCATTGCTTTTTCATTTTGGCGTAGATTTTTCAACGTCTCATTATCTACATTGACTAACAATGCACTTTCCCAACGGCGGGCAAGTAATGTAGCGGTTGTACCGCTCATTGCCATATCCAAAATACCTGCAGCATCAATCGATCGCATTGTGCTGCCGTCATAGGCTAGCACGGGTAAGAATTGGATAAATTCCGCCACTTTCTGTTCAGGGTTTTTATCTTCCGTATTTAAGCGAATGCAATAGTCCGCCAGCTGCTTTAAGGCACGATCAGGGGCAAAATCGAACACATAGCAATCCTCTTTAATAATACATTCATTGTTTGGAACATTCGGATTATGCCCTCGTAACACCCAAGGAGTCTGCACACGGAAAGCGGCTTGGAAATAGGTTTCTGGGCTATTGAGATTTCGCAGCATAAAAATGCCTGTCCAAGGGGCAACTGACACGCCAGTGGTTAATTTTCCGCAAGAAAGCGTAATGGTTTTATTCTTTAACGGATCGCCCATCGCTTTTTTCACAGGGATAATCGCATCAGCACCCATTCCTGCCTCATTGCCCGCAGCCACAACCACTTTATAATCGTGATAAAACTGATTTTGCTTTTGTGCTAATAAATTTCGCATCGCATAGCAAGACGCAACGGTTGGTAAAAACCACAGAGTATGCAACAAACTCCCCAATAAGCGAGCATCAGCAAATGGCATCGGAGGCTTCTCAGCACCCAATTTCAAATTATCAATCGTGGTTGAACGTAATGCCCCACGAATTAAATCTAGCCATTTTTGTACTTCATTTTCATATTTGAATTTTGCTTTATCGCCCGTACCACTGGCTTCAAAAAATTGCCCTAAATCGAACTCGTTAAACTCGCCTTTCAATGCCACTTCTTGAATATCATCAGGCAACTGATAGGTCAGCATTACCATTCTCGGCAAACTCAAGTAAGGGTTATCTTCCCCTTGCCACATTTTTTTCGCTTTTTGCTCGTCTGAATAGGTCCAGTTGTAAACTTGCTCTTCGATAAACTCACCTGAATTTAACGCACGGAATGGTGTGCCAGACAAATACAAAAAGTGATTGCTGGTAATTGGCAGGGTATCTTCATCGAAATAATCAGGCAAATCCATTTCCATCTCGGCAGCTTCAGCTTGCAACTGACTTTGGAATTTGGCTTCGTCCGCTTCAAATAAACCTTTGGACTTTTCTCGCCACGCACCATAGTGATATTCATCAAAAATAATGCAATCCCAGTTTATCGTATGCACCCATTCATTTTTGAGCTTCACACCACCAGCTTTGTTTTTGCCTAGATAATCTTGGAATGAACCAAAACAAACTTGCGGAAAATCCACCGCACTTTGCCACGCATTCGCTTCGGTAACAAATTTCCAGCCCTGAAAATCAAAGTGATTTTGCAAATCTTCCTGCCACGCATTTTGCACTGCGGGTTTAAAGGTTAAAACTAAGATCTTTTTCCACCCCATCTCTTTGGCAAGTTGATAAGCCGCAAATGTCTTACCAAAACGCATTTTCGCATTCCATAAAAAGTGCGGTGTTTTTTCACGGTTTTTGTCATCTTGCACAAAAGATCGAAAATACGCGGCGGTTTTCTCTACCGCAGCTTGCTGTTCTGGGCGCATACCAAATGCAAAAATTCGAGCTTTTTCGACCGCTTGTCCTGTCTTCGCTTCCAAGTAGGCGGATTTAATCTCGTTTAAATCGCATTTAAACCATTCGCCATCGAGTCGTTCCACGCCACGTTTTTGCAAAATGGCGTGAATATCGCTATCCCGAAAATGTGAACCATCATCACGAATGGCAGGTTCATTTAACAAAATTTGGTAGCTTTGGTTCGGCAATTTTACAGGGTATTGCTCTTTTACTCGCTCTTCCACATTGCGGGTGGTGTAGCCCACTTTGACGCAATTTGGAAAACGGCTATCTGTGTAAACATAAATTTTTGGCGTGCGTAATGCAGAAATAAATTCACTCATTCGGCAGCTCCCATTGGGCGGATCATTGATTCGATATACTGAATTTCATCTTCGGTTAAACTATATTTTTCGTAGAGTTCTTTGTCTGTCCAAGATTTTGAGAAGTCTTGTAACGGCACAAATTGATAAACTCCTCTAGGTCCATTTTGCGTTTTTTTCTTAATACTGACCAAATAACGGAAAAATTTAGTTTGTATGTAAGAAATAATATTTTCACATTCTTCTTTAGTTAAAGAATGAATTTCAGGGTTATAACCAATAACTAAATAAGTTTGTGAACATACACTATTTGATTCTCCATAGAAAGGTTTTCCTAATACTAGATCCTTTGAACCGTTGGCAGCAGGAATATAAACTTTATGCAAATTCTTAGATAAAAGATTTTTCGGAATTTGTTCTGCTTTAACCCAACCAAAACCACACTCTTCTAAATTTCTATTTAAATAGTATTTAACATCGGATTGTAAAGTTTGCTTTTTAGAATAACCTGACCATTTTGATGTCAAATACTGTTTGTTAGTAAAGAAATCTTTAGGACTAACCAAACTGGAAAAATTATTTTTCTCTTCTAAAAAATAATTACCGTGCTGAGCGACTATTTTATTAATTAAGCTAAATACTCTAGGATCACGAATAACAATCCCTGAGGAACTTGCATCTAAATAATCGAAACGATGTAAAATTTCATCATTACTTAAATGATAGTAATAGCCACACTTCCCACTATAATCTTTTTCCCATAAAAAATAGTTCACACCACCTTCAATCGGTTGGGATAAATTAGGAAAACATTCTTGAGAGCTTTCAAAATCGTGAATTGTTTTAAAATTCTTTGATACTAGCATTGTATCAATCCATTCTGGCGAAATGCCTTCAACACTTCTTGTCATCCATCGACTTGGTGTGATCATTACTAAATAGCTAGGATTTAAGTTAATCGCTTGTTCAATGAATAAATGGTAGATCGCTTTTGCTTTTGAACTATTTCCGCCTTCATTTCCAACATTTAACTGATAAGGTGGGTTTCCAATAATAACATCAAATTTCATAGGTAAATTTTCACTAATTTCATTTAATTCTTGATGAATAAAAGAATAAGCGTGACTTTCTAAATGTTCTGCTCTCTCATTTCCTTTTTGATTTATACTACAATGCTTACATCGCCCATCAACCCAAGTATGCTTAATTGGCGAATATCGCACATTGCCTTGCTCATCGCTAAATTCGGTACAAATGGAATGAACGTGGTTAGCAGTGCGACTGCAATAAAGACTACGGCGAGCCAAAAGTGCGGTTAATTCTGTGATACCAATGCCAAAAAGTTGCTTGGTAAAAATATGATTGAGACGTGCCTGTAAATCAGGAATTTGCATTTCCAACCCTTTAATTAACCGCTTGGCTATTTCACGCAAAAACACGCCTGATTTAGTAGCGGGATCTAAAAACGTGGTTTCTTTGGAAGAAAACAGTGCTTGCGGTAATAAATCCAACATTCGGTTAGCCAGTTCAGGCGAGGTAAACACTTCGTCATTCGATAAATTCGCCAAGCAAGAAAGCACATCGGGGTTGTAATTAATCGATAGGTTTTGCATTTTGGATCTCTAAAAAATAACAGGCAAAATACTCTTGGAAGGATTGATAAGGTTCAGCACCATCAAACACCAAATGCTGATATTCAAAATCGTGGCGTTTTAAGCACCATTTACGAGGAAAAGAGACCGTACTCCATTCAGAAAAATGCAGCATTTTGTGGGGAAGATCTTGATTGTTATCGTCCACATAGCACATTTTCAACGCATTCCCCTGCACGATATTCAGGCTCAAAATAAAACGGATTACCTCAATAACTTCATCATTTACCGTTTCAGGAAATAACAAGCGGTAAGATTGTTCCACAAATTTGCAAAGTCGCTCACGGCAGGCTTGTACGTTGTCTTGCTGCAACTCGATGCCATAAATCGCACCAATTGCCACTACAAGATAAAACTCATATTCACGCTGAGATTTGGCATATTGCCTCTCAACGACTTCAAGTTTGCGGCGTAAAATTTCAATCAAAAAATTTCCATTGCCACAAGCAGGCTCTAAAAATCGGGACTCAATCCGCAACGTTTCATTTTTAACCAAGTCCAACATCGCATTGACTTCTTCTTGGCGAGTAAAGACTTCGCCGTGATCGGCAACACGTTGTTTGGATTTGATTTGGGTTGTCATATATAACGTAATTTTTAAGTTAATTATCAACGTAAGTAAAAGCGTAATTATGATAAACATTGCGTAAGTTTTTATCAATCTTTCGTTGAAAATTAAGTTAAAAATTAACTTGATAATATGAACGAGAAAAAACTTTTTGCAGAAAAACTAAAAGCCCTTTTAACTGAAAAGGGCTATAAACCTATGGCTTCTGTGCTAGAACGTGAATTTAATTTGCGACATTACGGCAAACCGATTGGATTACACGCTTTTGCTAGTTGGTTGCGAGGGGAAACATTACCTACATTGGCAAGATTAAAAACATTGTCTGAATGGCTAAATGTGCCTGTAACCGATTTGGTCTCAGAAGAATTGGCTAACAAGATAGATCGAATAGAAAAAGAAAAAATGCCAAGTAAGTATATTTGGGAAGAGGCAGCAAGTTATCAAGATCAAACCGTTATCAAGCTCTTTTTAAACTTACCTTCTGATCAGAAAAAGGTCGTGCGAGAAGTGATTATGGCGATGGATAAAGCGTATAGGAAAAATGAATGGTAACAGTCAAGCGGTCAGATTTTGCAAAAATGTTGCAGAATCTGACCGCTTATTCTCAATTGACAAATGAGAAAAAGCTACTTTTTCTTCGTTGGGCGTTGCCAGCCTTGGATATGGCGTTGTGGTACTCGAGAAATCACTAGCTCTTGCTCTGCAATATCTTTTGTTACTGTTGTACCCGCACCAATCGTCGATCCACTTGCAATTTTGACTGGTGCGACCAATTGACAATCTGATCCGATAAAAACATTGTCACCAATTACGGTTTTAAATTTATTCGCACCATCATAGTTGCAAGTAATTACGCCTGCACCAATATTACAACGCTGCCCAATTTCGCTGTCACCAATATACGTTAAATGATTGACTTTGGAGCCTTGTGCAATTTGTGCATTTTTGATTTCAACAAAGTTACCGATATGCGTTTCTTCTGCCAATGTTGTACCAGGGCGAAGACGTGAAAACGGTCCAATTTTTGCTTGTTTTCCGATTACACTGTCTTCAATCACCGAATAAGGTTTAATTTCAACATCATCGCCAATTTCACAATTTTTTAAGATTGCCCCTGCACCGATTTTAACTCGATTTCCTAACACAATTTTGCCTTCTAAAATAACATTTACGTCGATTTCTACGTCTTTACCGTGTGAGAGATTTCCTCGTAAATCAAAGCGTTGTGGATCAATAATAGATACACCTGCTAGCATTAGCTTTTCAGCTTGCTGTTTTTGATAATAGCGTTCAAGTGCGGCAAGTTGTAAACGATTATTTGCTCCTTCTACTTCCATTAAATCTTGGGCTTGTACTGCCTCAACCGAAAAACCGTCTTGATTTGCCATCGCAATAATATCAGTGAGGTAATATTCTTTTTGAGCATTGTGATTAGTCAGTTGCGATAGCCATTTTTTGAAACTAGAGCCGCTTGCAACCATCACACCAGTGTTCACTTCTTGGATGTTAAGTTGCTCTGCTGAAGCATCTTTTTGTTCCACAATACCGATGACTGAACCATTTTCACGCAAAATTCGACCATAGCCTGTTGGGTTTTCAAGACAAACTGTCAGTAATGCAATCCCCTCATTTGGTTTGGCAGAAATCAGTTTTTCCAACATTGCAGGAGAAATAAGCGGTGCGTCGCCATATAGCACTAAAATATTCTCATCATCAGCAAAACATGGCATAGCCTGCTGCATTGCGTGTCCCGTTCCAAGCTGCTCGGTCTGTAATACCCAATTTACGACTTCGTTGGCTAATGCCTGTTGCATCAACTCGCCACCGTGTCCATAAATTAAATGTATTTGTTGTGGATTAAGCTGTTTTACGGTATCAAGAACGTGTTTTACCATCGGTTTGCCTGCAATTGGGTGTAATACCTTAGGTAAATCCGAATACATTCGTGTGCCTTTACCTGCCGCTAAAATAACTACGCTCAATGAAGTCATTAAATATCCTTAGACTTTTAAACAATAAAATAAAAAAGCATAATAACAATGCTGAATTGAAAATTTAAGCATTGTTATTAATTAACCGCCTGCTAATTTAACTTTAAAACCTTTTTGTTCCAAAATTTGTTTTAATAACTCACGATTATCACCTTGAATTTCAACAACACCTTCCTTAACTGATCCGCCACACCCCATTCGGCGTTTGAGTTCCGAAGCAATTGACATTAATGCTTTATCATCAAGATCTAATCCTGTGATAATTGAGACACCTTTGCCTTTTCTACCACTGGTTTGACGTTGAATCCTCACTATTCCATCACCTTTTAGGCGAGTTGGCTCTGTTTTGTTCGGTAATATACGTCCTGTTTCCGTAGAATATACTAATGACATTGTAAAATTCCTATTAAAACTCACCGCTTATATTCATTTTTGATTATTTTTTGCCAACTCTTCAATCGACTGATTGATTGAGGTGAGTGTTGCAAATGGGTTAGGTGATTGCGTGATCGGTCTGCCAATCACAAGATAATCAGCACCTGTTTCAATCGCTTGTTTAGGTGTCATAACACGGCGTTGATCGCCCATCTCACTTCCTTCAGGGCGAATACCTGGTGTGATTAATTTAAAACTTTCGCCACAGTGCGTACGTAATGTTTCCACTTCGTGTGGTGAACAAACTACACCATCTAAACCTGCACGTTGGCATAAATGTGCTAATCGGATAACTTGCTCCATTGGCGAAGCATTAATGCCTATTTGCAATAAATCTAAATCTTCCATACTGGTTAATACAGTCACACCAATTAATAGTGGTGCTTCTTTCCCATACGGCTCAAGAATTTGTTTTGCCGTTTCCATCATACGCAATCCACCGCTTGCGTGTAAATCGACCATCCAAACACCAAGTTCTGCCGCAGAACGTACGGCTCTTGCAACGGTATTGGGAATATCGTGATATTTTAAATCTAAAAAAATATCAAATTGACGAGAATGAAGCTGTTTCACAAAATGTGTTCCTAAAGTGGTAAACATCTCCTTCCCTACTTTTAAACGGCAAAGTGAAGGATCAATTTGATCGACAAAATTCAACGCTTCTTTTTCTGTTTCGTAATCTAACGCAACAATCACCTTATTATTCATAACACAACTCCCTTGTTTATATAACATCATTAATACTACTAATCGGTTTAATACTCTCCCACTCTCGACAAGAAGGACAATACCAAATTAATTTATAACTTTGATATCCACAATTTAAACAACGATATTGAAATCCTTTTTGAATACGATCACCCACCATTTGATGAAGCAAGGCTAAATTTTCTTTTCCTTGTCCTTCTTTTGCGGAATTCATTTGATAGTAAATAAAATGGTGAAACGTAAATAGATTCGGGTGCTGTTTAACTTGCTTATATAACTTAAATTGTGCAGCTTCAATGCCATCTTTTTGAGCAATTCGATCGGCTAATGCAATATCAATACGGCTATTATTTTTAACTTGTGCAGCTCTAATTAAAAACAATTCAAAATTATCTATTTGGTTCAACTGTTGATAACAATATTCAATTTTTTGAAGAACCTCACCAATATAGTCAGGGTCTCTCTCAATAATTGTCTCAAAATAATAAATTGCTTGCTGATAATTTAATTGTTTCAGGTAATATTCACCGAACAACATTAACGCTCTTGGAGAATTAGGTGAATATTTTAAAGATTTCTCTAATAAGAGGGTAAAATGTTTTTCATTATGTTTACATAATTGTGCATATTCACAATAATAATGAGATAGAGGAATATGGTTATCAATGCCTAATTTTAACAATTTTTCTGATGTATTAATTGCTTTCTGCCACTCTCTCATTTTCTGATAAATAAGAGTTAAGTGAGTTAAAGCATTAACAGCAAATTCAGGTTCATCAACTAAACTAATGAAATAATTTTCAGCTCGGTCATAAAAACCTGCTGATAGAAAATCTTTAGCCAATTGCTGTTTAGCTAATAATTTTTGTTCAAAAGAATAATCAGGATTATTTTCAAGGTTTTGATGAATGCGTAACGCTCTATCAACCTCACCACGAGACCGAAACAAATTACCTAATGTTAGCTCTGCCTCAAATTGCGACTGAAGACTGATTTGATTTTCACTCTCTTGTTTCTGCAACATTGACAAGAAAACATCAACTGCTTTTTCTTGCTGATTAGAAAGTAAAAAATTCAAGCCAGTCATATAATCTCGAGAGAATTTATTACTGACTTGTTCTTGTGATTTTTTAGCATTACGTTGCCCCATATACCAACCATATAACGTGGCAATAGGTAATAATAGGAACAGTAATTCAAGCATTATTCTGCCTTCGATAAGCTCAATTCACTAATCTGCTGTGCTTGTATTCTAACTCTACGTTGTAAGGTAATATTTTTTAGTTTCAATTTTAAATAGAAAAAGCCTGTAATCAACCAGCCAAGAATTAGTCCTAATCCGAATAATATCGCAACAAATGTGGATAAGCGTAATTCACTTTTTGCGACAAGGTAATTAAAACTAATAATTTGATCATTATTTGCACCAATCGTAATTGTTACAATAATAATGGCAACGATAATAATAAATCCAAATATATATTTAATCATATTTTCTCCATCATCCAATGACTGGAACATTCATTAGCCATTAATTATATTTACACGCTCTTTTAGCTCTTTTCCAGCTCGAAAATGAGGGACATATTTTGAACCTAATTTTACGTTTTCACCTGTTTTAGGATTACGTCCTATTCTAGAATGGCGATAATGCAAGGAGAAACTACCAAACCCTCGAATCTCTACACGCTGCCCAGCAACGAGTGCTTGAGTAATTTGTTCTAAAATTTCTTTAACACTATTATCAACAATAAAAACTGGAATAGCAGGATTTTTAGCGACTAAGTTTTCGATAAGTTCAGATTTAGTCATATTTTATCCTCTTTCAATGAACTGAAGCGGACATGTTGTACATATCCGCTTGATTAACGCTTAAAGGTTAATTATTCACCTTTAGCTGCTCTGAATGCTTCAGCAAACGCATTTGGAATAACTTCTTCCTGCTTGTTCACTTGTGCTAGTGCAACTGATTCTTCAGCTTCATCTTTAGCACGCACAGAAAGATTCACCACACGAGCTTTACGATCAACACCAGTGTATTTTGCTTCAAGCTCATCACCAACACTAATCACTGAAGTAATGTTTTCAATACGATCACGAGTTGCTTCTGCGGCACGAATATAACCTTCAACACCATCAGACAATTCAACTTTTACGCCTTTTGCATCAACTTCAACCACTTTACCTGTAACGATAGCACCTTTTTTAGTCGCATCAACAAAATTTGTAAAAGGATCAGAATCTAATTGTTTGATACCTAAAGAAATACGCTCTTTGACTGCATCAACTTGTAATACAACAGCTTCAACCTCATCGCCTTTCTTATAGTTACGAACTGCTTCTTCGCCTGATACATTCCAAGAAATATCTGATAAGTGAACTAAACCATCAATTCCGCCCTCAAGACCGATAAAGATACCGAAGTCAGTGATTGATTTAATTTTACCTTTCACTTTATCATTTTTGTTATGAGTTTCAGAGAAATGCTCCCAAGGGTTTGGCTTACATTGTTTCAAACCTAAAGAAATACGACGACGCTCCTCATCAACTTCAAGCACCATTACTTCAACAACATCACCGACATTCACTACTTTAGATGGGTGAATATTTTTGTTTGTCCAATCCATTTCTGAAACGTGAACTAAACCTTCTACTCCATCTAAAATCTCAATAAAGCAACCGTAGTCAGTTAAATTAGTTACTTTACCCGTTAATTTGCTGTTTACAGGGTGGTTTTGTGCAATTGCAACCCAAGGATCTTGACCTAACTGTTTTAAGCCTAAAGATACACGAGTTTTCTCTTTGTCAAATTTCAATACTTTAACTGTTACTTCATCACCAACATTGACAACTTCACTTGGGTGTTTAACACGTTTCCAAGCCATATCAGTGATGTGAAGCAAACCATCTACACCACCTAAATCAACGAATGCACCGTAATCAGTTAAGTTTTTCACCGTACCTTTTACTTCTGAGCCTTCAACTAAGTTCGCTAACACTTCTTCACGATCTTGATTGCTGCTTGATTCAATCACTGCACGACGTGATACAACGACATTATTACGTTTTTGGTCTAATTTAATCACTCTTAATTCAAGAGTTTGACCTTCAAGGTTTAATGAATCACGCACAGGACGAGTATCCACCAATGAACCAGGTAAGAATGCACGAACACCATTTAACTCAACAGTGAAGCCACCTTTTACTTTACCGTTTACTAAACCAACAACTGTTTCTTGTTCTTCAAAGGCTTTTTCTAATACAGCCCAAGATTCATTGCGTTTAGCTTTTTCACGAGAAAGTTTAGTCTCACCGAAACCATCTTCTACTGCATCAAGTGCAACATCAACGACATCTCCAACCTGAACTTCAAGCTCGCCTTGAGCATTGAAAAATTCTTCTGCAGGGATTGCAGATTCTGATTTTAAACCAGCATCAACAAGCACATAGCCTTTTTGAATTGCAACTACAGTACCTTTAACAATAGAACCTAAACGGGTTTCTTGACCTTTTAGTGATTCTTCAAATAATTGAGCAAAAGATTCAGTCATAATTAATCTTCTTAAAAATAAAAAACGTCCATCTATATCCATCTAAATGGGGTTACTAATAAAAACTCAGTCATCCTTTACTAAGCAAATAAATCTATCATTTCCGAGTTAGCTCTCTTGGAACTACATATTTTTCTAAATTGTGCTCTTAACACATTGATTGATATAATCCAAGGCCCGTGTAATCACGTCATCAATCGTTAAATGCGTAGAATCTAAAATAATCGCATCTTCTGCAGGAACAAGTGGTGCAATAGCACGATTTCTATCTCGTAAATCACGCTCTTTTATCTCGGATAAAATCTCGTCAAAATTAGCATTAAATCCCTTTTCTTGCAACTGTTTTACTCTTCTTTTCGTTCTTTCTTCAGGACTTGCATCTAAAAAGAATTTTATTTTTGCATTTGGAAACACAACTGTCCCCATATCACGCCCATCTGCAACCAACCCTCGAGATGTGCTGAAATCACGCTGGCGTTGTAGTAATGCCTCTCTTACTTTAGGAAATATTGCAATCTTTGAGGCATTTTGACCCGCTTGTGCAGTACGAACTTGCCTCCCCACATCTTCGCCACTTAAAATAACGTTCACCTCGCCCGCTTTTAAGGTAAATTTAACATCAAGTGAACGAGCTAATTCTGCAAGCTGAATTTCATCATCTAAGGAAATATCCGATTTGATTGCAGCCAGTGCCAAAATACGATAGATAGCACCAGAATCAAGCAGTTCAAAGCCTAATTTTTCAGCCAATGCACTACAAAGTGTTCCTTTTCCTGCACCACTGGGTCCATCAACGGTAATAACCATATTCTGATTTTTTGTCGCAACAATATTTTGAGTTTGCACGGTTATTTCTCTCTTTCTCTATTCTGATCTAATTGCTAATGCTTACAATGTTGGGAATTCACCAATCACAACATTTAATTTAAGTAGTTGATCTTGACGTAAAATCTCTACATTAATTAAGGTATTTGGTGGTAAATCTGCAATTAACGCCATCATTTTACTCGGACTCTCTGCTTCAATATTATTAATTTTAAGAATGAGATCACCTTGTCTAATGCCAGCTTTATCTGCTGGACCATTTTCACTGACCCCTGTAATTAAAACGCCTTTATCCCCAACGCCTAATTCTCTTGCAGAATAAAATAGAGAACTGTTTACGCCAAGATAGCCACGAATAACACGCCCATCTTTGATAAGTTTATTCATTATTTTATTTGCTAATGCAATTGGGATAGCAAAATTTAGTCCTTCAGCAAATTCATCACTATTTTTGCCTAAACTTAATGTATTAATACCGATTAATTCACCGACTGAATTCACTAATGCTCCGCCAGAATTTCCTTTATTGATAGAAGCATCTGTTTGAATAAAATCTTGTCTTCCTGTTTCAGATAAAGCATTACGCCCTGTAGCACTAATAATCCCTTGCGTAATACTTTGCCCTAAATTCAGCGGATTACCAATCGCTAATACCACATCACCAACCTGTGCCATACGCCGTGTATTTTGAGGAATGGTAGGCAAATTTTGTGCTTGGATTTTTAATACTGCCAAATCTGTTAAGTTATCTGAACCAACGAGCAAGGCTTGATATAATTTCCCTGATTGTAGTGCAACAATAATTTGATCGGCATTTTGCACAACGTGTTCATTGGTTAGAATATAACCATCATTTGTCATAATCACGCCAGAGCCGAGATTGTTCACTTGTAAGCTAACCATCATCTCAGCATCATTGATATCAAATGCCTGATTATAAACATTCACCACCGCAGGAGAGGCTTTTTGTACTGCCTGATGATAGCTAACAATATCCGAATTGTCCTTCCTATTAAAAGAAGAATGAACTAATGGGGCAACATACAAAATTAGCCCTGCAGAAAAAAGTCCCAAATAGACCGCTTGTAATATTTTCTTTCGCATTTTATGGTCAAGTTAAAGGGGATTATGGTAACGACTTTGCCAAATGTTGCACATAGTGTTTAAATTCAGCCCCTACTTTACCGTGGTGCAAACTATACTCAACAAATGCCTGCATGTAGCCTAGTTTATCGCCACAATCAAACGATTTTCCTGTCAAGTGAAACGCTTCCACATCTTGCTGTTCAATCAACATATCAATTGCATCAGTCAATTGAATTTCATCGCCAACCCCAACAGGCGTTCTGGCAAGCAGATCCCAAATATCTGAAGAAAAGACATAACGTCCAACAACAGCAAGATTACTCGGAGCATTCTCAACATTCGGCTTTTCCACCATTCGCACAATCTTAGCAGTATTCCCTGCACAAATATCTACGCCTGCACAATCTGCTATGCCATAGTTACTCACCTCTTCTTTGGCAACTGGTGCAACCATAATTTGGCTTCTGCCTGTTTCATTGAAACGTTTAACCATAGCCGATAGGTTCTCTGTACGCTGATCTGCCGAAAAATCCGCTAATAACACATCAGGTAACACAACGGCAAAAGGTTCATCACCCACCAATGCTCTTCCACAAAGCACCGCATGCCCTAATCCTTTGGCTTGCCCTTGTCGAACGTGCATAATCGTTACATCTTTTGGAACAATTGAACGAACCTCGTCAAGCAATTGACGCTTTACCCGTTTTTCTAGCATCGTTTCAAGTTCAAAAGAAGTATCAAAATGATTTTCGATCGCATTTTTTGAAGAATGCGTAACCAATACAATTTCTTTAATATTTGCCGCTACGCATTCATTCACGATATATTGAATCAATGGCTTATCAGCAATGGTCAGCATTTCTTTGGGAATAGCTTTAGTTGCAGGCAACATACGAGTACCTAACCCTGCAACAGGAATAATCACTTTCATCAATAATCCTTAGATAAAAATCCTAAAATCGAAAGACCATTAATCTTCTTCAAGACTAACATTTTCAGAAGAAGCACTTGCCGAATGCTGAATTTGGGGACGGATTTCCTCACGATAAACAGCAATATCTTTTGGTGCATTCACCCCCAATTTTACTTGGTTCCCTCTTACGCTTAACACGGTAATCTCAACATTCTCACCAATTAGTAAACGTTCTCCACTTTTACGAGTGAGTATCAGCATAATGCTCTCCTTTATAAAGGTTAAACCTGATAGATTATTACAATCGTGATTGAAGCCAATGTCGAGCTTGCTCTAAAGCCTGACCAATGTTTTCAACTTGGTTGCCGCCAGCCATTGCCATATCAGGACGACCGCCACCTTTTCCACCCACTGATTGAGCCATTAACCCGACTAACTCTCCTGCATTAACTTTTGTGGTTACATCTTTTGTTACACCCACGATCAAATTCACCTTATCACCGCTTGCCGTTGCAAATGCAATCACAGCTGTCCCTAATTGATTTTTTAGATCATCAACTAATGAACGTAATGCTTTTGGATCAACATTATCTAATTTTTCAACAATCACATTAACGCCATTGACTTGCTTCGCTTGCTTCACTAATTCTCCGCCCACTTGAGCAGCCAATTTCTCTTTTAATTGCGAAAGTTCCTTATCCGAACGCTTAGCTTTATCCTGTAATTGCTGAATTTTTTCAACCAAACTGGCACTGTCTGCTTTTAATAGTTCTGCACTTTTTCCAATCACTTGCTGCTGTTGATGCAACCAGTTAATTGCATTTTCTGCAGTTACTGCCTCAATACGACGAATTCCTGCAGCAACAGCCCCTTCTGACACAATTTTAAATAAGCCAATTTCACCTGTATTTTTAACGTGTGTACCACCACAAAGCTCAATCGAAAAATCAGTCATATCAACGACACGCACAATATCGCCATATTTCTCACCAAATAATGCCATTGCCCCTTTTGCTTTCGCACTCTCAATGTCCATTTGTTCAATGACAACAGGTAAGTTTTCACGCACTTTACGATTGACAATTCGCTCAATCTCTTCCAATTGTGCTTTAGTAATGGCTTCTGATTGAGAAAAATCAAAACGCAATACATTTTCAGAGACAAGAGAACCTTTCTGTGCAACGTGTACACCTAGCACTTGACGAAGTGCCGAATGAAGTAAATGCGTTGCACTGTGGTTAGCCATAATCGCTTCACGACGAGCAACATTCACCCTTGCACTTATTACATCACCAACCGATAATTCCCCTGAGTTAAGCACCCCAATGTGTCCGAAGACTTGAGCATATTTTTGGGTATCTTCAACACAGAAATTGCAAAGATCCGATGAAATCTGACCGCTATCCCCTATTTGACCGCCTGACTCGCCGTAAAATGGCGTTTTATCCAAAATCACAACCGCATTTTCGCCTGATTTAATCGTTTGTACAGGTTGCCCCTGACTAAACAGTCCCACTACAGTGGCAGGCACTTGCATACAGTCGTATCCCTTGAAGTCAGTTTTTCCATCTACTTTGATCACGTTACTATAATCTACGCCAAAATTACTGCTCGCTTTCGCTCGTTCACGTTGAACCGCCATTTCTCGCTCAAAGCCATCTTCATCAATACAAATATCACGCTCACGACATACATCTGCAGTTAAATCCAGCGGGAAACCATAAGTATCATATAATTTAAACGCCACCTCGCCTGAAAGTTGTTGGTCTTCTAATTTAGCTAATTCATCTTCAAGCAAAGCTAAGCCTCTTTCTAAAGTGCGAGCAAATTGTTCTTCTTCAGTCTTAAGGCTTTTTTGAATTTGGTGTTGTTTTTCAGTTAAAATGTTGCCCGCCTCGCCCATCACCATAGCCAATGTTGGCACGAGTTTATAGAAAAATGCTTCTTTAGCCCCTAAAATATTACCGTGGCGTACTGCTCGACGAATAATACGACGCAATACATAACCACGCCCTTCATTTGACGGAATCACGCCATCAGCAATCAAATAAGCACAAGAACGGATATGATCAGCCACTACTCGCAGCGATTTATTGTTTAGATCTTTAACATCAAGTAATAACGCAATTTCTTTAATCAATGTTTGGAAAATATCGGTTTCATAGTTAGAATTAACGTGTTGCATCACCGCACTAATTCGCTCTAGCCCCATACCCGTATCTACAGAAGGTTTCGGCAGTCTATTGAGCGTACCGTCAGCAAGGCGGTTAAATTGCATAAATACAATATTCCAAATCTCAATAAAACGATCACCATCTTCTTCAGGCGTCCCAGGCAATCCGCCCCAATATTGCTCGCCGTGATCGTAGAAAATCTCAGTACAAGGTCCACAAGGTCCTGTATCACCCATTGCCCAAAAATTATCTGACGCATAAGGTGCACCTTTGTTATCGCCAATACGAATAATATGATCTGTAGGTACTCCAACTTGCGAGTGCCAAATATTATAAGCCTCATCATCGGTTTCATAAACAGTGACATACAAACGCTCTTTTGGTATCCCTAACCATTTTGGCGAAGTTAAAAATTCCCAGCCAAATGCAATAGCCTCATTTTTGAAATAGTCTCCAAAACTAAAATTACCTAACATCTCAAAAAAAGTGTGGTGGCGAGCGGTGTAGCCGACATTCTCTAAATCATTATGTTTACCCCCTGCTCGCACACAGCGTTGTGAACTAGTTGCTCTAACATAACTGCGTTTATCTAATCCTAAAAAGCAGTCTTTAAACTGATTCATTCCTGCGTTGGTAAAAAGTAAAGTTGGATCATTATCAGGAACAAGGGAACTACTAGGCACAATAGTATGTCCCTTACTAGCAAAAAAATCTAAAAAAGATTGGCGAATATCGGAAGTTGTTTTCATTCAAAATTACTCTATATAGAAAATAAGACCGCTCTAGATAAATATACTAAACTTCCTGTAAGACATTATTCTAAAATAAGAATGTATCAGCAATTGGATAAGTTTACTCTTCATACTCACGACAATAGCTGTCTATTTAAATAATTTACATCAAATTAGAATTTAGATTATTACCTAGAATAGATAGAAAAAACAAGTTTAGTGTAAAACAAAAATGATGAAAATGATAGAGACGAGCTTTCATCTTTATCTCTTAATATTTGAAGTCATCAATAAATAACACAACACCACTTCTCTTGATTAATGAGAGGAAGAAGCGTTGTTTATTAAGGACGAAAACCGATGACCGCCCAACGCCTAAAATACGCCAAAATTAAAAGGATTGAGTTGCAATACCGTACTCAATCCTTCAAATAGCTGTCTAACTTTTTGCGGTCAGATTAAAAAGTGAAAAACGCAACACCCTACCATTCGTAGTTTATCCCCGCTCCTCCACTCACATCGCCTCCGCTTAACGCAAAACCTGCCCTCGCAGAAAAACCTTCATTCACTCGATAACCCGTACC
>NZ_SLXJ01000006.1 GCF_004345745.1 Nicoletella semolina | reverse complement strand
CTAAACTTTTAACTCAAGTAAAAAATGAAAATAGGCTGGGTAAAACCAGCCTGTTTTTTTATCAATAAAATAACAGAACAACCCTTACCTACACTTATAACTGAGAAAGTCAAAGAAATAAGTAAAAGGAAGTCAAAACAGAAAAACTTTGTTAAGCAAATTTCTTACTGGCAGATTTAGCAAAATTTTTCGATAGCCGTTTTTTAGGTAAACCTGGCTTAGGTAACTCAAAGAGTGCATTGCTATCGTATTGCGTTACTGGAATAGGGTGTCCGATATATTCTTCGATAGCAGGTAAGTTAATCGCATAACGTTCACAAGCAAAGCTAATTGATTTGCCACTTTCGCCAGCACGCCCTGTCCGTCCAATGCGGTGAACATAATCTTCTCGATCATCAGGCAGATCATAATTAAAAACATGGGTAACATCTGCGATATGTAATCCTCGTGCTGCTACATCTGTTGCTACTAAAATATCTAATTGTCCTTGAGTGAAGCTATCAAGGAGCGTGAGACGTTTTTTTTGCGGAACGTCGCCTGTTAGTAGTCCAACACGGTGTCCATCTGCACTTAAATAACGCCAAATTTCCTCACATTTGTGTTTTGTATTAGCAAAAACAATACAACGATCAGGCCATTCCTCTTCTATTAAAGTGAGCAATAATGCCATTTTATCTTGATCAGAGGGATAAAAAAGCTCTTCTTGAATGCGATGCCCTGTGCGTTGTAAAGGTTCAATTTCAACATAATGAGCATTGTGCATATCTTCATAGGCTAATTCTCGAACTCTTGCTGAAAGCGTGGCAGAAAAGAGCATTGTTAGACGTTTTTCTGGAGGAGGACATTTTCGCATTAAGTAGCGAATATCTTTAATAAAACCGAGATCAAACATTCTATCCGCCTCATCAAGTACCACAACTTGTATGCGACTTAAATCAACAATCCCTTGTTTTACATAATCAATCACACGCCCTGTTGTTCCCACTAAAATATCAACCCCCTGTGCAATCGCTTCCAGTTGTTTGTCATAGCCATCGCCGCCATAAGCAAGTGCAAGTTTTAACTCTGTTTGAGTAAGTAAACGTTGTGCATCAGAGGCAATTTGTACCGCAAGCTCTCGTGTGGGAGCCAGAATTAATGCTCTCGGTTGATTAGTATTTGTGTCAATTTCTTGGGTGAGCAGATGATGAAAAGTGGCGACTAAGAACGCAAGCGTTTTGCCTGTGCCAGTTTGTGCTTGTCCTGCAATATCCCTGCCAGCTAGGGTATAAGGCAGGCTTTTTGCCTGAATAGGGGTACAGAATTCAAAGCCCTTATGTTCTAACGCTTTGAGGATCGACTCGCAAATAGCAAGATCAGAAAAACGCTGTTCGGTAAGATGTTTAGACATCATAGCTCCTTAAAATAGAGTGCTGACGGCAGTCAAGTTATGCGAGAATCTTGCAGAAATTAGATAGAAAATGACCGCTTATTATGTGAATAATTATGTAAATAAAAGTGTCCAAAAGATACCATAAATGTGTGATTTTGAGTAGAATAGCGGGCAAATTTTCGCTTTTTAGTCTCTATGTACAGCTTTTAGTCTTTATATTATTCTGTTTTTTTAAATTCTCAGCGACATTAAGGAGTTAATATGTCTTTGAACATTACGCCCAGCCTCAAAAAACGCCACTTTTTGCGTTTAATGGATTTTACTTCTGAAGAGATTTACGCATTATTATCTTTAACTGCCAAGTTAAAGGCAGATAAAAAAGCAGGGCGTGAGCAGCCTATGTTGAAAGGAAAAAATATTGCTCTGATTTTTGAGAAAAGTTCTACTCGCACACGTTGTGCTTTTGAGGTCGCTGCCTTTGATCAGGGGGCAAATGTCAGTTACATTGGTTCAAGTGGTTCGCAA
The DNA here is from genome assembly GCF_004345745.1 of Nicoletella semolina. Lineage (GTDB taxonomy): Bacteria > Pseudomonadota > Gammaproteobacteria > Enterobacterales > Pasteurellaceae > Nicoletella > Nicoletella semolina. The sequence goes on along the minus strand of NZ_SLXJ01000006.1, from coordinate 115,660 downwards.
ATTGGGCATAAAGAATCGATGAAAGATACTGCTCGAGTGTTGGGGAGAATGTATGATGGTATTCAGTATCGAGGCTATGGACAAGAATTAGTTAATATTTTGGCAGATTATGCAGGTGTGCCTGTTTGGAATGGATTAACTGATGACTTTCACCCCACCCAAATTTTGGCTGATTTGCTGACTATGCAAGAACATTGTGATAAGCCGCTTAACCAAATCAAGCTGGCTTATCTTGGTGATGCTCGTAATAATATGGGGAATTCTTTCGTTGAGATGGCAGCGTTGATGGGGATAGATTTACGTTTAGTCGCCCCTCAAGGTTTTTTCCCTGAGCAACAGTTATTTGATGAGGTTGCCGCACAAGCGGTCAAATCAGGGGCAAAAATTACTTGCACGGAAAACGTTGCAGAGGGCGTGAAAGACGTGGATTTTGTATATACCGATGTTTGGGTGTCAATGGGTGAGCCTGAAACTGCTTGGGCTGAACGTATTAGCGTGATGAAACCTTATCAAGTCAATCGTCAGTTGCTGGAAGTAACAGGCAATCCAAAGGTGAAATTCTTACATTGCTTGCCCGCTTTTCACGATGATCAGACTACATTAGGCAAACAAATTGCTCAGCGATACGGCTTAAGAGGACTGGAGGTAACTGATGAGGTATTTGAATCAGACGCTTCCTTGGTATTTGATGAAGCGGAAAACCGTATGCACACGATTAAAGCTGTGATGGTTGCAACATTGGGCGAATCTTAAATATGATTGATAGCTCAAGATGATTAATAAGGTTATAGGAAAGAAATGGATCTTAAAAATGAAAAAATAGCGGTACTATTTGGTGGTGTATCGGCAGAGCGTGAAGTTTCTCTGAGTTCTGGTGCGGCGGTAACTGAGGCGTTGAAATCGTTAGGTTATAATGTTGAAGGGATTGATACCAAAGATTTTCCAATTGAAAAATTAAAAGAAAAGGGAATTGAACGGGTCTTTAATATTTTACACGGTGGCATTGGCGAAAATGGCGTGTTGCAAGGTGCATTAGAGCAAATGGGCATTCCTTACACAGGCTGTGGAGTGATGGCTTCGGCATTGACTTTAGATAAGTTTCGCACCAAATTATTGTGGCAAGCGATGGGGTTACCTGTAGCTGAAATGGTGGTCGTTAAACGAGGAGAAGCGGTCAATACCGAGCAGATTATTGCAAAGTTGGGGCTGCCTTTATTTGTGAAACCGTCAAGTGAAGGATCAAGCGTTGGAGTAACAAAAGTAAAAACCATTGAGCAATTATTGCCTGCAATCGAAGAAGCGTTAAAATTTGATACCATAGTGTTAGTCGAGGCTTTTTTAGCAGGTAAAGAATATTCCGTGCCAGTGTTAGATGGCGAGGTCTTACCTGCGGTAGAAATCATTCCTGATGGTGAATTTTATGATTATCATGCAAAATATGTGTCTGATAATACGCAATATGTTGTGCCAGCACTAAATGACGAGAGACAGGCTGAAATTGCGAAATTAGTCAAAGCGGCTTATGAAATCGTGGGTTGTCGTGGCTGGAGCCGTATTGATGTGATGGAAGATGCTGAGAGGCGATTTAATTTAGTGGAGGTCAATACTAACCCTGGTATGACTAGCCATAGTATTTTCCCTAAATCAGCCGCCTGCGTTGGGATTTCGTTTGAACGACTGGTTGAGCGTGTATTGGAGTTAAGCTAAATGTCGGTTGTTTTTCATAAAAAACCGACTTCGGTTATTCATACCTCCGCCAGTAAGCCGAGCAGTCCAATGAATGCTATGCTGATCGTTAAGCCGATTATTGTGTTATTATGCTTGGCTTTAGGGATCTTTTTACTGTTAAATTGGCAAAGTATTCTACAAGGATTGGATAAAAATCCCATTCGAGCTTACGCTTTAACTCACCAAACTCGCTTTACGACAGATGCGGATATTCGTGGTGCTTTAACAAAAGAGCCTGCATTAAAGGGCTATTTTGGGCAAGATATTCAAGAAGTTAAGCAAAAATTATTGAATATCCCTTGGGTAAAAGAAGTTACCGCCAGGAAAATGTACCCAGATCGTTTAAGTATTACATTATTAGAACATACTCCTGTTGCTATTTGGAATAGTCACTCATTACTCTCCGAGCAGGGCGTGGTGTTTAGTCTTCCAAAAGATCGTTTTAATAGTCGAGGACTGCCAATTTTATTCGGTCCTGATGAACAAGGTAAAGTGGTGCTAGAGGCTTGGACGAAAATTAAGCGAGATCTTGAAACAAGGCAGTTGGGGCTACGGTCAGTTTCAATGGACAATCGGGGGGCTTGGATTATTTTGTTAGACAATGGTGTAGAGCTTCGTTTAGGACGGGGAGATTGGTTGCCGAAAATTGATCGTTTTGTTACTATTTTTCCTGAAATTGACATACCAGAAGGTAAGATGCTCACCTATGTGGATTTACGTTATGAATACGGTGCAGCCGTAGGTTTTATCAATAAATAAAAGAATAAGATAACTATGACAAAAATAGCAGAATCTAAAATTGTTGTTGGATTAGAAATTGGTACGCACAAAGTTGTGGCTGTGGTCGGTGAGGTATTACCTGATGGTGTGATTAATGTGATTGGATCAGGGGTTAGTGCTTCAAAAGGTGTACACGGTGGCGGCGTGATTGATTTAGATGCTGCGATTGCTTCTATCCAGCGAGCGATTGAAGAGGCTGAGTCAATTTCAGAATGTAAAATTATAGGCGTAACGCTTGCATTGTCAGGGGCACATATTACCGCTTTTAATGAAAGCGGTACTGTACCGCTATCTGGCGAGGTGAAACCAGATGATATAGATAATGCTGTGCATATTGCACGTTCAATAAAATTGCCTGATGGCTTAGAAACGTTACATATTATCCCTCAAGAATATAGGGTCGATCGCTTACCTGCGACAAAAAATCCATTGAGGCTAGCAGGTATGCGTTTAGAAGCTCAAGTACATTTAATCGCTTGTCATAACGACTGGTTGCGTAATTTAAAAAATGCGGTTGAACGCAGTAAGTTAAAAATTGACCAAATTGTTTTTTCTGGACTTGCTTCAGGCTATTCTGTTTTAACCGAAGATGAAAAAGAACTAGGGGTATGTTTGATTGATATTGGCGGTGGTACGATGGACATATTAGTTTATACTGATGGTGCATTACGTTTTAGTAAAGTCATTCCGTTTGGTGGCAATAATGTTACTGACTATATTGCTCACGTTTTTACCACTTCTCGTCACGATGCAGAAAATATTAAAACACATTATGGTAGTGCTATTTCTCCGCCTGCTCACTTCCCTGAGAAAAAAATTGAAGTCGCAGGACTTGGCGGAAGAAGCCCGAGAACTTTTAGCAAAGAACAATTATCAAGAATCACAGGACAATGTTATAGCGAACTGCTTAGTGTAGTCGAGAATGAACTGACACAATTACGCAGTGAACTGTATCAAAAAGGCATAAAACAAGAATTAATTGCAGGAATTGTATTAACAGGTGGTGGTTCTCAAATAGAAGATATTGTAGAATGTTCAAAATCTGTCTTTGGTACGCAAGTCCGTGTCGGTTATCCACTTAACATTACAGGATTAACTGATTATGTAAATAAGCCACAATATGCCACAGTATTAGGGTTGCTCCAATATAGCCATTATAATAGTAATGAACATAGTGGCAGTGAATTAAGTAATAAGGTCGGTGGCATTTTTGAACTGTTAAGTAGAGGCCTGAAAAACGCATATAACTGGACAAAATCAAATTTTTAGTGAGTCTGATGATTCACACGTTGAGGAGTAATTTATAATGTTTGAACCTATTTTTGAAGCGACGCAAGATGCGGTCATCAAGGTTATCGGCGTTGGTGGCGGTGGTGGTAATGCACTAAACCATATGGTTGGTGTCAGTTCATCGGAAAATATCGGTAGCGTAGAATTTTTTTCAGTCAATACTGATGCACAAGTCTTACGCAGCAGTGCCGTTCGCAATACAATTCAAATTGGTGCAAGCGTAACAAAAGGTCTAGGTGCTGGTGCAGATCCTAATATCGGTCATCAAGCTGCAGAAGAAGATCGTGAAGCATTAACCAATATGATTTCTGGTGCGGATATGGTGTTTGTCGCAGTCGGTATGGGCGGTGGTACTGGCACTGGTGCTGCTCCTGTCATTGCTGAAATTGCGAAAAGTCAGGGGGCTTTAACCGTTGGGATTGTTACTAAGCCTTTTACATTTGAGGGTAGAAAGCGCTCAGGCTATGCTGAACAAGGCATTCGAGAACTGGCTAAGCATGTTGACTCGCTTATCATTATTCAAAACGATAAATTGCTAAAAGTGCTACCTAAAAATGTGAAATTTAATGAAGCATTTGGCGTAGCAAATGACGTATTACGTAATGCAGTGTTAGGTATTACCGATATGATTACCTCTGAAGGATTGGTCAATGTCGATTTTGCTGATGTGAAGAGGGTGATGTCTGAAATGGGACGTGCAATGATGGGAACAGGCATTGCAGAAGGCGAAAACCGTGCAGAAGAAGCAGCGAAAGAAGCAGTGGCAAGCCCATTATTAGAAGACGTTGATTTATCTGGTGCGAAAGGTATCTTAGTAAATATCTCTTCAGGCTACGATATTGAACTTGCCGAAGTCAATACCATTATGGAATATGTTACGAGCTTTGCTGATCCTGATGCTGCAATTATTTTCGGTTCAGCATTCTACCCAGAAATGGAAGGTAAAATTCGTGTGACACTCGTCGCAACAGGTATTGGACAACCAGATGAAGCATTACAATTGCCTCCTAAGACACCACCTAAGATTACTGATCCTGCTAGCTATTCAAATCCAAATGAGCCTAGTTTTATTAGAGGAAACAATATGGGTTTTGGACATAATAGCTTTGTAAATAACGGTGATTTTACCAATAATAGTAGCTCATCGACAAGTAATAGCCCTTCGACACATAGTTCTTATGCAAATAATGCTCGAGTTAATCACGGAACAGGTGGGTATAATACACAAGCAAACCAATCGCAACAGAATAGCTCAAAACCACAAGAAATTGATCGTTCAAGCCTTTTTAGAGTGCCAAGTTTTATACGAAATAATCAATAATTGAGGGATAAAATGATTAACCAGCGAACCCTTAAAAAATCCGTTAACGTAACAGGTATTGGCTTACATAGCGGCAAGAAGGTAACACTAGTATTACGACCAGCACCAGTGAATACTGGTATTATTTATGCGAGAAATGATTTAAATCCTGTTGTCTATTTTCCTGCCAGTGCGGATTCTATTCGTGATACTACACTCTGTACTTGTATGATTAATGATGATGGGGTGAGAATTTCTACAGTGGAACATCTTAACGCTGCAATGTCAGCGTTAGGGTTAGACAATGTTATTGTAGAAGTTGATGCGGCCGAAATCCCAATTATGGACGGTAGTTCAAGCCCTTTTATTTATCTTTTACTTGATGCAGGGATTGAAGAGCAAAATGCACCGAAAAAATTTATTCGCATTAAACAGGGCGTGCGTGTTGAAGAAGGTGATAAATGGGCAGAATTTAAGCCTTATTATCAAGGACTTAAATTAGATTTTACAATTGATTTTGCTCACCCAATGATCAGTAAAAAGGTCAGAAACTATAAGATGGAGTTCTCTGCAGAGAATTTTATTCAGAAGTTAAGCCGTGCTAGAACTTTCACTTTTATGAAAGATGTTGAATATCTTCAGTCTATCGGTTTAGCATTAGGTGGAAGTTTAGATAATGCAATTGTACTAGATGAGTATCGTATTCTAAATGAAGAAGGACTGCGTTTTAATGATGAATTAGTTCGTCATAAAATGCTAGATGCAATTGGTGATTTATTTATGTGTGGCTATAATATTCTTGGTGACTTTAGTGCGTATAAATCGGGACACGGTTTGAATAATAAGTTGTTGCGAGCAGTATTAGAAAATCAAGATGCTTGGGAATTTGTTATCTTTGATAATAAAGAAGACGTTCCGCAAGGCTATCAAACTCACGAACAGATTTTTATTTAATCATAAAAAGATCAATAAGGATTTGCTTATTGATCTTTTTTCATTACTCCCTTTACTTGTTTCTTATTTACAAATTTTTCCTCAAAACTCACCGCTTAATTATTCAAATAATGCTATTTATTGAGTATCAACTGTCCAATCGCTAAACTTACTCAGATAGTAATGCCTTTAGGTTTGCTTTCATTTTATTAATTTGATCGGTATAAATCTGTTTATTTTCTAATTCATCAATCAAATAATGTATAGTTTCGGAAAGTGTCATTCCTAAAAGATCAGATTGCTTCGCTAGACGCTGCCAGCTTGAATAATCTAAATCAATCGACTTTTTCTTGGTCGTTTGTTTTTCCGCATTGAAAAAACGTTTTCGTCTTGCACGAATAGACTGACGCATTTTTCTCCGCTGTTCACTGGTCATTTCAGCTTTTATCCATTGTTCTATTTCTTGCGGTGAATTTTGCAAAGTTGCAAGCAATTGTATTTTTAATTCAATCAAACTTTGCTCTTCGTGCTTAGTAATGTTTTCTCCCTCACGGTATTTCTTGAGCAAATATTGCCATTTCCAATTCGCTTCTTGGCTTTCTAATTTTTGATATCGCATAGTTGCCTCCGAATAATGTATAAGTATAACGGAATTATGAGTATAATGGAGAAAATTTCTATCGTGAGGTCATTTTGTGCATATTTCTCCCCTTCAATGGGATTCATTAATCATTGAATACCCTTTTTCTTCGAGTTCAAAAACGCACGTCAATTTTATCGACTTTCAACCTAAAGCTAAGTTAGCCTTGGATCAATTTACTGTCAGTGAATTAGGCAGTTTATTGATCATAAAAACAGAAACATTACCTGAATTTATCCAGGAAATAGAAAATTATCTGCATATTAGTACCATTGAGCCTATTATCCAAAATGACTTCAATCTACATTCTCTTTTTGGTTATTCTGTTTATTTAGAAAATGAAAGTAAAATTGAGCATATTGAGGGGATTATTGAACAGGCAAATAACCGTATTCTCATCTTAAATTTAGATTGTTTATTACGAGATATTCAGCAATGGGATAAATTAAAACAGGCATTATTATTTGGTGAATATATGCCAAATGTAATAAATACAATCCCCACAAAATTACCGAAAATAAAATCCGCATTTAAACTGATTTTAATGGGGAATCGAGATCATATTGCAGCATTATCAAGTTATGATAATAGCTTATATCAGTTTGCACATTACACCGAGATAGATAGCTATTTGAACCTCAATGGCAATATTGAAAAATGGGGAGAGTATATCCAAACTTATGCTAAAAAATATGGTTTTACAGATAGTTTTTCCACGAATATGTTAAATCAATTATTGAGAGTTTATATTCGTGAGAGTGAAAGTAGAGAGTTAATTTCTATTTCTCCAACTAAGTTAAGAAATTATTTATTAGGTATTAAAGCGTTTTATGCAGTTAGCCAAGTATCAATACAGCTAAATGATATACAGGACTATTTTGATTATTTAGAAAGCCAATCCTCAAAATTATATCAATATTCCCTTGATGAAATATTACAATACCAGAAATATATTCAAACAGAAAATGAAAAGATAGGGCAAATTAATGGCTTATCTGTTGTTGAATTTGAAGGTGTGCCAAATGCGTTTGGTGAGCCACTACGCATTAGTTGTAATGTGCAATATGGGGAAGGGGAAATTAATGATATTGAACATAAAACGGAGCTAGGGGGAAATATTCATTCAAAAGGCGTTCTGATTGCACAATCTTGCCTAGCTAATTTGCTAGAACTTCCTAGTCAGCTTCCTTTTTCAGCAACGGTTGCTTTTGAGCAATCTTATGGTGAGATCGATGGTGATAGTTCATCATTGGCTGTTTTTTGCACGATAATCAGTGCATTAACAATGCTACCACTTCCTCAATCTATTGCAGTTACAGGTGCGATAGATCAATTTGGCAATGTATTAAGTGTGGGGGGAGTAACGCAAAAAATAGAAGGCTTTTTCCAGCTTTGTCAAACAAGAGGACTGACAGGGAAACAGGGCGTGATAATTCCATCGGTGTGTATTTCCCATTTAAGTTTAAAGGCTGAGGTGTTGCTGGCAGTCCAGCAGAAAAAATTTCAAATTTGGGCAGTTTCTGATGTATTTGAAGCTATTCAAATTTTGCTTCACCACGATTTTTATGATCGAGAAAATGACGATAAGGGAGAAAAATTATCTATTTTTTCACTTATAAATCAAGCAATTGAGCAACACCAACGAGATGATACAAGCGGTCTTTTTCTAAAGAAAATTTGTAATTTCTTGCGTGGTAACTGATCCGATAAGTCAGCTTACAACTGTTCGCTATTTTAAATAGTCTATTAGTATGATAATATCTTCAAAGTTTATATATAAAGGCTTATGCCATTTTAGCTCGGAGAAAAATAATGAACAACTGTACACCCAATATCAAGCCAAATTATTCCTATGAAGATCTTTTAGCTTCTGGACGAGGAGAACTTTTTGGAAAAGAAGGTCCACAATTGCCAGCACCAACAATGTTGATGATTGATAGAATTAGTACAATTAATGATGATCAAGGCTTATTTGGTAAGGGCTATATTGAGGCAGAATTAGACATTCACCCTGATTTACCTTTTTTTGCCTGCCATTTTATTGGCGATCCTGTAATGCCTGGCTGCTTGGGACTTGATGCAATGTGGCAATTAGTTGGTTTTTATCTTGGCTGGATTGGCGGTAAGGGAAAAGGCAGAGCGTTAGGCGTTGGTGAAGTCAAATTCACAGGGCAAATTTTACCGACAGCGAAAAAAGTACTCTACAGAATTAACATTAAACGTGTGATTAATCGTAAATTAGTGATGGGCGTAGGTGATGGTGAAGTTGAGGTTGATGGGCGTGTTATTTACACGGCAACTGATCTTAAAGTGGGTCTTTTTCAAGATACAACTACATTTTAGTTTTGCGATTAAGATCGCAAAAATACTATTCTAAAATTGAACATTAATAAATAGCCGATATTATTCTCTCTGAAACAAGTTTGATGAGAGAATATGATGTATCGTGCATTTACGTTAATTGAAATAATTACTGTCTTATTTATTACCGCTCTTTCTCTCTATTCCTTTTCTACAGTATTTTTTCGCATTCAAGATCACGTTATCATTCAGTCAGAGATAGATAATCTCAAGTCGTTTATTTACCAGATTAGAACGAAAGCACGCTATTCAAAACAAAACTACTCAATTAGTATTAATCAAGATGAGATTAAAAAGAATTGGTGCGTTATTGCAGTATTAAAATTAGATGACAAGCAAGTAAGTTGTGATTGTTTTAATCACATATTATGTAAAAATAATGAATATTATCTCTATGAACCGTATTATCGTGATTTGAAATTAAATAGTAATAGTCTGTATCCCAAAGTATTCACTAATATTGATGGTTATTCTGATCGATTAAATGCTAAATGTTTGGGCATTGTATTAAATAATAAACAAGAGGTTCTACAATTTAATCAGAATGGAGCAATTAATGTTATTCAAAAGAATAAAAAATCAAGCTGTCGTTAAGTCATTACACAGCTTTACTCTTATTGAAGTACTAATAACAACCGCATTAAGTACATTTATTTTACTATTTGCCGCTAGGCTTTTTAGTGATTTTTACTATATGCAGAATAAACAAAGAGAGTTATTTAATTTACAATCTCATTCATATCATATACTAGCACATTTACAGCAACATATTCAGCATATTGGTTATCAAGGAAGTTTTAGAGAAAAAAGCAATATACACCTATTCCTAAATAATAAAAGTTATTCGCTAAACTCTTCATACTGTTTAATGTTTTATTATGACTTAAATGGAGATGGCTGTATTGGCGAAAGGCGAAATAAAAATCAATGTACAAAAGGAGATTTAAATATTACTAACGATGTTAGTAAGGAATTCTTTGGATTTAAATTAAAAAATAAAGCGATTTATATTTATGAAGATGACAGTATAAAGAAATGTAGTTTAATTGAGTGTCAAAAATTATTACGCCAATGCAATCAAGGAAAATGGCGAGGATTGTCAGAATATTCAGATATTAACGTAGAACACCTAAAATTTACGATAATAAAGAATAATCTAATTAAGATAGACTTAATTATATCTTCACATAAACACCCTAATATTTATTATGAAAGTTCCGCTTATAGTTATTTATTCAATTAAAAAAAAGCAATGAAAAAATATATATCTTCAAACACAGTTTTAGTTTCACTTTTAATGATTAGCAGTTTACTTTCTGTTCTTTTTATAAACAAAGAGAAGTTTTTTAGTCAGGAAAAAACTTCTCTAAAATATCGACAAGATTATCTTCACGATAAATTATTATTATCAGAGATATTATCACGTAATAATGAGAAAAACTTATGCAATCAAGAAAAGAAAACAAGTATAGTAATTAAGCTAAATTACATTCATTACAGCTTTCACTGTAAATTTGATAGTATTTTTTTACAGAAGAAACCAGAAACAACAAAGTATATACAAATAGATAAAATTAAAGACTGGTTAAATTTAGAAAAATATAATCCCCCTATTGTTTATATTGAGAAATTAAGTGATCTACCTGATAGCTCTGAAAATAATCCTCAGATTGTGATTGCAAAAAATGAAATATCAGAAAGACTATTAAAAAATTTTTATGGCATTATTATTACAGACTATTTATTTGAAATCACAGGTAAGCAAGTTAATGGAACCGTCTTCTCTAGCTATGTAAATAAACCTACAAGGTATATCAAATCTAATAGGAAAGTAATTAATAATCTAGAGAAAATTTTTTCAACTTGGGAATATTTACCAAATTCAAGGAACATATTGGCAAATGAGAAATAAATTAAATGCCAGCAGTGGAATAGCTTTACTTATCGCTGTCAATTTATTTGCTATATTATATCTAAGTTATAATAAGTGGCAATCTCAACAAAATAGGCAGCTTAATTTAATTTATCAAAAGCAACAAGCCCTACAAATTGCTGAAAATCAAATTGCATTAAAAATGGCAAATTTACCTTGTGAAAGGAGTGTTAAACAAAATGATGTCGTATTCCATATCACCTGCTACTTGCCTAATAAGATAATCATTAATTTTCCAACAGGAGAGGTAACAATAACAAAACCTGATAGATTACAAGCAAAGAAAGAGGTAAACTACCCGTGAGGGAGAATTATTATGTTTACTGTTTATTATTCTAACCAATTATACAACCATAAAGACTTATTGGTTAATGTTCTAAAGAGCGATCCAAACCCGAATCCTTTTGAAGCTGAAACAATTTTGGTTCAAAGCGTAGGTATGGCACAATGGTTGCAAATGCAGATCGCTGGAGAAACTGGCATTGCTGCCAATTTACAATTCCCATTTCCAACTAGCTTCTTGTGGCAGCAGTATAGATTGCTATTTCCTGAACTTCCAAAAGAAAACAGCTTTAGTAAAGATATTATTGTTTGGCGTTTAATGCGTTTATTACCAACCTATTTAGAGTGTGAAGAGTTTCTGCCTCTTGCTTATTACTTATCAGAACAAGAACAAAATCAATTCAAACTATATCAGCTTGCAAGTAAAGTCGCAGATTTATTTGACCAATATTTAGTATATCGTCCTCATTGGTTAATTTTTTGGGAGCAAGGAAATATTCAGGCTGTTTTTAATGAGATTAACCAATCATCATATTTAAACGATCAAGATAGAGAGAATATTCCTAAAACACTTTTGTGGCAAAGTATTTTATGGAATGCTTTGGTTGAAGATGTTAAAAAAGATGAAGATGATCTTATTTTTTATACATCGCATAGAGCTTATTTACAGCAACATTATTTAAGTAAATTATCTGAGCTATCTAGTCAAGAAATTGAAAAATTACCAAAACGCATTTTTGTATTTGGTATATCATCAATGCCAATTAATCAACTAAATATCTTAAATCAATTAGGAAAATATTGCCATATTCATCTTTTTTTTACTAACCCAAGCAAAATATTTTGGGGGGATAGCCAAGAAGATAGAATAATAGAAAAAATCACGCTTAAACAGTCATTAGATCATCAAGATATGAATAATCTATATAAAGATCAAGGTAATCCTTTATTATCTATCTGGGGAAAACAAGGAAAAGAATTCTTAAATTTATTGATTGATAATGAACCCAATGAAATAACTTTTTATACAGAAGCAGCGAGAGATAACTTATTAAATAGCGTCAAGTATGCTATTTTAAACTATGAATACCAATCCAGTTTTGAGATAAAGCCAAAAGATGGCTCTATCCAAATTCATTCTTGTCATAGTAAAATGCGAGAGGTAGAAGTATTACATAATTATCTATTATCTCTATTTGAAGAATATCCTAATATGTCACCTAATGATATCATTGTCTTATCACCAGATATTGATAGTTATACTCCTTATATCAATGCTGTTTTTGAATGTTATCAACATAATGGAAAAAATTTTGATAAACGTTATATTCCATTTAGTTTATCAGATCAAAAACTTAAAAATACTAACCCTATCATTGCTAGTTTTCTGACTCTTTTAACTCTAAAAGAAAGTCATTTTAATGTAGAGAAAATATACTCATTATTAGATGTCACCGCAGTTAGAGAAAAATATCAATTAAAGGAAACAGATCTAATAAAATTAAAAGAGTGGATAAAATTAGCAGGTATTCGTTTAGGAGAAAATATTAATGAAAATAAATGGAAAAATTATAATTCTTGGGAAAATGGAATAAATCGTTTATTGCTTGGGATAAGCTTGCAATCAGAAATGCATTGGGAAGAGATTATTGCCATTAATGAAAGTTATGGTTTAAATGCAGAATTATCTGGTATTCTTGCAAAATTTATGGAAAATTTAACCGCTTGGCATCACTTTATTCAAGAAGCATACGTCATTTCAGAGTGGAAGTCTAGATTAATGCTTTTAATAGAGCAATTTTATCAAGGAAATACAGAAAACAATGTCGCTTTATTTCAATTACAACAGATAATTGATAATATTTTTGAAAGAATGAAACAGGCAAATTTTGATGAAGAAATAGAAATTGATATTATTTCAACATTATTTGAACGAGAATTGAGTGAGCAGCGTGATCAACTTAATTTTTTAGTTGGTAAAGTAAATTTTTGTACATTTTTACCTATGCGGGCAATTCCATTTAAGGTAGTTTGCTTATTAGGTATGAATGAAGGAGATTTTCCTCGTCCATATCTCAAAGATCATTTTGACTTAATGCAATATGCACCGCAAAAAGGAGATCGAGCCAAACGTGATGATGATCGTTATTTATTTCTTGAGGCACTATTATCTGCTCAAAAAATATTTTATATGAGCTATATTGGACAATCTATTATCAATAATAATGAGAAATTACCTTCTATTTTAGTCTCACAACTCATTGATTATATCAATGAAAATAGCCAAAATGGCTTTTCACATAAAATCATTAAACATCCTATATCTGTATTTAGTAAAAAGAACTTTACTGAACATATTTCATATAATAAAGAGTGGGTTAATACCAAAAAGCCACTAAATCAAAAAAATAAAGAGATATTAATTGATAATAAAAATGGAAATATTGATACTATAAATATTACTGATTTAATTAACTATATTCAGAATCCAATTAAATTTTTCTTTAATCATAGATTAGGGATTAAATTTGAGACTTATGAGACAAACTTTGAAATATCTGAATCTTTTCAGTTATCAAATTTAGAAAAATATTCTTTGCTTCATGCACTTTCTGAAACAGAAGAAGATACTTATCATAACTTCTTTAAAAATGCCAAACTTAAAGGTGAATTACCCGCTTGTAACTTTGGAAAAATTTCTGAAACTGAATTAAGTAGATTAATTAATTTATTAAATATTAAATTATCTCAATATGAGCTAAATTCTGCGAAAAATATTGAAATTAACATTACACTAGAAATTTACGGGAAAATTATAAAATTATTTGGAAATATACCAAATAATATAAATAATAGAATTATTTTATGGCGAACGGGTAAGTTAAGAGATAAAGATATTATCGAAGCTTGGATATATTATTTGATATTAAATGTAATTCATTTTAATATAGATGAGTTTAGTTTTTTCTATTTAAATCACAGCGAAGTGAAGACGTTACAATTTAATCCCATTGATCAATCTATAGCAAAAGATCAGGTTATGTTGTATCTGCAAGATTATCTATCTTCTTTTAGCAAACCTCAGTTAGTGATTTATAAAAATATTCATAAGTATATCAAGCACGTTTCTACAGGTAGTACACCTAAAAATTTTTATAAAGAAATACTAGCAGAAGATCTTTATTTTTGTAGAATACTTGCACAAATAGAAGAAATTAATGATAATGATATTCACCTCCATACATTGTTATGGTTTGAAAAAATGATAAATCATATTAGGGAGAAAATATGAAAAAGAACATTCTAACTTACACACTATTTACAACTATTTACCTTGTTTCAACCTATCCTAGTATTACTTTGGCAGAGGTGAAACCGTCTATAGAAAATAGACGGTCTGCTACAAATCAATTGGACTATCAATTAATTAATAAAGTAATTAATAAAAGTCCTACAGATCACGCTGTTTATCAAGGTATTAAATTAAATAATGGTATTGAGGTATTATTAATTTCAGATAAAAATGCAAACAAATCCTTAATGTCTGTTGGCTTGCCTGTTGGCTCTATGGAAGATCCGATTTTACAGCAAGGTCTAGCCCATTATCTTGAGCATATGATCCTAATGGGATCGAAGAAATATCCTCAAACGAATAGTTTAGATAATTTTCTAACTAAAAATGGAGGATATAATAATGCTTATACCGCGCCTGACAAAACAGTATATTATCTTGAGGTAAATCATCAAGCATTTAGCGAAGCAGTAGATCGTTTATCAGACACATTTGCTCAACCGCTCCTATCTGAAAAAAATGCTAAAAAAGAGATAGATGCAGTTAATGCAGAAATGGTAAGAGCCAAATCAAGTGATGGGTTTTTAATCCAAGATGTAAATTTAGCAACCTCCAATCCGCAGCACCCAAGAACAAAATTTGCGGTAGGCAATCACGTTACCCTATCAGATAAACCAGAGAGTAAATTACAAGATGAATTGCGGAAATTCTATGACGACTATTATTCCGCAAATTTAATGAAAGCTGTTTTATATTCTAATTTATCTATTGATGAACTAGCTAAATTAGCAACAAATACATTAGGGAAAATAGAAAATAAACAGATTTCAGAGCCTAAAGTGAATGTCCCTTTTTTAAGAAAAGAAGACAAAGGTATTTGGATCAATTATAAACCTGTCAAGCCGACAAAAATGCTCGTTTTATCCTTTGACTACCCAGAAGATAAACAAGCATTTAAACATAAAACAGGAAGATATTTATCCTATTTATTTAGCAACAACACTGATGGCACATTATCTGATTATTTAATTAAAAATGGGTTGTCAAACAGTGGCGTAGAAATAGATTATACCCCAGATATCAGCCGAGATAGGGGAGATTTCTCATTTTATATAGAATTAACTGACAAAGGGCTAAAAGAAAAAGATAAGATTATTTCTCTAGTATTCCAACAAGTTAAAAAAATAAGTCAAGAAGGTATTAAACAAAGCTATTTTGATGAATTAAAAGAAAATGCTAGGCAGGATTTTGAACATTTACAGGTTGAAAAAAATGGGAATTATATTGCTTATCTAGTAAGTCAAATGTTGGAATATCCAATTGAGCATATTATTGATCAACCTTATACTATTAGTAACATAGATAAAAAAGCTATTTTAGATAAATTATCTGGAATGACAGTAGATAATTTACGAGTGATACTGATTGATGAAAATGCTAAAACAGATAAGAAAACACAATATTTTGAAGCTCCCTACAGTGTACAAAATATTACTCAAGAACAAAAACAAAAATGGCTAGATTTCAGTAGTAATCCAGAGATTAAATTACCTGAATTAAATCCTTATTTTGCAAAGGATTTTTCTCTTATCTCAATAAATGAAAAACGTCAAAAGCCAGCATTTATAAAGCAAGAGAAAGGAACAGAAATTTATGCGATGCCAAGCTATTATTTCTCTAACGAACCCAAAGCAGAAGTAGATATTCGTTTTATAAATTTACCAGAGAATAACGAATTAAAACCGAAAATAAGTGCAGCACTGTTGGGCTATATGAATGAGTTATCACAAGCTAAATTGATGTTTCAAACTTCTGTTGCTGGTATGAAAGCTGACTTATCTACTGAAGATAATGGTATTACATTGAGTGTAAACGGTTATACACAAAATATTGGGAAATTATTACAAGATATGATCGCTGGGTTTAGTCAATTTGAAATCACACCTGAAATATTATTGCAAGCAAAACAGCGTTTTTTAGAAAAGCTTGATAAAGATGAAAAAGAAAATGCATTAAGACAAGCAAATTTTGCAATATCAAATTTTTCAACATATCCTTATTTTGAAATTGATAAAAAGCGAGAAACCATTAATCAAATCACTATTGATGATATAAAAAATACCCGTCAAAACCTGTTAAATAATGCAACTTACTTGAAGGGAATTTCTGTCGGTAATTTATCTGATGAACAAGTTATCAGTATCACAGAAAATTTATCAAAACTAGTGAGAAATAGTAATAAAAATAAGGGATATGGACGATATATTGATATTAATAATAGTCAGCGTAAAATAAATTACATTAAGTCTATTTCACACGAAGATAACGGTTTTGTTATCTCTTTTTTCCCTAACTATTATGGAGAATTTGAAGGTCTAAGCCGAGCAATATTATTAAGAGGCATTATCTCTCGTTGGTATTTTGATGATTTACGTACTGATAAACAATTAGGCTATGTAGTTTATGCAAATAATACTCAAATTGGTAAAACATCAGGGATACAATTTTCCGTACAAAGTCCTACAGTATCAGCAGCAAGTATAATGGAGCATAATCAACGATTTTTTGATGAAACACTACACAAGCTAGTGAATTTACCAGAAAAAGAATTTGAACAATATCGCACAAGTTTATTAGAAATACTACAATATAAACCTGAATCTCTTTCAGAAGAATTTAGTGATTTTATGTTAGATTATTTACGAGGAAATCATTCTTTTGATCGCAAACAGAAATTAATTGAACATATTAAAAAACTAACTAAAGATGAGGTAATTATATTCTATAAGAATGCAGTTATAGATAAAAATAGTTTTATTTTCGCCAGCCAAACTATCGGTACGAATAAAACAATTAATCAACCTGCACAATTAAAAGGATTTGAACAAATAAATAGTATCGAAGCATTACAAAAAGAATTTTCAATTAAGCACTATGATTGATAGTAAATAATTCGTAAAATTTTATCTACATTTAACCGCTTACTAGCGGTTAAATTATGTTAGAATTTTGCAATGAGAAATGTTTATGCTTTATCTTCCTATGTTGTTATTGGGTTAGTCGGAGAAGAATCAGAGAAGTATGCCAAATTTGATCCAAATTTTGCCGCCATTGCTTGCTAATCAAATTGCTGCAGGTGAGGTAGTCGAACGCCCTGCTTCTGTTGTTAAAGAGCTACTTGAAAATAGTCTTGATGCAGGAGCAAACCAAATTTCGATTGAAATTGAAAAAGGAGGGACGCAGCTCATAAAAATCCGTGATAATGGCTGTGGTATCGCTAAGCAAGATTTGGCTTTAGCTTTGGCTCGCCACGCAACTAGTAAAATTTCTTGTCTTGAAGATTTAGAGGCAATTTTAAGTTTAGGCTTTCGTGGCGAAGCGTTAGCTAGTATTAGTTCCGTTTCTCGTTTAACGCTAACCTCTCGTCCAGAAGATCAAACAGAGGCTTGGCAGGCATACGCACAAGGGCGTGAAATGCAGGTTGAGATTCAACCAGCTTCGCACCCTGTAGGCACAACGATTGAAGTGGCTAATCTATTTTTTAACACCCCAGCACGCAAAAAATTTCTTCGTGCAGATAAAACTGAGTTTATGCATATTGATGAAATTGTTCGTCGTATTGCACTCGTAAAACCAGCAGTCAGTTTTACTTTATCTCATAATGGCAAAATGATTCGCCAATATCGTAAAGTTACCGATTTTTCCGTTTCTCAATTACAAAAGCGTGTAGCAGCCATTTGTGGCGAGGATTTTATTGCCAAGGCAAATTATATAGATTGGCAACACGGCGATTTACACTTGCACGGCTGGGTTGGCTCGCCTTTGTTGGCAAGAGGACAAAATGACTTTTGCTATAGTTATGTGAATGGACGAATGATGCGAGATAAAACGATTAACCACGCCATTCGTCAAGCTTTTGGAGAGAGCCTTCCAAAAGAATATTATCCTGCTTTTGTGCTTTTTCTAGAACTTGATCCCACAATGGTTGATGTGAATGTACACCCAGCAAAGCACGAAGTACGCTTTCATCAAGCTCGTCTAGTTCACGACTTTATTTTCCAAGGAGTATTAAACGCCCTACAAAACCAAGTTGCTCCTCAATGGACTGATGACTTAAATGAGCCAGCGCCAGTGTATCATAAAGATACTCACAGCTTTACTTCGAAAAATCGCTCTGCTTCTGGCAAAAATATTTTTTCGTCTTCGCTTCAAGTCGCCCAAACAACACAGAAATTGTATGGAGAATTGCTTGGATACAAAGAAGAAAGCAAACTATTACACACTCCTGCCTCTATTGATATCATTTCTCATTCTATCACTCCAGCCTCCCCTAAAATGCTGAAAGACCTACCAACTACACAAGGCGATAACCAATATCTACAAGCACTAGCAATAGTGCAAAATCAAGCCGTACTTTTAAAACAAGGCGAAAGTTTTTCCCTCATTTTACTGGAAAAACTAGCTCGTTTACGCTTGCAAGTGCAGCTAAATCAAAATAACAGCCAAAGATTACTTATCCCACTAAACTTAACTCTAGATCCATCTCAAACAAAAAATTGGCAAACACTACAGTCACAATTCTCCAACATCGGATTTCAGTTTCAAGAAAAGCAGTGGCAAGGTCAGACTCGTCTTTCATTTGATCAAGTGCCAGCAGTTTTAAGAGAGCAAAATATCCAACAACTGCTGCTTTCTGCCCTCAGCACCTTAGAAACTGATAGTTCGGTAGCGGTGAATTTAAGCCAATTTTTTGCAAACTTTATTGATTTACCAACCACTTACAGCCTGTCTGAAACAGTTACTTGGTTAGCCGAAGTAGAACAAAATGCAAAAATGGATCTCGAACAATTAAAAATAGCTCTCGATTTTTCGCTATTTTTACCACAAATTTAGGGATTTTTTGGGTAGCAAAATTCCCCTCCATTTTCGTTTGTTCTTCTATTTCTAAATGGAGCATTGTTCTTAGGATTGGGGAAAAATATTGTTTGCATATTTCAATTCTATCTAAAAAGATAAGATACGCTATTATCCAGCTCTCCCTAACTCTGTACGCATTGCATCAATCACTTTTTTATAGTCTGGCTGGTCAAAAATGGCAGAGCCTGCGACAAACATATCTGCACCTGCTTTAGCAATCTCCGCTATGTTATTGACTTTTACTCCGCCATCAACTTCAAGGCGAATGGAATAGCCGCTCTCGTCAATGCGGTGTCTAACTTGTTGCAATTTGGCAAACGTTGAAGGCAGAAATTGCTGTCCGCCAAAACCTGGGTTGACTGACATCAATAAAATAATATCCACTTTATCCATTACATAATCTAAATAGCTTAATGGTGTGGCTGGGTTAAATACGAGTCCTGCTTGACAGCCGTGATCTCGAATGAGCTGCAAACTACGATCGATATGTTCACTGGCTTCAGGGTGAAATGTGATACTGGTTGCACCAGCATTGGCAAAATCAGGGACTAAGCGATCAACAGGTTTCGCCATCAGATGTACATCAATCGGGCATTGAATACCATATTCTCGCAATGATTGGCATAAGGCGGGTCCAAATGTGAGGTTTGGTACATAGTGATTATCCATCACATCAAAATGAATTAAATCCGCACCTGCTGCAAGTACATCTTTAACATCATCACCTAAACGAGCTAAATCAGCAGAAAGAATAGAAGGAGCAATTAAATAGGGTTGTTTAGACATTATGATTTCCGAATTGAATAATTAAAAGTGGTACATAGCCTACCACAATTTCCATATTCTTGATATTTTTGATGATAAAAACAACAAAAACCATAAAAAAATTGTAGAAATAAATTACATTATCAGGCATTATATTTTTCCACAATTTAATTATGGTTAATGGAGTCAAAATGAAAAAAGGGATTCACCCAGAAAATTATCGTGAAGTGTTATTTTACGACGGCAGCGTCCAGCAAGGCTGGATTATTCGTTCTTGTGCGAAAACTACCAAAACAATGGTATGGGAAGACGGCAAAGAATATCCATTTTATCCGCTTGATACGTCTTCTGCGTCTCACCCTGTCTATACAGGTAAACGTCGAGAGGCAAGTACAGAAGGACGAGCGAGTAAGTTTAATCAGCGTTTTAAAGGGATTGCTAGTTTAACTAGGAAAGGAGAGTAGTAAATGAAAATCGTCAATTCACTCAAAAGTGCAAAATCACGCCACCCCGATTGTAAGATTGTGAGACGTAAGGGAAAATTATACGTTATTTGCAAAACCAATCCTCGTTTCAAAGCCCGCCAACGTTAGTCATAAAACGTTAAAAAGATGTTAATTAAAAACTAGTATTCATTTACAATGGCAACTATATTTTATATAAATTAGTTGCCATTCCTTGATCGTAATCAAATAAACTAACATTACTTCCTCAACTAAGTTCAGCTCCATTTTTGACTTGTTATAATACAACTTAAAATTTTTCTATATGATTAAAAAGCGATTAAATTAGCGTAATTTAGAGCAATTTTGCAAAATTTTCGGTTTTTGAGACCGCTTAACGCATTAAATAAATAGGCTATCTATAAATGAATAATCATCAAGAAACAAAAAAATACGATAATACAAAAGACAGCCACTGGCACGTTTGTGGTTTAGTGGTTCAAGCTGAGATTACCAAAATGGAACAGGTCAAATATGCGTTGTTAGCCATTGAGCACACTGATATTCCACTTGAAGAGGCTGGAAAAGGTAAATTAGTTGTCATTATGCAATCTGATGATCAACAAGTGTTACTGGATAATATGGAAAAAGCTCGTGATTTTGATGGCGTGTTAGATCTCTCGTTGATCTACCACGAACAAGATGAAGTAACAGTTTAACAATAATCTTTGTGGGGAAAATTATGACGATTGATTTAAGTCGCCGTGAATTTATGAAGGCGAATGCGACAGCCGCAGCAGCTGTGGCTGCAGGGCTGGCAATCCCTGTCAAAAATGTAGAAGCTGCAGATAATGCGATCAAATGGGATAAGGCAACTTGTCGATTTTGTGGAACAGGCTGTGGGGTTCTAGTCGGTACGAAAGATGGGCGAGTGGTGGCTTCTCAAGGCGATCCTGAGGCAGCTGTTAATCGTGGATTAAATTGCATTAAGGGATATTTTTTACCCAAAATTATGTATGGTAAAGATCGTCTGTTATACCCAATGTTAAGAATGACTGATGGAAAGTACGACAAAAATGGCGAATTTACTCGTATTTCTTGGGATATGGCATTCCAAACTATGGCGGAAAAATTTAAAGCTGCAATGGCAAAAAATGGCAAAAATGCTGTGGGTATGTACAGTTCTGGACAGACTACGATTTTTGAAGGTTATGCTAAGGTGAAACTATGGAAAGCGGGTTTCCGTTCTAATAATATCGATCCCAATGCTCGCCATTGTATGGCATCTGCAGCTGTTGCCTTTATGCGTACTTTTGGTATGGACGAACCGATGGGTTGTTATGATGACTTTGAGCACGGCGACACATTCATTTTGTGGGGTTCAAATATGGCAGAAATGCACCCAATTTTGTGGTCTCGTATTTCTGAACGCCGTCTGTCTCACCCAAATGCCAAAGTCATTGTATTATCAACATATGAAAACCGTTCATTTGAATTAGCGGATACTGCGATTATTTTTAAGCCGCATACGGATATAGCGATCATCAACTATGTCATCAATTATCTAATTCAACATGATGCAATTGATTGGGATTTTGTGAACAAGCACACTAAATTCAAGCGTGCTGAAACAGATATTGGTTATGGTTTACGCCCTGAACACCCTCTTGAAAAAGCAGCTAAAAATGTAAAAACTGCAGGGAAAATGCACGATTCTTCGTTTGAAGAGCTAAAAGCATTAGTATCAGAATACACCGCTGAATATGTGTCCGAATTATCTGGCGTACCTGTTCATCAATTAGAAATTATCGCCAAAGAGTTTGCCAATAAAGATCGCAAAGTGATGTCGCTTTGGACAATGGGGGTAAATCAACATACTCGTGGCGTTTGGGTAAACCAGCTTATTTATGATATGCACTTACTCACGGGTAAAATCTCTCTCCCAGGTAATGGACCATTCTCATTAACAGGGCAGCCTTCGGCTTGTGGCACTGCACGAGAGGTGGGGTGCTTCCCACATCGTTTACCTGCCGATATGGTGATTACTAATCCCAAACATCGTGAAATAGCAGAAAAAATCTGGAAAGTGCCAGCGGGCATTGTGTCAGATGTGATGGGGTATCACACGGTTGCTCAGGATCGAGCGTTAAATGACGGCAAAATGAACGTGCTTTGGACAATGTGTACCAATAATATCCAAGCAGGACCAAACGTTAAGCAAGAGCGTTTACCAGGGTGGCGTAAAGAAGGGAACTTCATTGTTGTGTCTGATCCCTATCCAACGGTCTCAGCCTTAACTGCCGATCTGATTTTGCCAACGGCAATGTGGGTAGAAAAAGAGGGGGCTTATGGTAATGCAGAGCGTCGAACCCAGTTTTGGCGTCAGCAAGTTAAAGCTCCAGGTGAATCTAAGTCTGATATTTGGCAACTCGTTGAATTTTCAAAATACTTTACGACAGATGAAATGTGGCCTGCTGAGATTTTAGAGAAAAACCCTGAATTCAAGGGGAAAACGCTGTATGAGGTGTTATATAAAAACGGTAAGGTTGATAGATTCCCATTAAGCGAATTAGCAGCTGATCAATTAAATGACGAATCACACCACTTCGGTTTCTATTTACACAAGGGATTGTTTGAAGAATATGCTGAATTTGGGCGTGGACACGGACACGATCTAGCCGATTTCGATCTTTATCACAAAGCGCGAGGCTTACGTTGGCCAGTGGTTGATGGCAAAGAAACCTTATGGCGTTATCGTGAAGGCTATGATCCGTATGTGAAAGCTGGCGAAGGAGTACGTTTTTATGGCTATCCAGACGGTAAAGCAGTGATTTTAGCCGCACCATACGAACCACCAGCAGAGTCTCCAGATGAAGAGTTTGATTTGTGGCTCTGCACAGGACGTGTGTTAGAACATTGGCATACAGGGACGATGACAAGACGTGTACCAGAATTACACCGTTCATTCCCAAACAACGTGGTCTGGATGCACCCAACAGATGCGAAAAAACGTAAATTACGCCACGGTGATAAGGTGAAAGTGGTTTCACGCCGTGGGGAAATGATTTCGCATATTGACACTCGTGGACGAAATAAATGCCCTGAAGGATTGATTTTCACGACATTCTTTGATGCGGGACAAATGGCGAACTTCTTAACGCTTGATGCAACTGATCCGATTTCGAAAGAAACGGACTTTAAGAAATGTGCAGTGAAAGTACAAAAAATTTAACAAGCAAGTAGAGCAAGCGGTATTTTTCTCACTAAATTTTGCAAATTTTTGATAAAAAGAGACCGCTTGTTTAATCAGTCGCTATTTAAATTATCACGATGAAACTCGATCAAAACCGTCGCCAATTTCTAAAAAATGCGACACGCACCACAGCTGGGGTGTGTGGTGCAGGATTGATCCTTGGGCTACAACAAAATCAAAGTCTTGCTCGTGGTGGGGTAGCATTACGCCCGCCTTTTGCAATGCCAAATGAGAACGATTTTGCTTCAGCGTGTATTCGGTGTGGTCAATGTGTACAGGCGTGTCCTTACGAGATGTTGCACTTGGCTTCTCTGATTTCGCCAATGGAATCAGGAACGCCTTATTTTATTGCTCGAGATAAGCCCTGTGAAATGTGTGAAGACATTCCTTGTGCTAAAGCGTGTCCAAGTGGAGCATTAGACGCAACACAAGATAATATCAATGACTCTAGAATGGGATTGGCGGTATTATTGGATCACGAAACTTGCTTGAATTGGCAGGGGCTGCGTTGTGATGTGTGTTATCGAGTTTGCCCATTGATTGATAAAGCGATCACGCTAGAGCAACACCAAAACGAGCGAACAAAATCGCACGCTGTCTTTATTCCGACGGTGCATTCTGAGGCGTGTACTGGCTGCGGAAAATGTGAGCAGGCCTGTGTGCTTGAAGAAGCCGCAATCAAAGTCTTACCGATGACTTTGGCAAAAGGTGTACTTGGCGAACATTATCGTTTTGGTTGGCAAGAGGCTGAGAAAGCGGGTAAATCACTTGCACCTGAAGGGATTATCACCTTGCCAACTCGCCTTCCAGAGGGAGGATTTTAATGGCAAATTCACCCAAATATGCAGGTAGGGAAGCAAGACAAAAATGGGGAATGTGGTATGCAAACCGTTTTTTGTTTTTACGCCGATTTAGCCAATTAAGCATTTTAGCGATGTTTTGGTCTGGACCTTATTTTGATTACTGGATCTTAAAAGGTAATTACTCAGGCAGCTTGCTGCTTGATACTATCCCAATGTCTGATCCACTCATTGTGGCACAAAGTCTTGCAACAGGCTATTTACCAACAATCACCACGCTAATTGGAGCGGTTATTGTAGTGAGCGTTTATGCGTTAGTTGGGAGCAGAGTTTTTTGTGGCTGGGTTTGCCCTCTAAATGTAGTCACTGACTGTGCTGCGTGGTTAAGGCGTAAGCTTGGTATTCGTCAGACAACAAAAATACCTCGTCATTTACGCTACATCGTCTTAGCTGTTATTTTAATAGGAAGTGCGGTGAGTGGCACATTGCTCTGGGAGTGGATAAATCCTATTGCCGCTTTGGGACGAGGATTAATTTACGGCCTTGGAGCAACAGTTTGGGTCGTATTAGCGGTTTTCTTCTTTGATTTATTAGTAGCAGAACACGGCTGGTGCGGACACCTCTGTCCGATTGGAGCGACATACGGTGTCATTGGAGCCAAAAGCCTAGTCCGTATTAAAGTAGTTGATCGAGCGTTATGCGATAATTGTATGGATTGCTATAACGTATGCCCTGAACCTCAAGTGTTGCGTGATCCACTTCACGGTAAAAATAGCGAAAATTTACTTGTACTTTCAAAAGATTGTATTAGCTGTGGACGTTGCGTCGATGTTTGTGCAGAAAAAGTATTTACCTTTACGCATCGCTTTGATCGCAATCAAATTGCGGTAAAAATAATTCATTAAATTTGTTGGGAGTGAACCAAATGAAAAAAATAGTTGTAATGTTATCAGCATTACTTGTAATGCCAGCTATGGCAACAGAACAATCGGCATTGGGACGAAATTACCAAGATTCAGTCGAAAATGTTGCCCCTGCATTTCATTTAAAACCAAAAGAAAGAGAATTGGCTGCATTGAGTTATGTTAATCAGCCGCCAATGGTACCGCACAGTGTTGAAGGTTATCAAGTAACCAAAAATGTAAACCAGTGCTTAACTTGCCATAGTGCAGAATCCTCTAGAATGACAGGTGCAACACGCATTAGCCCAACACACTTTACAGACAGAGACGGTAATATTGTTGCAGGACAAACAGCTCCTCGCCGCTATTTTTGCCTTTCTTGCCACGTTCCAATGGCAGACGTAGAGCCTATCGTACCAAATGAGTTCAAGCCGATGCCTGGCTATCATAATAATTAGGAGAATTTAGATGATTCAATTCATTAAGAAATTCTGGCATTGGTTTAAATCGCCAAGCAAAATAGGTATTGGTATCGTCATTATCCTATCAGCAATTGGCGGTATCTTATTTTGGGGTGGCTTTAATGCAGGCCTAGAGCATACTAATACAGAAGCGTTCTGCTCAAGCTGCCATATGAATGATGTTGTGCCAGAATATAGAATGTCGCCACACTACTCTAATCGCAGTGGTGTAAAAGCAAACTGTGCAGACTGTCATTTACCTCACGAATTCTTTCCAAAATGGAAACGAAAAATTGTCGCATCAAGAGAGGTGTTTGCTCACCTGACAGGGAAGGTAGATACCAAAGAAAAATTTGAAGCACATCGCCTAGAAATGGCACAGCGTGAATGGGAGAGAATGAAAGCGAATGATTCCCAAGAATGTCGAAATTGCCATAATTTTGAAGATATGGATTTTACCAAACAAAAAACCGTTGCAGCGAAAATGCACAATTTAGCAGAACAACAAGGTAAAACTTGTATTGATTGCCACAAAGGAATCGCACATAGCCTACCACATATGGGCAATGTACCTTCTAGCTTTACTCCAAAATCGGAGAAGGAAGAGTAACCAAAATGGAGCGGTCATTTATTGCAATATTTTTTCAAAATATTAAGTAAAACTGACCGCTTACTATCTTAATAACCAGATTATTTCTTATTCTTTAAGCTTGCTACTTTTTGAGAGCGGTAGATAGCATTAAGTGCGTGAATTAATGCTCTTACTGACGCCTCTACGATATCTGTCGCTAGACCTACGCCGTGGAAACGTCTACCTTGGAGTTCGACGACAATGTCGACTTGCCCAAGTGCTTCTGCTCCCTCTCCTTTGGCTGTAAGGTTATAATGCAACATGGTTAGTTCTATGCCTGTAATGTTAAGAATTGCATTAAAAGCGGCATCAACAGGTCCACTTCCACCTTGTGAGGTGGCACTCCGACGCTCTCCATCTAATTCTACTTGTACAAATGCTGAAGCTGGAAGTCCGCTAATTAGTTGGGTTGTAATAACATCAAGGCTTAGCCTATCTTCATCACCTTGTTGCATATCAATAAAGGCAAGTGCTTCTAGATCGTAGTCAAATACTTGCCCCTTTTTGTCTGCCAATTTAAGAAATTCTTCATAAAGTTTATCTAGATCGTAATCACTTTCTTGATAGCCCATTTCTTCCATATGATTTTTTACTGCGGCTCGCCCAGAGCGAGCAGTTAAATTTAGCTTCTCTTTTTTCAAACCGATAGTTTCAGGCGACATAATTTCGTAAGTATTTTTATTTTTAACCATACCATCTTGGTGAATACCTGATGAATGTGCGAAAGCATTAGATCCCACAATGGCTTTATTTGGTTGAATTGGCATATTACAAAGCTGGCTAACCATTTGGCTAACTCGGTGAATTTCTTGAGTATTAATGCGAGTGTCTATATTAAACATATCTTGACGAATCTTAATCGCCATAACGACCTCTTCCAATGCAGTATTGCCTGCTCGCTCTCCAATACCATTGATAGTACATTCAATCTGCCTTGCACCGTTTAAAATGGCTGTTAATGAGTTTGCCGTTGCCATACCTAAATCATTATGGCAATGCACAGAAACAACCGCTTTATCAATATTGGGAACACGGTTCATTACATTAGAAATAATCTCGCCATATTGATAGGGTAAGCAATAACCAACAGTATCAGGAATATTTACCGTGGTTGCTCCTGCATTAATAGCGGCTTCCACAATACGACAGATATTATCTACTCCAGTACGTCCTGCATCTTCACACGAGAATTCCACATCATCTGTATAATTTCTGGCTCGTTTAACTGCATTTACCGCCATATGAATGACATCATCAAAGGTTTTGCGTAATTTTGATTCAACGTGAATCGCAGAGCTTGCGATGAAAGTATGAATACGAAACGCCTGTGCCACTTTCAATGCTTCTGCAGCCACATCAATATCGTTATCTACAGCACGGGATAAAGCACATACTCGACTATTTTTAATATGTTGAGCAATTGTTTTGACCGATTCAAAATCTCCAGCTGATGAAACAGGAAAGCCAACTTCCATCACATCTACACCTAAGCGTTCTAGTGCAAGTGCAATTTGCAATTTTTCTTTGACTGTTAAGCTCGCTTTCAATGATTGCTCGCCATCTCGTAAAGTCGTATCGAAAATAATAATTTGGTTGTTTGACATAAAAATTCCCTAAGTGTACTGATAGTCGCTTGATTACCGTAATAGATCTCATTCTCTCACTATTTACGGAGAAAATAGTATTTATCTCATTTTCATTCTACAGTTATAGAAAAGCCCGCAGAATTTTGCGGGCAAAAGGTATGGATATATTTCTTGCCACATTTACATGCCTGCATAATAAACAGAGGTCTAGAGAGAAAAATTCCATATTATGTTGTGTTTGCATTATTATCTAAAATTAGAAACAATGTTAGCTTTAAATTAAATCAAGTCAATAGTATTTTATGCTTAAATACCGCTATTTAACTCTCAAATTATCTTCTAAACTCAAACAATAATTCTGATTATTCATTATTTTTTAGTGATATATTTTATTAAACCTCATAGAGATTTAATAAAATATATCGTTTAAATGAAAAAATAACCAATAATGCTGAATTAGTTTTTAACTTGATTAAGTTGAAATTCTTATGGGCGAAACAGTATTTCGCTATTTTTTTGCTCTTTGTGTATAAATTTGCTAGTCTCATAGACTTGATATCCTATTGGAGGCGTTATGGCAAATCAATTTCGTGCAGTAATATCAGACTTAGATGGCACACTACTTAATCATAAACAGCATATTGGCGATTTTACGGTCAAAACTGTAGAAAGGTTAGCAAAGAAAGGATTGGACATTTTTATTGCGACAGGTAGAAGTTTTGTCGATGTGAAACAACTGATGAAGAACTGTTCTCTAGAAGAGGCTATTCTTGTTACATCAAATGGAGCAAGAGCAAGCACCTTGACAGGTCAATTACTATACTCAAATTATATACCTGAAGACATTGTCAATGAACTTTTTCGATTGCCATTTGAGCGTACTCGTGTATGCCTTAATAGCTACCAAGGTGACGAGTGGTTTATTAATGTTGATGTCGCAGCATTACGCCAATATTACGAACATTCAGGATTTATGTATAACGTTGTAAATTTCGAACGGCATCATACAAACCAAGCAGAGAAATTATTTTTCATTGCTCAAACAATAGATGACTTATTACCCATTGAACAAAAAATTAAACAATTATTTGCCAATCAGCTTCAACTCACTTACTCCTCTCCTCAATGTTTAGAAATAATGAATTATGGCGTATGTAAAGCCAACACTCTTTCAACATTGATGAATAATAAAGGTTACAATTTAGCTCATTGTATTGCTTTTGGAGACGGTCTAAACGACATTGAAATGCTTACCCAAGCAGGCAGAGGCTGCATTATGGAAAATGCAGATCCCCGCCTAAAACAGGCACTACCTTCAAATGAAATTATTGGCAACCATAAAGACGAAGCTGTCGCATATTATTTGTGTAAAGAGTTTGAACTGTAGCGAATGTTGTACCATATAAAAAGCGTGTGTTACCTCTGAATACCAACCAAATCGGTGATAATGCTATCGAAGATGATCATTTGCATCGTATTTTTGTTGTACAAGGTAAATTACAGATCCAAGCTCCATCTTCAGCAACTATATAATTGTCTTCATGCTGCCTTAAAGAAATCTCACCAATAGAGAATGCATCTAACGCATTTTTCCGTTTGAGCAATAATTGACCTACCTCATTTACGCCTTGTGCAATTCCATCAATTTCTTGGTTATCTGTAAAAAGTGTAACAGGGGATTGATAGAAATAATCAAACTTTTGCCAACTTGTGAGGTAAGGAATAAAACCTTGCGATGGAAATTCAGATAAGGCTTTTTGTAGCTGCTTAGCAAGTATTGAAGCGAGTAAATTGCGATCAATTTCATAATCGGATAGATCTGTCCAAGCTTGAGTTACAATTTCTGTGTTAACTGTTGGCAGGGAAAGATTCAAACCGATGCCAATGACAAGATAAATATTCGACTTATCAGACTTCGTTTCAAGCAGAATTCCGCCCATTTTCTTGCCTTGATAGTAAATATCATTTGGCCATTTAATTTGAATATCAGGTACATTCAGCTGCTGAAAAGTCTCTGCAATAATTATTGCAACAACCAAACTCAATGCGGAAATATAAGATATGGTCGTTTGATCATATTTCCAAAGCATTGAAAGATAAAGGTTTTTTCCTTTTGGTGAGTACCATTGCCTTCCCCTACGCCCTCGACCTGCGGTCTGCATTTCAGCTAAACAGATTGAGCCACAAGGGAGAGCGTGGCAATGATTGAGTAGATATTCATTGGTTGAATCAATCTCTTGAAATACGAATACTTGCCCGCAGAGCAAACCTTGTTGAAGATCCTTAGAACTAAGTTGGTTCATCGTGTGGCTACCTCACTGTCTATTTCGCCAAATTTCCCAATGAAACGCACTTCTGGGTGGATATCAATATCAAATTTCTCACGCACGCTATGGCGAACCTTTTTCGCTAGTGCAACAACGTCTTCCCCTGTTGCATTGCCTTTGTTGATCAACACTAGAGCTTGCTGGGTATGTACCGCTGCTCCGCCCACCTGAAATCCTTTAAGCTGGCACTGATCAATTAACCAACCAGCAGGGATTTTCACAGATCCATTAGATTGCAAATAATATGGCAATTGTGGATAAGCGGTCTGTAATTGTAAAAATTTTGCAGAGTCAATCACAGGATTTTTAAAGAAGCTACCTGCATTCCCCCATTCATCTGGATTGGGTAATTTTTGTGAACGTATTGCACAAACTTCTTCAAAAATTTGCCGTGGCGTAACGGTTTTTGGATCAAGATTGATTAAAGAGCCGTAACTAAGGATAGGCTCCCATTGCTTAGGGAGTTTAAGCCCAACAGAAATAATGACATAGCCATTTTTATATTGGTGTTTAAAAATGCTCTCTCGATAGCCAAATTGACACTCATCTCGGCTTAAGCGAAAGATTTCACCTGAGTTTAATGATAGCACTTCAACGAACTCACAAGCCTGCTCAAATTCCATACCGTAAGCACCTATATTTTGGATAGGGGCTGATCCTACACAACCAGGGATTAGTGCAAGGTTTTCTAATCCAGCTATATCCTGCGTAAGAGTCCATTTCACTAATTCGTGCCAGCTTTCACCACCTGAAATATGTAAATAGTGATAGTGGTCATCTTGTCGGTAAGCAACTCCTTTCATCTGATTAATTAAGACAGTACCCGCAAAGTCTTCGATAAACAATAGATTACTTCCTTGTCCGAGAAATAATAAAGGCTGTTGTGCCTCTTGCGTATGACGGAATTCAGTCAATAATTGCTCGACATTTTGAACGGGGACAACTGCCTGAGCAAAGGCAGGTAAATGGAAAGTATGGAAAGGGAGGAGAGTTTGCATAATGAGAATAATTAACTAGATATTCGTTTAGTTTACCATAGACATTTGGTAAAAAAACAATAAAAAGAGAATTGCTTAATCATTATTCTTAGATATTAAATAGGTCGAGTTTTACTCAACCAAGCTTCTTACCAGAAAATCTGCTCCTGAAAATTAGACAGAGTAGCTTAATTTTTCAAGAGCAAATTAATATGAACAAGATTTATTCAGTCTAACCAATTAACCTTGATATTTTTGGAAGACAAGGCAAGCGTTTGTACCACCGAAGCCGAAGCTATTTGACATTACAGTGGTCAGAGATTTATCTTGACGCTCAGTCACAATATTTAAGCCTTTTGCCTGTTCGTCGAGCTCATCAATATTGATACTTGGTGCAATGAAATCATTATCTAGCATCAACAGTGAATAAATTGCTTCGTGAGCTCCTGCAGCACCCAAAGAGTGTCCTGTCATTGATTTGGTTGAGGAAATTGCAGGCGATTTGTCACCGAAAGTTTCACGGATTGCACCAAGCTCTTTCACATCACCGACAGGGGTAGAAGTACCGTGTACATTAATATATTCGATTTCACCTTTAACCGTTGCAATAGCTTGTTTCATACAGCGAACCGCACCTTCACCACTTGGGGCAACCATATCATAACCATCTGATGTTGCCGCATAACCAACAATTTCTGCGTAAATTTTAGCACCACGATCGAGTGCGTGCTGCAATTCTTCTACAACAACAATTGCTCCACCACCAGCAATAACAAATCCATCACGATTTGCATCGTAAGCACGAGAGGCTTTTGTTGGTGTCTCATTGTATTTAGTTGAAACAGCCCCCATTGCGTCAAATTGTGCCGCACATTCCCACGATAATTCTTCAGCACCGCCTGCAAAAACAACATCTTGTTTACCTAGTTGGATTAATTCCATTGCGTGTCCAATACAGTGAGCTGAAGTTGCACAAGCTGAACTAATGCTGTAGTTAGTACCACGAATTTTGAAAGGTGTTGCAAGACAAGCTGAAACACTTGATGCCATTGTTTTGGTAACCGCATAGGGACCTGCGGCCTTAACGCCTCTTGGTCCACGAACAGCATCGCAAGCAACAAGTTGACTATGTGCAGATCCCGTGCCAGCTCCAATAATTAATCCCGTACGATCGTTTGAAACTTGATCTTCTGTCAAACCTGAGTCTTTGATTGCTTCTTGCATTGAAAGATAAGCATAAGCTGCGGCATCGCCCATAAAGCGATAGATTTTACGATCAATAAGTTCCGCAGGGTTCAATTTAATTGTACCTGCAACTTGACTACGCATACCAACTTCAGCAAAACTTGGGACAAACTCAATCCCTGATTTTCCTTGACGCAACGAATCAAGTACTTCTTCTTTATTATTACCAATACTGGAAATAAGGCCTAAGCCAGTGATAACAACTCTTTTCATTCTCTTTCCTTCAAATGTAAGATAAAAAACATCGCTATTCTACACAATTTTGGCTTGAGGCAGAAACATTTAATCAAGATTATGCTTCAGATCGGAGTAGTTTTTGCAAAAAGTTCAAAAAGCGATAGAATATGCACTTCGTAATCAATAACCAAGAATCAATAGGCGAAAACTATTAATTAGCGTGAGATATAATACAATGATGATGGGCAATTTTATTCCACAGGCCAATGAATGGGGGAAAACTCGAACGCCTTTCTTTTTTTTGATTGACTTTGAGCAACAAAAGCCACTTATCTTAAAGATGGACGAGGCACAGACAAGCGGTCTATTTTTTGACTTTTTTTGCAAGCCAGATATTGTAGCAGAAAGAGTAAATAAGCCGTTTGAATTTGCTATCCAGCCGTTACCCTTTGAAAAATATCAACAAAAATTTAACTATGTTAAAAATCATATTCAAAATGGAAATAGTTATTTATTGAATTTAACTTGTGCCACAAAAATTCAGATGAATTATTCTCTTGAGGATATTTTTAAGAATACGACTGCAAAATATAAATGTTATTTGAAAGATCAATTTGTCTGTTTTTCACCAGAGTGTTTTATTAGAATAAAAAAGAATAAGATCTACGCTTACCCAATGAAGGGAACTATTAATGCAAATGAAGATGATGCAAAGCAAAAACTAATGAATTCAGAAAAGGAATTAACAGAACATAACACTATTGTTGATTTAATTAGAAATGATTTAGCATTAGTCTCTTCTAATATACAAGTTACAAAATACCGCTATCTTGAAAAGATAGAAACACATAAGGGATCTATTTATCAAACAAGTTCTGAAATTTGTGGTGAGCTAGCTGAACATTGGCAAGATAACATAGGAACAATACTCGTGAAATTATTACCTGCTGGATCAATTAGCGGTGCTCCGAAGCTTAAAACAGTTGAAATTATTAAGCAGAGCGAGCAAGAAGAGAGGGGATATTATACTGGGATTTTTGGTTATTTTGATGGTGAAAATGTTGAGAGTGCGGTAGCTATTCGGTATATTGAAAAAAAACAAGATCAATATTTATTTCGCAGTGGTGGAGGAATTACTATACTTAGTAACATAAATGAAGAATATAATGAAATTTTAGAGAAAGTCTATGTGCCAATATCCTCTTTTTGAAACATTAGCAGTCAATAATGGTAAATTTAAAAATATCTATTTTCATCAACAAAGAGTAGAGTATTCATTTACTCATTATTTCCATAAGAAATGCCATCTAGATTTAAATAAAATCTTAATTCCTAATATGTATCAGGTTGGTTTTTTTCGTTGCCGTGTAGATTATAATAGCGAAGATTTTCAAGTTAATTTTTATCCATATAGACCTAGGTCAATACGTAATTTTCAATTAGTCAAATGTAGTAATCTAGATTATAGATTTAAATATAGTGATCGCAAGCGATTTGATTTTATGAATAATTTTCAAACTGATGAATTTATTATTGTAAATAATGGTTTTATCAGCGATTGCACAATTGGAAATTTACTCTTTAAACAAAAAAAAAAGTGGTATAGTCCAGCACATTACTTACTAAAAGGAACACAATTAAGCTATTTATTGGCGAAGAACCAAATTGAGTTATGCTCCATATCGGTTGATGATATTTATAATTATGAACAAATTATGATGATCAATGCATTAAATCCCTTTGATCCTATGCGTGCAATTTGCATTGACCGCACAACAATTTTGTCTGAGTTGGTAGTGTCATAGCAAACTTCATTACAAGGAAGGCTAATTTTGCAATGAAGATCGAAAAAATAAAAAAACACTTGAAACTGTATATCCAAACAGTATAATGACGGAAAAGATGCTTGCTCAGAAGCAACATTTTAAGGCTACATTTTCAAGACAGAATAGGAAAAGGACATATCAATGGCAGAAAAAAAAGCAGCTACACCGAATGTGGTAAAGCATACCGAACCAGAAAGTAAAGAAAAAGCACTACAAGCCGCCCTTGCACAAATTGAGAAACAGTTTGGTAAAGGCTCAATTATGAAATTGGGAGAAACCCAGCAATTAGATATTGAAGCTGTTTCTACGGGGTCAATCGGCTTGGATTTAGCTTTAGGTATTGGCGGTTTACCTATGGGGCGAATTGTAGAAATTTTTGGTCCAGAATCGTCAGGAAAAACAACTCTGACATTGTCTCTGATTGCACAGGCCCAAAAAGTAGGTAAAACCTGTGCCTTTATTGATGCCGAACACGCACTTGATCCTGTATATGCTCAAAAGTTAGGCGTAAAAACAAAAGACTTATTGATTTCTCAGCCAGATAATGGTGAGCAAGCACTTGAAATTTGTGATGCTTTGGTTCGTTCAGGTGCTGTTGATGTGATTATTGTTGATTCCGTAGCAGCATTAACTCCTAAAGCTGAAATTGAAGGTGAAATGGGCGATTCTCATATGGGGCTACAAGCTCGTTTAATGTCCCAAGCACTACGTAAATTAACAGGAAACATAAAAACAACGAACTGCTTGGTCGTGTTTATCAACCAAATTCGAATGAAAATTGGGGTGATGTTTGGTAACCCTGAAACCACAACAGGCGGAAATGCACTTAAATTTTATGCATCTGTACGTTTGGATATTCGTCGCACTGGTTCTGTAAAAAATGGTGATGAAATTATTGGCAGTGAAACAAAGGTAAAAGTGGTTAAGAACAAGGTTGCACCGCCATTTCGCACGGTTGAATTTGATATTATGTATGGGCAAGGCATTTCTAAAACAGGCGAGCTACTTAATCTCGGTGTTGTGCACGGCTTGATTAAGAAATCAGGGGCGTGGTTTTCTTATGAAGGAAACAAAATTGGGCAAGGTAAAAATAATGCAGTGAAATGGTTATTAGATAATCCAGAGCAAGCTGACATTATAGAGAAAAATATCCGAGAATTATTCTTAGAAAATCCAGATAAAACGCTCTTAATTGAGGAAACCGCTAAAGATGAGGTGGATATACTCGAAGAGCAATTTGATGAAGAACTTTAATTAATTTATAAAATGCGGCTATTATCCATAATGTCGCATTTTCTTTCTCAATGATGAAACATAAATCAAGTGCTATCCAATATCTCGTCTATCTTCTCGCTCGGCGTGATTATAGTGAATTTGAATTAAGACAAAAACTCAAAGCGAAAGAGTATTCACAGGAAGAAGTGGAAAATGCTATTGAGAAAGCTCAAGAACATAAATGGCAAAGTGATGAACGTTTCTGTTTGCATTTTATCCATTATAGAGGGCAGCAAGGTTATGGACCGCTCAGACTTAAACAAGAGCTACGCCAAAAAGGTGTTGCGGATTGGTTGATTAATCAGCAATTAGATGAAAGTGAAATAGATTGGTTTGAACAGGCTGAGCGTTTGTTTAATCGTAAACGCCCCGCAAATTGGGATATTAAAGCAAAGCAAAAAATGTGGCGGTATATGTTAAACCACGGTTTTCATCGTGATCATTTTAGTCATCTGATGGAGATTAACAATGAAGAATAAAATTACTTTTTTTAGTCGTTTTGAAGCAGATATCCTAAGCGGTAAAAAAACAATCACAATTAGAGATAAATCCGAAGCTTACTTCTTAGCAGGGCAACAGCTTTGCGTTTTTACTCACGAAACAGGCCGCTTGTTTGCTCATATTCGTATTATCTCCATCTCGCCTATTCGTTTTGAGCAGTTAAATGAGCAACACGCCCAGCAAGAAAATATGAGTTTGCACGCATTAAAACAGGTGGTTAGAGAGATTTATCCATTTGAAAATGAATTTGTATTAATTGAATTTGAATTAATTAATGAGCCTATTTAAATCGACTAAAAAGACTGAATTTTGTCCTGAATGCCAAGCACCATTGCATATTCGACGTGGTAAACAAGGGTTGTTTTTGGGTTGCTCTGCTTACCCTGAATGTAGCTATCTAAAACCGCTACAGCAAATAAGCCATATTGTAAAAACGTTAGATGAGATTTGCCCTCAGTGCGGCAAATTGCTGCAATTAAAAAGTGGACATTTTGGTCTATTTATTGGTTGTAGTGATTACCCTAATTGTCATTTCATTGTTACTCATGAGTCAGAACAGAAAGAAACATTCTCCTGTCCTGCGTGTAATAAACACCAACTAGTTGAAAGAGTTGGGCGGTCAGGTAAAGTTTTTTGGGGGTGCGAAGGGTATCCAGAGTGCAGGTTCACCCTTTCTACTAAACCAACGGAAAGTGTATTGGCTAAGTACATTAAGCACGAATAATACATCAAGCACGAATAGTACACCAAGTATGACTCAGCCCCAAATTGGCAAAATAGAGCAACTTTCTAACATTCATTATATTTTGAAGAATAAAATTTAAGGTATATGAAATTCTAGGATACAAATGTTTTCGTTTAATCAAATTGTTGAAAAAATAAATCAAAATCAAGTAATAGCATACCCAACAGAAGCAGTTTTTGGACTAGGCTGTAACCCAAAAAGTGAGCTAGCAATTGAAACGCTACTTTGGTTAAAAAAACGTCCTGTTGAAAAAGGACTGATTCTGGTTGCATCAAGCAGTGAATTTTTACTGCCTTACATAAACACCCATTTGTTCACGCAAAAGGAGTGGGATTCTCTTGAAAAAGTCAGTGAGCAGGCTATCACTTGGGTTGTTCCTGCTAAATCAAACGTCTCTCGTTATCTCACAGGGCAATTTGATACAATTGCAGTACGAATTTGTCGGCTTCCTAGTGTTGTAAAATTATGTCAAGCAACTGGCACAGCTTTAACTTCAACAAGTGCAAATTTAGCAACATACCCACCCTGCCGCACGGCAGCAGAAGTAAGAGCTATGTTTGGCAAAGACTTTCCTGTATTAGATGAAGAAACAGGCAAAAAAGATAAGCCTTCAGAAATCCGTGATATTTTTACGCAACATATTTTTAGACAAGGTTAAATTTAAATAATGAATCAGTATGCCGTATGGGGCAACCCAATTATTCAGAGCAAGTCTCCGCATATTCATCAGCTTTTTGCTCAACAAACAGAAAGAGCAGTGATGTATCAAGCAATGCTAGGCGATGAAAAGCTGTTTGAGCAACAGCTTGAACAATTTTTTGTCAAGGGAGCAAAAGGAGCAAATATCACCGCCCCTTTCAAGGAACGAGCATTTAAACTAGCAGATTGTTATAGCGAACGTTGCTTACTTGCAGAAGCCTGCAATACACTCGTTAAATTAGAGGACGGACGATTGTATGCAGACAATACTGATGGCGTAGGATTAGCCGCTGATTTAGCGAGGCTAGGCTGGCTTTTACCTCGACAGAACATTTTGATTTTGGGAGCTGGTGGGGCAGCCAAAGGGGTTCTGTATCCACTCTTACAAGCTGAACAACGCATTACTCTATTTAATCGAACGCACGAGAAAGCGGTTAGTTTGGTGAAGAAATTTGCAAAATTTGGTGTAATTCAAACCGCTTGTTGGGAAGAATTAAATGATAGGGATAGGGATTTTGATGTTATTATCAATGCAACCTCTCTAGGTTTACAAGGCAAATCCGTTGATTTACCATCGTCCTTATTCAAGGACACTAAAGTTTATGATATGCAATATTCCTTAGAAAGCAACACGCCTTTTCTCAATTATGCACATTCTCAAGGAGCAAATATGCTTCAAGATGGCATTGGAATGTTGGTTGGGCAGGCCGCATTTTCATTTGAATTATGGGAAGGCGTTCTGCCTAATATTATGCCTATCATTTCACATTTAAAAATGACTGGGCAACAATGCATCAAACAATGATGTACTAGGAAATACAAAGAGATACTGAGAAATCAGTAAATTCGTTGTTTTTTCTAGCAATTTGTTGAAACTCTATTCAAACAGAGAAAAAAGTTATTTTTTTAACAAAAAATATTTGACGAACTATTTCTAAATCAGCATAATACGCCACGCAAAGCCGATGTGGTTATCGCAAGGGCTACATAGCTCAGCTGGTTAGAGCACAACACTCATAATGTTGGGGTCGCAAGTTCGAATCTCGCTGTAGCCACCATTTGCGGGAATGGCGAAATTGGTAGACGCACCAGATTTAGGTTCTGGCGCCGAGAGGTGTGTGGGTTCAAGTCCCTCTTCCCGCACCATTTGAAGCTTGCAAAATAGTAAAACAACTGGAGTATCGCCAAGTGGAAAGGCACTGGGTTTTGATCTCAGCATTCCTAGGTTCGAATCCTAGTACTCCAGCCATAGTTATAAACTAGATTAAACTTCCATATAGCTAACGTAAGTTAGTTTTTCTTTTTTGGAGTATCGCCAAGCGGTAAGGCACTGGGTTTTGATCTCAGCATTCCTAGGTTCGAATCCTAGTACTCCAGCCACCTATTTTCTATATTACTTTTATTTGTGATTTAGATCTTTTTATTGTATTTTTGCTACATGAGGTAATTTCTTCATTTCTTACTTTAGATCTTGGCTAAAATTCTTTAGAATCAAGTCCAGTTTTAATTTGAAGAAGGTTATCTAGGAGAAATACGATGCTTGACCCCCAAAATTTAGAATCGCTTGCTCGCCAGCTACAAAATGCGTTACCACAAAGCCTAAAAAATGTAGGAAGCGATTTGGAAGAAAAATTTAAACAAATACTGCAAGCTCAACTAGCTAAATTGGACATTGTTACTCGAGAAGAATTTGAGGTGCAATCTCAGGTTTTACTTCGCACTCGTGAAAAATTAATTGTCTTGGAAGCACGTTTGGATCAGCTTGCAGAGCAACCAGTAGAGCAGCCATCAACTCCGTAAATTTATTCACTTCATAAAAGGACTTAATTATGCAACAAATTAATCCCACCCTTACTCGGGCTTGGAATGCACTTTTACAACACAAATCAGAGCAGCTTTCCATTCCTGAACTTTTTGCTGAAGATACACAACGTTTTGAAAAATATTCATTGTATTTTGACAACCAAATTTTAGTCGATTTTTCTAAAAACGCCATTAATCAAAATACATTAACTCTACTTCGCCAGCTAGCAAATGAATGCCAATTGCAGTCTGCAATATCAGCAATGTTCAGTGGAAAAAAAATCAATCGTACCGAAGATCGTGCAGTATTGCACACAGCCTTACGCAACCGCAGTAATACTCCTGTTGAAGTTGATGGAAAAGATGTAATGCCTGAAGTAAATGCAGTGCTCGCCAAAATGAAATCGTTTTGTGAGCGTGTGAT
The DNA here is from genome assembly GCF_004345745.1 of Nicoletella semolina. Lineage (GTDB taxonomy): Bacteria > Pseudomonadota > Gammaproteobacteria > Enterobacterales > Pasteurellaceae > Nicoletella > Nicoletella semolina. Next base: position 75,364 of record NZ_SLXJ01000006.1, on the reverse strand, counting down.
TTCGGGTAAATGGCAAGGTTATACAGGCAAAGCCATTACTGATGTGGTAAACATCGGTATTGGTGGTTCAGATTTAGGGCCTTATATGGTAACTGAAGCATTACGCCCCTATAAAAATCATCTCTCGTTGCATTTTGTGTCTAATGTTGATGGAACACATATTGCTGAAACCTTACGCAAGTTAAATCCTGAAACAACTTTAGTGCTGGTAGCCTCCAAAACTTTTACTACGCAAGAAACGATGACAAATGCACTTTCTGCTCGTGAATGGTTGCTTGCCAATGCAAAAGAAGAATCTGCTGTCGCAAAACATTTTGTTGCACTTTCAACTAATGCAAAAGAAGTCGCCAAATTTGGTATTGACACAGAAAATATGTTTGAATTTTGGGATTGGGTTGGAGGACGTTATTCTCTATGGTCAGCAATTGGTTTGTCTATTATGTTGTCTGTTGGAGCAGAAAATTTTGAGCAGCTTTTAGAAGGTGCACACGCTATGGATAAACACTTCCAAAGTACACCAATTGAAAAAAATATCCCAGCAACATTGGCATTAATTGGCATTTGGAATAACAATTTCCTTGGAGCAGAATCCGAAGCCATTTTACCTTACGATCAATATATGCACCGTTTTGCTGCTTATTTCCAACAAGGTAATATGGAATCAAATGGAAAATATGTCGGTCGTGATGGGAAGCCTGTTGATTATCAAACGGGTCCAATCATTTGGGGAGAACCAGGTACAAATGGTCAGCACGCATTCTACCAACTCATTCATCAAGGTACAAAACTCATTCCGTGTGATTTCATTGCACCTGCACAGACTCATAATCCAATTGGCGACCATCATAGCAAATTATTATCAAATTTTTTCGCTCAAACAGAGGCATTGGCTTTTGGTAAATCTAAAGAAACTATTGAGCAAGAGTTTGTGCAAGCGGGTAAATCTCTTGAGAAAGTTGCAGGTATAGTGCCTTTTAAAGTATTTACAGGGAATAAGCCGACAAATTCTATTTTAGTACAAAAAATCACACCATTCACACTCGGTGCTTTAATTGCAATGTATGAGCATAAGATTTTTGTACAAGGCGTTATTTTTAATATCTACAGTTTTGATCAATGGGGAGTAGAATTAGGTAAACAGCTAGCCAATCGCATTTTACCCGAATTGGAAAATGATGAAACCATTACCAGTCACGACAGCTCAACCAACGGATTAATTAACCAATTTAAATCTTGGCGTTAATTAAAATATAAACGTTCTATCGGCAGTTAGATATATTCACTGCCGATTTTTTACTTGAGTTTTCCTCTCTCCACAATGACACCCACACTACTAGCTTGTGCTACAGCTTTTGGTTTATGTAATTCAATACGCAGCCAATGAATGCCAAATTCATCTTGAAGTAAATCTGCAACCTGATAAGCTACTGTTTCAATTAGTTTAAAAGGAGTACGCTCTACAAAATTAAGAATTTTTTGCGACACATCAGCGTAATTTAAGCAATAACTTACCTCATCATAAGCTGCGGCTTGTTGAAAATCCCATGCCATCTCAATATTAAAAATAAGCTGTTGCTTAATAGTATGCTCCCAATCATATACACCAATGGAAGCAAAAGCTGTCAGCCCACGAATAAAAACTTTATCAGTCATTGCGTTTTTCCTTATGTCTCTTTTTAAAACTTCAGGTAGAATATATCACAATCATACCGCTAGATAAGGAATAAAAATGAGCATGATAGCTTATTTATTCGTCATTGGAGCATATTTGCTTGGATCAATTTCCAGTGCTGTCATATTTTGTCGCCTAGCTGGTCTACCTGATCCTCGCCAACATGGATCGCATAATCCAGGTGCTACCAACGTATTCCGCCTAGGTGGAAAATTAGAAGCTTTAGGTGTTCTCTTTGCAGATATATTAAAAGGAATGCTCCCCGTTTCACTCGGCTTTTATTTAGCACTTTCACCAACTCAGATTGGATTGATTGGCTTAAGTGCGTGCTTAGGACATATTTTTCCACTGTTTTTTTCATTTAAAGGTGGAAAGGGCGTTGCAACAGCACTAGGTGTTATTATACCAATGGGACATATAATCTCTGGTTTAACTGCTGCAACGTGGCTATTAATTTTTCTTTTGTCTGGCTATTCTTCGTTAAGTGCAATTATCACAGCATTGGTCGCGCCATTGTATGTTTGGTGGTGTAAACCCGAATTAACATTGCCAGTGGTATTAGTCTGCTGTTTACTCATTTATCGCCATCACGAAAATCTTCAGCGTTTATGGAGAGGACAAGAAGATAAAGTCTGGAAAAAATTCAAGTAAAATGGGTTGATTTATATGCGTTCTATGCTATATATTACCGAAGCTTATTTGGTTTTATTGGAATATGTGTATATTCAGCACATATAATCATAAAAATTAATGTGAAATTAACAATTTTTAGTTCTCCTAAACAAGAGGTAACACTATGGGTGGCATTAGTATTTGGCAACTTTTAATCGTTGTGGCAATTATTGTTTTATTATTTGGTACAAAAAAATTGCGTAATTTAGGATCAGATTTAGGAGAGTCCGTCAAAGGCTTTAAGAAAGCAATGAATGATGATAAGCCTGCCGATGCAGAATTTACTCAAAAAGTAGAAGTGAAAGAAACTACAACGACAGAACAGGTCGTAAAAGAAAAAGAGCAGGCATAATTTGTGTTTGATATTAGTTTTTCCGAGTTACTCCTTGTATTCATTATTGGCTTGATTGTCCTTGGACCAAAGCGATTACCCGTTGCAATCAGAACGGTGATGGGGTGGATAAGCACCATTAGAGGATTGGCTGCGAATGTTCAAAATGAACTAACGCAGGAACTTAAGTTACAAGAGTTGCAAGAGAGTATTAAGAAAGCGGAATCGTTGAATTTAGCTAAACTTTCCCCTGAATTAAGTAAAGCGGTGGAAGAGCTTAAGCAGTCAGCTCAAAAAGCACAAGAGGGTGTGAATGGCACAGCTAATGAAATTCAACGTTTAAGTGATGAAGAAATTAAAAACATTCAACAACGCCTTGAAAAGGGCGAAAACGCTGAAGTACTCAAGCCCCAACAAACATTGCAAAATACTGAACAAAATATACCGCTTGTAGAGCAAAAAGAGATTTCTCCAGATGAATCAGCAGAACTAGCTGAAGAAAATGAAGAAATGAGCAGTATTCACTGTCCACCAGATGATGAATTAGCAAACACTACACATCAACAGGATAAACAAAATGTCAGTTGAAGAATCTCAGCCACTTATCTCTCACTTGATTGAATTGCGTAACCGCTTATTAAAGGCAATAATCTGTATTTTGGTCGTATTCGCAATCATCGTTTATTGGGCAAATGATATTTACAGCCTACTGGCAAGTCCGTTGACAGAACGCCTTCCAGCAGGGGCAACTATGATTGCTACCAGCGTAGCAACGCCGTTTTTCACTCCGATAAAACTGACTGCCATTGTTGCCGTTTTTATCTCTGTCCCTTACATACTTTACCAAATATGGGCATTTGTTGCTCCTGCACTCTATAAACAGGAAAAAAGACTAGTCTATCCGCTCTTAATCTCAAGCACACTATTATTTTACACAGGCGTAGCGTTTGCCTATTACGTTGTTTTTCCGTTAATCTTTGCATTTCTTACTAGTACAACACCAGAGGGAGTAACAATGGCAACGGATATTAGCAGTTATCTAGATTTTGTACTCACTATTTTCCTTGCTTTTGGAGTATGCTTTGAAGTCCCTGTTGCAATTATCCTGCTATGTTGGTCAGGAATCACAACGCCTGAAGACTTAAAGCAGAAGCGTCCTTATATTATTGTTGCCGCATTTATTATCGGAATGCTCTTAACTCCACCTGATATCTTCTCCCAAACACTTCTTGCGATACCAATGTGTTTATTATTTGAAATAGGCGTTATTATTGCACGTTTTTATACTCCCAAAGAGAATATAGGGGAGCCCACTACATAGATCTGTTGTAAAAGACATTATTGTTGCTTAAAAAATCTGAAAAAGCTGATAAATTAGGCTAATAAAACATATCTCACTATTTTTATTTGACAAGACTCAATATAAATCACTAAAATACGCACATCCAAACGTTACTTCTCTGTAACGTTTTTTAATGCGGGAATAGCTCAGTTGGTAGAGCACGACCTTGCCAAGGTCGGGGTCGCGAGTTCGAGCCTCGTTTCCCGCTCCATATTTACACGAGTGGCGGAATCAGCAGACGCAAGGAATTTTAAATATTTTGCGTAAACTGATAAGGCTTACAAGCAATTGAATAAAAAGTACTCTTAGCCTGAGTGATGAAATTGGTAGACATGACGGATTCAAAATCCGTTGGTGAATAACCGTGTCGGTTCGAGTCCGACCTCAGGCACCATTTCAATAGTACCTTGTAACACATCCCACCTTTCAAATAATCCCTTTACCATTACTATTACTTCAACCAAAGGTGGTTCTGCCAAGAGTGCTAATGCGGCTAATATTGGTGCATTCTGTGCAAAACACGATCTAAAAATGCTTCTCATCAATACCGATAAGCAACCGCCATTAAGCTCCTACTATGAGCTGGAACACCAAACTCTCGGTGGAACTTATGAAGTTCTTCATTTTAAAGAGCTTGACCCCTCTCGCATCATTTCGAAAACAACGATCCCTTATCTCAATTTGATTCAGTCCAATGACCCATCTAACAAAATCAGTCCAATGCTGAAAGATTCACCTGACGGCACATTGCGTTTTAGTTTATTGCTGTAAAAAATTGAAGGATACGACGTCATCATTATTGACACTCTGAGTACGATTGGAATGTATCAAGATTTAGAAACCTTTACTGCATTTGGTTTTACTCTTCCACCTCTAAAAGCTATGATTAACTGTGTTGATCAACCAATGATGTCAAATTAGTCTCCGAATATCTGCATACGCTTTTCCAAAATGAGTTTGATGAAAGTAAAACATTACTGGAATTTTCAGTCCCTGATCGTGTGGCATACCCTGAAGCAGCGACTTTTTCTAAACCAGTGTATCGTCAGAGCCAAACTGAATATGAAACTGTCCGCCAGCTTTGTTCATTATTGATGCCACAATTTACACAATCACATTTTTCTGCCTAGTTGGAGTTATTTATGTCTAACCAAAATAAACTCTCTCCTCATCTCTATTCTGTTAAAGCTGAATCTGCTGTTATAGGAGGATTACTATTAGATAACAGCCTATTTGATCAAGTCATTAGAAAAATTAATTCGGCAGATTTTCATTTTGGCATTCATCAAGTTTTATTCAAAGGGATTACTGATTTAATTGAGGCTGGAAAACCTTCTTAGACCGCTTGGGCAATGATGATTGAAGAAAATAGTGCTGGTAGACTCATTCATTGGAATATCCCTCCATTTACTCTTTCTAGATAACCAAACTCATCACATATATGAGATACATACAGCCTTTTCATTGGATAAAAAAGAGCTATCTGTCTGTATGTTAGTCTACCAAACAGCTCTTCTGTCAATTTGTATTAAGGAGAACCATTAATGAAAATCTCATAAAATACCGTTAAACAAGAAAACTGATTCCTCTAGTTGTTCTAAATAATTTTTCAGAAAAAGCAAGCACAAAAAATAATTTTCAGGCTTTACAAACTGGAAAGAATGTATGAGATAAAAAATAGTCCTAGACTCGGATAGAAAATCCTAACAGATGTATTGTCTCGATAAATCGTCGGTTGCCAAATTACACTCAGAAACTATGAACTAAGACTTTTCTCACTCGCTCTAAATCTTCAATTGTATCCACTCCTACTTCTGGTGATTCAATAGCAGGTGCAATATGGATCTTTTCGCCATACCATAAGGCTCTAAGCTGTTCTAATGATTCCAATTGTTCTAACTGGCTTGGCTGCCACATCACATAACGTTTAACAAAAGCAGCACGATAGGCATAGATACCAATATGGCGTAGATAGTGATGGTTTGCAACAAAGCTGTCTTGGCAATCAGGAAATCTATCACGAGCAAATGGAATAGATGCTCGTGAAAAATAGAGTGCCATACCTTGATGATCAGTAACGACTTTGACAACATTAGGATTAAATAACTCTTCACTCGTCATTAATTTCACACCGAGAGTTGCCATATTTACTCGTTGTTGAGCTAAGTTTTTTGCAACCTGAGAAACAATAATTGGTGGAATTAACGGCTCATCTCCTTGCACATTCACAATAATTTCCTCGTCAGGAATTGCCATTTGAACAATCACTTCCGCAAGGCGTTCTGTTCCTGAATTATGCTGATCCGATGTCATACATACTTCGGCACCGAATGATCTTGATACAGCTTCAATTTCTGGGTGATCAGTTGCAATAATCACTCGAGTTGCTCCAGCAAGTTGAGCTTGTTGCCAAACGTGCTGAATCATTGGTTTGCCTGCGATATCCAGCAAAGGTTTACGGGGTAAACGGCTGGAGGCGTAGCGTGCGGGAATAATAACAGTGAATTGCATTAATTATTCTCCTCAATAGGGACACCAGCCTCTGGTAACAATACAGGAATGCCGTTTTGAATAGGGAAAGCCAGTTTTGTTTTAGGGCTAATTAAGCGATTGTTTATTCGATCAAACTCTAATCTTTCGTTAGAAATCGGGCAGGCGAGGTGTTCAATGATTTTTTCATTCATACTGTTTTTTCTCAACTAAAGCTAAAATGGGGGCAAGTAAACAAGCGGTACTTTTTTCGGAAAAATGTGCAGAAACAGGCGCAAACCACCAGTTCTCCTGAGCAAAGGCACGACATTTCACTGCATCTTTTTCGGTCATCAACAAAGGCAAATCCGTTGCTAAGGGGGCAAGTTGTGCGAATGAATAAGGCTGATGATCAGCAAAGCTATAACAAGCGGTCAAATTTATGCCTAAATTTGTAAGCATAGTGAAAAAACGGGGGGGATAGCCAATTCCTGCCATTGCTACGGCTTGCGGAAAAGTTGACAGCGACTTGCGTTCGCCTGTTTTGAGGTTCACAGCCATATCAGGCGAGAGCGTCATTAAATGCTCTCCTGATTTTGCAATACCACCATTGCAAATCACCGCTTGCACTTGTTCTAACCGACTTGGTAACTCACGCAATCCGCCTGCAGGCAACACAAAACCGTTACCAAAACGCCGTTTTCCGTCCACTACCACCCACTCTATATCTCGTTGCAAGGCATAATGTTGTAAACCGTCATCCGCAATGATGATATCAAGTGGGTATTGATTCAAAAGTAACTCAATGCTTTGCTGGCGATTCGGTGAAATCGCCACAGGGGCGGAGGTGCGTTGGTGAATAAGTAAAGGTTCATCGCCTATCTGTTCTGCAAAGCTGTCTAGGCTGACAAGTTGAGGGAAATTCGATGCTTTTGCCCCATAGCCACGAGAAATTACGCCAACCTTAACCCCCCGTTGTTGTAGCTGTTCGACTAACCAAACCACTACAGGTGTTTTACCATTTCCCCCAACGGAAATATTTCCAACAATCACTACTGGCACAGGTGAGCGGTAGGATTTCAGTAAATTTTTGCGGTAGAGCCAAACACGCACTTTGCTCACTAGCCAAAATAACAGTGAAAAAGGGGCGAGTAGCCAAGTGATGAGAGATATGGATTGCCAAATTTTCATACTATATACCATAAAGTGCGGTGATTTATACTTGCTGCTCTGGAGAATGCTTTTAGCTACAAGATCTTACACATTTAATTCTCCGTAGTTTATTTTATATGAAATATAATTAGATAAAAACTTTTACATTTCACTGATAGAAGTTTAATAGAGGTAATAAAAAATAAATTATGCACGGATAATATTACATAAAATGCCTGACTGTCGGTTCTTTGCGTATAATTTAGAATTATTTAAACTTAAGAGTTAAAACTTTTCTAGGGGACATCTTTAGCTTCTAGGGCTACATACATTCTACAGGACACAAAATGCAGTATAAAAATTTACGGGAATTTATTGATTTATTGGAGCAGCAGGGAGAGCTAAGGCGCATTAGTGTGGAGGTTGATCCCCATTTGGAGATGACTGAAATTGCAGATCGAACTTTGCGAATGGGAGGACCTGCTTTGCTGTTTGAGAACCCTAAGGGATATACAATGCCTGTGCTGTGTAATTTGTTTGGTACGCCAAAACGAGTGGCGATGGGTATGGGACAAGAAAGCGTAACAGCTTTGCGTGAGTTGGGTAAACTGCTTGCTTTTTTAAAAGAACCTGAGCCACCTAAGGGGGTGAAAGAGTTAATTGGACAATTACCGCAATGGAAGCAAGTGTTAAATATGCCGAGTAAGGTGCTAGGCAAAGCAGAATGTCAGCAAATTGTGTGGTCTGGGGAAGAGGTTGATCTTTATCAGTTGCCAATTATGCATTGTTGGTCAGGAGATGCAGCTCCACTTATCACTTGGGGATTAACGATTACCCAAGGTCCGTACAAAAAGCGACTCAATTTGGGGATTTATCGTCAGCAGTTGATTGCGAAAAATAAGTTGATTATGCGTTGGCTTTCACATCGAGGAGGTGCGTTGGATTTCCAAGAATGGCAGGCAGAAAATCCAGATAAACCATTCCCTGTTTCAGTTGCATTAGGGGCAGATCCTGCGACAATTTTAGCTGCAGTAACACCTATTCCAGATACGCTGTCTGAATATGCGTTTGCGGGATTGTTACGAGGGAATAAAACGGAAGTTGTGAAATCAATAAGTAATGATCTTGAAGTGCCTGCCAGTGCTGAAATTGTGCTTGAGGGTTATATCGATCTGAAGGAGACCGCTTTAGAAGGACCTTATGGCGATCATACAGGCTACTACAATGAGCAGGAATTTTTTCCTGTATTGACGGTTACGCACGTTACGATGCGGAAAAATCCAATTTATCACTCCACCTATACAGGTCGTCCGCCTGATGAACCTGCAGTACTTGGGGAGGCATTAAATGAAGTATTTATTCCGATTTTACAAAAACAATTTCCAGAAATTGTGGATTTTTATTTGCCACCCGAAGGCTGTTCTTATCGGTTGGCGGTGGTAACAATAAAGAAACAGTATGCAGGACACGCTAAGCGAGTGATGATGGGCATATGGTCTTTTTTACGTCAATTTATGTACACTAAGTTTGTGATTGTGTGTGATGATGATATCAATGCTCGAGACTGGAAAGATGTCATCTGGGCTATCACAACTCGTTGTGATCCTGTTCGTGATACCACGATGATTGAACATACGCCGATAGATTATCTTGACTTTGCCTCACCTATTGCTGGGCTAGGTTCAAAAATGGGGATTGATGCAACCAACAAGTGGCAAGGTGAAACTCAGCGGGAATGGGGAGTGCCAATAAAAAAAGATCCTGATATTGTAAAAAGAGTTGATAATATTTGGGATAGCTTAGGTATTCTGTGAAAATAAACGATGTGTAAAATAAACAATGTATTAAGAAGCGGTGAGTTTTCAGCTAAAATTTGCAAAAATTTTTATAAAATTAACCGCTTACTAGGCAAGTAGATAGCAATTTTAGGCTAAAATCGTTATACTTCACGCCTTTATCCGAAGGGGATATTTTTTCTATTTTTAATTTGAGGTTTTTTTATGTCTGTTCAACACAGTACAACGGCAAATCCAGGTCCACTGGGTCTGTGCGGATTTGCTTTAACAACGTGGTTATTAAGTTTAATCAATAATGGTACATTTAGCGGAGATAATGTTGGCCTAGTGCTGGCTATGGCGTTCGCCTTTGGTGGTACAGCACAAATAATTGCTGGCATTTGTGAATTCTATAAAGGCAATACTTTTGGTTTTACTGCATTTATCAGTTATGGGGCATTTTGGTGGTCATTTGCTCTATTTAAGGTGTTTTTCCCACAGGCAGTTTCAGCGGAATTCGTCGGCTGGTATTTAGTAGTTTGGGGAACCTTTACTCTAATGATGTTCTTTGCATCATTAGCGAAAGCACATGCTTTACAGGCTATTTTCTTCGCATTAACAATTACATTTTACCTACTTGCAGCAGGTGATTTCACAGGGAATCATTCCATCACCCATATTGGTGGATATTTCGGTTTATTGACCGCATTATTGGCGTTTTACCTTGCCGCGGCGGAAATGATTAATGAAAGCTATGGGCGTGTGGTGTTACCAATTGGTACACCGAAAGCATAATTACAGTAAAACAAGCGGTTGAGAACGAAATTATAGCTCTTTTTCGTAAACTCGCCGCTTGTTTTTTCGTATATACGTTTATTTTTACTTACCTGTTTCTTTGTCTGCTAATTTTAACTGTTGGAATTATCCATTCAATTGAAGAATTATATTCCTCACTTTTTCATAAGAGGTTGCTGTGTCAAATCGAGATTATGCTCGCAAAAGTAAGAAAAGTGGGCTAAATAAATCACTCATTCTTGCTCTCATCGTTGTATTGTTAATCGCCAGTGGTGTAGGGCTTTGGTTTTTAAAAGAAAGTGCTTCGCCAAGTAATCCAATCCCTCAACAAGCTCGTCCAAGAACGCAGCAAAAAAGTACGCTACCAAGTCCTCCAGAAGAAGTGTATAGCTATATCCGTGATCTTGAAACTCGTGAAGTGCCGATTGATAGTGGTAGCCAATTCTCGCAATTGACGCAAGAACAGGAGCAGAAAATGCTTAAGCAGAAGGAAAAAGAAGAAGAGCGTCGCCGATTGCTACAGCAAGAACAGCTTGATAAGCAAGAAGAAAAAACACAATCAGAGCAAGCACTTTCCGAGCAAGACCCAACGGAGAGGTATAAACAGGCTGAACGACAGAAACAAGCAGCTGAAATTAGAAAGCAGGAAACAGAGGCTAAAAAACGGGACGCTGAAAGTAAAAACGTTGAGCAGACAAAAAGTACTAAGGTTGTTTCTCAATCTTCATCACAAGTGCAAAAACCATCAGGAAAATTTGGATTACAGTGCGGTGCATTTAAAAATAAAGCACAAGCTGAAAATATGCAGGCAAGGCTGACAATGGCGGGCTATAATGCTCAGATTGCAACCAATGCGGATTGGAATCGTGTTTTTATTGGTCCAATTGGCGACAGAGCTGCAGCGATAAAAGCACAATCAAATGCGAAAAGTGTCGCTGAATGCGTTATTGTGAGTATGTAATTATTAAATAAGGAGCAAACAATGCAATTCCAAGACTATCTTTTAACCCTACCAAATGTTGATCACTTGTTGGGTTTAGATGTGCTTGATTCTGCTGGCAATCTCGTTCAACATATTCCTGCGATTGAGGGGAAATTGGGTTCTTTACGAGTGTATAATAGCTTAGCAGAAAAATTTTGTGCAACCTTGAATACTCAATCTGCAAAACAGGGTTTGGAATGGTTTGCCGAACACGTTACAGATGCGAAAAGAACTGTTGGAAAACACCCAAATATTGATTTATTACTGCGTGTTGTTGAGCAAGATTTAACGTTAGCATTAAAGCCAATTGTAAAGTAGTGGTAATTTTTAATACAAAAAGAATGATTTTTAGGCGAGTGAATTAAATATTTAAATTTCTATTTGACATCAATTTAAAAATCACTAGAATAGCGGACATAGAAACGTTACTACTTGTAACGTTTTTTAATGCGGGAATAGCTCAGTTGGTAGAGCACGACCTTGCCAAGGTCGGGGTCGCGAGTTCGAGCCTCGTTTCCCGCTCCATATTTGCCCGAGTGGCGGAATCGGTAGACGCAAGGGATTTAAAATCCCTCGCCTTTCGAGGCGTGCCAGTTCAAGTCTGGCCTCGGGCACCACTTAGTTATTATATAGATAGTACCTTATACAGTTTTTTATTATCTATCATTACTCTGAATTCATACCTAAAATAATGCCTCTTATTACTGTTTTTTGATTATTACAGAGGTTCATTCCTGATTTTGAATGTTTATTTTTATATTTTTTATATAAATTTGACCTAGTTCAAATAATAGGTTAATCGCTGTGGCGTACTGCCTTATTTTAAAATACCCTCATAATGAATTTAAGTTTATCTTATTTCTTTTTTAACAAGAAAAAGTGTCGTTTTTATCATTGATTATGTGGGAGGCTCTCGTGAAACGAGTCAGCGAAATTATAAAAAATAACCTAGCTCAATTATTTATTGGTATAGCATTGATGGGGATTGCAGGTATGCAATCCGCTCTAGCTGGTGAGCCAAAAGAGTTTGAAGGTCCAAAACCTGATTTAAAAATTGAATCTGCAAACCATAAATTTGCGGAAAAATATCCATTACAATATCAATCTTGGGTGGCAACGTCAGATTCAGTAGAAGTCATCTCTGCATTAGAAGAAGATCCTCGCTTAGTGATCCTATGGAGTGGCTATGCTTTCTCTAAAGATTATAACAAGCCTCGTGGGCATTTTTATGCCGTTACCGATGTGCGTAGTATTTTACGAACAGGGGCACCTGTAGACGAAAATTCAGGTCCACAGCCAATGGCTTGTTGGACGTGTAAAGGTCCTGATGTGCCTCGCCAAATTGCAGAATTGGGTGAAGTGGGTTACTTTGACGCAAAATGGGCGAAGTATGGTGCAGAGCAAGTCAATTCTATTGGTTGTGCGGACTGTCACGATACCACTTCACAAGACTTTAAAGATGGAAAAGCCGCTTTGCGTGTCGCTCGTCCTCACGTTTTGCGTGCTTTAGAAGTGGTTGGTTGGAAATTTGATACTCTAGAAAAACACGGTAGGCGTGCTGCAATATGTGCAAATTGCCACGTTGAATACTATTTTTCGGGTAAAGAAAAAGCAGTTACTTTTCCGTGGGATAAAGGTATTGATGTTGATAGTATGGAAAAATATTATGATGAGCATAAGTTTACTGACTGGACACACGCACTTTCCAAAGCTCCGATGCTAAAAGCACAACACCCAGATTTTGAAACTTGGTCTTTAGGTGTTCACGGTAAAAATGGGGTAACCTGTATAGATTGCCATATGCCAAAAGTGCAAAGTAAAGACGGTAAAGTTTACACTGATCACAAAATTGGCAATCCGTTTGACAACTTTGAGCATACTTGTAAAACCTGCCACGAGCAGAGCAAGGAAACATTGCAAACTCGTGTAAAAGAGCATAAAAAACAGATTAAAGACGTAATGATTCGCTTAGAAGATCAAATTGTGAAAGCACATTTTGAGGCAAAAGCAGCTTGGGAAGCAGGGGCTACAGAAGCTGAAATGAAAGAGGCTTTGACTGCAATCCGCCACGCTCAATGGCGCTGGGATTATTCTGCGGCTGGACACGGTGGTCATATGCACGCACCTGATGTGATTCTCCACGTCATTGGCACAGGTTTAGATCGTGCAGCTGATGCCCGTACCAAACTGGCTGTTATCTTAACAAAACACGGTGTTCAAACGCCTGTACAAATTCCTGATATTTCAACCAAAGAGAAAGCACAGAAAGCTATTGGCTTAGACATTGCTAAAGAGCAAGCAGCTAAAGATGAGTTCTTACGCACCGTAGTACCACAATGGGAAAAACAAGCTAGAGAAAAAGGCTTATTACCCATAGATGCGAAATAAGCCGCTAAGTTGAGGTAACTATGAAACATATCATTGTGAAATTAGGGCGAATATTCGCCTTACAAGCGGTGGCTTTTGCTGTTTTTTTTGCAATTAGTGTGATCAGTGCAGTGGGTACGATCAGCACTGCTAATGCACAAATGCCTGCTCAACCAAAATCGCTTTGGGCGGAATCAAATAAACAAGTTGATGATGCAACGGTTGTTAAAGATGCAAGACGTGATCCAAACAAATATTGTGTAGATTGCCATTCGTCTGCAACCCACATTGCTCATACAGGCAAACCTTTTACCCACTTCGGTAAACATTTTCAGAAAGAGACAGCCAGTCCGAATAATGGGCAACCACTCAATTGTGTAAGTTGCCACGGCAATATTTCAGAAGATCACCGTAAAGGCGTGAAAGATGTGATGCGTTTTAATGCATTTGGTAAAGCACATAATCCAGCATTAGAGCGGACAGCACAAGAGCAAAATCAAGTCTGTTTTGCTTGCCATAACCCTGAAAAACTGCGTGAAGTCTTTTGGGCTCACGATACTCATGCAAATAAAATGTCTTGTGTGAATTGTCATCAACTTCACCCAGAACAAGAACCGATGAAAGCCTTGGATTCTAAACAGAGAGTGAAACTTTGTGTGGAATGCCATAGTAAAATTCATCAAAAAAAATCTTCAACTATTCAGATAAATAAGGATAAACAATGAGTTGCTCCCGCCGAGATTTCGTCTCTGGAGCGAGTGCATTTATTGCCCTAGCAGGTACCACAGGGCTTGCTACCCACTCAATAGCCTTAGATCCTGAGAATGAAAAAAAACCAATTCGTTACGCCATGTTGCACGACGAACAAGCGTGTATTGGCTGTACTGCTTGTATGGACGCTTGCCGTGAAACGAACCACGTCCCTGAAGGGGTTTCTCGCCTTGAAATTATCCGTAGTCAGCCTTACGGTGAGTTTCCTAATGTGCAATATGAATTTTTCCGCCAATCGTGCCAACATTGTACAAATGCACCTTGCGTGAGTGTTTGCCCAACAGGAGCGTCATTTATTGATAAAGCAACAGGTATCGTTGATGTCAATCCTGATCTATGCGTAGGCTGTCAATATTGTATTGCGGTTTGCCCTTATCGAATACGTTTTATCCACCCAGAGAGAAAAACTGCGGATAAATGTAATTTCTGTCGTGATACAAATTTAGCAGAGGGTAAACAGCCTGCCTGCGTGGAGATTTGTCCAACGAAAGCACTTACCTTTGGTGATTTAAATGATCCAAACAGTGCGCTGTCGGTAAAGATTCGAGAAAACGAAACTTACCGCACTAAAGTGCCGCTAGGTACAGAGCCTAACTTGTATCATATCCCATTCAAATTGAAGGAGGCTTAGATGAATCAAGTACCATTTCAAACGCCTAACCTTGTGTGGGATTCAACTATTGCTATTTACCTATTTTTACTCGGCGTGGCTTCAGGAACAACGATATTGGCGTTGCTTTACAAGCGAAGCCGAAAACTAATTAATCCGAGTGAAAATTGGATTATTCGCAGCACAGCAATCATTGCCCCCAGTGCAGTGATTATTGGTTTAACGTTATTGATTTTCCACCTGACTCGTCCTTGGACATTTTGGTTTTTGATGTTTAATTATCAATTTAATTCCGTGATGTCGATGGGCGTGCTGATGTTTCAGGTCTATATGACAGTGATGTTTTTGTGGATTGTGATTATTTTCCGAGATCTGATCGCCAACCGACTGAACCGTTTTTTACCAAGGCTCAGTTTTATTAACCGTTGGATTCAATTCGTTACAAAGTTCATTCAGCCAATTGAGTGGTTTTTGCTATTTCTTGGTGTCGTACTTGGCGTTTACACAGGGTTTTTACTGTCCGATTTAATCAGCTATCCAATGCTGAATAATCGGGTATTGCCGTGGTTGTTTCTCGCTTCAGGCACATCGTCAGGTATTGCAACGTTATTGATTACTATTTTAACAGTTGGAAGATTGACCCCTCATAGCGATGAGGCACATTTTTTGCATAAAATAGAACGTCCAACGGTAGCTGCAGAAATAATCTTGCTAGTGATTTTCTTTGCGGTGTTGTATATGGCTGGAGGACAAAGTGAGGTTGCAGCCAATAACGCTCTATCGGGCTTTTGGGGAATGATCTTTTGGGTTGGTGTTGTCGGTGTGGGACTATGCTCACCACAAATTGCTAGTCTTGTTGTCGGATCACGCTATCACCACCATAAAGCCTTTATCGTGGTGATGGCGGTTGCGTCATTGATTGGCGTGGTCTGTTTACGTTACTTTATTTTATATGCAGGACAACTCACAATAGCCTGACTTTAGCTTGATTAGAAAACAAAGGTTAAAAAAGACCAAACAAGCGGTGTGATTTTGCAAAATTTTTGCAAGATCTGACTGCTTGCTTTTATTCAATAGCTAGAAATGTTAAAGTGGATCGTCTTTGTTTATTCAAAGGAATTTTCTGTGAAAAGATTAACTATCGCACTTTTTATGGGGTTTATGTCAAGTTCTCTCTTTGCTGCACCTGTGGGACAAACCTTCTCAAGTATTGGAACAGGGCTTGATTTAACCACTATCAAATATAAAAACAGCCATTTACAAGGCAAACAGTCCACTGGACTTCACTTAATTGTGAATTATGGGATTGATTATGGTCACGATTTTGTCGGTCTTATTGAAGGAAAAATCAAATTAGGCAGCAGTAAAATTTTTAATGATGCCAAACTGGATTATCACATCAGCAAAGTTAGCAACATTGGGAGCGTTAAAGGTATCGGTTACGGTGTGGGCGTGAAATATGCAGTATCTAACGATATTGAGCTTGGAACAGAATATACCAGAAGTAACTTAAAATATGGGAAAAGCAAAGTGGCAGGTAATGCGTTTGGGGCAAATGCCTCCTATCGTTTCTAATTGCTTTTTAGCCGAATGTGTATGTACCATTCAACTATTTTTTCACATTTATCTTCGCTTAGATTTATTCTCTTAAACACTGATTTCATTATGAAAACGCTCGATCCGCTTACGCTACCGCTTAATCAACCTTGTCTCATTGAGGCCTCTGCTGGCACAGGTAAAACGTATACGATAGTAAATTTATATTTACGGTTATTACTCGGTGTAAGTTGTGATCCCCTAATGGTAGAGCAAATTTTAGTGGTTACTTTCACCAAATCGGCAACCCAAGAGCTACGAGATAGAATTCGAGAAAAAGTCATTGTCGTTGCTCGTTTGTTTTCAGCATACCAGCAGGGCAACCATCAAGCACTTGAAAATGATGCATTTTTGCTGGATCTCTACTATGCAGTTGAACAGCGATTACCCGAAGCGTTATTACGTCTCAAACTAGCCGCTCGTGATATTGATTTAGCCAGTATTTTTACTATTGACAGCTTTTGTCAGAAAATGCTGTTTCAATTTGCGTTTGATTCTGGCATACGTTTTGATATTGAATTGCACACCAATGAAGATGAATTACTCAGAATGTTGAGTGAGCAGACGTGGCGAAAGTATTATTATCCACTGGATTTTGATGCCACAAAAATCGTGGCAGAAGAGCTTAAAAATCCTGAATTTGCTCTCAAGTTGGTAAAGCCCTATCTCTACGGCATTTTGCCACCGCTGACATCTGAACAGTTGTGGATTACGCAAGATTTTTCAGACTATATTCGCCAATACCAACATTTTCAGCAAACCAGCCGTACTTATTGGCTGACACATTGTGCCGAAATTTCTACACTGATCCACCAAGAATTGGCTAAAACCTATAAAAAAGGCGAAAAAAAATCGCTTAGTCGCCGCTCTTATCAGCAGCGTTGGTTAGCTAACTGGTTAGCTGAAATTGATTTGTGGGCAACAGGCAAGCAAGATAATTTTCCTGTAGAGAGTTTATCTCGCTTTAGTCAGCAAACATTAAATGAAAAAGCGGAAGAGGGAGCGATACCGCTTGAGCATTTGCATTTTGCAGAAATTGAGGCTCAACTGACCGCTTATCAACAGCAATTTGAGGGAAAATTGAGTGCGTTATTACGTTATCAATTTTTACAACATTTACGCCAAGCATTATCGACTTACAAAGCCACTCATAAAGAAAAAAGTTTTGGTGATATTTTGAGTGCATTGCATCAGGCCTTACACGCTGAACGAGGCGAAGCATTGGCTGCGAATATTCGAGCATTATTTCCTTTTGCAATGATCGATGAGTTCCAAGATACTAACCAAGAGCAATATGAGATTTTTCAGCGAATTTTTCTTGCACAAGAAAAAGCCACTCACGGATTTATTATGATTGGTGATCCTAAACAATCTATCTATAAATTCCGAGGGGCAGATATTTTTACCTATCTCACCGCTGCAAGCCAAGTGAGTTATAAAGCAACTCTCACCCAAAATTGGCGTTCTGCCGCCGATATCGTTAATTTCACGAATGCACTTTTCCAATTTCCAAACTCATCATATAGCCCCTTCGTGTATCAAGGCATTCAATTTCACCCTGTGCAGGCGAAGATCTCGGATAATCCGCTGTGTGGTGAAGCAAGCGTAAATTGTTATCTACAACCTACATTTGATGAACAGCAAGCGGCTGAACGCTGTGCATATCATATTCAGCAGCAATTACAAAAGGCCGCAACAGAAGCGTTGTATTATCATACAAAAGGCGTGCAAAAAAATGGCGAAAAGCGACCGCTTGAAGCACAAGATATTGCCATTTTAGTACGAAGTCATACACAGGCTACGCTCATTCGCCAAGCCTTATTAGCACGGCAGATTCAATCGGTTTTTTTATCTGAAAAAAGCAGTGTATATCAAAGCCAAGAAGCTCAAGATTTGCGTTTTATTTTAAGAGCTTGTTTAAATCCTTACCAGCAAACGGCGGTGTTGAGTGCATTAGGTACGCAGCTCTGGGGGCTGGATTTGGCTCAAGTTTTCGAGCTTAAACAAGACGAAAATGCGTGGGATCGCTGGATTGATACGTTTGTGAAATACCATAAAATCTGGCAGCAGCAGGGCATTTTACCAATGTTGCATCAATTATTTATTCAGCAAGGTATTATTGAGCGAATGCATAGCACGCTTTTGGCAGACAGACGAATGACAGACTTACTGCATTTAGCTGAATTGTTACAAAATGCAATGGGCAACACAGAAAATGAATTTGCACTGCTACGTTGGTATGAACAGCAGCTGGATAAACCAGATGGACAGCAAGACGAACAGACATTACGGCTTGAAAGCGAAGAAAGCTTGATCAAGATTATCACTATTCACGGCTCAAAAGGGCTAGAATACTCCATTGTTTGGTTGCCTTTTGTCGGTAAGGCTAGCCATTTAACGAAAAATCAACTGATTACAACTTATCACGATCATCAGCAACAGAAACGTTGGCATTTTGGGCGGCATAGTGATGAAGTTGATTCTGCATTAGCTCAAGCGGAATTCGCCGAAGATGTTCGCTTACTTTATGTGGCGATAACACGGGCAAAATACCAGCTAAATATGTTACTACCGACTCAATTTGAGACAGGTTGGAGTGCAATGAGTTATTTGCTTACCAATGCTGAGATCCGATTTGAACAGGTTGCACCGAGCTGTTCAACCGCAGACTACATTCAGCAGAAAAATATTCCCTGCCAGCTTATAGATGATTCACAGGCAGCCGAAAATTTACAGGACTCAGAAGATTTGGAAATAGCCGTCAGTGATAGGCAGAATGTGTCCCAACAGCTTGAACAATACCAAACTACGAATATTCAAGCACGAGAATTTTCTGGACAAATAAAAACCACAGGGCAAGTAACCAGTTTCAGTGCGTTGCAAGCACAAAATGAGCGGTTGCAAAATTTCATTCATAAATCACCGCTTACGAGTTGGCAAGATGATGGACAAGACTACGACTATCAACAGACATATGCTCAACAGATATTGAATACCACTGCAGTGCTTGAACCTGACAATGTTTCGCAGCCTTATAGCCCTTATCTGTTTCCACATAGCACTAAAGTTGGTACTTTGCTGCATAAATTGCTTGAGCATTGGGATTTTCGCCAACCCTTGGCATTGGAAGCCATTACACAGCTTTGTGCTACACTGGGTTTATCATCTGAATGGATCGAGCCTCTACAACACTGGTTCAGCCAAATTGCTCGCACACCTTTTGGCAAACCTGCATTTAGCTTATCGCAAATCGATCCTACTCAACGACTTAACGAGTGGCAATTCTACTTACGCTTACGCAATGTCAATGCCTTACCAAAATTGAATCAATTACTTAACAAGTACAGCGTACTTGCACAAAAGCTGCCTGATTTGCAATTACCACAACTTGAAGGATTTGTGCGAGGTTTCGTTGATTGCATTGTAAAAATACACGGAAAGTTCTATCTAATTGATTATAAATCTAATTTTCTTGGCTACTTCGCACAGGATTATACGCCAGAGAAGCTGAAAACAGTGATGGGGAAATACCGTTACGATTTACAATATTTGCTGTACATTTTAGCATTGCATCGCTATTTAGGTTCACGTTTACAACAAGATTACGATTATGATCGTGATGTTGGTGGCATTGCCTATCTCTTCTTGCGAGGAATGAATGGCGAACCAAATAAAGGGGTATTTTTTGAAAAGCCGAGTGCGGAGCTAGTTGAAGCGTTAGATAAACTATTTGATTGAACTGGATTTAAACTTAAGCTTGATTTTGCTAGCTTTTCATTTACTTTTACCATTAAAATCAGCTACTATAACGTTCACTTTTGAAAAGAGGAAATACAAAATGGCGATTAAACGTAACACAAGACAACGCAAAAAAATGCACTTAGGCGAATACCAAGAGCTAGGCTTTTTAGTCAAATTCCAATTTGTTGAAGGAACGGGGATCGATGTGATTGATAGTACTATCGACCGCTTCATTGACGAAGTCATCAAACCTAATGGCTTAGCCTATGAAGGTAGTGGCTACTTACAATGGGAAGGTTTAGTGTGTTTAGAAAAATTGGGTAAATGTGATGAGTCACACCGCCAAACAGTGAAAATTTGGTTAGAAAACAATGGACTGGTACACATCGAAATCAGCGAATTATTTGATATTTGGTGGGATTACCCAACCGCCTAATCACCACAAGCGGTCAGATTGACAGATAATTTTACAAAATGTCCCTCAATCTCACCGCTCTCTTTTCCCCTTTGTAAGTAGAGTTGTTATGAGTGAAATATTACTTCCTATCGTTTCTATTATTGTTGGTTTCATCACGTTTATTCTCATTCTCCGCACTTGGCTGGAATTTTGCCGTGTTGATCCTAGGCTACCTATCTCCCAAAGCCTAATCCGAATGACCTCGCCACTTATCTCACCGCTACAACGAGTGATTTCCAATTTCAAAAGAATCAATTTTGCCGCATTGCTGCTGGCGTTAATTCTACTCACCGTAGAAAAATTACTACTCAACTTGCCTTTAACGGTCGCAATATTAGTGGGGTTACTCGGTATAATGAAGACTTTCGGACAGATTCTCTTTTTTACCACCATTATTCGAGCATTAATGAGCTGGATAACACAAGGTAATCACCCCTTAGATTACACCGTTGCTCAAATTACAGAGCCAGTATTAGGATTGATCCGCAGAATATTGCCTCGTACAGGTATGCTGGATTTATCCGTTATGGTATTTGGCATCACATTAATTTTGCTCAACAACCTATTTTACAAATTATTTGGCTTACTATGGGTGATTGCGTAGTGCCTGCTTCTAAGGCAGTGATAACTTAATTACTTATGGACGAATCCTGAGATCATTCATTTCAATAATGCTTTTACATTATTAATTACAGTTTGAATTTGTTCAGAGGATAGTTTTCCTTCAGAAACAAATTGTACTTTGCCATTTTTATCAAGCACAGCGATAAAACTTTCTTTCTCTTTAAGTTGCCACGCTTTTTTGACGGTACTATTTTGATCTAAGATAACTTGGCTATGTGCATTAGCCAGTTTTCCATCTTCAGCACTATTTTTGACAAATGCTCCTGTTGCAATAATTGCGTCATCTGCATTGATAATTGTAGTGGTTTGATAGCGAGTTCTATCAAAATTAGAAGCTTTAATTGCTTCAAAGAGTGCTTCATTTTTTGCTTTTACACTACTGCGACCAGCAAGATGATGTACCACTCGTACTTTTCCTATAAGGCTTGTGGATTGCCAAGGTCGATAGGTGATGTTATTGTCTGAAGCAACTAATTCGCCGTCTTCAATTACAGAAACAGTGGGTAATGAAGTATTCAGTTGAATGTTATGTGCTGCTGCAATGTTTACAAAAAATGCACCTAAAGTGATTGTGAGTAATTTTTTCATTAAACTTCCCTCTTAAAGGCTAATAGATTAGACAGAGTATTATTCTATAGCAAAACTGCCTATTGCATAGCGGAAAATCTTTCTCGAGTATTGAATTTTCTCTCGTTTAATAGCTGAATTTATGCTATTTTATTGCGGTTTCTAGGCTATGGCTTAGCTCTTTTCAAGAGGAAAAGTCATCAGGTTAAGAAGATTATTTCACTTTTATTTAATTTATAGGAGCTTAATATGCAACAAGGTGGTGGAATGGAGATGATCTTTATTCTGGTCATATTTGGTTTAATTTTTTATTTTATGATCTACCGTCCACAAGCAAAACGCCAAAAGCAGCAACGTGAGTTATTAGCCAGTCTTGCTAAAGGGAATGAAGTTCTGACAAGCGGTGGCTTAATTGGCAAAATTAGCAAAGTTTCAAATGACAATGATAATATTGTGATTGCACTCAATGATACGACCGAAGTGACGATAAAACGTGATTTTGTTGTTGCTGTCTTGCCGAAAGGCTCTTTAAAATCTCTTTAATTTTTCCTTGATAAGGGGACTTATTGTGTTAAATCGTTTCCCTCTTTGGAAGAACCTAATGGTGATCCTTGTGATCGCCATTGGTGCTTTATATGCCCTTCCAAATTTATATGGTGAAGATCCGTCCGTTCAGATTTCTGCCACTCGTGGTCAGCAGGCTACACCTGAAACGCTCTCTCAGGTGCAATCTGCACTAAAATCCTTAGAGATTACGCCGAAGGCGGTTCATCTTGAAAATGGTTCAATTTTGGTTCGTCTTGAAAAAGATGAGCAACAGCTTCCAGCAAAAGAAAAAATCGCAGAAGCATTAGGTAATAACTATTCTGTTGCTCTTAATCTTGCACCAGCCACTCCTGATTGGCTTGCATCTATTGGCGGCGAGCCAATGAAACGTGGTTTAGATTTGCGTGGTGGTGTTCGCTTCCTGATGGAAGTGGATATGAATACCGCCTTAACCAAACAGCAAGAGCAGCTCCAAGATTCATTACGCAATGAATTTCGTAAAGAAAAATTGCAATACAAAGCGGTCAAAAAAGCAGAAAATTTTGCAATTGAAGTCGAGTTTTTAGACAGTGAAATTGCAGCTAAAGCACAGCGTTTAATTCGCCGTCAGCATTCGTCATTAGAAGTCGATCAGCTTTCACCTACGCTTATTCGTATTCAGCAATCTGCTCAAGGATTTGCCGACTCTCGTGATGCCGCAATTACACAGAATTTATCTATTTTGCGTAAACGAGTGAATGAATTAGGCGTTTCAGAGCCAACTATTCAGCGTCAAGGGGCAGATCGTATTGTTGTTGAATTACCAGGGGTACAAGATACCGCTAGAGCAAAAGAGATTTTGGGAGCAACCGCAACTCTTGAGTTTCGTATGGTGAATATTAATGCCAACTTGGACGCTGCTTTACGAGGCGTTATTCCTGCTGATTCGGAATTGAAATATGATCGTGATGGCGTACCTTCATTGTTATTACGTAAAGCCGTCTTGGGTGGAGAACATATTATTAATGCCTCATCAGGTTTAGATGATCACGGTTTGCCACAAGTCAGTATTAATCTAGACAGTGTTGGCGGTGATTTAATGGCGAATGCGACCAAAAGTGCTATCGATAAACCGATGGCAACGCTTTATAGCGAATTTAAAGATTCTGGACGGCGTGATACAAATGGCAAAGTCATTCTAGAACGCCACGAAGAAATCATTAATATAGCAACAATTCGTTCTCGTTTGGGTAGTCAGTTTCAAATCACAGGCATTAATAGCCCAGCAGAGGCTCAAAACCTTGCGGTTCTTCTTCGCTCTGGAGCATTAATTGCACCGATTGTTATCGTCGAGGAACGCACAATTGGGGCATCACTTGGTGCGGATAATGTTGCTCAGGGTATGAATGCAGGTTTACTTGGGCTGGGTTTAACGATCTTATTTTGTGTAGTGTACTATAAGGTCTTTGGATTGTTCGCAACGGGAGCATTACTTGCAAACCTTGTATTAACCATTGGATTAATGTCGGTAATTGGAGCAACCTTGACAATGCCTGGTATTGCAGGAATTGTGTTAGCCGTTGGCATGTCTGTTGATGCTAATGTGTTAATTTATGAGCGTATTAAGGAAGAGATCCGAAATGGGCGTTCGATTCAGCAAGCTATCCACGAAGGTTATAATGGTGCATTTACCAGTATTTTTGACTCAAACTTAACGACTGTTCTCACTTCTGCCATTCTATATGCTGCAGGTACGGGACCCGTGAAAGGCTTTGCGGTAACACTTGCATTAGGGGTGATGATCTCAATGTTTACAGCTATCACAGGGACACGAATGCTAGTGAATTGGGTATATGGCGGTAAACGTGTGAACAAACTTTGGATTTAAGAGGCATAAAATGACAATAAAAACAGCAGCACAATCGCTTTCAGAGATTAAATTGCCTTACAAATTGATCCCTTTTATGCGGTATCGTTTTATCGCATTTGGATTTTCTATCATTGTTACGCTCCTTTGCATATTTTGTATTGCAACTAAGGGGTTTAACTGGGGATTAGATTTTACTGGAGGCACCGTCATTGAGACGAATTTCTCTCAAGCGGCTGATTTAAATAAAATTCGCACAATGCTTGATGAAAATGGCTATCACAGTGCTTTGGTACAGACGTTTGGTGGACAAAAAGATATAATGATTCGCCTACCCGCATCAGCAGGTGATATGACACTTGGCAACAAAGTGATGGATCTTATCCACCAACATATTGATACAGGTGCAAAAATTCAAAGTATTGAGTTTGTTGGACCAAATGTAGGAGAAGAACTGACTCAAGGGGCGATTTATGCCACACTTGCGACGTTAGGTATGCTACTACTTTATGTGGGAGTTCGTTTTGAATGGCGTTTAGCTGTTGGTGGAATCTTGGCACTCTTTCACGATGTAATGGTTACTATTGGACTTTTTTCATTTCTACAAATAGAAATTGATCTTACCTTTGTTGCCGCTATTTTATCGGTAGTAGGTTATTCTCTCAATGATAGTATCGTAGTGTTTGACCGAGTACGAGAAAATTTTCCTAAAATACGCCGAGCAAGCCCAGCAGAGGTAATTGATGTATCATTAAGCCAAACACTGTCTCGTACTTTAATGACTTCCGTTACCACACTTTTTGTTGTATTTGCCTTGTACTGGCTAGGCGGTCCAACCTTGCATAGTTTCTCTTTGGCGTTGCTAATTGGAATTGGTTTTGGCACTTATTCATCTATTTATGTCGCAGTAGGGCTTGCACTACAGCTTGGACTGGAACGAGAACATATGATACAGCCTGTCGTAGAAAAAGAAGGGCAAGATCAAGATTCTCTCTCTCATTATTGATAGTAGATTAACTCCATCTCAATTTCCCCTCACTTCTAAAGTGTAGGGGATTTCATTGCCTTCTATTCTCCGATTTCTGGAGTAGTCAATAAAAAATTTACAATAATAATCTCACCAAAATCTGTTTATATATTTCGCCACATTTGGCTAAATCATTCACATCTATACATTCATTGACTTTATGGATTGTGCAATTAAGTGGTCCGAATTCCACCACTTCCGCTCCCATTAATGCAATAAAACGTCCATCTGATGTACCGCCGCCTGTGTCTAAGCGTGGTGTAATTTTTGCCACACTTTTAACCGCTTGTATGGTTGCATTAACTAGTTTTCCTTTGCCTGATAAAAATGGCTTACCTGATAAATGCCAGCTAATTTCGTGTTCTAGCTCATATTTATTGAGCAATTCAGAAACTTTTTCTTGAATGAAGATATCACTAATTTCAGTACAATAACGTAAATTAAATTGCACATAAAGCTCAGCAGGAATGACATTATTACTGCCTGTACCTGCGTGGATATTGGCAATTTGTAGGCTAGTAGGTGGGAAAAATTCGTTACCATTATCCCATTGATAGGTGGTTAATTCGTTTAAAAAAGCAAGTGATTTATGTATTGGGTTCGTTGCTAAATGTGGGTAAGCAACGTGCCCTTGCACGCCTTTAATATGCAACTCTGCAGTGATTGATCCTCGCCGACCATTCTTTACGATATCACCCAGCTGCTCGTTACTTGATGGCTCACCCACTATACAATAGTGAATCGGCTCACCTCGTGCCATAAGCGTTTCCACGACTTTCACTGTCCCATCTTTTGCAGCAGCTTCCTCATCAGAGGTGATAAGCAGTGCAATAGTCCCTTGGTGGTTTGGGTTGGCTTTTACAAATTCTTCTGCGGCAACTACCATTGCAGATAAAGAACCTTTCATATCCGCCGCTCCTCGTCCGTACAGCAAGTTATCAACAATTTTGGCATCAAAAGGAGGATAATTCCATTGGCTTTCATCGCCAACGGGTAC
The DNA here is from genome assembly GCF_004345745.1 of Nicoletella semolina. Taxonomy (GTDB): domain Bacteria; phylum Pseudomonadota; class Gammaproteobacteria; order Enterobacterales; family Pasteurellaceae; genus Nicoletella; species Nicoletella semolina. The sequence continues at coordinate 49,025 of NZ_SLXJ01000006.1, read as the reverse complement.
AACATCAGTGTGTCCAGCAAAAGCTATCACAGGCTCACCTGTACCGTGTTTTGCCCATAAATTTAGCGTATTGCCAAAAGGTAGCCATTCAATACTAAAACCTTGTTTTTCCAATCGTTCAGCTATTAATTTCTGGCACCCCTCGTCATTCGGGCTGATGGAAGGGCGGTGGATAAGGGTTTGAGCAAGCTCAATGATGGTTTGTTTCATACTATTCCTTTTTTCTATGCTGATTAGCTAGCCAATCTGTCTTTCCCACATTTAAGAGTAAGTACAAGATGAGAGCAAAAACACTTACGTCCTATTCCAAACACAATGTCTCTTCGTATTGTTTAACATCAAAACCAATCAATGCGATACCGTCTTGTAGAATAATTGGGCGTTTAATTAATGTCGGTTGTTCAATCAATACTAGTAATGCATTTTCACGATTGAAATTTTGCTTTACTGTTTCATCTAAATTTCGCCACGTTGTCGAACGTCTGTTTATTAGTTGTTCCCAGCCAAATGCTATTTCTGCACACTGTAAAAAATCAATAGTTAAGCCGTTTACACGGTAATCATGTAGTTCGTGTTCGATATTGTTATCTGCTAGCCATTTCAAGGCTTTTTTAACCGTATCGCAATTCTTAATACCATAAACTGTAATCATATTTTTCCCTTATTTTCTGTTTTAAACACTAGGCTTCCATCATTGCTTGCCAAATTTTTAGAGCCTCTGCTGTTTCAGCGACATCGTGTACTCGTACAATTTTTGCCCCTTTTTGCACCGCTAGCAATGCACCTGTAACAGAACCAATCATACGCTGCTCTACTGGTTTATCTAATACCGTACCGATCATTGATTTACGAGATAAGCCAACTAGCACAGGGTAACCTGATTCGGTAAATGTCGAGAGATGTTTTAATAATTGGAAATTGTGTTGCACACTTTTACCAAAACCAAACCCTACATCAATAATAATATTTTTTTCGGAAATACCTGCTTTCTGACAATGGTAAAGATGGCTTTTCAAAAAAGCTGCCACCTCGTCTACTACGTTATCGTAATAAGGTGCGTTCTGCATAGTTTGTGGATTGCCTTGCATATGCATTAAACAGACGGGTAATTGGAGTTCAACCGCAGTTTTTAACGCATTAGGCTCAGTTAAAGCACGCACATCATTGAGAATATCCGCCCCAACAATAGCAGATTGTTTAAATACTTCAGCTTTAGAACTATCGACCGAAATTAGGCAATCAAAACGCTGTCGTACAGCTTCAACTAGTGGCACAACCCGCTCTAGTTCTTGTTCTAATGTAATGATGGCAGCATTAGGGCGTGTTGATTCTCCTCCAATATCAATAATATTCGCTCCGTCATTAATCATCTTTTCGACTTGAAATAATGCCTTATCCAAGCTAAAAAATTTGCCTGAATCAGAAAATGAATCAGGTGTAAAATTCAAAATGCCCATAATGTTGGGTTGTGTGAGATCAAGTAAGCGGTCTCTTTGTTGATAATTTTTGAAATGAATCTTCATTTTATGGCTCAGGTTTTATCGTGTAGTTTTTCTTTTTATCGCTCTGCTCTTAATGTGGCGATAACGGATTTTAAGGTGCTGTCTAACGGAGCGGTAATGACCATTGGCTCACCTGTTTTGGGGTGTTCAATACGAATAGCGTAAGCGTGAAGAAATAAACGCTGTAAGCCCACATCTTTCATTTTTTGATCAAATTCACTGTCGCCATATTTATCATCTAATGCAATGGGGTGTCCAGCATATTGGGTATGTACACGAATTTGGTGAGTCCGACCTGTTACTGGCGAGGCCTTGATTAAAGTTGCATTTATATAACGCTCTTCAATGCTAAAACGAGTTTCAGATGGCTTACCTGCTTCATTGACTTTCACAATACGCTCGCCACTTGCCAATTCATTCTTTAATAGTGGAGCTTTGATCACTTTTACATGCGATTGCCATTGTCCTCGTACCAACGCAAGATACTCTTTCTTGACGGTTTTTTCTCGTAACTGTTCGTGTAAATTCCGCAGTGCTGAGCGTTTTTTTGCGACCAAAAGGATACCTGAAGTATCACGGTCAATGCGATGAACTAATTCAAGGAATTTTGCTTGAGGTCGTAACGCTCTTAATGCCTCTATCACACCAAAATTCAACCCACTACCACCGTGTACCGCAATCCCCGAAGGCTTATTGATCACAAGTATGACATCATCTTCATATAGAATATGTTTCTCAAGTGCTGCCACCTTAGTTAATTTGACCGAAATCGGTGCCTCATTTTTTTCTGCAACACGCACAGGCGGCACTCGCACGACATCATCTTCTTGCAGCTTGTAAGCTGGCTGGCTTCTGCCCTTATTTACACGCACTTCCCCCTTGCGAACAATGCGATAGATTAAGCTCTTTGGCACACCTTTTAACTTATTTAGCAAAAAATTGTCTAGACGTTGCCCAGCCTCATCATCGCAAATCGTAAAAAATTGTACGCTGGCATTTATTATTTTTTCAGAGCTTATTTTTTTTTCAAAATTTATCATTTTTTTAGACCGCTATTGTTATTGCACTATTCGTTCAATTATCTAGTTATATTATCACTTACCGTTACTGTCATATTTTTGGAAAATTTTCGCATAGAATATTAACATAAATTTTGCAACTAAGTTGTGTTAGAATGAGAGCCAATTTTTAATTTAAACAAGGATATAAAATGACTGAAACCGCCACTCAAACCACAGAAAAAACCTCTCAGATTGATGTTACACAAGCAATTTCTAAAGTCATAAAAAATAGCGAAGACTTTAGCTTTTCTACACTACTTAACGATTGGATTATTCCATACGGTACGAAAATTTTGATTGCGATTGCTATTTTTGTAGTAGGAAGATATTTGGCAAGAGTACTTAGCCGCTTAATCGGAAAAGCAGTCTTTTTATCAAGTGAAGATGCAATGTTAAAAAGTTTTGTTACTTCTATCGCTTATTTCTTATTCTTATTGATCGTTGTTATCGCATCACTTTCTCAACTCGGCATTAACACCAGTTCTCTTGTGGCATTAATTGGTGCGGCAGGTCTTGCTATCGGTTTAGCATTACAAAATTCATTACAAAATTTTGCTGCTGGCGTGATGATTTTAATCTTTAAACCATTCAATAAAGGCGATTTTATTGAGGCGGGTAGCGTATCTGGGTCAGTATTACAAATGGGGTTATTGATGCTAGAACTGCGTACAGGTGATAATAAAACGATTCTTGTTCCAAATGGCAAAGTATTTAGTGATAGCATTACAAACTACTCTCGCAATGAAACTCGTCGTATTGATTTTATTCTAGACATCAGCTACGAGGCAGATATTGAACAAGCTAAAACCATTGTACAACAAATCTTAGCTGAAGATGAACGAGTGTTAAATCAACCCGAGCCACTTGTTGCTGTGGGAGCATTAGCTGCAAATAGTGTACAGCTCTTCGTTCGCCCTTGGGTACAAACCAACAACTATTGGTCTGTTCACTATGACATTCTAGAAAAAATCAAAATAGCATTCGATAATGCAAATATTGGCATTCCGTACAATCAGCTAGATTTGCATTTCCCAGAAGATCAAATGATTAAGATTGAAAAGAAAGAACAAAAATAATACGCACGGACTTTTAAACACCCATAAACAAGTGGGTGTTTAAACCTAATTCGAGATCTAAAATGACAGTGCAATTAGTGAATGAAACCGACGATGATGGCAAATTTTTAGCACTTTGCCATAAGTGGCAACTCATACATAATGATACGGCAACACTCGCTTTAGTCCTCACGAAAGAGCGACTAGAGTTACGCAAACTTGATGAGCCTAAACTTGGCTCGATAGCCGTTGATTTTGTAAATGGAGCAATGGCACACCGCCGTAAATTTGGCGGCGGTCGAGCCGAAGCTGTTGCGAAGGCAATAGGGGTGAAAGGTAATCATTTTCCAAGTGTCATTGATGCTACTGCAGGATTAGGTAGAGATGCTTTTGTATTAGCTAGCATTGGCTGTAACGTCCTACTAGTAGAACGTAACCCTGTCGTCTGTGCATTACTAGAAGATGGCTTACAGCGTGCTTATTGTGATAGTGAAATTGGCGAATTTATGCAACAACGAATGACCTTATCACCAATGGGAAATATTGCATTGTTGGATTCTAGTAAAAAAGCAGATGTCGTCTATCTTGACCCAATGTATCCACATAAACAGAAAAGTGCATTAGTAAAAAAAGAGATGAGGGTTTTTCAGCATCTTGTTGGAGCGGATTTAGATGCAGATACCCTATTTCCCCCTGCGAAAAAATTAGCTTATAAACGAGTTGTCGTCAAACGACCCGATTACGCCGCATTTCTCGCAAATCAAAAACCTGACTTTAGCCAAACAACAAAAAACCACCGCTTTGATGTTTATTTATCTCATCAAAAATAACTTTTTACTCTCTACGTCATGTATATGTATTGCTACAGATTGCTTACATTAGTAGCCTTTTGTCAAATACAAGTTGTGTGTAAAATCAAAATCTCAGCAGTCATCAAAAATAGCTTCTAATTTTTAATATAAATCTCTTTCTTTTCTGTAGAAATTCGGTACTATGTGCCGCCTCAAATATGGCTATGTATGTAGAGCTGTTTTTTATTACAACAATCTATTTAACAACTTATATAACAACGTTTGAGCGTCTCCCAGCTTATCCTATGCTTGAGGTAGACAACACAAAAAAGCTGCAACGCTTTTTTTAATAAGTAGCGAGTCAAAATGCCCCAAGGCACCGAGTTTTTTAGAATTCGAGAGCTTAGGCTTCCTCCGCAAGGCACCCGACTTATTTTTTTAACCTCTTTATGAAGGTCTATCTAACCATGATAAAAATTCCAGTTAATCCTGTCTCACAAGCAACGAATGCTTATTACCTGCAACGTCAAAATGAAATGGAATCAAATGTTCGTAGCTACCCACGCAAGCTACCTTTAGCCATTGCTAAAGCACAAGGATGTTGGGTTACCGACGTTGAAGGCAATGAATATCTTGATTTCTTAGCAGGAGCAGGTACGTTAGCTTTAGGACATAATCACCCTGCAGTCGTTGAGGCGATTCAAGATGTTTTGACTAGCGGCTTGCCGTTGCATACCCTTGACTTAACTACACCATTAAAAGATGCATTTACTGCAGAATTGCTCTCTTTCTTCCCCAAAGATGAGTATTGCTTACAGTTCTGTGGACCCACTGGTGCTGATGGTACAGAAGCGGCGGTGAAACTTGCCAAAACTTACACAGGGCGTGGCAATGTCATCTCCTTTTCTGGCGGCTACCATGGTATGACGCATGGTTCGCTATCTATGACTGGCAATTTAAGTGCCAAAAATGCAGTACAAAATTTGATGGCTGGTGTCCAATTTATGCCATACCCACACGAATATCGCTGTCCATTTGGTATCGGTGGTGAAGCTGGGGCGAAAGCGGTTGAGCATTATTTTGAGAATTTTATTGAAGATGTTGAGAGCGGCGTGGTAAAACCTGCAGCAGTTATTTTAGAAGCTATTCAAGGCGAAGGTGGGGTTGTGCCTGCTCCGATCAGCTTCTTACAAAAAGTGCGTGAAGTTACGCAAAAGCACGGCATTTTAATGATTGTTGATGAAGTGCAAGCTGGTTTTTGTCGTTCAGGAAAAATGTTTGCCTTTGAGCATGCCAGCATTCAACCTGATATTGTGGTGATGTCAAAAGCAGTCGGCGGAAGTTTACCATTAGCTGTGTTAGCGATTAAAAAAGAATTTGATGCGTGGCAGCCTGCTGGGCACACTGGTACATTCCGTGGGAACCAGTTAGCAATGGCAACAGGTTATGCTTCATTAAAAGTGATGCGTGAAGAAAATCTCGCACAAAATGCCCAAGATCGTGGCGAGTATTTAAAATCCGCACTACAAGCGTTATCCACTGAATTCCCTTGCATTGGCAATGTGCGTGGTAAAGGGTTAATGCTAGGCCTTGATATTGTAGATGACCGTCAGTCTGCCGATCGCACAGGTGCCTTCCCTGCTGACGGAGAATTAGCAGTTGCAATCCAAAAAGCCTGCTTTGATAACAAATTGCTGTTAGAGCGTGGCGGACGTGGCGGCAATGTGGTGCGTGTGCTTTGTGCAGTTAATATCTCGCAAGCGGAATGTGAAGAAATGATCAAACGTTTCAAGCAATCTATCGCAGATGCCATGAAAGCGGTGCGTGGCTAATTAAGCAAGCGGTCGCTTTTTGTAAAAAAATGGCAAAATATGACCGCTCGCAGGGTGGCAAGAATACCCACCTTTGTTATATCGGAATGAATGTAGGGACGCAATGCTTGCGTCCTAAATTTCAAACAAAGACACACGCTGTGTATCCCTACAAAATACGGACAATAGAACATGACAGATATTTCAAAACACAAACAAGCCCTTTTCTGTAACGATCCTCAGTCAATTGCAGATTATGAGCAGGCAATGGCAGAGGCGGTGCAAGCGGTTAGTGCTTGGCTAAAAAATGAAAAAATGTACACAGGCGGTTCAATTCGACAAATGCGAGGATTGATCGAGAACTTTTCACCATCAAAGGAAGGTGTGGGCGTCCAAAATGCACTTGAAAATTTAGTTGAAATTTTTCTTAAGCCAAGCCTCAAAGTCCATCACCCACATTCATTAGCTCACCTACATTGTCCAACAATGGTTGCCAGCCAAATTGCCGAAGTGCTGATTAATGCGACCAATCAGTCAATGGATTCTTGGGATCAAAGTCCAGCAGGCTCAATTATGGAAGAGCATTTAATTAATTGGTTACGCCAAAAGGTAGGATATGGCCAAGGCACATCAGGGGTTTTTACCTCTGGCGGTACGCAGTCAAATCTAATGGGCGTGATGTTGGCTCGTGATTGGGCGATAGCGAAACATTGGCAAAATGCAGATGGCTCGGAATGGTCAGTACAACGTGATGGTATTCCAGCAGAAGCGATGACAAAAGTTAAAGTCATCTGTTCGGAAAACGCACACTTTTCCGTCCAAAAGAATATGGCGATGATGGGAATGGGTTTTCAATCCGTCATCACCGTGCCTTGTAACGACAATGCACAAATGGACACGGAGGCACTTGCAAAAATGATGGCGGATTTGACCGCTAGTGGCAACATTATTGCTTGCGTAGTGGCAACAGCTGGCACCACCGATGCAGGGGCAATTGACGACATCAAAAAAATCCGTGAGATTACCCATACCTATGGTGCGTGGCTACATATTGATGCAGCATGGGGGGGAGCGTTGTTGCTGTCAAAAGATTTCCGTCATTTGCTAGACGGCATTGAAGAAGCAGATTCGATTACGCTTGATTTTCATAAACATTATTTCCAGAGTATTTCGTGTGGGGCATTTTTGCTCAAAGAGGCAGAAAATTATCGTTTTATGGATTACAAGGCAGATTATCTCAATTCCGAATATGACGAAGCACACGGCGTGCCAAACTTGGTGGCGAAATCGCTCCAAACTACTCGCCGTTTTGACGCATTAAAATTGTGGTTCACCGTAGAGGCACTCGGCGAAGATCTCTACGCTTCAATGATTGATCACGGCGTAAAACTCACCAAAGAGGTGGAAAATTATATTAATATGGCTGATGAGCTAGAGATGCTCGTACCAAGCCAATTTGCCTCTGTCTTATTCCGTGTTGTGCCCAAAGGCTATCCAGCAGAATGGCTAGATACACTCAATCAAAACGTGGCAGATGAACTTTTTGCTCGTGGCGAAGCAAACATCGGCGTCACCAAAGTCGGTGATAAACAATCACTGAAAATGACCACCCTAAGTCCAATTGCAACATTAGAAAATGTGAAAGCATTGTTGACACTGGTACTCAATGAGGCAAATCGGATTAAAGATTCGATTGCCAACGGCACTTACGTGCCGCCAATTGATTAATTAAAAATAACAAACCGAGCGTCTCTACAGCGTTCGGTTTGTTTTTTCCGCTTGTTTCGGGAAATTATGCTTTTTCTAGCATCGCAATAATTTTAGTAAGATGGCTAATTTCTTTTTCCTTTTGGGCAAGCAACTCATCTTTATGAGCTAATAAATTGGTCTGATTGGCTAACTGAAGTTTGAGTTTTTCGATCTCAAATGCAAGTGCATCATTATTGCTGTAATTGGTATAAATGTAATCGCTATTATCATTCAAGCAGAAAAATACGCCTTTTTCGGTATCTACAAAGTCCGCCAGATTCATATTAAAAATTTGAGCTATCTGCACTAACTTATCATATTGCAATTTGGTATCGCCTCGCTCAATTTTGGCGTAGCCGCTCGGCGACATATTCATTTTTTCAGCCATTTCCTCTTGCGAAAATTGATTTAATTCTCTCAATAATCGGATTTTATCGTGCATCGCCATTGTGATGTTATTCCTTTCTCTTTAGGCAGATTTTGTCGAAATTAGGCAGTAACTGCCGTGTTTCTTTCTGTTGCTAATTATGTGTTTTATCTAAAATAATTGGGCATTTTGCAATCTCTTGCCAAATGCAACAAGTGTTATTTTCACATATTTAGAGGTCTTAAACTATGAAAAAATTACTTATTGCAACAGTATTAGCAGGTTTTACCGTTTCAGCCCAAGCGGAAGGTTGGTATGTACAGGGCGATTTAGGGTATTCAAACCTTGAATATGAAGGTATCCACGTCATTTCTGATTTTACTCAACGCATTAGTGCAGGTTATGATTGGGGAAATTGGCGTGCCGCAATTGACTACACGAATGTTGGTAAGTTAGGGCGTAGTGTAAGTAATGAGTATGCTTCTGCAAAGGTTTCAGCCAAAATTACATCGCTAGGAATTAGTACATTTTATAATTTTTATACAGACAAGCAATTTACTCCATACATCGGAGGACGCCTATCGTATAATGAACTTAAAGCAACTGTTTCAATAAATGGTCGCTATTCTGCTACAGGTAAAGGTAAAGTTAAAGGTAGTGTATCTGGTGTTGGTTTGTTAGGCGGAGTTCAATATGAGATACATAAGAATATTGATTTAAATTTAGGGATAGAATATAACCGCCCTTTACGATTATCAGAAGAAACTCACCAAGTTGGAGCAAATATAGGTTTACGTTATAACTTCTGATAGGCAATTCTACAAAAAATGATCTGCGATTGGATATATAATTTTTTGGTGGCGATGCAATTAACATAATTGAAAATATTAGCGTAACTAAATACAAACGGTAGGAGTGAAAAAAATCTTACCGTTTTTTGTAAGAAAACATTGATTTCTTCTCTATATTTGGCTTTAATGCTCCCCCAATTTTATTTTGTATAGTCAAAAATTAGCAAGAGGCATATTATGGCAGAAAGTTTTAGTGTTACCCGTCGTTTTTTTGATGATAAAAATTATCCTCGTGGCTTTTCTCGTCACGGAGATTACACCATTCGTGAATCACAATTATTAGAGCAGTTTGGACAGGCGTGTTTGGCATTGGAAAATGGCGAGCGTCAGGCCGTAACCGCGGAAGAAAAGCAATTTTTGGCTGTAGCAAAAGGTGAGCAAGAAGCACAAACCGCACTGGAAAAAGTGTGGATTAAATATCGCTCTCTAACAGGCAAAACGAAGCGTATTTATACATTATCTGGCGATGTAAGTGGCGATCTTTCTGGCACAGACGATTCCGAGTAAATACATTAGTAAATAACATATTAGAATAAGGGGAGTTTTCCCCTTACTTTTTTTCTTTGCCTTTATACTTTATCCTTATATTCCAAGATAGCTTTTTCAGCATTTCTTACTTGTTACCGATTAGACTTAGAAACCATAAACAATGAATTTACCTACCCACGACTATCCTCGATTACTTGCCAAAAAAACCGAAGAATTGACCGCTTACCTTAGCCGTTTTTCTGCACCGACTTTAGAGGTGTTTTCTTCTGATTTTGAACATTTCCGAATGCGTGCAGAATTCCGAATTTGGCACGAGCAAGGTGATCTGTTCCACGTGATGTTTGATCCGAAAACAAAACAACGTTATCGAGTGGATACATTTCCAATCGCAAGCCAATTGATTAATCAGATGATGCAAGTGCTGCTATCGGAAATTAAAGGAAATTCATTACTGACACAAAAATTATTCCAAATTGATTATTTAAGTACCTTAAGCGGACAAATTGCCATATCGCTGCTCTATCACAAAAAGCTGAGCGATGAATGGAAAGAAGAAGCTGTAAAATTAAGGCAAAAACTCACCGCTTTAGGTTTTAATTGCCAAATTATTGGACGAGCTACAAAGCAAAAAATAGCCCTAGATGAGGATTATGTTGAGGAAATATTGCCGATTGAGGGTAAAAATTACTACTATCGTCAAGTCGAAAATAGTTTCACCCAGCCTAACGGCAAAATGAATATAAAGATGCTAGAATGGGCGAGAAGTTGTACCGCAAACAGCAGTGGGGATTTATTGGAACTTTATTGCGGTAATGGAAACTTTTCTATTGCGTTAGCAAGTAATTTTCGTAAGGTATTGGCAACCGAAATTTCTAAATCTTCCGTCAGTTCCGCACAATATAACATTGAAAAAAATGGGGTTAAAAATCTTCAGATTATCCGAATGTCAGCAGAAGAATTTAGTCAAGCGATCAATGGTGAACGAGAGTTTTATCGTTTGCGAGGCATTGCGTTATCTGACTATGAATGCAACACCATTTTAGTTGATCCGCCTCGTGCGGGGTTGGATTCATACACCTTAAAGATGGTACAACAGTATGACCGTATTTTATATATTTCGTGTAACCCAGAAACTCTAGTTGAAAATTTAGAGCAGTTGTCCCATACACATCGCATTGAGCGTTGTGCGTTATTCGATCAATTCCCTTATACAGAGCATATAGAAAGCGGAGTTTGGCTAGTTAAACATTCATATGATGATGAAAAATAAAGCATTTAAGCATAATTAAGTCATACAGTGCTATTTTATGCTTGACCGATTTCAGGCTTATCTATATCATCTCAACCGTTTTCAGCGGAGGAATGGCAGAGCGGTTGAATGCACCGGTCTTGAAAACCGGCGAGGGTTAACGCCCTCCGTGAGTTCGAATCTCACTTCCTCCGCCACTGAATTTAGGCCTGTTGATAGAAATTTTATCAGCAGGCTTTCTATCTAAATAGAAATAATCAAAGATTTATATTGCATCAACTCGGAGGAATGGCAGAGCGGTTGAATGCACCGGTCTTGAAAACCGGCGAGGGTTAACGCCCTCCGTGAGTTCGAATCTCACTTCCTCCGCCATATTTAAGCCGATAGCTTCTACTATCGGCTTTATTTTTTTATGTTCAAAAAACATATCGTATTAAAAAATTATCGATCAGCTATCTTTAAAACGTCAATAATATGCACCTATTTTTTAAACAAAATGAAGGAGGTACTATGAGCTGCTATATTCCACCGAAAATTTGGCAATGGGAACAATCCAGTGGCGGGACATTCTCAGGGATGAATCGTCCTATTTCGGGAGCGAGATTTGAACAATCCTTACCTAAAGGCACAAAACCATTACAGCTCTACTCTCTCGGCACACCCAATGGCGTAAAAATTACCATTATGTTGGAAGAATTACGTGAGTTAGGTATAGCAGGTATTGATTATGATTTATTCAAGATCGATATTCGAAATGGCGAGCAATTTGGTTCTGAGTTTGTGAATCTTAACCCCAATTCTAAAATTCCAGTATTGCTAGATCAAAGTATTTCACCTGCACAGCCTGTCTTTGAATCTGGAGCTATTTTGCTTTATCTGGCCGAAAAATTTAGTGTATTACTTCCCACAGCATTAGCTAAACGTACAGAGTGCTTATCTTGGCTATTTTGGCAAATGGCAAGCACACCTTATTTAGGCGGAGGGTTAGGGCATTTTTATCACTACGCACCTGAAAAATTAGAATACCCAATTAATCGTTTTGCAATGGAGATAAAACGCCAACTTGATCTGCTAGACAAGCATTTAGCTGAACGTACCTTTATCTGTGGCGATGAGTATAGTATTGCAGATATTGCAATTTGGTCTTGGTATGGACAAGTAGCGTTAGGTATCAGTTCTTATAATCTCACTGAATTTTTAGAGACAGATTCGTATAAAAACTTGATCCGTTGGTCAGAACAAATTTACCAACGCCCAGCCGTGGTTCGAGGTAAAAACGTAGAATACTTACCGATTATTTGATTGCTACATAAGCGTAAAACACATTTTCGAACGATCTAGATAACATCAAGACTTTTATCAACGTAAAGTGTTCAAATGAGGAAAGTCATTGAGTTATTTTGAATAATCTCTAAAACGTTAAGAATATAGGAATAAGATGAATGTAGAAAAAATGCCCACAATTAATTGTGGGCATTTTCAACGAAGAATTAAATAAAATATTTAATTACATAGTGATTTGTTTTTCACCTTGAACTTGAAGCTCTACACGGCGATCTGGTGCTAAACAAGCGATAAGTGCTTTACGACCTTTCACTGTATCACAAGTATGACCAGTTACAGGATTTGCTTCACCATAACCTACTGCAGTTACATTTGCAGGGTTTACACCTTTAGAAACGATGTAGTTAGCAACAGTTTCAGCACGACGTTGTGAAAGTTTTAAGTTAGCTGCTTCGCTACCAATACGGTCAGTATAACCGCTTACTTGAACTGACGGACTATTGATACCTAATTTACTGATTTCATCATTGACTGAATCTAATACTTGTTGCCCTGATAATGCTAAATCAGCCTTACCAAAGGCGAATAATACATCAGAGTTAAAGGCAAAACTTTTGTTAATTACTTCAGGTGCAGCAACTGCTACTGGATCTGAACCTTGTCCGAAACGGTAAACTAAGCCTAAAGATACAGAGTGTGAATCTGGGCTATATTTAACGTTGGTAGTTCCATTTGCTTTCTGAACAGCTTTCTCAAAATTACCTACACGGCGTAACCATTGATATTCAGTACGTAATGATAATTCTGGAAGAATGGCGTATTCAACACCACCACCTACACCTAAAGAAGTTCTTAAAGTATGGTATTTGTCAGCTTGAGAGCCGTCTAAATTATAATTTTTGTAGTCATTGCGTACTAACACTGCACTTACTTTTGCAAATAGATCTAGACCTTTTGCAACTTCAACACTTGGTTTTAAGCTCAAATGAGCACCGTGTGCGGAGTGCTTAAATATTACAACTGATTCATCTTTTGCGTTTTTCTCGCTGAGGCGAACACGACCTAAATCATCGTAACCGATCTCTAGAGCAAGGTTATCAATGATTTGATAACCACCAAATACACCGTACGTCACAGCATGGCGATTAACACTGTAACCTTTAAACCCATCTTGACCTTTAACATTTACAGTGTTAAAGCGTGAATCTGTTGCATATTTAGAGTTAAATTGGTTGATATCGTTATGAAAGTTTGTCCAACCTGCTTTAGCACCCACATAGAAAGTATTTGCTTTTGGTGCAGCTTGTGCTACTGATGCTACGGCTAAACCAGATACTGCTAATGCAATAATAGTTTTTTTCATTTTTGATGATCCTCTTATAATCGTCATCGAATTAAACAAATTTCTTAACATCAATTGTTAAGACTTCACTTCGCCTTCTATCCCAAATAGAAGCTATTTCAAAGCTTGATAAGAGAGTTAGAAAGTTGAAACTTAATAAATATTCTACTAGAAAAATTGTCAAATACAAGAGAACTTTTCTAGTATCGTATTGTCTTGCAAATCAACGCTGGTTTGTATTATCTAAACAATTAGATAATACTAAAGCTCTTCTTCTGATTATCCCACAAAAATTCTACTTTGCATTCACTAAAATGTAAGGGATTGTAAAGAAATGTTTTTTTATGATTGCAACAAATGCTGAATGCTATAATATTTTCCAACATTAAACAGTATATTATTACTAAAAAGCAGGCGACTGTTTGAATAAAGAAACTTATGATCCCAAAACTTTCTCAAGTTCCACAACTTAGCCCAATCGTTGCAGATTTTTTACAAGAACTCACCGCTCAACAATTTGAGGGAGATATTGCTTCAAGTTATGCAGACCGCCTTTCGCTTGCCACAGATAACAGCGTGTATCAGCAATTACCGCAAGCCATTTTATTTCCTAAAACGGTTAGCGATGTGGTGACTGCGACTAAATTAGCTCAGCTTAAGCCATACCAATCATTGACATTCACACCACGAGGGGGAGGGACAGGTACAAATGGGCAATCGCTTAATAATAATATCATTATTGATCTTTCTCGCCATCTCAATGAAATTCTTGAACTTAATGTAGAAGAGCGTTGGGTAAGGGTACAAGCTGGCGTCATCAAAGATCAGCTCAATCAATTCCTTAAGCCTCACGGTTTATTTTTCTCGCCTGAACTGTCCACTAGTAATCGAGCAACAATTGGCGGTATGATTAATACTGATGCATCAGGCCAAGGCTCTTTACAATATGGAAAAACCTCCGATCACGTTTTAGCACTGAAATCCGTGTTAATCAATGGCGAAATACTTGAAACACAAGCGGTGAAATCCAGTGAATTTTTTGCAAACATTGAACGTTTAAATCTCACTGAAATGGGTAAAAGGCTACACGAGCAAGTGTTTACTCGTACCCAAGCACTTCGCCATACAGTACTGCACGAGCTACCGCAACTTAACCGTTTTCTGACAGGCTATGATCTGAAGAATGTATTTAACGATGATGAAAGCGAATTTAATCTCACTCGTATTCTAACTGGCTCTGAAGGCTCATTAGCGTTTATTTGTGAAGCCAAGCTCAATTTGTTACCTCTGCCCACATATCGCACGCTGATTAACGTGAAATACAATTCCTTTGATGCCGCATTACGAGCCGCTCCTTTTATGCTGCAAGCGAAAGCACTCTCAGTGGAAACAGTGGATTCCAAGGTACTCAATTTGGCAAAACAAGACATTATTTGGCATTCCGTGTCTAACCTGCTTACCGAAGATCCCAATAACCCTATTTTAGGTATTAATATCGTTGAATATGCAGGCTATGATCAAACATTAATTGAAGGACGAGTTAAAGCCATCACGGAAGCATTGGATGAAAAATTGGCAGATTCCACCAGCGGTCTAATTGGCTATCAACTTTGTACTGATCTTGATTCAATTGACAAAATTTATGCAATGCGGAAAAAAGCGGTTGGACTACTTGGAAATGCGAAAGGGTGGGCAAAGCCTATTGCATTCGTAGAGGATACTTGCGTACCACCTGAAAATCTTGCCGATTATATCAAGGAATTCCGCCACCTATTAGACCAACACGGCTTAGAATACGGTATGTTTGGGCACGTTGATGCTGGCGTATTACACGTTCGTCCTGCATTAGATTTAACTGACCGCACACAGGTACAAAAATTCAAAGCTATCTCTGATCAAGTGGTTGAACTTACCGCAAAATATGGCGGCTTAATTTGGGGAGAACACGGCAAAGGAATGCGATCAGTGTATGGTGAAACGTTCTTCGGCAAAACATTATGGCAAGAACTGCGTTATATCAAACAGCTTTTCGATCCACATAACCGCCTTAACCCAGGGAAAATTTGTACGCCTCTCAACAGTAATGCCAGTCTTTACCCAATTGATTCGACAATGCGGGCTGATTTTGATCGCCAGATTCCGATCAGTGTGCGTGAAGAGTTCAAAGGAGCAATGAATTGTAATGGCAACGGTTTATGTTTTAATTTTGATGTGCATAGCACAATGTGTCCATCAATGAAGGTCTCAGGGAATCGTCTATTTTCACCTAAAGGACGTGCGACCTTGATGCGTGAGTGGTTAAGATTATTGACTGAACAAAATGTTTCACCACAAACGCTTATTTTTGATAAGGCAAAAAAATCGGCAAAATTAGTCGAATTTGTTGCTAAAATACGTCATTCTTGGCGAAAAAATCAAGAATACGACTTTTCCCACGAGGTTAAAGCAGCAATGGATACTTGTCTTGCTTGCAAGGCTTGTGCCAGTCAGTGTCCTATCAAAATTGATGTTCCCACCTTCCGATCACAATTTAATGAGTTGTATCATCGCCGCTACCTACGTCCTGCGAAGGATTACATTGTAGCAAACCTCGAATTTATCGCGCCAACAATGGCAAAAGCACCTCGCTTTTTTAATTTCTTTAGCAATTCAAATCTCGCTGAAAAAGTAGCTAATCGCACCATCGGTATGACGGATTTACCTGCCTTGTCTGCTCCAAATTTACAGCAACAACTCGTTAAAATAGGCTACCAAAACAACACCTTAGAGCAACTTGAGCAGCAAGCAAGCGGTGAAAAATCAGCAGAATTTTACAAAACAGTACTCGTGGTACAAGATCCTTTCACCTCATTTTATGATGCAAAAGTTGTTGCAGATTTTGTGCAATTAATACGAAAATTAGGCTTTCGTCCTGTTGTGCTACCATTTAAACCAAGTGGCAAAGCACAACACATCAAAGGCTTTCTAACACAATTTGCCAAAACCGCACAGCAGCAAGCCGATTTTCTAAATCGTATAGCGGAACTCGGTTTACCAATGGTGGGTGTTGATCCTGCGTTAGTACTTATTTACCGTGATGAGTATCGCCATATTCTCCAACAACATCGAGGTAATTTTAGCGTATTACTCGCACACGAATGGCTAGAAAAACAACTGATAAGCGGTCAAATTGACAATAAATTTTGCAAAAAAATAGATAGCATAGACCGCTCACCGTGGTATTTATTGGCACACTGCACAGAATCTACTATGCTTCCTAATTCAGGGCGTGTGTGGCAAACAATTTTTGCTCATTTTGGGGAAATCTTAAGCCACGAAAATGTTGGGTGCTGTGGAATGGCAGGAACATTTGGACACGAAATTAAACACCTTGCAATGTCAAAAGCAATCTATCAACAATCGTGGCAAGTAAAGTTGGAAAACAAACCGCTAGAACGCTGCTTAGCGACAGGCTACTCCTGCCGTTCACAAGTTAAGCGGTTTGAGAAGTATTCAATAAAACACCCAATTCAGGCATTGTTGGAAATTGTGCAATAGTATATTCGAGTGAAGGTAAACTTAGGCTTTTCATTACGTAAGCAACAAACTATCATCGCTAAGTTTTTCTTGGCGATGTTGTTCAAATAAAGTTAATAAATCAGGGACGTCCATTTGTTTGCGTTGTGAGCCTGAAACGTCAAAGGCTACTTGCCCTTGATGGAGCATAACGGTTCTGTCGCCGTAGTCCAGCGCCTGACGCATTGAGTGTGTAACCATTAGCGTAGTGAGTTTATGTTCACGAACGATGTTATCAGTGAGATTGAGTACAAACTCGGTTGTTTTAGGGTCAAGTGCTGCGGTGTGTTCATCTAGCAGTAAAATATTTGATGGCTGTAATGATGCCATTAATAGGCTGATAGCTTGCCTTTGTCCGCCTGATAATCGCCCCATTTGATCGGTTAGGCGATTCTCTAATCCTAACCCTAACAAGGATAGTTTTTCTTTAAATAGTTCTCTTAACGTGCGGTTAAGAGAGAATCTTAATCCTCTTTTTTGTCCTCTTTGATAGGCAAGTGCCATATTCTCTTCGATTGTGAGCGTTTCACAAGTGCCTGCCATTGGATCTTGAAATACACGAGCAACTAAGTTAGCCCGTTGCCAACTTGTGCTATGTGCAACGCTTTTTCCGTGAATAAGAATATCGCCTGAATCAATGGCATAATCGCCACTAATTGCATTGAGCAGCGTGGATTTGCCAGCTCCGTTACTGCCAATTACAGAAATAAATTCGCCTTGTTGAACAGTTAATGATAGACCTCGCAACACAGGGTTTTCAATGACAGTGCCACGATTAAAAGTAATAAATACATTTTTGATTTCAATCATTTTCTATCTCATTCGCTTGCTAAAAAATTTCTGTTTGAGTTGAGGAATAACGAGTACAATGACAACGAGAAGTGCGGTGATAAGATTAAGATCTTGAGGACCAAATCCAATACTATTTAGGGATTCATTATTGAGTGCGAGAGCAATAAAAAAACGGTATAAAATTGATCCAATAATGACCGCTAAACTTAGCCAGATAATACGTTTACTCGAAAAAACAGCCTCGCCAATAATCACCGCCGCAAGTCCGATAACGATTGTTCCCACGCCAATTGAAATATCAAAGCCGCCATTGCTTTGTACATAAAGTGCACCTGCAAGAGCAATAAGTCCATTTGAGATCGCCATTCCGATTAACATCATTTTATTCACATTAATACCTTGTGATTTTGCCATTCTGGAATTGGTACCTGTTGCTCTAACAGCTAGCCCTAGCTGAGTAGCAAAAAACAGATCAAACAGCAATTTAGTGATGATCACGACTAGTGCCGCCATTAATAGGCGTACCAATGCCAACTGTAGATCATTAGTTACAGCTATGTTGTCATAGATAGTTGGATCGCCTAATAATGCCATATTAGGTTTACCCATAATGCGTAAATTAATAGAGTAAAGAGCGATCATCATCAAGATGCTGGCTAATAATTTTTCAATTTTAAATTTGATATGTAGGCTTGCTGTGATTATTCCTGCAACAGCTCCTGCGAGCATTCCATACAGGCTGGCTAGCCAAGGATCAACGTTATTTAAAATACAAATAACGCACACCCCACCCCCTAATGGGAAACTACCATCAGCGGTAAGATCAGGAAAATTCAAAATTTTATAGGAAATAAGCACGCCCAGTGCAACCAAGGCATAAATTAACCCCAATTCAATTGCACCAATCCATGTAATATTGGTGAGAAAATCGCTTAAAAATTGTAGTAGGCCGTCCATTGAAATACTACTCTACTAGTACAAAATAGCTGAAATTCTACGTTATTTTTGCTAGAAAATCAGCTTTTTTGTAAAGTTTTTAGACGCAATCCTTTGCGTTTTAAATGTTTGCCGACAAAACAGAAAACTGCCGTTAGAATAGTAATAAAATTATTCAATAAACTTATCTCCGAGAAAATAAGAAGGTATTAAAATGAATGCTGAAATTTTAGGCTATTTTGCAATGGTATTAGTGGGAATTTCTTTTTTATTGAAAGATGTGGTGAAACTACGTTTGGTGAATGCAGCAGGTGCGATTTGCTTCGTCATTTATGGCTTTTTGATTGATTCTAACCCTGTTATTGGATTAAACCTTTTTGTCGCAGGCGTGAATGCGTACTATATTTGGAAAAGTCGAAATCAACGCCCACAATAATTTTGCAAAAAGTTCACTGCAACTGACCGCTTGTAGGCTATAATGCCATTTTTACTGTATAAAATATCAATAAAAAGAGGTCAGCGATGGATTTTTCTCTACTCCTTGATGGTTTAAATGATAAACAGCGTGAAGCAGTTGCTGCCCCGATTGGCAATTATTTAGTGTTGGCAGGGGCAGGAAGCGGTAAAACCAGAGTCTTAACCCACCGCATAGCGTGGTTAATTGGTGTAGAGAATATCCCTGAATCTAACATTCTTGCAGTAACGTTTACAAACAAAGCCGCAACAGAAATGCGTCATCGCATTGAATATACCTTATCTCAACTTAACCCACAGCGACTTTTTGGCATGTGGGTCGGTACATTCCACAGTATTGCTCATCGTCTTTTACGCTCTCATTATCTTGATGCCAATCTGCCACAAGATTTTCAAATAATGGATACGGAAGATCAATATCGCTTTATTAAGCGTTTGCTCAAATTACATAATATTGATGAGAAGCATTTCCCACCAAAGCAGGCTGCGTGGTTTATTAATGCACAAAAAGACAAAGGGTTGCGAGCATACGATTTAACCAATATAGACGATCCGAATGGTAAGCAATTTGTGCAAATTTACCAACTTTACCAAGAAGCCTGCGACCGAGCGGGTTTACTTGATTTTGCAGAATTGCTCATTCGCACTTATGAATTATTGAAGAAAAATGTAACCCTTTTAAGGGGATACCAACAGCGTTTTAGGCATATTTTGATTGATGAATTTCAGGATACTAACCATATTCAGTACGATCTTATTCATCTGCTAGCGGGTCATTCGGGCAAAGTGATGATTGTTGGTGATGATGACCAATCTATCTACGGCTGGCGTGGTGCACAGGTTGAAAATATTCAACGCTTTTTGCAAGATTACCCCCAAGCTCAAACCATACGTCTTGAACAAAATTATCGATCTACAGGTAATATTTTGAATGCTGCAAATGCCTTGATTGCCAATAATGAAAACCGTTTAGGCAAAAACTTATGGACGGACAGCGGAGAGGGCGATCTCGTTGATGTTTATTGTGCATTTAATGAACTTGATGAGGCACGTTTTGTCGCTTCACAAGTGAAACAATGGAAAGAAGATGAAGGTGAATTAAATCAATGTGCAATACTTTATCGAAGTAACAGCCAATCTCGTGTAATGGAAGAAGCCTTGATCCAAATGAACATTCCTTATCGTATCTATGGTGGAATGCGATTTTTCGAACGTCAAGAAATTAAAGATGCATTGGCATATTTGCGGTTGATTGCTAATCGCCACGATGATGCGGCATTTGAGCGAGTCATCAACACTCCTGCTCGTAGCATTGGCGATCGCACGCTTGATGTACTACGTCAGCTTACTCGTACTCGCAAGATTACGCTATGGCAAGCGATCAATATTGCTATCCAAGAGCAAATGCTCTCTGGGCGAGCAGCCAATGCTTTATTACGTTTTGTTGAATTGATCAATGCATTAGAGCAAGAAACTGAAGGAATGCCTCTTTTTGAACAAACTGATTTTGTGATTAAGAAATCAGGGTTATATGAAATGTATAAGCAAGAAAAAGGTGAAAAAGGTGAGGTTCGTATTGAAAATTTAGAGGAATTGGTTACTGCAACACGTCAATTTGCTAAGCCTGATGATGCAGAAGAATTGACAGAACTGACCGCTTTCTTAACTCACGCTTCACTTGAAGCAGGTGAGGCACAAGCCGCTCCAGAGCAAGATTATGTGGAATTGATGACACTCCACTCCGCAAAAGGATTAGAATTTCCTCGAGTATTTATTATCGGCGTAGAAGAAGGGATATTTCCAAGTGGAATGAGTTCAGATTTTGAGCGTATGCAAGAAGAACGCCGTCTCGCTTATGTGGGGATTACCCGAGCGAAAAAGAAACTGACAATAAGCTACGCAGAAAGTCGCCGTTTATACGGTAAAGAAGAGCGTCATTTGCCTTCTCGTTTTATTGCAGAAATTCCTGAACAATTTATACAAGAAGTGCGTTTACGAGGCAGTGTAAACCGAGCGGCTAACTTGTTTGCAAAATCTTCACAAAAATCGACCGCTAATTTAACAGATTACAATAAAACCGCAGATGCGGCTTGGAAACTTGGACAAAAGGTCAAACACGAGAAATTTGGACAAGGCACAATCATTAATATTGAAGGCAGTGGTGATCAAACTCGCCTGCAAATTGCGTTTGTACAGCAAGGTATAAAATGGTTAATCGCAAAGGTGGCCAAATTATGCTGAAAATCGTTGAATAAAAAATAGAAAAGAGGGCTTATGTGGCAAAATTATACAGAAAATGCAAAAAAAATATTACGCTTATCCGCACCGATTTTTATCTCGCAATTGGCTGCATCAGGTATGGGGGTGGCAGATATTATTATGGCAGGCTTAGTAAGTGATGTTGATGTGTCGGCTATTGCCGTGAGTAACTCGATCTACTTTCCTCTTTTTATATTTGTGTTGGGTATACTAAATGCGATCACGCCTACAGTTTCTTATCTTAATGGTTCAGGACGACGGCACTTGATTGCTCATCAAGTACGCCAAGGTGTATGGATTGTCCTTTTCTTAAGCATTCCGCTTTTATTGGTCTATTTAAATAGCCATCTAATCCTCTCTTTTATGCACACACCAACAGCATTTTCCACTAAAGCACAAGATTATCTGTTTGCACTCTGCTTTGGTCTATTACCTGCTCTGTTATCGGTCAATTTACGCTGTATGAATGACGGATTATCTAACCCAAAACCTGCTATGGTTATTACCTTCTTGGGGCTTATTCTCAATGTTATCCTAAATTATGTGTTTATTTTCGGAAAATTCGGCTTTCCTGAAATGGGAGCGGTCGGTTGTGGTGTTGCAACTGCAATTGTAAACTGGGTAATGTTTGGGTTGATGCTCTGCTATTGCTATCACACAAAATCACAACGAGATTTAAGATTATTTGAAAAATGGATTGAAAAGCCCTGTAAAGCAACATTAACTAAATTGATTAAACTAGGTCTACCAATTGGCTTTTCCGTATTTACTGAAGTGATGTTATTTTCCGCTTCGGGATTGATTATCTCGCCACTTGGTGCACAAGTCGTTGCAAGCCATCAAGCGGCATTACAGACTGGCTCATTCTTTTTTATGATCCCCCTCTCGATGTCAATTGCAGCGACTATTTTGATCGGACAAACTCTAGGAGCAAAAGAGATAGAGAAAGCTAAGATATTAAGTTACCACGCAATGTTTACTTGTGCGATGATTGCTATTGTAATGGGTGTAATTATCTTCTTACTAAAAGATTCTTTGCCACACTTATTCACTCAAGAACCAACATCATTAGTCATTGCCTCAAACCTATTGATATTTGCAGCCATTTTTCAAATTCCTGATGCACTACAGGTTGTATGCAATGGTATTCTGCGTGCCTATAAATTCACTAAACCCACTCTAATCATCACGATTATTTGCTACTGGCTGATTGGAATACCATTCGGTTATATTCTCGCAATGACCGACTGGCTAGTTGAACCGATGGCTGCTGCTGGATTTTGGGTTATTTTTTGTCTCTGCCTAACCCTCGCTAGCGTTTTCCTATTTACTCAAATGCGAAAAATACAGTCTCTGCCTATAGAAACACAAATCCAGCGTTTAGAGGCGGTAAAGTAAAAAAGAGAAAGCATAATTCCTCAGATAAATATTGATAAAAACAAGCCAAACTCTATCGTTTCTTTGCGTTGTGTAATTGCTTTGCCATTTCAATGCTTCTAATAATTTCGCTGCGGTTGATGGCAGGATTATCACTATCTAATACCTTCTCCCAGTAAGTAATTGCCTGTTGGTAATCATTATGCAAAAACGCATCGGAGGCCAATAGTAGCAAGCTTGCACTTTCTTGGGGATCGGTAGCCAACGCTTGTGTTATCCACTGCTTTGCTTGGTCTGTCAATCGCTGTTTATGCCAGTAATAATCATTGGTTGCGATCACACCTAATACCGCAGGGCGGTTGTCTAAAATCACTCGGGCATTATTCAGTGCGATATGAGCGAATTCAAAATCGTTGTTGAGGGCGTAGGCCTGTCCTAGTTCAAACCATAATTCACCATTGTTTGGGCTGTCTCTTAATTGATTTTGCAAGTTCACAATGTAATGCTCATTGCGTTGTATGCTGCTTTCTTGCGATTTTTGCTGTTGAAATTCAACAAAGGCTTGTTGTCCATTTTGAACAATTTGATAACGTCCCGTCTGCCAATAATAGATGCTGCTTAGAGTAAAAATGAGCAGTAAAACGAGCCCAACAAAACGAAAGAGCGGTCGTTTTGAGGGGATATTTTGCATTAATTGGAGAGTTCTTAGTTCAAATTCTCTTCGCTGGTGGACTTCATTTAGCCACTCTTGTTGCTCTTGCTTTTGTGCAAAATAGTGCGAGGAATTGACCGCTTGTTGGTAATGTTTAGCATTTAATACGCTGCGTTCAGATTTCATTTTTTGCTCCTGATACGCCATACAATTGCTCCAATGGCAAATAATACTAATGCAAAGGGTGTTCCCCATAGTATGGCGGTTTGTGCGTTTATCGGCGGTTTATAATTGACAAAATATCCAAAACGATCGGTCATAATTTGAATAATTTCTTCGTTGCTTTTGCCTTGCCGAACCATTTCATAGACTTCTAGACGTAATTGATACGCCTGCGTAGCATTTGATTCCACTAGATTTTGATTCTGGCACTGTGGACAACGCAGTGATTTAGCGAGTGCCACAGCACGCACTCGCTCTTGATCAGAGTGAAACTGAAAGGTATCCACCATTTCCGCTTTTACACTAATACTGATCATCAAGGCTAATAGCCACAAAGATATTCGCATTTTACTCTCTCTTTCTTTTCTACTTCTCTTACTTTAAAGCAGTTAAACGTTCAAGAAAATCCATTGCTAGATTTGGGTTATAGCCTTTTTGCTGGTAGCGGATAATTCCATTTTGATCGACTAAGTAAGTGGCTGGTGCAGAATGAATATTCAACGCCGTAATAAGTTGGGCGTGCTGGTAGTCATTAATGATCAATTCAAACGGATTGCCCCATTGATTAAGTGCTTGGCGGGCGTCATTTGGTCGGTCTGCATAAGTCAATCCAACAATTCTGATGCCTTGCTGTTGCATTTGCTTAAGCATTGGGAATTCCTTGATACACCAGCTACACCAGCTTGCCCAAACATTTAAAATGTAAGGTTCGCGGGGAAGGCTATGGTTACTGATTATGGTTTTTTCATCAAGTAAATGAGGCAGTCTAAAGGTCGGCAGAGGTTTGCCCCGCCAATCTTCACTTGGTGCAATCGAATCTGGATTTTTCAGTTGTAATACTAAGAAAAAAACAACAGCGAATAGTAATATAAGCGGTGTAAATAATAATAATTTTTTCATTTTTCCCCTTTTTACCTTATCTCTTTTTTCGTTTGTTCTGTTTTCGATAACTGATTACAGCCAGCAATGCGGCAAAGATCATCATCATACTGCCCAGCCATAATGTACGTACATAGGGTTTATAATGCAGGCGAAAGGCATATTCTTTATTGCCAAATTTATCACCCATTACAATATACAAATCATCTAAAAAATGATGGTAAAGCCCCACTTCAGACATTGTCATCGTTCGCACATCGTAATAACGGCGTTCTGGCATTACGGTTGCTAATGGACGATTTTCAACATCATAAACCTCAAACAACGCTTGTTCAGCGGTGTAATTTGCACCAATCTGGTAACGATGTTCAACGTAATGAAACTGAAAACCTGCAATTTTTGCTTGCTGATTCGGTTTCATTCGTACGCCAATTTCATCACCATAATAGCCATTCATTGTCGCCCCAATTACGCATAAACTAAAGCCAATGTGAGCTAATCTCATTGCAAGAGGACGAAGCTGCCACATCGTTTTATGATAAGGCAGGTGAGTTAGAATGACCCAAAATGCGAGACTGACAAAAATAACAGGAAGCCAAGTGAGCTGATGTGCTGTGTTACGCTGCAATGCCGATTCAATCAGCACAATACTCAACCCAATTGCAATCGGAAAAAGCATTAAACGCAACAGCATAGGACGGTAAAAAATCATTTTCCAACGCAACACGACCGCAAAGCCCATTATGCTCAATAGGAATAAAGCCAGTGGAAGAAAAATCGTATTGAAATAAGGTGCACCAACAGAAATCATTCCCCAATTCATCGCACTAAACATCATTGGATAAAATGTGCCAAGCACCACAACACAAGTGGCAATCACAAACAAGCTGTTGATGACTAAAAAAGCCGTTTCCTTTGATAAAAGACGAAAGCGTACATCGCCCTGCCACAAATTTGCTCGCAACGCAAACAGGGAAAGAGCCACGGCACTCAGGCTAAAAAAAAGAATCAGTAATGCAATCCCTCGATCTGCATCAACCGCAAAGGCGTGAACGGAGGTGAGTACGCCAGAGCGTACAATAAATGTCCCGAGCAGACTTAATGCAAAAATAAAAATACTTAATAAAATCGTCCAATAGCTAAAAATACCACGTTGTTCGCTGACAATAATACTATGAATAAGTGCTGTTCCTAATAACCAAGGCATCAATGACGCATTTTCAACAGGATCCCAAAACCACCAACCGCCCCAGCCAAGCTCATAATACGCCCACCAAGCACCGAGCATAATCCCAGCCGTCAGAAATCCCCACGCAAGCATCGTCCAAGGACGAATCCATCGAACAATGGCAAAATCAAGTACACCGCCAAGTAACATTGCGATTGTCATCGCAAAACTGACCGCAAATCCAACATAGCCAAGATAAAGCAATGGGGGGTGAAAAATAAGACCAATATCTTGTAGCATTGGATTTAAATCTCGCCCTTCAGGTGGAGGGGGGAACTGGCGTTCAAATGGACTTGAAACCAAAAGAATAAAAAGCGTAAACCCAAGAATAATCAACGAAAGTGCTGCCAATGTACGATCAGCAAACAAGCGGTCAATTTTTCTTGAAAAAATGCAAAATATCCCACTCCACAGCCCCAATGCAGCAAGCCAAAAAAGCATTGACCCCTCGTGTCCTCCCCAACTGGCAGCAAATTTGAAAAATGTGGGTAGTTGGCTATTGGAATGAGCTGCTACATAGACCACGCTAAAATCATCGGTGATGAAAGCGTAAGTAAGCGAGAAAAAAGAGAGTAGGGCTAACCACGTTTGTAACCCTGTTAGTATTGGATTCCATCTTAACCAATGTGGCTGACGGCGGATTTCGCCCCACAACGAAAATCCAATTTGAACACTAGCTACCCCAGCCAGTAATATTAATGAAAAATAGCCCAACTCAGGCAACATAAATTGAATAGTCCACTAGTTGCAAAATTTAGACCTATTGTAACCGCTTCTTGCCTAAAAAAAGATGAAACAGATCAAATAACAAGCAGTCAATTTAAGAAAAATGAGCAACAACTTGATGATATTTAGTAATTGATTATCACTCTACCCAACAGATATAACTACGGATATAACTATGCATCGAAATCTTTCACTTCTGTCTTTAAATGATACTTTTAACTTGAGTTTGGTTAGTGGACTGACTCAATGCGAAAAAGGAAACTATCTTGATTTTGCACTTGATAAACCACAAGGTATGAGTGGATATATGTTGCAACTGACCACGTTTGGGCAAGGCTGTATATTTGATGGGGAGCAAACATTTGATGTACAAAAAGGGCAGTTATTGCTCTTCTTTCCTAAGGCTATTCAACATTATTATCGCCACCCAGACGCTCAATCTTGGCATTATAAATGGATTTATTTTATGCCTAGCCCAACAATGAATAAATGGCTAAGTTGGTCAAACAAAGAGGCAAATATTGGGCGGATTAAAATCCACGATTCTCGCTATTTCCAAGAGATGAGCCAATTATTTTCTAAAGTTGATGTAGAATTAAAATCCAACTATTTTTTCAAGGAAGATGTCGCAACAACCTTGCTAGAATATTTATTGATGAAATGTATTTCTGCTGAAAAAATTGCCATTATTCCTGCAATTGATCATCGGATATTGACCGCCTGTGATGTGATTTTATCCAATTTAGCCGCTAACGACAGTGTGGAGTCTATAGCAGAAAAAGTCTTTTTGTCTCCCTCTCGATTATCTCACCTGTTTAAAAAATCTCTTGGCGTAAGTTTAGTTCAATGGCGAGAGTTACAACGTATTTCTGAATCTAAAAAGCTGCTTTATTTCTCCAATATTTCCATCTTAAACATTGCTAAATCCTTAGGATATGAGGATTCACTGTATTTTTCCAAAATTTTTAAGAAGCATACGGGACTTTCTCCTTCAGAGTTTAGAACAGTAGAAAGAGGAAAAGAGCATAAAGTGTGATCTAGATCTCACTTTAATTTAGATAGCAGAATTTTCCATGTCATTGACAAGAATTTACCTATTATTTTCTATGCTAACTCCATAAAATTAAGCTTACTTTAATAGTGCTGTTTCTATTAAAGCGGGGATATATCGCTATTTTTGTGATCGTCCAAATTTAATGACTTCTTAATGAAATGAGGGAAGAGCAATGAAAAAACTAACCTTAAAACACGCATTATTTTCAGGGATTTTAGCATTCACTTGCTATGGTTCTGCATTGGCGAACGATATGGTCAATATTTCTAAAATTGAGGGTATGCCTTGGTTTAATCGTATGGCAGAAGGGGTTGTGCAAGCAGGTAAAGATAATCAGATCAATACTTACCAAGTGGGTCCATCTAACACTGATGCACCTCAACAGGTGAAATTGATTGAAGATTTGATTGCTAAAAAAGTACGTGCAATTTCCGTTGTACCGAATGATGCGAACGCACTAGAACCTGTACTTAAAAAGGCAAAACAGAACGGTATTCTTGTTCTAACTAACGAATCAGTGGGACAACCGAGTGCAGATTGGGATATTGAAATTATTGATAATGTTCAATTTGCTGCTGATTATGTAGAAGAGATAGCCAAAGCGATAGGTGGAAAAGGCGGATATGTGATTTATGTTGGTGGATTAACTGTACCTCAACATAACCTTTGGGCAGATTTATTCGTGAAATATCAAAAAGAACATTACCCAGATATGTTTGAAGTAACTAGTAGAATGCCTGTTGCAGAAAATATTAATGATGCCCGCCGTACGACCATTGATTTAGTGAAAGCTCACCCTGACTTAAAAGCGGTCGTCTCTTTTGGCTCACAAGGTCCGATTGGAGCAGGCTTAGCGGTAAAGGAAAAACGCTTGAAAAATAAATTAAGCGTATTTGGTATGATGATCCCATCGCAAGCGGCGAATTTAATTAAGAGTGGTGATATTACAATGGGCATTACCTACGATCCAGCCAATGCAGGTTACGCATTAGCCGCTGTTGCCGCCAAAGTACTTCACGGTGAAAAAATCGAAGAGGGATTAGAGATCCCCAATGTGGGCAAGGCCAAAGTCGATAGCGAGAAAAAATTACTCCAATTTCATAGTGTCTTAAAAGTAACAAAAGAAAATATTGATACTCTCTACTAATCTACCCACTAATATGGGTTCTTTGTGAACCCATATAGTGCTTCGGAGGCATTATGGCATTTATTTCTATGCAGAATATCAGCAAGACCTTCCACGGTGTAAAAGCATTAAACCAAGTGAGCCTCTCTTTGGATCGTGGTGAGGCACTTTGTCTTGCAGGGCAAAACGGGTGTGGAAAATCAACTTTGATTAAAATCCTCTCTGGCGTTTATCAACCCGATAAAGGTGCAAGCATTCAAATTGGAGCAAGCCACTATGCCAAACTTACACCACAACAATCTATTGAAAAAGGTATACAAGTTATTTATCAAGATCTTGCTCTCTTTCCTAATTTAACCGTGGCCGAAAATATTGCGATCAACTTACATCGTAAATTTGGCTGGGTAAGCCAAAAGAAAATTGAACAGGTTGCTTTAAAGGCAGCACAAAGCATTAATGCGGATTTAGATCTTAATGCCATTTTAGGCACGTTACCGATAGCCCAACAACAGTTGGTTGCTATTTGTCGTGCATTAGCACAAAAGGCACGTTTATTAATTATGGACGAACCTACCGCTTCATTAACGGCAAAAGAAGTGGCTGCTCTGTTAAAGATTGTACTCAAATTAAAAAGTAAAGGGATTAGTATTATTTTTGTGAGTCATAAATTGCAAGAGGTAATGCGGGTTTCTGATAGTGTCTTAGTGCTGAAAAATGGCAATATGGTGGGGCAATATTCGATTAGCGAAATGAATGAGAAACGCCTAGGCTTTTTAATGACAGGATTAGAAATTGACTACAAGCGGTTAGATTTGCCCAACTTTTTGCAAAATAAGACGGTGTTAGAAGTCAAAAATTTAACGCTTTCCCACCAATATGAAGCGATTAACTTTTCACTTAGAGAGGGAGAAATCATTGCCTTAACAGGTTTACTTGGCTCTGGGCGAACCGAGTTATGTCTCAGTTTATTTGGTATTACGCAACCCCAATCTGGCGACATTTTTGTCAATGGCGAAAAAGTAGTATTTAAAACCAACCGTGATGCGATCAAAAAAGGGATCGCCTACGTTTCTGAAGATAGAATGAATACGGGACTGATTATGGCAGAATCCATTCATCACAATATTATTGCGACGATTTTCCATAAAATTACCAATAAATTTCGTATTATTAATTCAGCACAAGCCTATGCTTATAGCCAAGATTTGATTGATTCATTGAAAATTAAAATTACTGATCCTGATTTGCCCGTCAATACGCTCTCAGGCGGTAATGCACAACGGGTTTCCATTGCAAAATGGTTGGCAATTAATCCCCAAATTATAATTTTAGATGCACCAACCATTGGGGTAGATATTGCCAATAAAGAAGGTATTTTCCAAATTATTAAATCATTGGCAAAGCAAGGTATTTCCGTGATTTTTGTAACAGACGAGGTCGAGGAAGCCTATTACAACAGTCATCGTATTCTTGTGATGAAAAAAGGCAAAATTGTCAGTGATATTTTGCCAATGCAATCCAGTGAAAAAGCTCTTGCCGAGGTGATTTATGAAAATCAGCAATAATCGCATTCTTTCTGCAACCATTCTTACACTGATGGTTCTACTCAGTCTATTTACAGAGGACTTCACTACCATTGAAAATCTATACGATGTCATCAACAACTACTCGATGTTAATGATTTTAGCTTGTGGTTTGTTTATCGTCTTACTTTCAGGTGGCATTGATATTTCGTTTCCTGCTATCACGATTATTTCGCAATATGTGATGATGACCCTTGTTGGGAAATACGATATTGGCTTTTTAGGGGTTTTTATCGCGTCATTAACTGCTGGGACGCTATTTGGTGCTATCAATGCCGTTTTGGTTAATCGCCTTAATGTACCTTCGATTATTATCACTATTTCCACCCTCAATATTTTTTACGGCGGACTGCTTTATTTTACCAAAGGAGTTTGGCTGTATGATTACCCACTATGGTTTACCCAAGAGATTATTTTCTTTAAGCAAAATACTCAAGATGGCTTTGAATTTGGCTTATCTTTCCAAGCATTAATCGCAATTTTAGCCGTACTTCTCACTTGGTTAATCACAAATAAATTAACTATTGGACGAAAAATCTATGCACTAGGTGGTAACCAAGAGGCGACCTCACGGATTGGGTTTAATCTCTTTTTTCTTCGTCTTTTTGCTTATGGTTATATGGGCTTTATGGCAGGTCTTGCAGGTGTTGTTCAATCTTATACCGTGCAATCCGTTGCTCCAGATTCCTTGCTCGGTTATGAATTGACTGTACTGGCGGCAGTTGTACTAGGCGGAACCAGTTTATCTGGCGGAAGGGGGACATTATTTGGCACGGTAATGGGCGTAGCCTTATTGGCAATGATACAAAATGGACTTAATTTAATGGGGGTATCGTCCTACTGGCAAACCATTATTACAGGAAGCATTATTATTTTGAGTATTAGTGCCGCTGCATTAGGGCAACGTAAAAGACAAGGAGTATCACGATGAAAAACAAAATTGATCATACTATTTTTTATCTATTGGCTCTGTTTACCCTCTCTGTGATCGTATTTAGCCTTTTAATTCCTGATATATTTTGGTCTGTCAGTAATTTTCAATCTATGGCATCACAAATTTCAGTGTTAGGGATACTCACACTGGCAATGGCATTGCCAATGCTTACAGGCGGCATAAATCTCTCTATTATTGCCAGTATGAATGCTTGCTCATTGGTGATTGCTTACTTTATTACGCAATATACGAGTATGACTTGGCTATTATTCTCGGTGGTACTCAGTTTTTTATGTGCCTTTGTGATTGGTTTATTAAATGGCACTTTGATTGCAATTATTCGAGTTTCCCCAATTTTGGCAACCTTAGGCACGATGACCTTGATTAATGGTATCAATATTTTAGTAACAAATGGATCAACAATCGCAAATTTTCCTCAAAGCATTTTAAATATCAGTGCTTCGACTATTCTTTGGCTTCCAATTCCAATCCTTATTTTCCTTTTACTTGCAGGCTTGATTTGGCTTTTCCTAGAAAAAACCGCAATGGGGAAAGCGGTCTATTTTATCGGTAATAATGCAAAAGCAGCTGACTATTCAGGGATTAATACAAAGAAAATTCTGATTTGGGTTTATATTATTTCCTCTGTCCTTTGCGTATTTGCAGCGATTTTGATGATGTCAAAACTGAATTCCGCCAAAGCTTCTTATGGCGATTCCTATTTGCTCATTTCTATTTTAGCCACTGTATTGGGGGGCATTAATCCTGATGGCGGCAAAGGAAAATTGCTTGGTATTCTGTTAGCTCTCGTATTATTACAAGTGATCGAAAGTGGTTTAAATATGCTAGGAATCAGTAGCTATATAACGATGATCTTATGGGGCAGTATATTGCTGCTCTTTATTTTCCTACAAAAAAATCGTCTTTTCCAAGTAACGCATTAAGGTGGTGGTTTATGCAAAATCCAAAACAGCTTATTGAACAGGGCAATGTTGTCATTGGAATCGAATTGGGTTCAACTCGCATTAAAGCGGTGCTGATTAGTAAAGATGGCTCAATACTTGCTACTGGCGGTGCAGATTGGGAAAATCAACTGATTGATGGGGTCTGGACTTACCACCAAAACGAAATATGGGAAAAATTACAAGCGGTCTATGCAGATTTAAATAAAACGGTCAAAGAAAAATACCATACCGCTATCCGCACGGCTAAAGCTCTCGGAATCAGTGCAATGATGCACGGCTATCTGCCGTTTGACAAACAAGGTAATCAGCTTGTTCCTTTTCGCACTTGGCGAAATAATACCACCTTAGATGCCTCCAAGAAAATAACCGAACTTTTTCAATACCCAATTCCACAAAGATGGAGTATTGCTCACCTATATCAAGCCCTACTAAATCAAGAAGCACATCTCCCTCAAATTGATTACCTAACGACATTATCTGGCTATATTCATTGGCAACTGACTGATAATAAGGTGTTGGGAATTGGTGATGCATCGGGCATGTTTCCCATTGACACTCATTCAAATAGCTATGATCGAAAAATGCTAACGCAATTTGATGACGCTATCACGAAATTTGCAATGCCTTGGACATTGCAATCTATTCTCCCCAAAGTACTAGTGGCTGGAGAACAAGCAGGCAAATTAACCGAAAAAGGGGCAAAATTACTTGACCCAAGTGGCATATTACAATCGGGAATTCCACTCTGCCCACCAGAAGGCGACGCTGGCACTGGTATGATTGCCACTAACTGCATTAAAGAGAAAACTGGCAACATTTCAGCAGGTACTTCAGCGTTTGCAATGATTGTACTAGAAAAAGCACTCTCGAAAGTCTATGCAGAACTTGATATTGTTACCACACCTGCAGGCAAATTAGTTGCAATGGCTCACGCTAATAACTGCACGCCTGATATCAATGCTTGGGTAAACTTATTTGGTGAATGTTTAGATACTTTTAGCGTAAACGTTTGCAAGGAAGAATTGTATGAGATGCTATTTCTACAAGCCCTACAAGGCGATGCAGATTGTGGAGGGCTTCTTGCTTATGGTTTCCATTCAGGCGAGCACAATGTTGGGTTATCCGAAGGCTGCCCAATATTTTTACACCCAACTAAATCTCAATTTAATCTAGCCAATTTTATGCGAGTACATATTTATACTGCTTTTGCCGCAATGAAATTAGGAATGGATATTCTCATCAACCAAGAAAAAGTAGAGATTTCTCGGATTTTAGGACACGGAGGCATTTTTAGAACCGAAGGGGTTGCCCAGAAAATCCTAGCGTCATCGTTAAATATTCCACTGGCTACCGCAAGTACCGCATCAAATGGCGGGGCTTGGGGAATCGCATTACTGGCCAATTTCCTCACGATTTCAGATGCTTATAGTTTGGAAGACTATTTAGACAAACAAATTTTTAACACGACACAAATAAACCTGATTCAACCAGACAAAGCCATCTGTCAAGGCTATGAGCTATTTATGCAAACTTATAAAAAAGGTATTCCTATTGTCGAAAAAGCCGTGAACTTAAACATAAAATAAGTGCTGTTTCCCTTGCCATATCAAGCTTTTTTAAGTTTTAGGAGTATGGTTTTTAGGAGTATTTCAGGTGTACTCCTAAAATCTTCGGCTTCCATAGTATCTTATAGGTACGCATAGGACAATAAAAAAGCCTTGAAAAGTTGAATTTCAAGGCTCTTTAGTATTTGATAGGTTCTTATAGAACAATGTTCTGGTGGAGCTGGGGGGATTTGAACCCCCGTCCGAAATCACTCTACCTTCAGCACTACACGTTTAGTCGGTCTTTACATTCGTAAACTGACTGCGGACAGACACGCTATCAGTAAACTAGCTTTATTCAATTTAGTGCTTCGATCCTAAAGCAGCGGCTTCAACACGATCTCGTTTGGGTTTGACTCCACTTGATCCCCGTCTTACGAGCGAAAGCTAGGGAGTGAAGGCGATAAGCAGGTTATTAAGCTGCTAAAGCGTATTGTTCGTCGTTTGCGACTATTTTTTTGCGGTTTGTTTACGAGGCCTACCGCACCTCGACGTGCACCTTGGGCTTTGCTAATCCCGTCGAATCCAAAATCAGCCCCAAAATCTTGGTAATTGTAAAGCAACCTGCCCTTTTTTGCAAAAATTTTCGGTATAACTTAAAAATATGCTTATAACGCAGGTTTAGTTTCTGCTAAAACAGTATGCATTGCATTCATTTCACTTGCCCAAGCGGTCAATTTAGGGTGATTTTTTGCAAGATCGTAACCAAGTTTTTCCATTCTAAACTGCCACCAATCGATCATACAAACCGCTGTGAGAGTGCCTATATTGAGTTCAAAGCCAAATTCCTCAAGAGAACATTCTAATTGTGTAAAACTCTTTATATTGCGATCCATCAAC
The DNA here is from genome assembly GCF_004345745.1 of Nicoletella semolina. Lineage (GTDB taxonomy): Bacteria > Pseudomonadota > Gammaproteobacteria > Enterobacterales > Pasteurellaceae > Nicoletella > Nicoletella semolina. The sequence continues at coordinate 14,268 of NZ_SLXJ01000006.1, read as the reverse complement.
TGCTTATGGCGATTGATCCACCATTCTTCTTCAGGACGAAGCATTTTCTCTGCGATCATCGGTAAGGTATTTTCTAAAATGCCATCAACTAAATTATGTAATGCAAGGGTGTTCCAACGTGCTTTACCTTCTTTTGGAGTGAGTGGTGCTTTTGCCCCTTTTTGATCCAAATATTCTGCGATTAATAAACTGCCAAATAACCAACGTCCACAATTTCGTTGCAGCACAGGGATTCTTCCTAGTGGATTATCTTGATTATGAGGTGAATTAGGATCAAAAGAAGAGCTGATACTACACATTTCGATCTGTTGTTCCAATTGATGATGTTTAATGACCACAGACACTTTACGAGCAAAGGGGCTAGTTGTGGAATACCAAAGTTTCATAAATCCTCCTACAATGAAAAAGGTTATCTAGTCTAGCACAATATAACTTGCCCGACTATTTGGCAATTATGCTTAAACACTGTAATATGGCAGTAATTTTTTGTAGTGAGATTACGATGAAAACATTAATTTCCGAAGATCAAATTGAAGACCTTGAAGGTGCTGAACTCATTGATGTCATTGAGCCTGAAATTGAACTACTTAATACCCAATCTGAAGCACATTCTGCTCTGACTGGCACAATGGTTGTTCCGCAAGGTAATCTTGATAGCTATATCCGAATGGCAAATCAATATCCAATTTTAACGGCGGAGCAGGAGAAAGATCTTGCCGAACGTTATTACTATGACGAAGACTTAGAGGCTGCAAAACAGTTGATTCTGTCACATATGCGTTTTGTTATTCACATTGCACGAGGCTATCTAGGTTATGGCTTGCCACTGGCAGATTTAATCCAAGAAGGTAATATTGGATTAATGAAAGCAGTTAAACGTTTTGATCCCAATGTTGGTGTTCGTTTAGTTTCTTTCGCTGTGCATTGGGTCAAGGCTGAAATTCACGAATATGTGCTGCGTAACTGGCGAATTGTTAAAGTGGCTACGACTAAGTCACAACGTAAATTATTCTTCAATCTGCGTAAAAATAAACAGCGTCTAGCGTGGTTTAACGAAGAAGAAGCAAAGCACGTTGCTGATACACTGGGAGTTTCTCCAGAAGATGTGAAAGAGATGGAATCTCGTATGACAGGACAAGATCTAGGATTTGACTTGCCTGTGGGGAGCGATGAAGATGAAAACTACACGCCATCAATGTATTTAGAAGACAATGGTTCAAATTTTGCTGATGACCTAGAAGATGAGCAACACAACGGAAGGGCAACTGCTCAGCTCGCTTATGCTCTTTCTACCCTAGATGAACGCAGCCAAGATATTATTAAAGCTCGTTGGCTTGATCCTGATGAAAATAAAGCAACGCTACACCAATTAGCAGATAAATATGGTGTGTCCGCAGAGCGCATTCGACAGCTGGAAAATCAAGCCTTGAAAAAAATTAAGGACGCAATTACTCTTGAAGGTTAATTCAACAGCAGCGGTGATGATCTAAAGAATTTTTGCAAAATTTCTTCAAAATGAAACCGCTATTGTATTGGGAAGAATGAATATAATGGAGAAATAATGCTCAACTCTCAACATTGTGAATTGTTCGATATTCCTTTTTTCCAATTTTCACAAATGAAAAAATTCTGCTCTGATGAAATCCCATTGATTAAGGCAAAATACAAAACCCATTGGGAAACGTGGAAAGCATTGAATCTTGCTGTTTCACGTCAATTAGGGCAACCTTTTGCTCCACCGCATATTGAAAAATGGTGTAATGGCTGGCAAGTTAGAGCCCATTTTTTCGCCTACTATAAGTATGAATTTTACCAAAATTCCGCCGCTATTTTGTCTGTAATTTTAAATCGCCGCCGTCTCTCTGTGAGCTTAGATTGGCATTGTTACCGTGAAAGCCGTTCGCAAATCAATCTTTCACAATATAATCAATGGCTGGATAAATTAGATTGGCAACGTGATGCGGATTTCGATCTCTGGGCTGGAGCAGAGAGTGAATATTCAGATTTTCGTTCTGTGAAAATATGGCAAGCCGATGAGTTAATTCCATCAAAAAAGAGCGACTTCTGGTGCATTGGACGCAATGTAGAAAAAGCAGATTTAGCAAATATTAATGCAGTGAACTTTATTGCGAATACTATTTCTGAATTAGTACCATTTTACGAAGCTTGCCATCAATGATTTTTACTGCATATATTAATCAATAACCTGTTGCGTGAAAATTCGGCAAGAAATTGTTCTCATTCAACCGCCTGACGGTGGTTTCTATATTACCATCAGGAAATAAAGAGATCTCTCGCCAGCCTTGAGGCATTGGATCGAGAGTAAATCGATCACAGTTCGGTTTGAATTGAATACAAGTTGAGGGCGTAGCCAGTACACGGTAACCAAGCCAAAAGCGATCCACCTCCTGATGAATGTGTCCATATAAAATAGCTTTCACTTTTGAAAATTGGGCTAAAATGGTCGTCAACGCCTCACTATTAGCAAGGCTATGTTGATCTAACCACGCAGAATTTGTAGGCAAAATATTGTGATGCAAAGCAATTAATGTAAAACGCTCTGAATATTCCTCAAGTTTTCTAGCTAACCAATTAAGTTGATCCTGACTCAGCTCTCCTTTAGAAAGTGTTGGAATATGACTATCTAGCAACAAAACTTGCCATTTTTCACCCATTAAAATGTGTTTTTCCGATTGAATTTGTGGGAATGGTGTTAATCCTTGGTACATAGCAGGCTGAATATCGTGATTACCTTCCAGCCAAAAAACAGGTTTTTCTAATGGCTTTACCATTTCAGCAAAACGAGTATAAGCCTGACTACACTGATCTTGTGCCAAATCACCCGTTGCCAAAATAAAATCATAGGCAAATTCACCACGATGAATGCCATCAATAACAGCTTGAAAACTTTTTGCAGTATTTACTCCAAGAAGTTCTTGATCCCCATTGGCTAAAAGATGAGTATCTGTAATTTGTATGATTTTGATAACTTGATTTAAATCGGGAAAAGAGTAGCTTTCCATAACATTTCCTAACAATTCAAAACTAATCTAACACTCTACTGATTTTATTCAAATTGTCAGTAAGCAAAATTAAAAAATGTGAACTAAGCTGTAAAAAACCATAAAAATGAAGAAAAATATGAATTTCACAAAAAACATACAAATCAACTGCTAAATCCGAGCAATCTGGATAACCATGGGCAAGGCGGGTATGTTAAAAGATCCGAGCGAAAAAGGGTTGAATCGTTGCATTAATGCCATGCTCAACCGTGGCAAACTCAAAAAAGGCGAAATCTTGACCTTATATCATCTTCATCGTTTAAACGCAAAGGAAGCATATAGAGTTCTTGAAGCCCTCAAAGCGTGGGCAAAACGTCAGGGGGTAAGCGTATGAAATTATGCCGTTGCCCCATTTGCCATACGCATTTGCATTTAGAAGCCTTGATTGAAGATGAGGCAGGGCGTGAATTGTTGCACACCTTAAGCACATTGACACACGGCTGTGCTAAGCCGATGGCAAAAAACTCAGCCCAACGCCTCAGATTGAGTTTGAGGAAAAAACGGTGGGCGTACGTTCAGGTAACCCACGAGTCGTTGCAGTGCCTAAAGGGGTTGATGTCGGCTTTACGCCACATAATTTTGACAATATTAAGGCAGGACGAAATGCCAGCATTGATAGCGTACTGATGCAAAAACTCACTACGGCTGCCCCCAAATTTGCCAGCTTGCTGATTGATGATATTTTGACAAAACGCCCTCAAGCGGTGCAGATGTTAAATGCGGCAATGAAAGATATGGTAGAGGCTGTAGCAAGTGAGAAAATCGCACGAGGCAATTTAAAATATGTGGGTGTACTGCCATCAGAGGTGATTGACAAGCTCGCTACACTCCACAAAGCCCCACAATCTGCCGTAATTGCAGTGCGTGATGATGATATATTGCACGCTTTGCGTGATAGTAAACAAGCCAAAGGCATTAACCTACCTACGGAATTTTGGGAAAAACTGCCAGAAAAACTGCGAAATCCAAGTGCGATTTTGCTACAAGCGAAAGAACAGCAACGCAATAAAAACGCCTCAGATGTTCTGTTGTTTGTGTTTGATACTGACAAAGGCAAAGTAGCGGTAAAAATGGATTATGAAGTAAAAATTAAAGATACTGAAACTGGCAAAAAAACGTCACATAAACTCAATGTAGTAAGAACTGCCAGTGTAGTAGATTTAGGAAAAGAAAAGCAACTAGAAACCTTACGGAGCTTTAAGGTGTTATGGGGTTCTCTGTAAGTTTTGCCTGATTCGAACAGGATAATCGGACTGCTAAATGCACCGGACTCTTTCCATTTGATAACCCACTTACAGAGAATTGAACTTGCGATAGCTTGCCTGATTCGAACAGGATAATACGGGCGACAAACCAATCGTAACCTTTCCAGTAGGAAACCCCTACCGCAGCAAAGTAACTATACGCCTAAACTATTTTTTAATCAATAGGAGAAAAAATGAAACACGAAACGGAATTAATGACAAAAGCCCTTGAATTATTGGCACAACTCAAAGGCTTTAATCTCAATGAAATTCACTTGATTAGTCAGATGATGGCTCAACAGGCGTTAAATTTGCAAGTCTTTGAACCTGATCCCGCTGCTTTTGACGCAACCGTTCAAGAATGGCAGGACGCTTTTGAACAAGCTCGTTCAACGCTTCGTTAATATATCCATCAGAAGACCAACTGTTACTCTGTGCTTTTTTAGCTGCAATAGCATTAGCAAGCGTAAGTACATTAGCAACTAATATATCTTCTAAAATTTGGGTTTCTTTTTCCATATAAATTCCCTTATTTAAAGCGTGGCAACATTACCTCGCTTTTATTTTATCGGAGAACATCCATGATTAAAATCACCCTCAACGACACCCAAGCGGTCAGTGCTTTGCAAAAAATTGCAAGCCAACTAGAGCAACCTCGTAAGCTCTATGGCGTACTGGGCGAAACCTTAAAGAAAATTCACACGAACCGTTTTAAGGCAGAGAAAGCCCCTGATGGCAATAAATGGCAACCGCTTTCAACTCGTACACTAGAACACAAACGCCAGCGAGGGAAATCGACTAAAATCTTACGCCAAGACGGTTATCTTGCCGATACAACCGCCTACAACGTCAAAGCAGATAAAGTGGAGTTTGGTTCAGCTAGAAAATACGCTCGCCTACATCAATTTGGTGGCAAGGCTGGACGAGCGAAGAAAGTGGCTATACCTGCTCGTCCGTGGCTTGGCGTTTCTCGTCAGGAGGAGCGGTTATTGATTGAAAAAGCCCATCGCCACCTTAACCGAAAGCTGGGATAAATGACTTTATCGTCATTAAATTCAAAATAACGCCTAAAATCGCCTTATTTAAACATTTTCCATTTGGCTACCTCAATGTATAGCTCAATAAATTTAAACGTTTTAACGCTCATTTAAACGCCATTTAAACGCTATTTGAATGTGATATGCCTTTAACCAATCGCCCTTCACGCTTTTTAGGGCGTAATAGGAATAGTTTTTCCTAAACTCCTTTAAAAGTCAGCTCCCCCTTTCTGCTCTATGATTGCCCTTAACGGAGGCAATATGAACCTAATTGATATTTTTAAGGCAGGCAAACGCCCTGATAGCTCAGGGGTGGAGATTAATATCACCACGGAAATGCTACAGCAAGCTGTCGCTGCTTACGACCCAAAATTTCACGAAGCCCCTTTTGTTATTGGACACCCAAAAGACAACCACCCTGCCTATGGCTGGGCGAAGTCTTTACGATTAGAGGGCGATGTACTGAAGGCTGAACCAGAGCAAGTCGACCCCGCCTTTGCTGAAATGGTTAATAGCGGGCGTTTTAAAAAAATTTCAGCGTCGTTCTACCTACCTGACAATCCCAATAACCCGAAAAAAGGCTCGCTCTACCTACGCCATATTGGCTTTTTAGGGGCAATGCCTCCTGCGGTTAAAGGATTGCGAACGCCGATATTTAACGAAGAAGGCGACGACGGTATTGTGGAATTTTCACAAAATTTCTTATCACCTAACCAAGAGGATAACTTAATGGATAAAGACAAAGTTGCCGAATTAGAAGCAAAACTGGCACAAGCAGAACAAGCCAAGGCGAAAGCGGAGGCAGAAAAAGCCCAAATGGCACAAGCCAAGGCAAAAGCGGAGCAAGAAAACGCTCAACTTAAAACCGAAAAAGCTGCTGCTGAGGAAGCTCAAGCCATCGCACAGCTGGAAGCGGTCAAAACGGATAATGCCAATTTCTGCGAAGGTTTAATGAACCAAGGCAAGCTTGCCCCTATCGCCAAAGAAGCCGCACTGGCTTTACTGAATTATTCCGCTGCGATGAGTGCAGGTCGAACCGTTGATTTTAATGAAGGGGAAAATCTGCACACACTCACCAAGCAATTTCTCGCCGCTCAACCGCAGGTACTTCGCTTTGGGGAGGAAGCGACACAAGCACGAGTATTTTCACAAGATGTCGATGTGGTGCAGTATGGTGAGGGGGTGAGTCCGCAATTAATTGAAGCCGACCAAAAGGTTCGCACTTATATGAAACAGCATAGCGTCAGCTATACCACTGCCTTTAACGCCATTTTTAACAATTAAGAGGAAACCAAAATGACAGACCAAGCAAAATTAAGCAAACTGCGTGTACAAGACCCTGTTCTAACCAATCTTGCACAAGGCTATGACAACAATCAATTAGTTGGGCTTGCCTTAATGCCTGTAGCTGAAATTGAAAAAGAAGCAGGCAAAGTGCCTAAATTTGGTCGCCTTGCTTTCCGTCTGCAAACGACCGCTCGTGCATTGCGTGCAGGCTCGAATGTGCTAACCCCTGAAGATATTACCTCAATTGACGTAACTTTAGAAGAACACGATATCGCCTATCCAATTGATTATCGTGAAGATGCAGAGGCAAACTTTCCGCTGCGACAATACGCCACGATGACCACGCAAGATGTGATTGCACTCGGTCGTGAAAAAGCGATTGCCGATTTAGCCCTTAACGAAGCCAACTATGAGACGACCAACAAAATCACCCTAAGTGGCACATCGAAATTTAATGATTATGACAACTCCGATCCGTTTGCCGTGATTGAGGCAGGGAAAAACGCTGTCAAACGCTCAATCGGTCACGATGTCAATGTTTGTATCATTTCAGGTGATGTATGGGCAGCGTTAAAAGCTCACCCTGCGGTGATTGAGAAAATCAAATACAGCCAAAAAGCGATTATCACGCCACAACTGTTTGCAGAGTTAATTGATGTGAAAACAGTGAAAATCGGTCAAGCCACTTACGAAGACCAAGGCGTACTGAAAGATATCTGGTCAAAGGCGATTATCTTGGCTTATGTGCCTGAAACAGCGGCAGGGGATACCCCTAAACACAGTATTTACAAGCCGTCTTTTGGCTATACCGTCCGCCGTAAAAAAGGCTTATTTGTCGATAGCTACTTAGATGTCGGCGGCAAAGTGGAATATATTCGCACCACCGATATTTCACGTCCGCATCTATTGGGGGCATCAGCAGGCTATTTAATTAAAGAAGCCGTGTAAAAAAACACCCCACATAAAGGAAATCACTATGCCCAAATTCACGGTAATACGCTCGCCAATTTTGCATGACGGTATCTATTATGCACTTGGTGATACGATCGCACTTGAACAGCTTCAGGCTGATGAGCTTGCCATTTATCTTAGCCCTGTTTTAGATGAAAAGGCAAACAATCATCAAGATTTGCAATCGATCATCACTGAAGAAGATGTCCAGCTGGCAGAGGCGTCGATTAAAGACGCTGAAGCCTCTGAAGTAACTGAAGTAACCGAAGTAACCGAAGTAACTGAAACATCAGAGCCTACTAAGCGAAAAGCAAAAACCAAGCAAAAATAGACCGCTACTAAGGAGGGAGAATGTACATCACGACAGCACATTTAATGGAGGCATTTAGTCATCACACGATGGTACAAATCAGCAATGATTCGCCTCGTGCCACCGAACCTAATTTAAACGTGCTTGAAATGGCGATTAAATTGGCGTGCGAGCGGATTGATGCCGCCTTACGAGCACGTTATATACTGCCATTAAGTGATGTCTCCACCCTCATCACCCAGCAGGCTTTAACCCTTGCTCGCTATTGGCTTTATGCTAGACGACCTGAAACCAAGATGCCTGAGGGTGTGAAGGACGCTTATCAGCAAGCACTCAAAGAGCTGGAGCAAATTGCAAACGGCAAGCTACATCTTGGTATTGCCACACTGACAGCCAATACCGCTGTAGGTCATAGGGCATCAGGAGATGTCATCGCTGATGAAAGCGAATATACCGTGCGTAGCAGTCAACGCATTGACACGTTCGGTTATTAATTCAATAGAGGGGAAAAATGGCAAGCACACAAGCGATTTTAACGGCAATTGAGCAGCATTTAAAAATACACTTACCTGATTGGCAAATTGAGCTGTTTCCAAACGACCCTGACAGCTATTATCTCTCCCACCCTCACGGAGCAGTATTGATAAGCTATTTAGGCTCGAAATTTGAAAGCCCTCGCCCAACGCAACACATTATTCAAAACCGACACATACAGGTCGCCTTGACCGTCCTCACTCGCCATCTTCACGATGATGAGGGGGCGTTGAATTTATTGGATAGCCTGCATTTGGCTGTGGTGGGATTTCGTCCACCTGATTGTAATCCTTGTTGGCTCGTTGATGAATTTAATAATGGGCAACAACAAGAAACAGGTATTTGGCAGTATCAGTTGATTATACAAGCCGATACCGTACAAGTTGAACAGTGTCAAGCGGTCAGTTCTACGCCAAAATTTGTCAATTTAATGGCAAGAGATGTAGGCTCCCCCCTTGATAAACGATTAAAAATGAACGCCCCAAAGGGCGATAAGGAGTAAAAATGGCAGTCGCCTTTCATCACGGAACAGAAACTAAACGTGTCAATGCAGGTGCTGTGCCTGTAAGCAGTGCAGAGGGTGCAATTATTGGGCTAGTTGGCTCTGCCCCTGTGGGTGAAGTGAATATCCTAAAACTTTGCCAAACGAAAAAAGATTTTGCTCAATTTGGCAATGTATTGGATAAAGGGTATTCGATATGCGATGCAGTCGATATTTTAAGCCGTTATGCCAGTGGGCAGGTTTATGTTATCAATGTACTTGACCCCACACGCCACCGCACAGAGGTAAGCAATGAGCCTTTAACGCTAGATGCACAAACATTACGTACCCAAACCGCTCAAGCAGGTTTAATTGAGCTGACCCTCCATTCCAATGGCAGTCCGTTGAATGTAAATAGTGATTATCAAGTCAATCTGCTAACAGGGGAAATTACCCTAAATGCAACCCAAGAAAACCTCACAGCGACTTATACTTATGCCGATCCGACTAAAGTCACCGAGCAAGATATTAAAGGCAGCATTGATGTGAGTACTGGGGCAAGAACAGGTTTTGAGTTACTGCGAACGGGATTTAATCTTTTTGGTGCCGATGCCAAAATTTTAATCTGCCCACAATATGGCACCACAGCGACACTGTCAACAGCCCTAGAAACCCTTGCTCATCAGATGGGGGCGATTGCCTATGTGCAAGCCCCCAAAGCGACTACGCTGGCAAAAGCATTAAGCGGACGAGGGGCAAGCGGTACGATTAATTTTCAAACCGCCAGTGATAGAGTGCATCTATTTTATCCGCACGTAATTGGCGAGCATAACACTTTGGAATGTCTTGCCACCCACGCCGCAGGTTTGCGTTTGAAAACCGATGTAGAGCACGGATATTGGTTCTCTACCTCAAACCGTAATTTACAAGGCGTAATTGGCGTGGAAGTGCCTTTAACGGCAAGGGTTGATGATGTGCAGTCTGAAACCAATCTGCTTAACGCTCGTGGTATTACCACCGTCTTTAATAGTTATGGCACAGGCTTTCGCTTGTGGGGAAACCGTCTTGCCAATTTCCCAACGGTCACCCATATCAGCAACTTTGAAACCGTGCAACGCAGTGCGGATTTAATTGATGAATCCATTCGTCGTGTTGAGTTGCAATTTATTGACCGCCCTATTGACAAAGCCTTGTTAGATAGCTTGTTGGCGACGGTAGAGACCTATATGGGAACGTTACAATCTATTGTTGGCTTCTCGGTGCAGTTAGATCCTGATGCTGACCTTGTTGATGCCTTTAGTCGGGGAAATGTCCCCATTCAATATGCCTTTACGCCTAAAATTCCTGCTGAACGTATCAGCAATGAATCACGTGTCACACGCAAATATTTAGTGAATTTGGTGCGTTCAAGCTAACCCCATTGCAATACCCCCTCAAAATAGTTAAGGATACACAATGAGCATAACAATTAATCAAGTTGATAACGCCAACATCTATATCAATGGCAACAGTTTTCTCGGCAAGGCAAAATCGGTTAAATTGCCTGAGTTTGAAGTCGAGATGCTAGAGCATAAAACATTGGGTATGGTCGGCACGCTAAAAGTCCCAGCAGGTGTCAGTGCCATGGAGGCTGAAATCATTTGGGACGGTTTCTATCCTGACGTTGCCGCCATTGCCAATAATCCGTTTAAAAATCCGCAGTTGATGGTGCGTGCTGATGTCAAAGTATTTAATGCACAGGGGCTGGCTGCTGAAGTGCCTTTAGTGATGACCTTAAACGGCACATTTAGCAAAATCCCACAAGGGGAATACAAGCCCAAAGAGGCGGCGGAATATGCAATGACCTTCCAAGCATCCAGTGTGAAGCAGTCATTAAATGGCAAAGAAGTACTGTTTTTTGATGTGTTGACTAACCAATGGCGAGTTAATGGAGAAGATGTTTTAACAACGTATCGTCAAAACATTGGCTTCTAGCGTCTTTCCTAAACCGCTTTAAAAGCCATTTAATGGCGATTTCATTACACTCCTTTGTGAAAATTAACCACTCACAAAGGAGTTTTTTATGGCTGAAAAATTAGATGACCTACTTATTTTTAAAACCATTGCACTTAATTACCCCATTAAAGACGGTCAAGGCAATGAGATTACAGAGCTAAAAATTCGCCGTGCTAAAGCAAAAGATTTTCGCCAAACAATGCAAGGAAACTCTGTTGAAGGTGAAATGCGTTTGCTCGCTCGCTTAACGGGGTTAGTGCCAGAAGATATTGATGAGTTAGATATTTCGGATTATCTCAATGCTCAAAAAGTCTTGGTTGAAATTCAAGAGGGAAAGTAAGTCTTAAAGCACTTGATGCCGTATTAGCGGATTTGGCGTGGTGGTATGGGTGGCAACCTAGCGAGTTAGAAAACCTCACTTTAGAAGAAATTAAACGGTGGCTTAACCAAGCCCAACGGCAAATTAACGCCAAATACACAAAAGTCGCTATGTAGCGACTTTTATTGTTTAACGTTTTGGTTGAAATGAAAGTGGTTCATTCGTCAGATCTTCCTCTACGCCACGAGGCATTACCCCACTATTTTGGTAATGCGGTTTTTGGTTGTTTTGTTGTTTTTTTTGTTGCCATTTCATCACTTTATATACAGCAAAAGGCAATAACAAGATAAATAGAAATGGAAAGGCAAACAAAATGTAGGCGATAAGTACAAAGCCTAACAGAGTAAAAGTAAACGCCAGTAACGATGTCATCATTTTGACCCCCTAAATTTCTTTCTGGATAGGATAAATTATGGCAACAGAATTAGCAATAGCTATCGAAGTGAGTGCCGTTGGTGCTTTTCAATCCTTAGGTAAGTCAATGCAAGGTTTGACGAGCCTGACTAACAAGCTAGAACGTGAACACGTTGAACTCGGTTCTACTATTCAAAAATATATGGGGAAATCTGACCTCATTGTCGGTGATCTTTCCCGTAAATATGACAAATTAGGCTCAAGCATCGATCGTTTGAAAGCTAAGCAAAGCTCGTTAAATCAAGGCTTAGCCAGACGAGAAGCATTAAAAGCCGAACGAGAAGAGTTGCAAGGTAAGGTGTTAGGGACGGCAGGAATGGTGATGACCGCTGCTGTGCCAATCAAACTTGCCATTGATTTTGAGTCTGCGATGGCAGATGTTAAAAAAGTGGTAGATTTTAAAACCCCTGAGGGCTTTAAAAATCTGAGCAAGGATTTATTAGAGCTGACTCGAACCCTCCCTTTAACTGAAAATGAATTAGCTCAAATTGCCGCAAGTGGAGGACAGTTAGGTGTAAAAGAAGAAGAGCTTAAATCTTTTACCACAACCATTGCCAAAATGTCCACTGCCTTTGATATGTCTGCCTCAGATAGTGGCGATGCAATGGCAAAACTTGCCAATGTGTACGCTCTGCCTATGGAGAAAATTAGTGAGCTTGGTGATGCAATTAATGAACTTTCTAATTCATCGCCAGTTAAAGCTAGTGATATTGTAAACACGCTTGGGCGTGTCGGTGGTGTCGCTAAAGAATTTGGATTAACCCAAAATGCGACAGCCGCACTTTCCAACAGTTTTATTTCATTAGGTAAATCCCCTGAAGTGGCAGGTACTGCAATCAACGGAATGCTCACCAAGCTAATGACTGCCGATAAAGGGGGTAAGGCATTCCAAGCTGCTTTAAAAGAAGTCGGTATTTCAGCGAAACAATTAAAAGCCAATATAGCGAAAGATGGGCAAGGTGCATTAACAGATTTTCTCAAGCGGTTAGAAAAATTGCCAAAAGAAAATCGAATGGGCGTGCTTGTTGATTTATTTGGTTTGGAATATGCCGATGATATATCCACCTTAACAGGCAATGTTGAAGCACTAGAAAAGAGTTTAAAAACCCTACAAGAAACTGACGAAAACGGCAAATTAAAATATCTTGGTTCAATGGAGCGAGAATTTGCCGCTCGTGCAGCGACGACTGAAAATAATTTAAAGCTACTTAAAAATAGTTTTCGTGAATTAGGTGTCACGACAGGAAAGGTTTTACTACCTGCTATCAATGAATTAACCGATGATGCTCGCCCTTTAATCTATGCTGTGATTGATTTTGCAGCCGCAAACCCTCAACTGGTCAAAGGGCTTATGGCTGTTGGTACATCACTTGTAGCAATGCGAGTTAGCTCACTTGGTGTGCGGTTTGCTTGGAATGGTTTAAAAAGCTCGGCAAATGAATTAGGACTGGTTGCAAATAAACTTTCAAGAATGCCAGAACGCCATAGAAAAGGACAGACTATGGCAAATCAAACAATGTTTAAACAAACCCCACTGCCGTTTATCGGTCAAAAAAGAATGTTTTTAAACCATTTTCAGAAGGTATTAAGCCATATCCCAAGCGATGGCGAAGGCTGGACGATTGTCGATATTTTTGGTGGTAGTGGTTTATTGAGCCACATAGCCAAACATCACAAACCAAAGGATCGTGTTATTTACAACGATTCTGATGGCTACACCGAGCGGTTGCAGCATATTGCAGAAATCAACCAATGATTGAAAACAGCACGACTGTCGCTCTCAATAAAGCTAATAGCAAGTGTTAATTGAAGATAGGAAAACTGAAAGGCGATATTGTCGCCTGAAAGCTAAATTAGCAAAAAATAAACGCTAAACCATAAGATTTAGCGTTTTGATGAATGGTTGTGAAATCATTAAAACAACGAAAAAATAACAGCTTGGAATTTTCGCACTTTTTATGGTTCGCTACAGGAGGTGATTGGTGAGTCGTTTCACACCCTATCACCTAAATTTAGCAATGATCAAAAGGTGCTATTTGTATTAGATCCGCCATACTTATACACTCGCCAAGAGAGTTATAAGCTGGCTCGGCATTTTGATTTGATTGACTTCTTACGGTTAGTCAACACTACTCGACCGACTTAATATATTCTTTAGCTCAACAAAGTCAGGTTTATTCGCTTTATTGAGTATATGCAGGAAGATAAGTATGAAGATAACTTGGTCTATAAGTTTTAGGTAATTTAAACGCTCTTTAATGTTGATTTAAAGGGCTTTATTCTTTGGTCAGGTAAAAGTACTAAAACTAAGAATTTTTTGAAGGCGTAATTCTTCTTATTTTTTAAGGGAAATTTTTTCATATTATACGGATAAGGACAGGAAATATAAAGGGATACTTCATCTAGCTTTACTCATTAGATAGAAGAAATAGCCAGTCGTTTATTTTAATTATGGTGAGAGAAAATAAGAGGCTAAGATAAGGTAATAGAGTATAAAAAAACCCCCGAGATTCCTCTCAGGGGTTTAGTTTCTTTAGTTTACTTGAATTAGTTTATTTGAATTCAGTTTATTTA